>CAXTSX010000021.1:0-59649 GCA_964247085.1 uncultured bacterium
CGATGCTCTGCAAGCCTGGGAAGCCTATTACCATTACGTGGCGATCGCCGACTATCCAGCGGCTAGCTTGGTGATTTTGAAAAGTCGTAACAATCAATGGCAACAGTATTTACCATTGGGGAGTACGCTCTATCGAATGGGTCTGGTGCAGCCGGTTTTGGCTGCTATTAATCAAATTCTGCAACATAGCCCTAGTGAGCAACATCTTAGCGAACTCTATAACATCTTGGGTGATTTGCGTTGGATTACTGGCAACATTCAGGGGGCCATTGTCTGTCAGGAAAAGACTTTGGCTTTAGCTCTGCCCGCTGTGACAGCAGCAGTTACCCCGCAGCAAATTTATTATTTCAAAATGTTGGAGGTGGACTCGCTACTCAGTATTGGTCTCTACAAAATTGATTTAGGGGAATTAGAGGAGGCGGCGGAGCTGTTTCAACAAACTATTAATCGCTCTCAAAATACGGCGCATCAGTCTTGGGCAGAGAAAGCCACGATTGGTTTGGCTTTGGTGCAAGCACATTTAGGGTTAACTACAGTAGCTACGACTTTAGCGGATCTAGCCTATCAAAACTTACCCACTACCAATTTACCGAGATTTGCTTATTTCTTACAGCTGCTGGGACAGACTTACGTTAATTTACAGCAGTTCGATCGATCAAATGAATTATTTCAGCAAGCTTTGCAGTTTGCCGAGGCTGGACATTATCAGCAAATTAAGGCGCGGACTTTGATGGGGTTGGCGGAAATTGATAAAATGCAGGGTAATACTGACCAAGCTATGTTTCGCTATCAGAAGTCGATCGATCTACTTGAAGCCATCGGGGCGAAGTGTGATCTGGCGGAGGCTTGCTGGAAATTGGGTCTACTGACCGGGGATGAGCAGCTGTTTGACCTGTCGATCCAGTTATTCACCGAAATTCAAGCACCGCAGCAGATCGCTAAAGTGATCGCTACCCGGTTTTGAATATCATTTATTTTGCTGCTGCTCACGATGGAGAATTCTGGCTAATTGATTTGTGTCAGAATTAGGATAGAACCACATTGAATGGAACATTCTGGAATATCGGTCACAAAAAGCTTAGAATAAGGCTGGCGAGATAAGGGTATATCTGCGACTTATGGTACAATGCCCTGTCTCCTGCTCGGTAATTGACCGTCACTTCATCCCAAATTCTTATGCCCTTGCCCATTGTTGCTGTTATTGGTCGCCCGAACGTGGGCAAATCCACCCTAGTCAATCGCCTAGCCGGAGCTATGGAGGCGATCGTCCATGACGAGCCCGGAGTTACTCGCGATCGAACTTATCGACGGGCTTTCTGGCAAAACCGGGAATTTGTCGTCGTCGATACCGGTGGCTTAGTATTTGATGATGAGACCGAATTTTTACCGCTGATCCGGGAGCAAGCCCTCGCTGCTCTTAAAGAAGCCAGTATGGCGATTATGGTAGTAGATGGTCAGGCCGGAGCCACCGCTGGCGATCAAGAAATTGCCACTTGGCTGCGCCATCATCCTGTCCCAGTACTTTTAGCTGTTAATAAGTGCGAATCGGAAACTACTGGCTTGCTCCAAACTGCTGATTTTTGGCAATTAGGATTAGGTGAACCCTACCCAGTCTCCAGCATTCATGGTAATGGTACTGGGGAATTGCTGGACGAAATGGTGCAACATTTGCCCGATATTCAGGAAGAAGAAGAGGATCCCGAGGTGCGGATTGCCATTATTGGTCGTCCCAATGTCGGTAAATCTAGTCTGCTCAATGCTTTTTTAGGCGAAAACCGCTCGATCGTCAGTCCTATCTCCGGCACCACGCGGGATGCGATCGATACCCTCTTAGAACTCGATGGTAAAAAATACCGGATCATTGATACCGCCGGGATTCGCAAGAAAAAGAATGTGGAATATGGCCCCGAATTCTTTGGCATCAACCGCGCCTTCAAAGCAATTCGCCGCTCCGATGTGGTGTTGATGGTCTTAGATGCCCTGGATGGGGTCACCGAGCAGGATCAAAAACTGGCCGGACGGATCATGGAAGAAGGTCGCGCCTGCGTGATCGTAATGAACAAGTGGGATGCCGTCGAAAAAGATTCCTACACCATCTACGATTACCAAAAAGAAATCACTGCCCGCCTAAACTTTACAGAATGGGCAGAAAGTATTTTTGTCAGTGCCTTGAACGGCCAGCGGGTCAAAGATATTTTGCCAGTAGTTGATCGCGCCGTCGAACAACATCGTCGTCGGGTATCCACCGCCGTGATTAACGAGGTGATTGAAGAAGCAGCAACTTGGCACAATCCGATCGTGATGAGTGGTGGTAAGCAGGGCAAGATTTACTACGGTACCCAAGTGAGTACCCAACCTCCCACAATTGCTTTGTTTGTGAATGACCCCATGCGTTTCAACGACAATTATCGTCGTTACATCGAGAATCAGTTCCGTGAACAACTCGGTTTCAAAGGCACCCCAATGCGGATTCTGTGGCGGGGTAAAAAGCAGCGGGAAGGCGAAAAAATGGTCAACCGGGCAACGAAGGTCTAAGCAGGTTCATGGATTTATTGCGTTCTTTGCCGATCGGCCTTTATCTAGAGCAGCCCCTCACCTGGCTGCATCGCCTGGATCCCCGCATTAAACTAGCCTGGTTGCTCAGCTTTTTGTTGGCTCCCATCTACTCCAACGTATTTTGTCGGGTTGGGGTAATGGTGGTGCTGATACTAGTTGCGATTCTGGCTGGAATTCCCTGGCGGGCGCTCAAACAACAACTAGGCTTGATTTTGTTGTTTGGCGGTTTGATGTTTGTACTGGGGTTGGTGCTACCAGACTCGGTATCGATGCCACATCAACCAAGAATGCCAGCAGAGCCAGCGGTGATTAGTAACTATAAATATGTACTATTTCAATTCGATCAGGGTTGGCTGCATTTAAAGATCACTCGTAAATCTCTGAAAACAGCCATCTATGTCAGTACTCTACTTTTCACTCTGATTTATAGCACTACGATTTTCTTATTAACTACAGCTCCTGAAGAAGTGACAGCTGCTCTGGAAAAGCTGATGCAGCCGTTGAAAAGATTTAATGTACCAGTTACGGAAATTGGTTTGACGCTGACTTTGGCACTGCGGTTTATTCCGCTGGTGTTAGAGGAGATTCAAAACTTAGTTCGATCGATGTCTACCCGGGGCATTAACTGGAAAAAAATAGGTATGAAAAATACCTTAAAGGTCTGGCTGACGGTGGGTGAGAAGTTGTTAGAGAATTTGTTGATGCGGGCGGAACAGATGGCGATCGCGATGCAGTTGCGCGGATTTACGACTCCGAATGAGCATCATGTGGAGTGGGAGCAGTTGCGGATTAAAACGGCGGATGTGCTGGCGCTGGCGGTATTGGTGGGTTTGTGGGTGGTCAGAATTATTTGGGGTAGTGAATTGCCGTAAGTAGGTTTTTTTTCAATATATTGCCATGAGTAAGATCGATCGATTAACCATTAAAGGATTTAAATCTATCCGTCATCTTGAGGATTTTGAGATGCGGAACCTGAATGTGTTGATTGGGGCGAATGGCACGGGGAAAAGTAATTTTATTTCCTATTTTCGGATGCTGGGTGAAGTTGTTGAGCAAAGATTGCAATACTGGACTAGTCAGCAAGGGTCAGCCGATCGGATTGTCAGTTTTGGCATCAAAGAAACCACTGTACTAGAATCTTTTATTAGGTTCGGGCAAAATGGCTATGAATTCAAGCTCTCGCCTACAAATGATGAAAAATTTGTTTTTCTAAGTGAGCGAGTTTTTTTTGCTGGTGACTATAGAAGAGAAAATTGGGATTTTTTGGGTACGGGTCAAATGGAAGCCAAAATCAAAGATTTAGAAAAATCCAATCTTATTGCTAAATATTGTTATAGTGCAATTTCTAAATGGAAGTTGTTTCATTTTCATGACACTAGTGATACTGCTAAAGTTAAGTTACGCTGCTCGTTGGATGATTCCAAATATTTAAGACCGGATGCTGCTAACTTAGCAGCTTTTCTTTATCGTTTATGGACTTCATCTGCAAAAGAGTATCAACAAATTGTCAAAGTTGTCCGTTTAGTTATTCCTTTTTTTGATGACTTTGAACTAATTCCTCAATCCTTACCAAGTGGAGATGAGCAAATTAGATTGTTATGGCGACAAAAAAATAGTGATTATCCCCTTTGGCCTAGTCAATTATCTGATGGTTCTTTACGGTTCATCTGTTTGGCCACAGCTTTACTTCAGCCGAAACCACCAGACACCATCATTATCGACGAACCAGAACTAGGATTACACCCTTATGCCATCACCTTACTGGGTTCATTAATTCGTTCTGCTAGCGAAAAAATACAGATTATTATTTCTACGCAATCTGTAGCCTTGGTAAATGAATTTGCTATTGAAGATTTAGTGATTGTAGAAAGTGAGGATGGGGCAACGGTCTTTAAAAGATTACAGCCTGATGATTTTCAGGCTTGGCTAGAAGAGTATTCCACTGGCGAACTCTGGGAGAAAAATGTGCTGGGTGGGAGACCATGAAGATGATGCGGGTCAATATAATTTGTGAAGGGCAAACAGAAGAAACTTTTATCAAAGAGGTTTTGTACGACTTTTTTGTGACTAAATCAATCTACTTGACCCCCATATTAATTGGTAAGCCTGGACAAAAAGGCGGCAATTTTACCCTTGAACGACTTTTGAAAGATATTCGGCTACTACTGGGTGATGCTACTGCTTACTGCACAACTCTATTTGATTTCTATGGGTTGCCCAGTGATTTTCCTGGTAGGGAAATAGCTCAAACGATGACTAATATTAACGACAAAGCCGAATGTATCGCGCAGAATTTAGTTGATGCTCTCAGAAAAAACAACATTAGTGATAATTCCTTGCGCCGATTTATCCCTTACGTACAGATGTATGAGTTTGAAGGATTACTTTTTAGCGACTGCCATAGTTTAGCCTCGGCTATTGATCAACCATCATTAGCTAGAAAATTCAAGGAAATCAGAGAAGGATTTTCGACTCCTGAAGATATTAATGACAGTAAAATCACTGCTCCCAGTAAACGTATCCTTGAAATATATTCAAGATATAACAAGCCTATGCATGGCTCCCTAGCTATTATGGAAATTGGGATTGATGCCATTCGCCGGGAATGTAAGTTGTTCGATCGATGGCTGCAAGAACTAGAAGCATTAGCAATCGATCAATAGTCAAACTAGCCACACCCGCACCGTACAACTCACCCCACCATCGGCATTCGACTTAATTGATTAGTACCTTTGACCGTATGAACCAAAGTTAGCTGCGCATATTTCTGAGCATGAATAGTTAAATCAGCTGAAGGTCTTGGCCAGAAGCTACGCAACCAATCATAATTGGAAATTTAGTGTTTCCTGACCAGCAGCAGTCGGCAAAATCTCGATCGATCTAATCGGCTTACCATTAATTTCTACCCGGTACTTACCCACTCGTAAACCTTGCAGGGTAAATAATCCTTGAGCATTGGTGATCGAAAAAACACGCAACTGCCGATCAATTCCGATCGCCTCAATCTTGGCACCTTCTACGGGCTTATTCTCAGCCTCGATCACAGATCCCGATCGAATATAAGAACGAATCAGTGGCAGTGATACCGTGGTATAGGCACCTGCTGCCACATCCACAGCTACCGCCTCCCGATCAGTTTGCCAATCGTTAGGAAATCCTGCCGGATCAAAATCAATACGATGGCTCCCCGGCGCAATGCGGACACTAACACCACCAATCTCCGCCGTTGGCCGCAAGGAATTAATCGATCGATTATTAATATTCATCAACAGATCCAAATCCTCGACATAACTTTTTTCACCGGAGTCCCTTTTACTATTAGCATTATTATCGAAAAATGGTTTGACCAAAATTCCGCCTTGGGAGCGGAGGATATCAATCTTTTGCTTGCCTAATTGGATACCATTACTTAAATTGAGGTTAGATACCAAATCTAGCCGAAAGGCACTACTTCCATTCGGTGTCGCTGCTTGATAACTACCACGAAGCATTAACCCCGGTAAAACTGCCACCCCCGCACTGGCGAACACCCCATGATTTAACGCCCCAAATCCATAGCCTAATTCAGCTTCCCAAGCATTCGTGCCTTCACTAGTGCGGGCTGGTGATAGATAGCGCCAGCCCAGAGTTTTCCAAGCTGTGGGTGTAGCTGATTGGAGATTATTTAGTTCGTAATTCAAAACAACACTACTACCACCATCACTACTCATGTCTGGAGCAAAATCATAACTAGTTTCAATGGCTATCTTTTGCTCATTACCTTGGTTGCTGACTTGGAGTAAACCCCAGCGTTGCTTAAGATACCACCGTAATCGTTTCATGGTGTCAAAACTAGCCGAAGCAAAGGTATAACTATCACGATTGCTACTAGTATATTGAGCTTCTAAAGCACCAACATCTTGTGGATCGTAAGTAGCGGTTAAACCAAAGGTTGGAGCTACCTGCCAATAAGCCCGAAATTTGGTGGAGAGCCGATCGATCGAAAGATTAACATTCAAATTAGGGGTGGGTTGATAATTGATCGTACTACTGAGATCGATCGAACGTCCCACCAAAGTAGATAGTGAGACTTGCACTGGTGCAAAGCGCGGTCGCCAAAATAATTCACCCAAGCCTTGCAAACCATGATCATAGACGGCTCCAGCACCCACTGTTAGTTCTTCGGAGACACCCCAGCGGCGAGCGACACCGCCCCGCACCCCACTAATTTTCCCCCAAAAGCTGTTCACAACGGTTTGTCGTTCTACACCCGCCGACAAAAGGGTGGCAGATGTACCCGAAGGGATTTGCCCAAAAACCTGATTGAAACTAACATTGCGTTTTTCTGGTAGTTGCGTTAATTGCCCGTTTGGATATAGCAACAATCGATAACTACTCCCCTTAACATTTTCAAAGCGATATTGGCCAGTCGCATCCACCAATACTTCCGCCAGGGCATTATCGCTAAAACCTTGGGTCAAACGCACCAAGGTACCTGGCAATGCTCTACCCAAAATGGTGTTACCAAATTCAATGGATTGTAGTCGTTGGGGTAGATTGATAGCACCACCCGTCGGAGTTGGGGCGCGAAAGCCTTCTCGATGAACAGTCGTTACGCCCCAATACTCACCATTCCCTGGGCTGCGCCAAAAGGGTGATTGGGATCCAATTGTCCAATCTTGAGTCTCAGTGGCTTTGGCTAATTGTAGCTGGCTTAAATTCCAGGTGCGGGGTGCTAATAAGTTAGGTTGATTGATTTGCAAATAGCCACTATAGCCCCCCACGCTGCCGATCACGGCGATGTCGCCTTGAACAGTAGTTGGTGTATTAGAACCACTGGCGATGTTGGTATGTTGTTGAATACTAGTGATGGCGTTATCAGGACGACGAATCCGGGGCAAACCATCCAGAATAATTGGTGCTTCAGCAGCTTGAGTTTCTTCCCAGCCTGGTTCTTGCCCTGTCCAGGGTACCGTGAGCTTAATAGCATATTCAGCGATGTCGAATTCAGCCTTGATACCAAATAAATGATTAAGGTCATCGATCGATAAAACTAAGCCTAAATCTGGGTCGGTTTGTAGCTTTTTAGGATCAATCCGGGTCACCAGATTCGGAGTCCTAATTTCTACCTGTCCATCGGGGAGAGTTTTTACCCTAAACTTCAGACCTTCAATGACATCTTGATAGGACAATAACCATTTGGGTAGATCGATCGCTTGTGAACCATCGGTTTTACCACGTACTAATGTACCAGGCAAAATATTTACCTTGCCAATATTTACTCCCACCGAAAATTTCTCGAATCCAGAGTTGGTAGGAGTCGGTTCTGGATCGTCGAGGTTATTTGATAGTGGACTGGATTTCAGTCTGGCCGGTACAGGCGCAGGGTTATCTTTAGCTAACACAGGTGTGCTAGCCAATAGCGGTATAGCTAAGGCAATGATCACAGCAATCGCCTTAGTACCTCTTAAATTTAACGATAATCCCCGGCAGGTAGAGCATGGGGATGAAGCCATCTTTAGGGTTTAGATAGCAGTCTGTTTCCACTCATTTTTTTATCACTGGGCGGTACCGTGACAGTGAAACTGAAATTTTGAGTTTGTTTTTTACCCTGACCTGCAGTCATGTTGCCAGTAACTACATAAGTACCAGGAGCTAGCGGTGCCGGATCAGTGGGGCTGGTTTGGAGGAATAACTGTCGATCGCCTTCCGCAATGACAGTAGTAGATAGACTGTCTCCGGTACGGATCACTTTACCGCCCTGGCTTGCCGACCAAGTGGCGGTGGTTTGGGTGGAGGCTTTACCACTATTCCGCACTAATAGTTGTAGTTTATTGGTATCTCGGTTCCAGGTTAAACTCTCAATTTTTAAATTAGGCTTGATGTTACCTTTGCGAACATAAAAAGCAGTGCCAATTCTATTAACAAGCGTAGTGCCACGAGTTTTGTTGGCAGATAAATCCACCAAAGGTTCAGTGAAAATCATTGCGCGATATTCACCATCGGGTAGACTAGCGGGCAAGTTGACTGTCATTCTCACTTTTCGTAAACCACCCTTCGGTAGGTTTACTTCTTGGGGCGAAAATTGAAGGTAAGGCCGAATATCGGTAGGGGAAGAAGTTAGAGTTTTAAATCCGTAGTTACTATCATACGTAAACGGTTCAGCGTAAATTCTGGCGCGAAACTCATTATCACTAGAGTTGCGAATATCGATAACTCCTCTGGCTTTATCGGCCTTGGCATCGACATCAATAAGAAGCGGAGATAGATTTATTTGAGCTTGGGTAGATTTGCCTGACAAAAAGATGCTAGCGATCGATATCGCCGCGCCAAGGTTTCGAGCAATCTTGGTGATCGATCGAAAGTTATTCTGATGCATTGATATTTTTGGGATTGAAGTTTGTAGATAGAGAAGTAAAAAATTTAATTTTTTACTTCTCACGAATTTTTAGACGACTGACAAATAACTAATTAGCTTTAAATTAGTTAGGAGTCGCAGTCAATGTAACTTTATAAGCATAGTTACCAGCTACCAATTGAGCACCATTAGTTTTGTTCCAAGTATCTACTCTCATAGCTTGCTGAGAGAAGTTGGCGGGTAATTGAACACTGGTAGCAGTACCAACTCCAAAGCCTAAAGTTGCTCCAAAAGGAGAAACAACGTTACCAGCACTGGTGTAAACAAAAGCGGCATTACCACCATCAGTGCTGGTAGGACCACTAAATTGAACAGGATCCGCAACAGTCAAAACAGCAGAACCAGTACAAGCTAAGTTGATAGCACCAGAAACGCCACCTTGGCCATCGTTAGGATCGCTAGTTAACAAAGTGTCGCTGTACTTTTTAGCTGTACCATTCACAGGACTAGAAAAAATACATTCTCCAGGAACTGCAGCATTGAAATAAACATCACCAGTAGAAGGAGTCGCAGAGGATTGGCCAGCAAATGACAAGGTGCCAGCAGCGATTACAGCAAAAGCGAGAATTGATTTGCGAATCATCATGATTTAGGGAATTCAGGGTTAATGAGTTGTTTGCTATGAACAATATAACTCTGTTACTTCTGTTACTAAAACCGTAAAAGTCCCGATCTATATCACTCGTATAACTACCGAGATATTAAGGGGAGAATGAATTTTTTACTCCAGATTTATCTTCAGTACATCTATCGCTAAATATTGAACACCTTTTCCAGAAATATATACGATTAATAATTTTTCAGAGTATTCCGCACACATCCCTTTAACTCAATGACCGTAATTTTACTGATCACCCCCCTTTCGTTGTGAAATATTACTGAAATTTCAGCTAAGCCAAAGGTTCAGGAGTTGAGGATATTTTTACTCACCACTTGCTCTGATAAGTAATTTTGTACTATAATATTTAGGAAATTAGGTGCCATCCATAGCCCATAGATTATCAAAATAATATTGTGGAGTCCTTATGTTACTAGCCACTAAAATTACTGCTACCACTTCTCCCAGCCCGCGATTACATCCCCAAATACGCTTTATTAGCCACGAATCGATCGCCATGTATTTGAGCAGAGAAACCACCGAAATTTATCGGATAGACTGCTGGCGCTATGTAGCTCATGTGGTTGGTAAAGGCCTTAGCACCTTTGTCAGCTACGCCGATCTGCCACCGATTCTGGGAGTCGTGCCGCCGATCGCTACCGATGCCAGGTTATGGCGCAAACGCTGGCGGCAACATGGTCATTTGGCTCCCCGTTTCTGGGTAGAATTTTATACCCAGAAATTTCAATCTGTCACCGATTTAGAGGAACTAGCCGCTTGGGATGAATTAGTCGCCTATATTCACTTTGGCCTCACCGAGATCGATCGACAAATCCTCGCGGCCATTTGCTCCGATGTTACCTATCAACTCAGCCACTACGCCGCCTAAGCACCCATTCCAGAATACTGTTTTAGCCCCTGTTTCCATAGCCAGCGATTCAACACCCAAAAAATTCCTGACCAGAGTCCGATCGCCAGCAAACCCTGCCCGACATTAACTGGCAGTCCAATCAGAATAGCTGCGGGAAAATAGATCAAATAAGGAAAAGGAGTCCATTGAATAAAAGCTTGCAAGGCAGTCGGAAATAGTTCGATCGGCGCAATCAGACCCGACAAAAACAAATAAAACAAAAACCAGAGTTGTTCGATCGCCATCGCCCGTTCTGTCCAAAAAGCACACAGAGCAAAAGTGTATTGAATCAAAAAACGCAAACCAAAAGCCAATACTCCCACCAGCGAAAACTGTAACACTTGAAGAATGCTGGGCAGCCACATTGCTTGGGGATAGAGCATAAAGCCTAACACCACCATCGCTACAATGAATGGTAGTCTGGCTAATCTTTCACTAATGTGGGCTGTGAAATGATGCCAAACGGGATCTAAAGGTTGTAATAATTTTGCAGAAAGCCGACCTTCAACAATTTCTTTCTCAAATTCAAAGATGACCCACACCACACTCATTTGACGCACGATAAACACTGCTAAAAAGTAGCGAATAAACTGGATAGCACTAAGTCCAAACTGGCCGTTAGTCGCGGCTTGGTTCCAAACACCCATCAAGATAATGGGCAACGAACCAGCTAATGCCCACAATAGTAGTTCGGCACGATATTCCAGCATGAAGGCATACTGGGTAACGAGCAGGGTTTTGATAATACGCCACATAAAAGTTAGGTTTGAAGATTAATCTATAGCAAGCGATCGTACTGATGGAAATTATGGACTTTTCTCGGTAAACTTGCAGAATGTGGTTAAAATCCTGGAATATTAAACATGCTAGAAATTCAAACTGAAACACCGGCATCTATGTCTGAATCCAACTCGATCGCCGCCACCGAACTAAGACCTTGGGGTTCTTTTACGATCCTCGAAGAAGGTAAAGGCTACAAAATCAAACGGATTGAAGTGAAGCCCAATCACCGGTTGAGTCTCCAAATGCACCACCATCGCAGCGAACACTGGATTGTGGTATCCGGTACCGCCAAAGTAACTTGCGACAACGAAGAAAAGATTTTATATAGTAACCAATCTACTTATGTCCCACCCTGTACTACCCACCGACTAGAGAATCCGGGTGTCATTCCGCTAATTATGATTGAAGTCCAAAACGGTGAATACTTAGGCGAAGACGATATTGTGCGCTTTGCTGACGATTATGCGCGGACTCCAGTCTAACTCAATTTAAGCGCTAATAATTCAATGCTCTCGACGCTTGGTAGGTAAAGCGTCGGGAGCATTGAAATTCAAAGACTCCGCTAGCGAGGAGACCGAGTCAATAAGATGGGGCAAGGAGCATGAACCCGCACATAATCGGAAACTGAGCTGCCGAGTAGCCGATCGAGATCTGGCAGAGTTTTGGCGATCGATGGCCGACGATCTGGCGAACCCAGCATCAACAGATCCGCATTGTAGTCATTAGCCAGCGCACAAATACCTTTACCCGCATTACCACCAGCCACCACACACTTATAGGCCACCTGCATTTTTTTAGCAGCGGCAATAGCGGGCATCAATATCGGATCTTTCTCTGGCACGATCTCATCAGCGGCTTTCTGAGTTGACACAATTCTGGCCAGCAGCAGTTGACCACCTTTCACATCCCGGAGCATCGACAGCGCTAGCTGGAGAGAAGCTTTCGCTGAAACAGAATCATCATAGGCTACCAGCACTCGGTTAATATGCTTGATATAAGAATCGTCCTTCACCAACAACATCGGGCAAGAAGCCAGCTGAAAGACATATTGGCTAACCGAGTTGGAAAGAATAGATTCCAACCGGGACATGCCCCGCGAACCGATAATTAATAGATCAGCCTGTTCATCGATCGCTACCTGACAAACCGTATCTTTCGGTTCGCCTTGCACCAACAAAGGCTTGAGCTTAGCGGGCGGCAAATTAAGGCTCTCGATCGCCTGTGCCAAAATCTTGCCCCCGGCTTCCAGCTTCTCGGCCATTAGCTCCGAGGTAACTTGAGGGGGCACTACATGCAGCACCGTGATCTTGGCCTGTTGCATCACCGGAATTTCGAGCAGCATTTTGAGCATTTGCTCACACTGACCTAACCCAGCAACGGTGATAACAATCTTCTCGATCATGTTAGTGCTTCCTATATTGAAATACTTAGCCTTGGTCTTTAAGCATAATTGCTCGACCGAGGCTTCAAATAGCCGGATGCAACATTATTTAACTATCGAGTCTTTGGTGGAGCTGGAATCGATTTAGGTTGAATGGGCTGCAATGGAATCGATTTTGGTGGAATAATTGGTTGGCTCAGTGGCGTTGAAAATGGCTGTGGTGGCACTATCGGTGATGGGCTCGGCGACACGGAAATAGATTTCGGTCGGGTCTGGGGCACTGGTTGGGAGATCACTGGATCTACATTTTTGGGTGCTGGCAAAAAGTAAAAAGCTAAGGCCGAAGCTGCTAAACCACTCAGACCGAGACCGATCGGCGCCGCTTGACCGCCGGATTTTTTACTGCGGCTCTTCGGAGTGGGACGCAGTGCCACTACTAAATCTGGCAGTGTCATGGTGTCGGCCAACAACTGATCGATCGCCTCGGCCAAATCAAATAGTTGAACAGTGCTCAAGTCCCAGACTGTTGTCGTACCTTCACTCTTACTAATCAGACGATGCTGGTGCTCTAAATTACCTTTTTCGAGACGAACTAAGCCACCATCTTCCACCAAATGTGGATGGGTAAAGCTACTCAAGAGCCTTTGAGTATAATTGCTCACCGTCGAAATCAGCTGTTTCAGAAATTCCAGCCCGCCATTAATGGTCTGCTCTTGGCCAACCAAGTAACATTCGGCATTAACTAATGTGGACATCAAAGGGCGAGCATTGGCATTCGCTGGAGGAGTAAACTCCCCCAATCCATTCAAAACCAAGGAGCAATTGGGTAGGCTGTACTGTCTTCTAACTGTGCTCATTACTTCAATTCTCCATCAAACAAACTAATCCAAAATCTTTGCATTCCAGCTGTGCCAGTACAGAATAGAAGCTTGCCTAGTAGATCAATCCCTAGTTCGTTGAGTTTTTCATCATCAGCATAGGCAATTACCAGCGAACGGCGGGGATTCATCCGACTGCGAAAATGCGATCGAAACAAATCCAAGTATTCGGACAGTCGAAAATTACATTCTGGGGGCAAAGATTTATCGCTGAGCTGTTGATGTTCTAGCAGCAACTGCCGAATGTTGACGGTTAAACGGCGAGCCAATTGACAACCAATAATGACCATCGCCTTCGCCTCGTTAATGGTTAAAATCTGGCGGCTGTGTGCTCGTCGCAGAGGGTTAGTTGCCCGCAAACGCCACAAAACTGTGCGGTTTTTAATAATGCCACCTAATTCTAGAGCTATGGCCATATCCAGCATTTGCTCAGCACCCCCTAGCTCTAAAGCTTCTAAGGCCAGCAACAACAAATCAATCTCCAGTTTGGCCCGCCGAGGACAGCCGGTGCTCTCCAAGGGGATATCGGGGAGATTGTTTAAGATAAACGGATTCAGATTGGTAGAAACGGGAACAATGGCGGCGGTGGAATTCATAGGTGGCAGCGGAGCTGGCAGAAACACATAAAAACTTCTAATACATCTTAGGATACCCGACTTGTTGGTCGAGCTTTTGTGCCTAGCAAAAATTCCTGCGGCAAGATTGTGGCAAGATGTTCTTTTAACCAGTCGTTTCAACTGCTTAGTAATGGATTTTAAAGCTTTAATTCGCGATGTTCCAGATTTTCCGGTGCCCGGTATTTTGTTTCGAGATATTACTACGTTGTTGCGGGATGCCGATGGTCTGCGCAGTTTGATTGATGTTTTGAGTGTGAAATGTGCCGAGCTGAAACCCGACTATATTGTGGGGATTGAGTCGCGCGGTTTTATTATTGGTACGCCATTAGCTTACCAAATGGGGCTGGGTTTTGTGCCAGTGCGCAAGCCCAAAAAGTTGCCGGCGGCAGTGTATGGTATCGACTACGAACTGGAGTACGGGAGCGATCGATTAGAAATTCATCAAGATGCTTTGCCGCCGGGTAGTAGAGTATTGATTGTGGATGATCTGATTGCCACCGGGGGCACTGCGGCGGCGGCTGGGAATTTAATCCAGCAAATTGACTGCCAACTGGTCGGGTTTGCCTTTGCGATCGAACTCCAAGATTTAGGTGGTCGGGCTAAGTTACCAGCTGTGCCGATCGTGACCGTCGTAGAATATTAATGGCTACCTATAACCAAGTTGTATCATGTCTTCTGTGGCTCCCCTAGCTCGTAAATCTCTACTGTGGCTAAGTCAGCTCCAGTACAATGAAACTTTTTTGTATATCCTCAAACGTCTTTTCCAGGCAGCACTGACTCTGCTATTGGCATCGATGTTGAGCTTTTTGATTGTCCAACTATCTCCGGGCAATCCCCTCGATGCATTTAAGCAAGATCCCAAGATTTCGGCAAAACGACTGAAAGAGCTGACCGAGGAGTTTGGCCTGAGCGATAAAAAAGACCTGCGCACTGCCATTACCCAATACTTAAGGTGGCTAGGACAGGTAGTTTTTCACGGCAACTTTGGTCGGAGCATTCTGTTTGGTCGTCCAGTCTCCGAGCTGATTGGCCAACGCTTAGGAGCCACCCTAGAATTGGCGATCGCTTCTACCTTTTTTACTTGGCTGATTGCTATCCCCTTGGGGGTGATTGGAGCTGTTAACCAAAATAAATTGATCGATCGAATTTTGCGGGTGATTAGCTACATCGGTCAAGGGGTGCCTAGTTTTGTGATTGCTTTACTGTTTGTGATCTTGGCTCAATATTTATCGCCACTGCTACCAGTCGGTGGACGCACCAGTATCTACCATGAAGATCTAACCTGGCTCGGTCAACGCATCGATATTGGCTGGCACCTGATTTTGCCGACAATTGTGCTGAGCATTACCAGCTTTGCCAGTTTGCAGCGGATTGCTCGGGGCGAAATGCTAGATATTTTGCGCCAAGATTATATCCAAACAGCCCGGGCTAAAGGACTATCAGAAAACCGGGTGATTTATGTCCATGCTCTGCGCAACGCCATCAACCCTCTAATTACCCTCCTCGGCTTTGAATTCGCTAGCTTACTAAGTGGAGCATTTATCGCCGAATTCTTTTTTAACTGGCCGGGTCTCGGTCAATTAATTCTCAAAGCTGTAACTGCCAAGGATGTTTATTTGGTGATGGCCAGTTTGATGATGGGAGCAGTAATGTTAATTGTCGGTAATTTACTAGCGGATCTATTACTCAAAGCCGTTGATCCACGCATCAAGTTAAGCGATTTAAAGTAAAAAAAACTACTATAATTCAGCCATAAGTAGGATGTTATAAAGTTTTGTATAGTTGTCCTGATACAATCCCGCAAAGACTAGATTTTGGGTATTGCCCAATTTCCACAGTGTAAATTTGAGGAGAGCTTTTATGTATCGTCGGCAGTTTGTCCAAACATTAGGTATTAGTGCGGTGGCTTGGTCAGTGGGCAGTTCTATCCCTTTCACCAAAGCAGCAGCGGATACGCCAGCCAAAGCAGATCTTCAACCAAAAGCAGGCAAAGGTGAATTCACTGTTCCGCCATTAACCTACGATTACAAGGCGCTAGAGCCACATATTGATGCTAGAACTATGCGCTTACACCATGACAAGCACCATGCGGGCTACGTCAAAAACCTGAACGCTGCCGTGGCCAAGTATCCCAACCTGCAAGATAAATCAGTGGAATATTTGGTAGAAAACCTGAGCAAGCTCCCCGCCGATATTCAAAAAGCTGTCAAAAATAATGGTGGTGGCCATATTAACCACACCATGTATTGGAAAATAATGGAACCCAACGGTGCCAAAAAACCAACTGGCAAACTAGCAGTGGCGATCGATAGTAGCTTTGGCAGTTTCGATAAGTTTAAGACCCAGTTTGAAGCCTCTGGTACGAAACACTTTGGCAGTGGTTGGGTATGGTTGGCCTTGAAAAACGGTAAGCTCCAGATTGTGACAACGCCTAACCAAGATAGCCCCTTGATGTCTGGGCTCTCCCCGGTGATGGGTAACGACCTATGGGAACATGCTTACTACCTCACCTATCAAAACAAACGACCAGATTATCTGAAGGCTTGGTGGAATGTGGTGAATTGGACAGAGGTAAGCAAGCGTTATGATAAGTTCCTGACAACTTAAAACATAATGGCGATTCCATGACAATTCATCTGGGCTGCGCAGTCTGGTCATTTCCTGGTTGGACGGGGGATCTCTATCCAGCCGGGACTCGATCGAAAGACTATCTCAGCCTCTACAGTAAATATTTTCCAGCGGTGGAAGGGAACACCACCTTTTACGCAGTGCCCCCGATCAAAACCCTAGAAAAGTGGCAAGCGGAAACGCCGGACGACTTTCGCTTTTGTCTCAAATTGCCGCGCGATTTTACCCACAGTGGTCTGCTGGTGCCACAATTGCCTAAGGCGATCGACTTTCTGGAATTAGTCGATGAGTTTCTGGTCGATAAACTGGGCATGGTTTTTGTGCAGTTGCCACCGGGCTATCAACCCAAAAAAATGCCAGATTTGAGCAAATTTTTGACCAACTTGGTGAAAGTGGGCGTGCCTTTGGCGCTAGAAGTCCGAAATTTGGAATGGTTTCAACCAGCAGCCAGTGCTGAGTTACAGAAAATGCTAGCTGGCTTGGGCATCGATCAGGTCACTCTGGATACTCAGGCGATTTATCAAACAGCCGCCGACTCCGAATTGCCCTTTATTTGTAAAAAGCCCCAGGTGCCTTTGCTCACCGCTCCCACCAGCATGATTCGGTATGTCTCGCATCCCCGCCAGGAAATAAATGAGCCATTTTTGAGAGCTTGGGCAGACCGGTTAAAGACCTGGCCTGCTGATATTGACACCTACTTTTTTGTGCATTGTCCGATCGAAGAATATTCGCCCAGTAATGCCCGTTATGTCCACCAGATTTTTCAGGAACAGGGTTTAGCAGTACATGATTTGCCTTGGCAAGCACCAGAAACCGAGCAGTTGGGTTTAAATTTGGGATAGGTAGTGCTGAGATTTAAAATACAAAAAATGGCCAAAATCAAACTAATAGTCGGGGCGGAGTTTAAGCATTTTGATCGCTGTGATTCGTCGGGTTCTTTGGCGATCGATCATCAACATTTTGTGGTAGCCGATGATGAACAAAATGTCATCAGCATCTATCGATCGAACACTGATGGTGCCGCCCGGCAAGTTTTTGATATCAATAATTACTTCACCCCCAAAGATGGCAAAGAAGTAGACATCGAAGGCTCGGCCTCCTTAAACGGACTAATTTTTTGGATCACGTCCCACGGCACCAATCGGCAGGGCGATCCCCGTCCCAAACGGCACCAGTTCTTTGCCACCAAACTCAGCCCAGCACCTTGGCAGTTGGCACAAGTTGGCCATTCTTACACCCAGCTGGTGGCTGATTTGATAGCCGATCAGCGCTTACAAAAATACGACTGGAAAGAGGCAGCGCAAATTGCTCCCAAGGAGCCCGGTGGTCTAAACATTGAGGCCCTAGCCACCACCCCCGAGCAAGAAATGTTGATTGGTTTTCGCAACCCAGTCATTGATGGTCAAGCGCTCGTTCTCAAACTAAAGAATCCCCAGGATTTAGTAATTGATCCTACTGCCCGCGCTAAATTTGGCAAGCCGATCGAACTAGACCTGGGGGGTCTGGGCTTACGCAGTATGGAATATTGGCCGCAGATACAACAGTATTTGATTGTGGCCGGAGCCTTTGATGGTAGCGATGAATTTGCCCTGTATCTGTGGTCAGGCGATCGGCAGAGCTCACCACAGCTCCTGGATGTCACTTTACCCCCAGATTTTCGGCCAGAGGGGATCGTGTTGTACCCCGACGAAAATCGTGTGCAATTAATCAGCGATGATGGTTCGATCGTCAGAGATGGTCAAACAGCTTGCAAAAATTTACAAAATTCCGAGCACAAATATTTCCGTAGTCTGTGGCTAACAGGGAGCGGTTTTTAATGATAATTATGCGGCGAAAATATTAATTCCTTAGCAGCGATGGTCTTGCTAGCCCATAAATTTCCGCTGAACACCCGAGGCACTGCCACCAAAAGAGTCTAGAATGACCATAGGGTAGCTTTTTTCAATATTCAAATTAAGTCACGAGTCTCTCCAATGTCTACTACCGATCGTAACAATCTTCTTCCACACCTACAGCAAGCGCTCAGCATGTTGGATTTAAGTCCAGAGGACGAGCTGAATAGATACCGGCGGTACAAAAAAGGCGAATTGGATGCCGTCAGAACTTTTGAGTCGGCGGAGTTGATCGAAAGACCTGGTGGGATCGGTTCCCTGAGCAGAGCTTTTGCAGCTCCTGTAAAAACGACCGCAGAGGAAGAAGAAGAAGAGTATGAGATGATTCCACCATCTCAGTCCTTTGCGGTCTATGACAACAAAAACAACGACCCATCTACTTCGATCCAGTCCACCGATTTGGATAATGACATCCCTGCTGGCGAAATGGTGCTCAGTGGTCAGATACCAGAGAATGACAGTTTAAATTTGAGTGTCCGGACACCCGGAACCATCACACCCCGTGAAGAGTATTTACCAGCCTCCCAAGATCTAATCCGTAGTCTTGGTGCTGTGTCACCGCCGACAGAAATCCAAATTCCTAAATGGAAAATGCCGGTGGCGATCGGTTCTTCTTTGATGGCTCTGGCTGCGATCGGTGGCATGTCCTATGTCAATATGCATCCCACCTTGCTGAAAGGGGTGCCCGGAGTTGCTCAACTCACCGCCTCACCATTACTGCCAGCCATTCCACCTGGTCAAGTTCTGCAGGGGCCAGATTTGGCGATGGGTGAATTTAGCGATTTGAGCTTAAGTAATATTAATAGCCTGACGATCCCGGGCACCGAAATTGCCAAAGCTGGTAACCCCAATCTTCCGTCGCCAGTTGCTACCAACTCGGCTCCTCTCGGTGCGGCTCTACCCCAACCAACTAGCCTCAATCCTAGTGCTGCAACTACTGCCCCTAGCCCTACTAGTCATCTAGCCGATGGCTTAATTCGCAATCTTTTACCGCCCAGTATTCAACAACTGTCTGGTCAGCCATCGCCAGCAACAAATCCGATGGCGAATCAATTTTACTATCGGCCTCCTGCTGCTACAGCGCAAGCCGCAGCGAGTTATGCAGTGTTTACACAGCCTCGGAACCCGCGTAGTTTGGCTAAAATTCAATCCTTGGTACCGAAGGCTACGGTGCAAGGCGATCGAGTGTTTTTAGGTGATTTTCCTAACCAGTCAGCCGCTGATGGGTTTGTCAAGCAAATGCAAGACCAAGGTATTAAAGCTTGGTCAGTAAAGCCTTAGCCTGGTCAAAAAGTGTAGACAGATTGTCTCAAAATCAACTCTGGCCTATGATGAGATGGTTCCTGTCGATCGCAAACCAATGGCCGATTCACCGATTTTACAAGTCCAAGATGTTCGCGCTGGCTACATCAAAGATCTGGATATCCTACAAGGTATTAACTTTAAGGTCTATCCCGGTGAGTTGGTAGCAGTGATTGGACCAAACGGTGCTGGCAAATCCACCTTGGCTAAGACCATCTGTGGTTTGTTGACACCACATACTGGTCAGATTTTGTTCCAAGGCGAACAGATTGGGGGCATATCTCCAGACCGCATTGTGCAAAAGGGCTTGTGTTATGTACCGCAAATTTCCAATGTCTTTCGATCGCTCTCCGTCGAAGAAAACTTAGAAATGGGTGCTTTTACCCGTAAGGTCGATCTTAAACCCCTGAAACAGATGGTTTTCACTATGTTTCCGCGCTTGGCAGAGCGTCGCACCCAGGCAGCGGGGACTCTATCCGGTGGCGAACGCCAAATGTTAGCAATGGGTAAGGCGCTGATGTTGCAGCCGACCATGATGTTACTGGACGAGCCTTCAGCGGCTTTGTCACCAGTATTGGTGAGCAATGTATTTGAGCAGATTAAGGAAATAAATAAAAATGGTACTTCGATCGTATTAGTGGAGCAAAATGCCAAGCGGGCATTAGCGATGGCCGATCGGGGTTATGTCCTAGATACGGGCAAGGATAAATTTGAAGGGCGGGGTGCCGACTTGCTCAATGATCCTAAAATTGGTGAACTGTATCTAGGTGTTGGTGGGCACTAAAAACTATGGTCACTTTGCAACTCCGACAATTGGACGTGCCCCTTGGTCAACGACTATTGGTGAGAAATGTCTCTTGGTCAGAACTAGAGTCCATCTTGAGCGAAATGGGTGATGAACGAGCGGCTCGAATTGCCTACAGTGCAGAAGTATTAGAAATTAGAATGCCATTACCTAAGCACGAACGGACAAAAGCTATTTTGGGTGATGCGATCAAGATTTTATTAGAAGAATTGGCGATCGATTGTGAGTGTTTTGGTTCGACAACTTTTAAGCGGCAGGAAATGAACTATGGCATTGAACCGGATGACTGCTTTTATATTAAAAACCATCGATTAATGATTGGCAAAGATCGGGTAGATTTGTCCATTGATCCACCACCCGATCTAGCTATCGAGGTAGATGTTACTTCTAAGACTCAGATGGATGCCTATCTGAAGCTCGGAGTACCAGAACTATGGATTTATGGAGATGGAGAGCTGAAGATCTATACTTGGCAACTGGGTGAGTATCATCTTTCTACCGTCAGTCATACTTTGGGGACGTTACCGGTCTTAAGTCTGATCCAAAATTTGTTGGACAGCAGCGTGTCCACCGGTCGAAGTCCAGCGCTAAGAGATTTTCGGCAAGCTGTTCGATCGCTAACTCAGTAGATCGGCGCCATCACCATCAACCCTAAGATTCAGTTGAAACCTATATTAACCGAGTGTTTGCACCCGCACATTCCAGATTGGCTGGCGATCGACAGGTTCCATTTACTGCCCCGCTGGGTGCAAAAACAGCAAGACTTGGCTGATCGATCGCATCTAGTAATTGCCACGGCGGATCCGGATGAATTTATTACCGATTTTTTAGCGGGCATAGTTATCGGTCTGCCGATTTTTTTAGCCAGTCCTGGCTGGGGGCAAGCCGAGTGGCAGCAGCTGCGATCTATTACTACTCATGCTAATCACTACCAACATCGGGGACAGATCATGATTCCGACCGGTGGTACCTCTGGCCAACTAAAATTCGCCATCCATACCCCGGTCACTTTGACCGTAGCTGTGCAGGGCTTTCAAGAGTTTTATCAGGTGACGACGATCGATTCTTACTGCATTTTGCCCTTGCATCATGTGAGTGGTTTGATGCAACTGTGGCGATCGCTCATGACAGGCGGCCAGCTATGGTTACCCAATAAGCAGCAGCGTTTTAGTCAGTCATTGCCGCCCCATTTTTTTATTTCGCTAGTGCCCACTCAGCTCCAGCGGCTGTTACCAACCCAGGCGGCCTGGTTACGTCAATTCCGAGCAGTGTTAGTGGGGGGAGCTGCCCTGTGGCCAAATTTAATCGACCTGGCTCGACAAGCCCAAATTCCCCTGTCACTGAGCTATGGCATGACCGAAACAGCCGCGATGGTGGCGGCGTTGCAGCCCCAGGATTTTTTAGCGGGCGTGAATGCCAGTGGTCAGGTTTTGCCTCACGTTCAGTTGCAAATTCAAGCTGATGGACATATTGGGGTGCGATCGAAGGCCGTGATGTTAGGTTATTATCCGCAGCTGAACACTGCTGGCTATTGGCAGACAGACGATCTAGGAATGATTGATCAACAGGGATATCTGCAAATTTTGGGACGGGATAGCCACAA
Source organism: uncultured bacterium (assembly GCA_964247085.1). Classification (GTDB taxonomy): domain Bacteria; phylum Cyanobacteriota; class Cyanobacteriia; order Cyanobacteriales; family Chamaesiphonaceae; genus JAAFHZ01. Next base: position 22,351 of record CAXTSX010000021.1, read on the forward strand.
AATTATTACCGGCGGCGAGAAGGTTTTTCCGGCAGAAGTGGAAGCGATCATTCGATCGACTGGCTTGGTAACGGATATTTATGTCCTCGGTGTTCCGGATCCAGAATGGGGCGAACGAGTGGTAGCAGTCTATGTGGGAGAGGCCGAGACTAGTAAGATTAAACAAGCGATCCAAGGTCAGCTGAGTAGCTTTAAGCAACCCAAGACCTGGTTGGCCGTGCCAGAATTACCTAGAAATAGCCAAGAAAAAATTGATCGATCGCAAATTCTGAAACTGCTAGCTGACGACTGTAGTTAAAACTGCGTAAGACGCACGTAAAACAGAGGATAATGTCCCTGACCATGCTATTTCAGGAAACATCTATGACCATTTCCATGTATCAAGCTTCCGTGCCGTCGCTAATTAGATCTTTGAATAATTTGGCATCGATTCTGGAAAAAGGTGCCGCTCATGCTGAAGCTAAAAAAATTGATCCAGCGGTATTGCTCAATAGCCGTCTGGCTCCCGATATGTTGCCTTTGACCAAGCAAGTCCAAATTGCCTCCGATATTGGCCGAAAAGGAGTCGCCCGGTTAGCTGGACTGGATGCCCCGGCGATCGAAGACAATGAAACTACCTTTGCTGAACTGATTGCCAGGTTGAAAACAGTTGCCGCCTACCTCGGAGAATTCACTCCCGCTCAGATTGACGGCTCAGAAGCTCGATCAATTACCTTGCCAGTGGGTAAGGAAACCATGAACTTTGAGGGATTGCCATATCTGCTCTACTTCGTGTTGCCCAACGTCTATTTTCATGTCACGACGGCCTATGCCATTCTCCGGCATTGCGGTGTAGAAATTGGTAAAAAAGATTATCTTGGCAAGCCTTAGATCGTCTTGCTCCTCATGGCGGCCAGTGATTATTCACTGCCGCCCAGTTAAAGACTGGCATACCAACAGAAATTACTGGGAATTGTGCGGAAATCTCGCCATTGCATGATCGAACTTGGCCGGTTACTTCCCTCTACAATTTGAAGGAACCAGATTACCCAAAACCCCAAGCCAGCAATGACAACGATCCAAGAACAAGGCAATATTACGATCCATACTGAGAATATCTTTCCGATCATTAAGAAGTCTCTGTATACCGACCATGAAATTTTCTTGCGCGAACTGATCGCCAATGCCGTTGATGCGATCGGCAAACTAAAAATGGTTTCCCTAGCCGGAGAATTGAATGGTGAAATCGGTGAGCCAGAGGTATTACTATCGATCGACAGCGAGAAAAAGACCCTCTCCATTAGCGATAACGGCATCGGCATGACCGTGGATGAAGTTAAGAAATACATCAACCAAGTAGCCTTCTCCAGCGCCGAAGAATTTATCGAAAAGTACAAAAAGAACGACGACCAGCAGATTATTGGCCACTTTGGCCTCGGCTTTTATTCCTCTTTCATGGTCGCCAAGCTAGTCGAAATCGATACCCTGTCTTACAAGCCTGAAGCAACTCCCGTCCATTGGTCTTGCGACGGTTCACCTCAATTCAGCCTCAGCGACTCCACCCGCACCACGCGCGGCACCACCATTACCCTGACACTTCAGGATGAAGAAGGGGAATACGCCGAAGAAGCCCGGGTGCGCCAGCTGGTAAAAACTTACTGCGACTTCTTGCCCGTTCCGATCAAACTAGCGGTACTGAAATCTGCCGAGCCTGAGGTGGACAAAGCCACCGATGATGCCACCGAAACAGTAGAAACAGTCATCAGTGAACAAGCTCCAGAGCAAATCAACAAGCAACGGGCTTTATGGAAAGAATCACCTTCCAGTCTCACCAAAGAAGATTACTTAGAGTTCTATCGCTATCAATATCCCTATGAGGCCGAACCGCTGCTGTGGGTGCATCTGAATACCGATTATCCCTTTTTGCTGAATGGGATTTTGTACTTCCCCAAACTGAAGCCGGATATTGATGTCACTAAGGGTCAAGCTAAACTGTTTTGTAATCAGGTATTTGTCAGCGACAACTGCGAAGAAGTCATTCCTAAGTTCTTGACACCCTTGCGGGGAGTCATTGACAGCCCGGATATCCCGCTGAATGTTTCGCGCAGTGCCTTAACTAACGATCGCACCGTGCGGCGGATTTCGGATTATATTTCCAAAAAAGTAGGCGATCGACTGAAAGAGCTGTACAACGACGATCGAGCGGCCTATGTTAGCTCCTGGCAAGATTTAGGCACTTTTGTCAAGTTCGGAATGATGAACGACGACAAGTTCAAAAAACAAGCCGAAGATATTACGATTTTCCGTACCACCTGGAAAGGAGATACTGACCAACCGCAGGTGGAAGTAGAAACCGCTGATGGTGATGCCTGGAAATCGTATAGCGCCAAGAACACCGTCAATGGCCAGACCTACACTACCCTCAAAGAATATTTAGAACGAAACAAAGAAAAACACGCCAATCGGGTGTTCTATTGCACCGATGAAGTCAGCCAAGCAACCTATGTCAGCCTCTACAAAAATCGCGGGATTGAGGTGCTGTTCTTGGATTCCTTTATTGATAGCCACTTTGCTACTTTCTTGGAACGGGAATTTAGCGATGTGAAATTCTCACGGTTGGATTCAGACTTAGATGAGTCCCTGATTGAGAAAGATGATGAATCTACCATCGTTGATCCAACTACCAATAAAACCCTGGGCGATCGGATGAAGGATCTGTTCACTGGTGCCTTACACAAGCCCAAGCTGACTATTCGTACCGACTCTCTCAAGAGTGATGATCCGGCTTCGGTACCACCAGCGATGGTGCTTCTGCCGGAAGAGCAGCGCCGGATGCAGGAAATGATGGCCATGATGCAACAGCAAGTCGCCGAGTTTCCAGAGGAGCATATTTTGATGGTGAATACGGCGCATCCGCTGATTCAGAACTTGGCGGCGATGGAGCAGAGTGCGATCGTCCAGGCCGATGGTACTTCTTCTAATCAGGAGTTGGTGAATCTGATTTGTCAGCATGTCTATGATTTGGCGCTGATGGCGCAGAAGGGCTTTAATGCCGATAGTATGAATGCTTTTGTGGACAGGTCGAATCAGGTCTTGACTCAGTTGACCAAGAAGTAGAGATTTAGCATTGATAATCCGATCCTGGTGAAGAAAAAGCTTTGCCAGGATTTTTTCGAAGTGCTCCTTTACTCAAAATCAACAGCTTCGTATAGCAGAGCAATATCTAACTCCAGTTCAATGCTGGATAAAGTAATTATGTCGCCAGCGCTATAGGGATAGTACAGCCACATTCTGCCCTCGCCCCGACAGTAGCGCTCTACCGAAATCTTGTCAGAGTCAATCAATAGATACTCTTGGAGAGTGGGGATTTGCAGATAATTAGCAAATTTTTCGCCTCTATCTTTGGCACTGGTGCCGGGAGAGAGAACTTCCCCGATCATGGTTGGATTTTGAATAAATTTACGAGCGTTGATGTCTTGGGGGTCGCAACTAACCACCACGTCTGGGTAGTAGTAAGGACTCTGGGGTCTAACTTGCACTTTCACATCAGACACATTCACTCGGCAACCTTTCGATCGCAAATGTGGACGCAAAGCCGTATAAAAATTTAAAGCGATATCATTATGGGGAATCGTTCCGCCAGTCATAGCCCAGACTTCGCCATCAACATATTCGTAGCGCAGATCTTGTTGAGGTTCCCATTCGAGATATTCCTCAATGGTAATTTTTGGCAGCTGCTGGGATATCGCAATCATGGCAAAATGTTTTCGGTTTGTTTTGATTGTAGCCAATGTTCACAGTGAGAAGAATTTATAAAATATGAAACCCACAATCGAACGTATCATCGCCGCCGTTGTCATAATTGTTACCATTATTGTCCTCAGCATCAAAGTTGTCCCCTCCGGCACCGTCGGCGTGGTTTCCACCTTTGGCGTAGTCCAGTCTCCGCCCCGCCAGCCCGGTCTAAATTTCCTGATTCCTTTAGCCCAGACAGTGCAAGAGATCTCCATTCAAACCAAGGCCATCCCTGAAGAATTTACCGTCCAGACTAGAGATTCCCAGCAGATTAAGGTGACGGCTACGGCCACCTACGCGATCAATCCACCCAATGCCCCAGCGATCGTCGCCAATATTGGCCGTACCGAGGATGCTGTCAGAAATGTGGTGATTCAACCAATTCTGATATCTTCGGTGAAAAGAGTGGTGACGGCCTACGCCATGCAGGAAGTAATTGAGAATCAGGCGCGGATTAGTGGTGAAATTAGAGAAGACATCATCAAGGAATTGGACAAGCAGGGCTATGTGAATTTTCGCGATTTTGCGGTGACTGGGTTTGTGCTGGATATTGAAGTGCAAAAGTCGATCGAACAAAAACAGATTGCCATCCAAGAACGGCAGCGGAAGTTGACGGAGCTAGAAACAGCGCAGATTGAAGCTCAGCGGCTGAAAACTTTGGATGCAGTGTTGTCCGATCGGATTTTGTTGAAGCAAGCGATCGATAAGTGGGATGGTAGTTCCATGATTCCGCCAATGGCGGGGGGTGGGAATTTGAACTTGTTGCTGTCTCCCAAAAAATAGTCACAGCCACAATCCGAATTTCTAAACTAACATCAGTTCGGGATAAAAATCATTTAGTTTGAACCAAGAACCCGGATCTGAGGGTTCTGCTCCCCAGTCCCCCCATTGTTCGCGTTAGCGTCTCCGCGCAAGGGTCGATTTTAAAAAATTAAGATTGTGTCTATGTTCTAGAGATTGCTTAACCCGAACTCACGTTAAACTATCAGTAAGTACCGAATTGTGATGTTTAGCAAAAGAATGGACAGACGAACCGTATTATCAGCAGCGATCCTTGGCCTCGGTGCGGTCAGCGGCATTTATTTTTTATCTAGGAAATCCTCAACCATGGCCACTACTCCTTCCGAATTTGAAATCAACAAAACCGAAAGTGAATGGCGGGAGCTATTGACCCCCGAACAATTCAGCGTTTTGCGTAAGCATGGTACCGAAAGAGCTGGTACTAGTATTCTGGATAAGGAATATGGCAAAGGTACCTTTGCTTGTGCCGGTTGCGACCTGCCCCTCTTTGTGTCCGATACCAAATTCAATAGCGGCACTGGTTGGCCAAGTTTTAACGATCCAATTCCTAACTCGATCGGCACTTCAGTTGATGGCAAGTTATTAATGAAGCGCACCGAAGTACATTGTCGGCGCTGCGGCGGCCATTTAGGACATGTTTTTGAAGACGGCCCCAAGCCAACTGGACTGCGCTACTGCATGAATGGCATCTCTATGAAATTTGTCCCGGCTTAGGGCAGTGGTTAGTTCACCGGGCTAGCTGCGAACAATTGTTAACCTGTTTTGGGGAGCTGCTGCCAAAAACAGTAAAATTTGTAAACTTGGTTGTGATCCTCCACCTTTAACACTTTTATTTAAAATGTCTAATACTAATTCTGCTAAACCGCTATCTCTTACCCAGCGACCCCGTCGCCTGCGCCGGAATGCCAGCGTCCGCAGCATGGTGCAAGAAAATACTTTAACCGTGGATGATTTAATCTACCCGCTGTTTGTGATGGAAGGCGAAAATACTAAGGTCGAAATCGAGTCGATGCCGGGATGTTACCGCTATACCCTCGATCTGTTGTTGGTGGAAATTGCCGAAGCCTATGCCTTGGGAATTAAAGCGATCGCACTTTTTCCAGTAGTACCAGAAGCCAAGAAAGACGATCGAGGCACTGAAAGCTATAACCCTCAGGGGTTAGCCCAGATTACTGTGGCGGCGATTCGGAAAAGCACTCCAGACATTATGATTATCACCGATGTGGCACTGGATCCCTTTACTACCCATGGTCATGATGGTGTATTGGATGATCAAGGAGTGATTCTCAATGATGAAACTGTAGAAATTTTGGCCAAAATGGCGGTCAGTCAGGCGGCTGTCGGTAGTGATATGGTGGCTCCCTCTGACATGATGGATGGCCGGGTCGGTGGAATTCGTCAGGCATTGGATGCGAATGGCTATGAACATGTCGGTATCCTGGCCTACTCTGCTAAATATGCCTCGGCCTACTACGGTCCTTTCCGGGATGCTTTGGGTTCTGCGCCGAAGTTTGGAGATAAGAAAACTTACCAAATGAACCCGGCCAACAGCCGCGAAGCAATCCGAGAAATTGAATTGGACATTGCCGAAGGTGCGGATATGGTGATGGTCAAGCCAGCTTTGGCCTATTTAGATATTATTCATCAAGTCAAAGCTAACTGTCATGTGCCAGTGGCGGCTTACAACGTGAGTGGCGAATATGCCATGATTCGGGCGGCGGGGAAAATGGGCTGGATTGATGAAAAGAAAATAATTATGGAAACCCTGCTGAGTATGAAGCGGGCAGGAGCTGATTTGATTTTGACTTATTTTGCTAAAGAGGTAGCGTTGATTTTGAAGTAATATGCCATCCCCATCGCTAAAACTATTACTCATGTCCACTTCAGTGGGACCACTAGGTTCTGGCTTGGGGGGCGGGGTCGAACTAACCTTACTGAACCTAGCGATCGAGATGCGCCGCCGGGGTCATCAAATTCAAATTGTGGCTCCCACTGGTTCAATACTGGCTGATTTTTCGATTACCCAAATTTCTGGTGCTTGGCAAACTACCGCCCAAAGCCAAACAATCACCGACCCGATCGAGATGCCCGCTGATGCCGTCCTCGCCAACATGTGGGACTATGCTCGGCAAGTCCAACAGGACTACGACCTGATTTTTAACATTGCCTACGATTGGCTACCCTTTTATCTCACGCCCTGGTTTCAGAAGCCGATCGCCCACTTTATTAGCATGGGTTCTTTGATAACGGCTCTGGACTTGGTGATGGAAAAAGTAGCTACTGATTATCCCGGATCGATCGGAGTTTGTAGCCATACCCAAGCTGCAACTTTTAAGTTTGCCGATCGCTGTCGGATTCTGGGGGGCGCGGGGCTGGATCTGAGCTTGTATCAATACCAGCCCCAATCCTCATCCTGTTTGGCTTTTTTGGGCCGGATTGCCCCTGAAAAAGGACTAGAAGATGCCGTTGCTGCGGCTCAAGCCACCGGGCGACAGCTTAAAATCATGGGCAAGATTCAAGATGTGGACTACTGGCAACAGATTCAGGCCGATTATCCCGATGTGGATTTAGCATATTTAGGATTTTTAGACACAGCAGCGATGCAAGCTGAGGTCGGTCAGTGTCAAGCCCTCATCATGACCCCGCGTTGGATTGAAGCTTTTGGCAATGTGGCGATCGAAGCCTTAGCCTGTGGTGTGCCAGTGATTAGTTATGCGCGGGGTGGACCGACGGAAATTGTCCGCGATGGTCTAACTGGGTTTTTGGTGGAGCCCGATAGTATTGAGGGCTTAATTGCGGCGATTAAGAGATTGGAAGAGATCGACAGGTCGGCCTGTCGCCAGCAGGCCGAACAGGAATATTCTATCCAAGCCTGGGGCAGCCAACTGGAAAAATGGTTTATTGAAATGCATCAAATGGCGGTGGATTAAAGATGGACTATGACAGCCTCACCCAAGATACCTGGCAAGAATGGCTGATGGTCGGTGGCTACCTGGCTTTTTTACTGATCGCCATTTGGGGCGTGTTTTTTAGGAAATCAGGCGATCGATAAAATACCAACTGGCTTTCCGCTAAGACCAAGAATACTTAATGTGAGCACAATTTAGTTGGATGTGAATTTGAGATATTTATCAATGACGGCATCAAGTTGTTCAATTGAAGCTTCATCTGGCAAATTCTTTAATTCGTCAGAGATATCAGAGAGAGTTCCCTTTAGAAACTGCTTGCTTGCGATAGGACTATTCAATGGATCTTGAAATAAGAAGTTTTCACGAGTAAGGGTTTCTTCCGGTAGGCTTTCAGAAGACCATGCGCCGATACGCACACCAGCATAGAGAATTTTAGATTGCAATGGATTGCAACCACCTGCATGGCAAGCGTGGAAAAACATGACATCGGCATCCTTTCGTGGAATCTCATATACTGTACACGCAACATCATGAACTATTGATGCTCGACGATAATCGTCTGTGTATGGGCTGCCGACGATTGACCAAAGAGGACGAGGAATACTAGCTCCATTGATATTGGTACCTTTTGGAGCAGTCCAAACCCGATCATTGGGATCCGTGAATAAAAAATCTTCCAGAAGTTTCATATCTCTATCTTCCCCGTCTGCATCGGGAGCATCCCAATCATGCAAGTGGAATAGTTAAACTGCTGAGGAGATAGATTCATCTTATTCAAGATGCTTTTTTAGACATGCAGCCGCTCTTGGTAAGAGTCATTTAACAAGTAACTATAGACTGACTTTGTTTTTGGGCATCTTTAAAACATTTTACTGCTAGCTGGTGCTGTGGCTCTGATTCCACAAACAAGCCCAGCCAGAAGTATCAATAAACACTTTACTCAACAAGATAATTATCTCGGTACTGCGCTTCACCTAGATAGTGATCGTGATTATCAGCAACATCATGAATATCAGTTTTAATACAACCAAACAACTCTGTGAGCGAATTCTCATTGTCTGATGAACTAATAGCAATTTTATTCATCAATTCTGAATCACTGTGCTCATAGTCGTCCAAAAGCTGAAAAGCAGTTGACAAAACCTCTGTGGCCGAATTGTATTTTCCACTTTGGAGTTTGTTTTGAATATATTGCTCTTGCTCAGGCGTGAAGCTAGTACTCATCGAGACCTCATCAGTGTAACCTTTTTCAAAAAAGAGTTATCATAACAATCTATTTTAGAATCCTTTGGCCGGGTTTAGTACAATTCAAGCTTAATTGTATTTGCAAAAACATTGAAGCAATCTTGCTAAGTAGGCAAGGCTAATTAAATGTAAGATAAAAACAACCACATGATAATTATACTTGCGAAACATGTCAGCCCCATTAAGAATCACTCTAACAGAAGCAGATGACAATATGCTGAGTGAGCTTAGAGTGGCAACAACAGTACCCCAACGCACCCGAGATCGTGCTCATATACTGAGGTTAAATGCCCAAGGGTGGAATGTTCCAGCCATTGCCAAAATGTTTGAATGTCATGAACATACTGTGCGAGCTACGATTAGGCGCTGGCAAGCAAATGGATTATCTGGTCTGTGGGAAGCTCCGGGTCGAGGGGCAAAAAGGCAATGGGTGGACGCTGATATGGAATACATTGAGACTCTTCTAAAGAAAGAAACCCGGACATACAATAGTGTGCAGTTATCCCGAATTTTACGAGAAGATAGGTCTGTGCATATCAGTAGTGACCGATTGAGGGACATTCTCAAAAAAAAACTATCGATGGAAACGAACCCGTCACAGTCATTGCCAAAAGCAAGACCCCATCAAGAGAGCCACAAAAAGGGCTGACCTAGACATGCTGGAATTAGCAGCTGCCAGTGGTGAGATTATTCTGAAGTACTTGGATGAATCAGGATTTTGTCTGTGGAGTCCACTCAGTTATAGCTATAGTCCGATTGGACAACAGAAACGAATGGAGCAGACCAAAATAGTTCATGGCAAACGCATTAGTATTTTAGGGCTATGGGAACCAGGGCAAGGATTTGAGTACGGGCTGACCCAAGGCGGATTTGACAGTCTGCTGTACATTGAATTGATGAATTGGGTTGCAGACACAGCTGCAAAAAACTATGCTAAAATGGGACAGGTGACAGTTGTCGTCCAAGATAATGGCTCCATACACAAAAGCAAGATCACTCAGGCAAATTGGAAACAGTGGGAAGAGCAAGGACTGATCATGTTTTTTCTAGCCCCTTATTGCTCTGAAATGAATCCAATTGAAGGGGAGTGGCATCAGATTAAAGCACATGAAATGGCCGGACGAATGTTTGATAATGCTTATGATTTAGCTATGGCCGTAGAAGCCAGTGTGGGAAAACGATATCTAGCTAAAGATTTCAAAGTGTCACGTTTTATATTTAATTCCACTTAGCCACTTACATGTCCGCTCCTGACCTGCTATCCGCACTAGCGGCGAGAAACGGCTGAGTAATTACCTGCTTTGGCAACTGGCTTGCACCGAGTTGTACTTCACCGACACCCTGTGGGTAGACTTCGATCGAACGGCACTACACCAAGCTCTTCAAGAATATCAAACCCGCCAGCGTCGATTTGGAGCAGTATCTAGCCGGAATGCGGCTTAGTACTGACTCACTAATTCAGCTGCACTAACACCCCAGCGTTATGTCTAAATTAAATTCGGGAACAATCTGAATTATGGAGTACCAGAAAACACCATAGCCACATCACAAAAACGATCTAATATCCATGATGCGCTTTTTGAAAAAAATCTCGATCGCGATCACCAAAGTAGATAGTTTTATCATTACCAAAAAGGGGTTGTTTTTAACGCCGATCATTTTGGCCATAACATCGATCGTGTTTTTGCCGATATTATGTGCGCCAACTATTTTATTTTCATTTATTCTAATTTTTTATCGGACAATCAGGATTCGTGGCAATAGATTCAAGACATTCGGCCTATCACTGGTTATTCTCATGGCATCTTTATTCATAGTTAGAAGCTATATTGCCGAAGCTCGATACATCGAAGGCGATGCCATGATGTCAGCAATTCCCCATCACAGTAGAGTGATTGTAGATAAAACCAACTATATTGCCCTAAAGCCCCGCAGGGGTGATGTGGTGATTTTTTCTAAGGACATGATCAGTCCTAATGGTCGAAGACAAGCAGTAGAGGCAGAAGACTATCGATTGAAAATCAGTAGGGTAATTGGTATTCCTGGCGATCGAATAGAAATCAAAGCAGGCATCATCTGGGTTAATGATCAACCGCTACCCGGATTGCTTACTAATGAACAGGGTGAAAAAATTACTGAACAACCCTTTGATCTGGGTACCTGTGAGGCGGTCAAAAAGCAATATGGTGCTATGAGCACCCGTAAAAAACCGGGTAGTAATTTAAGTTTTTGCTTCTACTTGTTGCGCAGTGACAACCCCAGTAGCAATACTATTTACACGGTACTAGAGGAAAATATTATTGGTAAAGTTAAAGCTAAATTTTGGCCACTGGATAAAATTGGCTACATTGAAGATAGACAATTTCAAAACTAGCTCTAAGTCTCAGTATTACTAAACAGCGGTTACAATTAGACGTTGAATTAAAGCAACTAACATCAGAATTCATGATCGATTCTCCACCAGAGATTTTATCCCAACGCTGGCTATCCATTATTGGCATTGGTGATGATGGGCTGATAGGCTTGAGTCCAGTCGCCAGATCTCTCATCGATCAAGCCCAATTAGTTGTGGGCGGTGAGCGACATTTAGCCCTGTTGCCACCTACTTCGACAACAACCACCCAGCAACAACTAACCTGGGCAAAACCAATTAGTGATTCGATCGCTCTTATTCAACAGCATCATGGCCAAGCCGTCTGCATCCTCGCCAGTGGCGAACCGCTGTGTTACGGCATTGGCACCACTATTCTACGGCACATCCCGATCGAACAAATTACCATCATTCCTGCCCCTTCAGCTTTCAGCCTAGCGGCCAGTCGGTTGGGTTGGTCACTGCCCGAAACTGAGACCGTCAGCCTCTGTGGCCGCGACCCGCATCTAATCAATGCCTTACTGTATCCCCATGCCAGGATCTTGGCCTTGAGTGCCGATCGACATACTCCCGCGCTGGTAGCCCAAATCTTAAATCAACAGGGTAAAGGCGATGTGCAGATGACGGTGCTAGAGCATCTGGGTGGTCAGGCCGAAAAAATCATCACCAGCAGTGCGGCTGATTGGTCAGAACCAACCGTTGCCCAACTGAATATGATGGCTCTAAGCTGTCCCGCCCAGATTATTGGCCTGTCTCGATCGCCGGGGTTGCCGGATGATAGTTATTGCCACGATGGACAATTAACCAAGCGCGAAATTCGAGCAGTAACGCTAGCTACGCTGGCTCCTGTACCTGGCCAATTACTATGGGATGTGGGTGCTGGCAATGGATCGATCGGCATTGAATGGATGCGTACAAATCCTAATAATCTGGCAATTGCGATCGAACAAAATTCCCAACGTCGCCACAATTTAGCCCATAATGCAGCCACACTAGGCGTACCAAATCTCCAAATCATTGCTGGTCAAGCCCCCGCAGCTCTCCATGATTTACCCCTGCCTGATGCCATTTTTATCGGCGGTGGTTTAACAATCCCGGATGTTTTTGAAAAATGCTGGAGCCGCCTCAAAATTGGTGGACGGCTAGTCGCCAACGCTGTCACAGTAGAAACGGAACAGCGGATTTTTCAGCTCCAAAATCAATACGGCGGTAATTTGAGCCGCATTGCCATTCAACATGCTGAACCGATCGGCAAATTCCTAGGCTGGAAAGCATCAGCCCCGATTACCCAGTGGAATGTAGTTAAAAACAGCTAATATATTTTAGAATCATTGTCGCATTAATCATTATCAGTATCATGTAATAACTGCCCTCCTCTCACTCAGACAAAATGGATTGAGCGATCATATAGAAAACGATGAGTTTGTATTTTTTATCCTCTAGCCTATTGTTAAAAAATTTCTATCCCCCCACTGAGTTAGAAAACATCATGTTTGAGCGAATGTGTTACATCACTAAAACGATATAATTTAGTTAAATCGATCGGTAGAGACATGGTGACATCGATATCCCTAAGCCGTATCAAAATCAGCCCAGGACAGAAAATCCACCTGCATGATGTAAGCTGGGCAGAATTCGAGCAAATTATGCTGGAATTAGGAGAGAAGAGAGCCACCAGAATCGCTTATTGTGCTGGAGAATTAGAAATTCGGATGCCCTTACCAGAACACGAACGGATTAAAGTCTTAATTAGTAATCTCCTCGTTGTGTTGCTGGAAGAATTAGATTTACCTTGGGAGTCACTAGGCTCTTCCACTTTTAAAAATTCTAGAATGAAAACAGGCATAGAGCCAGATGACTGCTTCTACCTGAAAAATTGTCAAGCCATAATGGGCAAAAAGCGATTAGATTTGACGATCGATCCACCGCCAGATTTAGCCATAGAGATTGACCTGACTTCACCCACTCAACTTAGTGCTTATGAAGCACTGGGCGTGCCAGAGATCTGGCGATATCAACAAGGTGAACTAGCGATATTTATACTGGTAGATGGGCATTACCTTGCATCTGATACTAGTTCTTTATTTCCCGCACTACCAATTAAGGAAGGGTTCTCTAGTATTTTAGAGCGCAATTCAGAAATATTGATGAGTGAATCCAGAAAAGAATTTAGACGCTGGGTTCGGAAAAATTCAGCAAAAGAATAACTATCAGGAATATTTCGATCAACTTAGCCAACACGGTTGCTGAAATTCACAATGAAATCAAGTTGTATTTATATTCTTTGCCAGGGGATCGATGGTAATTACTGCTCCAAAACCTAAAACTAAATTGCAGTCCGCCGGGGAACAGCGCGTCGTGCTACGTGTTTTATCGTGGGAGGCATCCAGATTTTAAATGCGCTACCCGATGCGCGGGACGCCCGATTAACCTATGACGATGGAACATCCTCTGGATAATTCCAGTTGGTGAAAATCTGAGATGTCCGGGCGGGCATTGGTGTGACAATCTCAGTCTGTAACCATTTCTGAAAAGATTGACCACCAGTCTGTATAAACTTATCTAAGCTGGGGCAGCAATTAATGCGATATAAACCACAGAGAGCTTCCCAGCCTTTTACTTGTGGGGCAAGGTAAGCGATCGATCTCTTCTCGACCTTCTCTAAATCTCTAATCCATCCCTGGATCACCACTTTATCTAAGCAAGGTAGATCACAGGCTAATAATAAAATCCAATCAGCATTAATCTGCTGAAGGCTCTGCTGGAAAGCTAGCAGTGGTCCCCGTTGCGGTGGATTTTCGATCAACCATCGACAGTCTACTGGTAATACCTGCCGATATCTCTCCGGCCAAGGGGTAAGGATATAAACTTCAGGAGTGCATTCGATCGCTACCTCATAAACCCGTCGAATCAAAGGCACTTCATCCACCATTAACAGCGCCTTATCTTGACGCATCCGGCTACTTTGACCACCAGCCAGGATTACCGTTACGATCTTCATTACTGACGGATTTTAGTCGTAAAACCGGCGGCTTTAAATTTCTTGAGCTGTAAAGGCTGCGAAGTATTACTGGGTACCGACACCCGCATCTCAAAATCACTTTCTCCGGGGGGAAGTTTCTCAATGAGGCCAACACGCGATCGATTCTGCAGCACCAAATTATTATCAGCATCATAAATCCGACCAAAGACATCTGCATCAAAGACCGTCTTGCTGGAAGGATTCTGAGCTTTACCGATAATCAAAAAACAACTGGCCGTCTGAGTCACCCCGCCACTGGTCACAGCGCCTTCGGCCATCTCTGCGGGGCAATCCTTATAGGAGACTTCCGATAACTTGATGGGAGTCACCGCCCAGGCTGCTGGCACCAGCAGTAAATTCATCATGGCAATGACCGTGATGGTTAGAACCCACCGACTAATAACCGGCTGCCAATTCCTGACAGTGGAGAGAATACGCAGCATAGATTTTCACCAGTTAGTAACATTTGCATGATATCGCACTGCTGCCCACAAACAAGCGCCCTCAAATTTAGATTTGAAAGCGCTTGTTTTTTATTTGGTGGCGGGAAGTGGATTTGAACCACTGACCTTCGGGTTATGAGCCCGACGAGCTACCAGGCTGCTCTATCCCGCGTCGTTTTTTAGTCAACCCACTAAATATACGATGCTTCTCAATAAATAGCAACCCCTTGACTGTAAATTTGGCCAAAGAGAGTAAACTGAGAAGCAATAATTGTAGATACTCGATCGATCGCAGCTGTTGCCAGCCTTCAGAAAATCATGAAAAGAATTCTTTGCCTAAGTAATGGGCATGGCGAAGATCTGAGCGCCAGTCAGGTATTAAAAGCCTTGCGTACCGCCGCTCCCCATATTGAAATGGCTGCTTTACCACTGGTAGGAGAAGGCAAAGCCTATCGTAGTTTAGATATCCCGATCATTGGTCCAACGCAGGGATTACCTTCTGGGGGGTTCTTTTATATGGATTATCGACAACTGCTAACAGATTTTAAGTCGGGTTTAGTCGGACTGACGATCGAGCAAATTAAAACTGTTCTCACCCAGCGCCAGCAATACGATCTGATATTTGCGGTCGGAGATATTGTGCCGCAGCTTTTTGCGTATATTACTGGCCTACCCTATGCCTATTTTATGGTGGCTAGTTCGGCGCACTACGAAGATCGGATTGATATTAATCCCTTGATGAAATCGGCGCGCTGCCGGGAGATATTTACCCGCGATGCCTATAGTGCCGAATATTTTCAGCAGCACAAAGTAACGAAGGCAGCTTTTTTAGGCAATCCTTTTATGGATGTTTTGCAGCCAACTGGTCAAGATTTATTTTTACGATCTGGCGTGCCGATGATTGCTTTATTGCCTGGTAGTCGGCTACCAGAAGCTTCCCAGAATTTTGGCCTGTTGCTAAATCTTTGTGTGGAAACCGCTCGATCGATCGCCCCCCAATCAGTTCAATTCCGAGCAGCGCTAGTACCTAGTATGATGCCACTGTTGCCAGAAATTGCAGTGGAGCATGGCTGGCAGTATTTAGATCAGGGTAAATTACAACATCCTGATAGCGACACTATAGTGATGTGCTTCGATCGAGCGTTTGGTGATATTTTACAAGCCAGTGATTTGGTAGTGGGGATGGCTGGAACAGCTGTGGAACAAGCTGTTGGCCTGGGGAAACCGATTATTCAAGTTGTGGGTCAGGGACCACAGTTTACCTATCGGTTTGCGGAGGCGCAGATGCGGTTACTGGGTGAGTCGGTGAAAACAGTGGGCACCGTTCCAGCTACACCAGCAATTTTGCGGGAGGCGGCGCAGGCCATCAAAAATACCTTGGCTGACACAGCTTATCTGGAGCAATGTCGGCGGCAGGGGCCGGAACGGATGGGGGCGGCGGGTGGTTCGTTGTCGATCGCGCTTCGATTATTAGCAATTTTAGAGACAGCTTAAGAATTTATCAACGACAGCAACAGGCTGCCAGGTTATGATGAATGTGCGTCTTGCTCTAGACTGAGAGGTTTTATGACTGTTGCTGGTTCTATTTCCCTACCACTTTTAGATGTTAGTACTACTACTCTGAATGTTACGTCAGAGCAGTTCGATCGATTGTGCGCAGCTAATCCAGATCTGCGTTTGGAGTTAACCCGTGATGGGGAGTTGATTGTGATGGCACCGACTTTTGGGGAGAGTGGGAAGCGAAATCTTAGTTTGGCGATGCAATTGGGCAATTGGAATGAGCAAAACGGATTGGGGGAGGCTTTTGATTCTTCGACGGGGTATGATTTTTCGGCGCTGGGGGGCGGAAAGTTGTCTCCGGATGTTTCTTGGATTGCCAAGTCTCGGTTAGAGGGTGTTTCTTTGGCCCAATTTATTCCGGTGGTGCCGGATTTTTAGATGGAGTTACGTTCTACGACCGATCGGTTGAGTGATTTACGGGCGAAGATGTTGGAATATCAGCGGTTGGGTGTGCAGTTGGGGTTGTTGATTAATCCTCAAGATTGTCAGGTGGAGGTGTATGCTTTGGGTCAGGCTGTGGTGATTTTGGAATCTCCGGTGATGGTAAGTTGTGAGGAGGTGTTGCCGGGTTTTGTGCTGAATCTTCAGAAGATTTTTTAGTGCGATTACTGTTTCAACTTCTTTAAGATCCTGTAAAATCACGAATTAGCCTATCCTCAATTATCGCTGATCGAACACATCTTATGTCTTTGCTTCCCAAAATTCCACACTTATTTTAACTCTCTCCCCAATCGTTTCAGAACCTGTAACACCAAATACAACTCATTCTCAGGATTCACCAAAGACAACAACCTAGAATTAGCATACTGAGTAACAATTTCATTCTCACCCTCAGTCATCAGTTCACGAGTCGCCTTCAAAAACAAAAAATCATTCCCATTCACAATCATCCCAAAAGTTGTTTTAGGACTTGACTCATTGCCCAGCATATAACTCAACGCCTGCGGAATTGCCCGAGTCACCGCAAAATCACTACACTTCGCCTCAATCACCAACAGCCAGAGAAGATCCTTGATTACCAACACATCAATCCGACCTCGAATTACTAACCCCTCATCTTCCGTCTCAATATCCACACCAGTCTCTGTTTCAATCCGGAAAGGCTGATGATAAAACCCGGACAAATCCAGCAACGGAGCCAGTACCACCATCTTGACACTATTTTCTAGCATCGGCGGATCTTCCAACAGCTCCAGAAAATTAGCCCGGACTCGATCCAAAAATTGCTCTTCCAGGTCACTCAAAGGCGGATGAACCTCCGACCATTCCATAAAAAAAGAAATATCTTGAGCTTGTTGTAGACCGAACGAATTTTTTAATTCGCGCAATGTTACTTGATTGGCTGGAATTGTTTGTGCCATAACTTACCTGAAATTGCTAGTTCTGAAGTTAATTTTCCAATTTCCCCGCAAAGATCGGTGTCCAGTATAGTTGCTCTATGCCACAATTATACTGGACAGTAACAAGGCTCACCAGATTTTTATTTCAATTGAAATTGATGAGCCATTGTTAAGCTAGGCTTCTAACCTGACCGAGATGCCATAGGCACCCGTCCTGGCTGAGTTGAAATGACGTACCAGAAAGACATACTGCCCCACTACCAACTCACGCACTAGTAACGACAATGATCCAGTACCACTATCATCATCTTCAGCCACCAAAGCTGTCTCACTATTTGGGCCAAATAGACTAACGACGGTATCGGTCGTGCCGGAAGTTTCGATCGCATACTTCCCGGCTTTTGTTACTGTAAAAGTATAGCGATCGCGCTCATTAGCCGCGCCAATTTCTCCAGACACAGCTACTCCATTGATCACTAGATCTTGGGGTGGTTTTTCCTCTGGTCCTTCTGCACCATGCACATTGTTGGAGTACATAAATTGCACAGGTGTCGGCCGGGAGCCGGGGCTCGTCATCACCTCTTTAAAAACTTTGTCAAGGGTATTAGCGGCGATCGGTTGATCGCCAATCTCCATCCCAAAATTGGAGTTCCAGCCAATGAAGCTATTATCCCGCTGTTGAATAGCATCATTAACATCAGGATCGGTTTGAAACTCAACTAGCTCGTGGTAAAGAGTGCCGACAATATTTTTCCACGGTTGGTTGAAGAAGGCTATACCATTCTGCCGACCGGCTCGCAGCTCTGAGTAAACGTTTGCTGAGTAATAGAGGGTCTTGGTCTGACCATTGCGGGAGAAATGTACCGAGCCATGGTAGCCACCTAACCCATTTAACGAACTGGAACGGTCTAGCTTGAGGACAGTCCCGGGCGGCAGAACCAAGTTAAAGCAAGTGCGATCTTGGTCGGTTGGCAATAGGAGGTTACGATCGAACAATTCCACAATTTTATTTTGAACATCTGGCTCATCCATTTCTAGAGGTTTAGCTTCCTCTAAAATGACAGACTTTGCTATGTCATAGGACAATGTTTTGCCCGGAAAGTACTGCTGAATAATGCCCTTCAGTCTCTCGTCTCGCATTACCCGCGCGATCGCATCATCAATCGATTCCACATCCCCAGCCGCAAAATCACTAGAGCGTCCCAGATATATATTTTGAAAGCCCATTTGGGGCATCACCTTACCACCCCGAAAAACCAGATCATCCTGCGGTGATGCGGTGACACCAGGCGCGAGAGCCTCTCGTTTTGGATTTATATCGCTATAACGGGCGGCATCACGATAGTATATATGCTCGGCTTCAGAACCAGGCAATACTTGCATCCGCATCGGTAATGGGCCAGATTGATAGTTATTTTTAGACATGAGAATTTCTCCAAATCGTAATTTTTACGACAGTAATTGTGTGTCAATTCGTTTGGAGCCTGAAGCTATGTTTCCACGCCAGTCTAATTCAATTTGCGCGATGTTTTTCCTAGACAACAATCAGGGAAAAGATTACCTGCATTATTCTAGATACACCCTGTGGAAACGTAGAAATTTCTTGTTGCCCTAAATATAAGGGGAACAAGTGGAGCTTGTCTATTCTTTGTAACACAGTGTAATTTCTCTCTAGGAAGCGCCCACAGCAAGCCAGAGGAAGAAACTTGAGTTTGGGATATCGGCAGCCGCCTGAATACTATGCCTCAGCACCACCAAAAAGCTTCTGCGCAGCGCGGGGTGCACGGGCATCAGCCGAATTCATCACCTCAGCTTGGTCATTGAGCATTTCACCAGGCTTGTTTTCTAACACCCGGGTCGAGAGCGCAATCTTGCCTGATCCTTCGTCCAAGTTAATGATTAAAGCTTTTAATTCTTGTCCGATCGAGAACACCGCATTCAAGTCTGGGATATATTCTTGGCTAATTTGCTTAATATGCAGCAAACCAGTCGTACCATCAAAATCCACAAATGCCCCAAAAGGTTTAATACTCACTACCTGACCAGAGATTAGTTGGCCCAACTGCAGTCGGCTAAAGTTTTCGCTGCGACTAGCTTGTCGTTGAGACAAGACAAACTTATTGCGCTCTTGATCGGCTTCAATAATTACAGCCGTGACATTGCTTCCCACTAAAGAATTCAAATCTCGCTCCGACAGCTGTGACTTTGGAATAAAGCCCCGCAGACTTTGGAAATCGACCGTGACCCCGCCTTTGTTCACACCAGTAACTTTGACAGTGATCGATTCTTTGGCTTCTTGAATATCGGCTACCTTATCCCAGGCATATTTAACTTGCAGCTGCCGTCGGGAGAGAGTTACTTGGCCATCAGCATCTTGTTCGCGCGCCACCAAAAAATCAAAATCTTCGCCGATCGGCAGCAAGGTATCCAAATCAGAACCGACATCTTCGATCGATACAAAAGCCAAAGATTTTCCTTTGATGTCTATATATGCCCCATTAGTATCATGGCTGAATACTTTGCCTTTAATGACAGTGCCTTTTTCAAAGCTGACGGTCTCGGCTTCTAGAGCCTTAGCAAAGTCATCCATCGAAAAGGCGGACGAGGTAGATTTGGGTGACATAGGACAACAAATATAAAATCAAACTGCACAGCTCTAGCATACCCAAGACCTGGCCAAAAAAATTGCAATTATTTAGGCGGCAACGGTTTTCGGACCCAACCAAGAGTCTTTGCATCTATTCGTATAGTATTATAGCTCGATCGACATATGGACAACAAAGGTAATATCCTCTGCTACGGCAGCATGACTAGCACCGCCAAATCTACTAAGTATGATTCATTGATTTTAGGGCATAATATTTTAGGGCGTACCGATGTCGATCATAAATAATTCCCAAACTCTCGAAAAATATCCACACTAGTAATTACGGATATGCAGCGGGATTACCTATACTCATACATTTTACTAGTAAATCACATTATATGTATAAAAAAAGTCGGAAGCTATCTGCTGCATCCCGTAGACGATTATTCTTTACCGGGTTAGTAGCAGCAGCACTAGCAGCAGTTTTAGGGATATTCTTTGGTGTTAACCAATTCATGGGCAACGGAGCACAGACAGCATTGGCCAGTCTGGGGATCGCTGATTCTATTGGCGCCAATCAAAAAGTCTTAGACAGTATTCCGATCGAGTTCGAGGTGCCGAATAGTTACCGAGCTGCCACACTAGCCAGCATTCCTACTGAAGAAAAGGTAATCGCCCTCACCTTTGATGACGGGCCTTGGCCGGTAACCACCGAAAACATTTTGGCGACCCTCAAAAAAGAGGATGTGAAAGCCACATTTTTCATGATTGGTCAACCGCTCAAATCTTTTCCAGAAATTGGCAAGAAAGTTGTTGAAGGTGGCCATGAGATTGCCAATCATACAGTTCACCATTGGTATCACAAAATGTCGGATCTAGTGGCCCAACGGGAAATCGATGATACCAACAAAATAATTTTGGAAACCTTAAACGTCAAAACCAACTACTTTCGCCCCCCTGGCGGTGTGCTTACCAACGGATTGGTAGCCTATGCTCACAAGCTGAATGATGCTGTGTTGATGTGGTCAGCAGATTCTGGTGACAGCAATCCTCGCCGTCCTGCGGTAGAAAAAATAGTCAAAAATGTCATTTCCCAGGCTAAGCCTGGTGGCATTGTGTTGATGCATGATGGAGGTGGCAAACATGAGAATACCGCCAAGGCTTTACCGATCATTATTAAAAAATTACGTGCCGAAGGCTATAAATTTGTCAACACTACCGAATTGCTAGAGATTACGCAGGCTACCATCCCGGAAGCAGCTCCGGAGACCACGCCCTCAGCTAATCCAGCAACTTAGGATCATAGATTAAATAAGATCTGAAATTGCCCTCACCCCCACCCTCTCCCAAGGATAGGAGAGGGGGCAAGAGTTACAAGTTATTTAATTCTTGATCCTTAGTTAGGATCGCAGAATATCGAAAAATCATGATACTCAAGGGTCTGGTTTCCAGACCTTTTTTATTTTAGAGTCGATCGCCATGCAGTTTCAAATTCAATCTGATAGCGACATTCCCGTTTCTAAACAGCTATACGATCAACTATTGTTTGCGATCGCCTCTCGGCAATTTCCACCTGGTCATCGCTTACCGAGTACTCGTCAATTAGCCATGCAAACTGGCTTACATCGGAATACTATTAGCAAGGTATATGGCCAGTTAGAAGCTACTGGCATGGTGGAATCTCAGGCTGGATCAGGAATTTATGTTCGATCGCTCGGCCATGAAAGTGGTGAAGTCGATCTACCTGCTACGGAAATCCGAGAGAACGCCCTGGCACTGGTTAGCCAAAGCCTGAATACACTGTTGCTGCAAGGTTCTTCGCTACGCGAGGCCAGGGAGTTGTTTTTGGCTGAAATTGATTGGCGCTTGCGCTGTAGTGCGCGGGTCTTTGTGGCGGTGCCCAAAAATGATATTGGAGCCGGGGAATTAATGACTCAGGAACTACAGCAAACTTTAGGTATTCCGGTGGAATTGGTGACGATCGAGGATTTAGATCAAGTATTGGCTCAAACTCATTCCGGTACTGTGGTGACTAGCCGTTATTTTATTACAGCGGTAGAGGCTATCACGGCGCATCGCAATGTGCGAGTGTTGCCAGTGGATTTGCAAGACTATGGCAAGGAGCTGGCCGTGGTCAAAAAGATTCCCAACAAAAGCTATGTGGGAATTGTGAGTGTCAGTATTGGGATTTTGGCGATCGCTGAAATGATTGTTTATAGTATGCGCGGCGATGAAATTTTAATTAGTACCTGCCAAGTTACTGATAGCTATAAGCTGAAGGCGATCGTTCATCGAGCCAATATTATTATTAGTGATAAGGCTAGTTTGGCACGAGTGAATAAGGCGATCGAACGAGCTAGTGATGATTTGATTCGGATCCCAAAGGTGATTGAGAGTGAGAGTTATGTAGGAGAGAAGTCGATTGGTTTATTGAAGCGAGAGTTGGGTTTGATTTAGGTAGAACCACGGATCTCGAAGCTAACGACTAGTTGTTATGTTGGAGGCAAACTTGTCTTTCATCACAGTCCCTAGCTTTTGCATCTGCTATGTTCAACAAAATTCTCCTGCTTCCTTTAGTCGCGATCTCTACAACCACTTTATTTGTTCCCTCGATAGTTTTGGCAAAGCCATCTCAGTCATCGATGGCAGCAAGCGCTAATTTGAATAAAGACAAACTCGAAATCAAAAAAGTCATCGAAAAGAACATCAATTCGATCAATGCAGGTGACAGTGCTGGATATCTACGGACTTTATCCCCAAGCAGTACAGAGTATCAAAAGACCATCCAAAATCCAGGAAATATCAGGATCGTAAAAGGCTTTGGATTGATTTTTAATGTTCAACAACTTGACTATCTTCAAGTTTCCAGCAACCAAGCAGAAGTCCAGGTAAAGATATTAATGACGATTAGCAAAACTGGACTTTTGTCTGAACTAGAAAAGCTACAACAATCAGGAACCAAAATTGGTAAAGATGGTTCTATAACAACTACTTCTGTCAAAACCAGCAGTAATTTTAACAAATCCCAGGTTTCCGTTGGCAACATTAAATTAGGCAGAATTAATGGTCAGTGGCTAATCACAGCTATGTCTAATGACAAAAACAAATCGATGGTTGGTTCGAGAAATAGCAATATTTCAGCCACTCCGGTGGCGAGCCAACCAATTCAGCCAATCGTTCCTTCCCCTAAAGATCGCAAGATATTTCAACAAGTTTTTGCTAAGCATTTGAGTGCTCTCAATCAAGAAAAGCTAGGTGACTACTTAGCCACTCTCGATTCCACATCTCCCAACTACAGTGCAGCAAAAGCATCGACATTAAAACTCTTCAAGAATTATGATCTCAAATATGAGCTAAAAAATGTCGAAGTTTTAAGCTTGAGCAAGCAAGAAGCGGTAGTCAAACTAATTGCCAATGTAAAAAAAATCAAAGGTGGCGAATTCACCGATAGCCAACTGGTGACCATCAATACTGTCCGCAAAACTAATGGTCAGTGGCGCATCTACGACACCCAAGTAGAAAACATCAGTGCTCTCAATACCCCGAAAGCTAAGATTGCCAAACGCTAATTAGCCAACTTGGTTGCGGAAGCGGTTGGTGCTGATAGTTAACAACACCACCGCAAAACAGGCCAGCGATAGCGCGTGCATCCAGAGGGCTTCCAGTCCGACACCTTTGAGCAAAATCCCTCGCACGATCGCAATGTAATGACGCAATGGATTTAATAGCGACAAGGTTTGGAAGAAAGTGGGCATGGTCTCGATCGGAGCGATCGCCCCCGAAAGTTGCACCATTGGTAAATTAATAAAAAAGGTAGTTAACACCACTTGTTGCTGGGACTCACAAAGCGTCGCTAGCATGATGCCCACTCCAATTCCGACAAATACATATAGCCCAGACAAAACCATAAATAACGGGAAGCTACCACGAAATGGCACGTTAAAAATAACAGTACCAATGGTCAATGCCAGCAATACATCGCCCATCAATAAAACAAACAAAGGTACTACTTTTGCCAATAAAATCTCCCAGGGTTCGGCCGGAGTCATGAGCAGCTGTTCTAAAGTGCCCGTATCTTTTTCTTTAATGACCGTGACGGAAGAGACGATCGATCCAATCAAAGTCAGCACCAGACCCATCACCCCCGGCACAAAGAACCAACTACTAGTGAGCCCTTGGTTGTAGAGAAAAACAACTTGGGTTGTAAGTGGAATGATCGCATCAGGGTTCAACCGCTGCTGGCTAAATTGCCGCACAATTTGACTGATGTAACCACTGGCAATCCCAGCGGTGTTGGCATCTACCCCATCAATTATTACTTGAATATCAGCCGGTTTCCCTGCAGCAATATTGCGGCTGAATTCTGGTGGAATCACGATGCCCGCCGTTAGTTGACCAGTTTCTACTTGTTTAGCCAAGGCGGTTTCGTTAGACAGCACGGCTTTGACATCAAACACCTGGTTGGTAGTAAGCGCCGAGACCATTTCGCGGCTATCTGCAGTGTGAGCATAGTCTACTACTCCTAGCCGAATGTGATTTACATCGGGATTGAGGGCAAAGCCATAGATCAATAATTGAACCGTGGGTGGAATAATCAGCAAGATAATCAGCTGCTTATTGCGTAAAATCTGATTAATTTCTTTGCGAACTAAAGCCCAAAACCGGCTGGCTAAAAATTTCTGAAAAAACATAAGTTCAATCTCCTAGCTGCATCTGACTCAGGGATTTCCGGGCTACGTTAAATAGCAATAATCCCAACACGGCAATCATCAAGATACTAAACCAGATCCCTGGCCAGCCAACTCCGCGCACGTAGGCATCGCGAGTAATAGTAATGAAATAACGAGCCGGGACAATATTTGGAATTAGCGACAACGGAAAGGGAATATTGCTGAGGGGATAGATAAACCCTGACAGCAGGAAAGCCGTCAAAAACCCCACTAGTGATACCCCTTGGACAGCGGCATTTTGATTGCTGGCTCTGGCACCCAGCATGGTGCCAAACATCACACTAGTCGCTAAATATAGTGGAGTGCCGATTAGCAAGGGGGTAGGATCGCCAGCTAAGCGTAGTTGAAAGATCAATGCTCCTAGTCCCATGGTGCCGATCGTCATTCCTAAGCCAACGATCGAATAAGCTAAAACCTTACCCAGAATCAATTCTTCGGCAGTCATGTCTGAGGCATAAACTTGTAGGATTGTGCCTTTTTCTTTTTCGCGCACCATGGCGATCGCCGATAGCAGCGATGGGAAAATCCATAAGACCACGGCATAGACACCGGGTACGATGTAGAGTGATTCCTGTCGCCCGGGATTGAACCATAGCCGGGTGTGGGTAGCGATCGGGACATTACTGGGAATCAATTTTTCGGTTTGCAAGAAGGACTGGGTAATGGCTTTCATGCTGTTCTTAATCACCCGAGCATTATTGGCATCAGTGCCATCCACTAAAACTTGGATTTCACTGGGTTTTTCAGCGGTTAAGTAACGACTGAAGTCGGGGGGGAATATCACTACGGCTTTGGCGATGCTGCGATCTAAGGCTAGCTCAGCGTCACCATTCCAGACCACTGGGGTAAATTGATTGGTGGCAAAGAGCCGTTCGGTGTAGCGTTGGCTTAAGTTACTTCGATCGAAGTCTTGCACCACCAAGGGAATATCTTTAGCTTCTAAGCGAATGGCAAAGCCAAAGATCAACAAGGTGAGGAACGGCAGGACAAAGGCTAGAGCGAGGGTTAATCGATCGCGTCGGAATTGGGCTAGTTCTTTGAGGCATTGAGTAATAATGCGGGACATAGGTTAGGTAGTGATAGGAGATGGATGATCATCAATTACTCGGCGGCGTGTCCGCCTGCCCCCGCTCGCTGAACAACGCTAATAAAAGCATCTTCTAGCGAAAAAGGCACCGGACGAACTGATTGGACTTGGATCTGGGCATTAGCTAACAGGGCTTGGATTTGGGGGATTTCGGTATTCGGTCGATCGAGCACCACATGCAACCTGTCGCCAAAAATCGATACCCGCCAGCTCTCTAAATGAGACTTCAAAACGTTGGAGGCTTGCTGGTTGTGACTCACCCGCAATTCGATTAACTGCCCCGGTTGGGCGGCCTTTATTTCGCTAGGGGAGCCTTGCAACACCACTTCACCGGCCACCATAAAGCCCATCCGGTTGCACTGTTCGGCTTCTTCCAGGTAGTGGGTGGTGACTAAAACGGCGGTGCCCCGCTGAGCCAAATCTTCGATCAATCGCCAGAACTGTCGCCGGGCTAGGGGATCAACGCCGGAGGTTGGCTCGTCCAAAAACAAGATTTCGGGTTCGTGCATCACTGAAGCCCCGAAGGCTACCCGCTGTTTCCAGCCGCCGGGAAGTCGTCCGGTCAACATTTTTTCTTGACCAACTAAGCCGCAAATTTCTAGTACCCAATCAATTTTTTGCTGGCGCAGCCGGGTGGGGACTTCATAGATGCCGCAATAAAATTCTAGATTCTCTACCACGCTTAAATCATCGTACAGCGTGAATTTTTGGCTCATGTAACCAATTCGTCGCCGC
The DNA here is from genome assembly GCA_964247085.1 of uncultured bacterium. Taxonomy (GTDB): domain Bacteria; phylum Cyanobacteriota; class Cyanobacteriia; order Cyanobacteriales; family Chamaesiphonaceae; genus JAAFHZ01. Next base: position 48,955 of record CAXTSX010000021.1, read on the forward strand.
AGATCGCCATTCCGCAGATCTTGGGTTTGTCCGGCGAGGGATAACTGGCCACTACTGGCTGGTAGTAGTCCACAGAGCATTTTAATAGTTGTAGTTTTGCCAGCACCGTTAGCACCTAGTAAACCGTAGATTTCACCGTAATGAATGTCTAAATTGACTCCTTTGACGGCTCGGAAATTGCCAAAGGTTTTGTGGAGATTTTGGGCACCGATGGCGATCGAAGAGTTTTGCTGCCCCGATCTATTGACCATGCCAGGTAACGGGATAAACGGTGGATCGGAGCCTTGTTGGCGCAGCCGGGTGACAAAGACATTTTCCAGGGTGGTCTCGGTGGTTTGGATGCTGTCTAGGGTGAAGTTAGCTAGAGCTGTGCGGATTTGTTGCTCTGCCGACTGGGGATCTGTCACTAAGACATCTAGCCGATCGCCGAAGGTTTGAATATCGGCAATGCCGGTGCGATCGAAGTCTACTAAGGCTAACAGTGCTCGTTCGACAGCAGCGATGGCGGTGGTGCGAATTTCTAATCTTTGCAATCCCAGGTTAGCCCGTAGTTGCGGCAAGGTGCCAATTTCTTGGATTTGGCCTTCGTACATCAGGGCGATGCGATTGCAGCGTTCGGCTTCATCCAGGTAGGGTGTCGCCACGACAATGGTCATGCCGGTGTTGGCTAGGGCTGCTAACACATCCCAAAATTCTCGCCGGGATACCGGATCAACGCCAGTGGTTGGTTCATCTAGTAGCAATATTTGGGGTTGGGGAATGAGGGCGCAACAGAGGGCTAGTTTTTGTTTCATGCCGCCGGATAGTTGACCGGCTAGCCGATCGCCAATCTTGTTGAGTCCCATCAGTTTGAGGTATTGTTGCCGCCGCTGTTGAAAATCGTGATCATTTACCCGCCGTAGTCCGGCGACGTAGCGGAGGTTTTCGTCGATGCTGAGGTCTAGGTAGAGGGAAAATTGCTGGGTGAGGTAGCCGATGTTGAGGCGGGCGTTGCGGGGTTTTTTGCCGAGGATGTCGATGGTGCCACTGGAGGCTTCCATGATGCCGCCGAGGATGTGGAAGGTGCTGGTTTTTCCGGCGCCGTCGGGTCCGATGAGGCCGAAGATTTCGCCGGGGTAGACTTCAAAGTTGATGCCTTTGATGGCTGGTAGTTGGCCGTAGTGTTTTTGGAGTCCGGTTACTTGGATAACTGGGGGTAGGGAATGTCGATCGATCTTTGGTTCTTGGTTATTTGTAGTGATTATTTCGAGCATGGCCTTACCTCTATTTCAAATCAATTTCGGCTTCGGCGGGCATTCCGGGTTTAGCGTAGTCGCGGTCTTGATCGATCGATAGCTTGATGCCAAATACTTGGCGGACTCGGTCTTTTTTGAAGTAGATGTTTTCGGGGGTGAAGGAGGCTTTGGGATCGATCGAACTCACTTTGGCGGTTAGTGCTTGTTTGGAGTCGGTATCTAACAAAATGCGGGCGGTTTGACCGATATGAATTTTGCTTAAATCGCCCTCGGGCACGTAGGCTCGTAAATACACGGCTTGGGGGTCAATGACTGTCAAGAGGGTTTTGCCAGTGGCGACAACTGCGCCGGGTTCGATCGATCGGGACTGGACTACGCCGGTTAAGGGGGAATTAACTTGGAAAGAATCCAGGCGTTTTTGGATTTGCTGTTGGCTAGCTACGGCGTTTTGCACTTTGGCTTGGGCGGCGGCTAGTTTGGCGTAGGCTTGCTGTTTTTGCTGTTGATAGGCGGCTAATTGGCTATTCCGAATCACTGGATTTAGTTGAGTGGATTGGTTTTGAGTCAGGCCACCTTGGGCAGCAGTGAATTGATCACCAGCGGTTTTCACGGCTGCTTGACGCGCTGTTAGCGTAGCTCGGGCACTCTCTAGTTTGGCTTGGGCGGTGTCGGCGTTGGTTTGGGCTTGGTCAAATTGTTGCCGATTGACGGCTCCTTCTTTGACTAATTGGCTATATCGATCGCGATTTTTGCGCGCTAATTGCCATTCAGCATTGGCCTGTTTAATCTGGGCTTGGGCTTCTCCTACTTGGGCTTGAGCTTGGCTGAGTTGCGCTTTGGCCACTGCTACAGCAGAACTAGCTTGGTCTACGCGCCCCCGCGAATCACCTTTGGACTGTTGTAAATTAGCCGCCGCTTCTTTGATCCGGCTATCGGCCACGGCGACTTCTAACTGGGCTTGGGCGGCTTCTTGCTTGACGGAGTTAACTTGGGCGGCAGCGCCTTTTAATTGTTCGTTTACTTCCAGGTCTTCGATTTTGGCAACAGCTTGCCCAGCGGTGATTTGATCGCCTTCCCGCACTAAAACGGCCGCGACCCGGCCACCGGTTTTGGCGGCGATATCGGTCTCGTCGGCTTCAATGCGGCCACTGACTGAGATGAATGTAGCCGCTGGTTTGGGGGCAAAATATTGCCAGCCAAAGTAACCAACAGCGAGTAATGCACCGATCGGCAGTAGTAAGCGCGGATTAAACCGTTTCTGGGGCTTGGCCAACGGCTCCTCTGCGAGCACTTCAGCATTTGGTGGCAGGGACTCTTCTCTGAGTACTGTGGCCTCAGAATCAGTAGTTAATGTCGGGGAATTTGGCGAATTGGTAGATTCAGGAGAAGAAAAAGTTTTACTCATACCAATTATCTCCATTGAGTGTCGATTGATCGAATCATTACTTCAATCATACTGGACAGTCTAGTATGATGAAATGAACTATGCAAGAAGTTAACATTCCAGCTGTGAAACTCCCGCAAATTAACCTTTATTGGTAGATAATTGGTTCATGCTTAACCAGAACACCGCTCTCGTCGATCCTCTACCAAATTCTGATATTCCGACCTACAATCCCAAGCAAGAAGCAATTTTGCAGGGGGCGGTGCGGATGTTTTTGCGATCGGGTTATGCCGGTACCAGCATGGATCGAGTGGCGGCCGAAGCCGGAGTATCGAAGCAAACCATCTATAGTCATTTCCAAGACAAAGAAGGACTATTCAAAGCCCTAATGGAACGGATGACGATTCGGCGGTTCCAAGAAGCATTCCATATGACGACGTTGCAAGGAGAACCGGAAATATTGCTGCGCCAGTTTGCGGAGGCTTACCTCAACAACATTGTGGATGAAGAATATGTGGCGCTTTTTCGGCTAATTTTGGCGGAGTCGGCGCGGTTTCCCCATCTAGCTAAACTCTATAGCAGCACGGTGATTCAGCAAGGGCGGTATTTGGTGGCCGATTATTTTCGGCGGCACCCCGAACTGGGCTTTACCGATCCCGAGGCGATCGCCCAAATATTTGTAGGTTCTTTGGTTTCTTATGTGGTGGCACAAGAAATTTTTTATGGCAAAGAAACGGTGCCTTTATCACGCGATCGACTGATTGATAGTTTGATGACCTTGATGCTCGGTCAACGTTAATCGGGCAGACACTCGAAGAATATACTAAAAAAAGTCCACCTGATCGATCGAGTTTGAACTTATTCCATGATGACCGAGCCCGAAGTTACCATCCTTCCTAATTATTTTTCCCCTGCCGCCGCCACCGAACTATATTTTCAACTATGCGATCGAATAGATTGGGATGAACGAATCAGTGCCCGTAAAACTGCTTGTTTCGGTCTGCCTTACAATTACTCCGGCTTGATTTATGAACGTCAGCCGATGCACCCACTACTTCAGCCTCTATGTATCCGCTTGAAAGAAACACTTGGTTTTGAGCCAAATAGCTGCCTCATTAACTATTATCCTGATGGCCGCTCCAAAATGGGCTTCCATTCCGATGAAATAGATAATTTAGAAGATGGCACCTCTATTATCATCATTTCTCTGGGTAGCGAGCGGAAACTTTCCTTTCGATCGACAGTTGATTATACCCAACGTTATTCTTATGTGTTGCCTCATGGTTCATTATTATGCATGAGCCAGAACACCCAGAGGTTTTGGAGCCATGCTCTCAAAAGAGCCAATGTGTTAGATGGTAGGATTAGCCTCACCTTGCGCCGGATAAAGTTTTGACGAGAGAACGGTACAGACCAGCGACGCTATAATTGTCATACATGCTGCCCAGATATACTAAGCCATGTTGACAGTGAGATTAGATCCAGAAACAAAACAGCAGTTGGCTGGATTGCCAGGTTAGGTGGCTTCTTAGCTCAGAAGAATGATGGAGTACCCCAAGACCTCGCCAGATGGTTTTGGGGTACTCTATCATTTACTCGAAGGTTCGCAGCTAACCCACAAAACTTAGTCTCAACATACTATCCAGCCACTTTTGCGTAATGGATAGCCCAGACTTGGGAGAGGGCAAACCAATACCGCATTCCCACAGCATTTCTGAATTTGGAATTGCTGACTTTGGGAAGCAATCAAGCTATTCAAGAATAACATAGTGTACTATGGAACTTCTGATGCATGATTGTAAAAAATGAAACTATTCAACTATAATACTTTTTTACTGGTACTACTTCTACCTACTTTGTACTCCGTAACTCCGCTAGTTGCAACAGCTGAAAACAGGCATGTTTTTTTACAACCCAAAAAAAACAATATAGCTTTAGCTCCTCAATCATTTAAATTGCTCAACGGTACTTGGGAAGGTACTTATCTTTGTGGTCAAGGACTAACAAAATTAAAGTTGATTATAAATGCCCAGAAATCAACTAACATTGATGCGATTTTTATATTTTCGGCACATGCTAGTAATCCGACAGTTCCCTCCGGTTCTTTTAAAATGAAAGGGGTTTATAAAAACTTGAATTCGGTAGATATACCAGACACTTTAGAATTAAAAGCTACGCGATGGATCAACAGACCTAGCAAATATGACACTGTTGATCTACAGGGGAATGTCTCACCTTCAGAAAAAAGAATTGTAGGCAATGTTTTAAATGCCTCAAATTGTAGCAAATTCGATGTGGTAAAAGTTAAAGAATAAAAAAAATTTGGCGAATTAAATGCAGTTAACTAAAATCCTCACACATGAAAAAATATCAACCTCAGTGAATTATTTAAACATCTTATTCGGGAAAGATTATTGACCGTCAACCTAATTTTCAACTAGAATTTATAAATATTCGCTGGTCTGGCATGGAATAAATTCTATGACAACACTACTCATCCAAACCGACAATTCCCCTCTGACAGTCAACTTTCCCGTGATCGATCGCCTGACTGCTGACCAATTCTATGAATTCTGCCAAGCCAATCAAGATTTACGCATCGAACGCACTGCCCAGGGAAAACTAATCGTCATGCCCCCGACCTCTGCCGAGACCGGCAACCGCAACTTCCATATTTCCGCACAGCTTTGGAACTGGACAGAACAAGATGGAACAGGCATTGGTTTCGACTCCAGCGCCGGTTTTACCCTTCCTAACGGAGCAACCCGCTCTCCTGATGTTGCCTGGATTAAATTAGAGCGTTGGAATGCCCTAACAGCAGCACAGCAGGCTTCCTTTGCCCCCATTTGTCCAGATTTTGCAATTGAGTTACGCTCGGCCAGTGATACTCTCGCTGCCCTTCAGGAAAAAATGCAGGAGTATATCGATAATGGTGCATTATTGGGCTGGCTAATTGACCGCAAAAATCGCCAAGTTTACGTCTATCGGCCAAATCGAGAACCGGAAGTTTTGATAGATCCGGAAACAGTCCTTGGCGATCCGGATTTATCAGGATTTATGCTGCGTATGACCAAAATCTGGTGAATTCCCGATCAAGTTGACCTGACCCGACTATGCAGAGTCAACAATGCCCCCACTTGCTCTTGACCATTAACCGCCAACTCACTGTGGCAGAGATACAGCCGCAGGCCCTCACCATCCACCCGACACAGCAGATCCCGTAACACCCGCTCCAGTCGCTGACTATCTGCTAATTCTTCATCATCGATCGATAGCCGTTCTCCGTTCCAATTTTGTAAAAACAGCGGTGCCCCATACAGCACCGCCGTACCGCCCTTAGCCCACAGTGGTGAACCCACATCCAACCAAAAATGCCAACGGTGACATTGTTTGCTCGATCGATACTGAAAAATATTGGTCAGAGTTACTCCCTGCTGGCTGGGAGCCAAGGGTACGGCTGGATAGGGATTAGCGCTGACTGTTCCTTGGCGTAATAGAAAAATAAACTGGGACATCAATACTCGATCTTCCGTCACTGGAGTCACCCGAGCAGCGACTAGCCAGTAGTGCTGAGAGGTTTCTAGTAACTCGCGCAGAATGGCCAGTTGGTCGGTGGTGAGCAAGCTGCCCCGTCCAAAAAAGGTGGCGATCGCCTGATCGAACAGCTGGAGAGAAGTGCTGCCCAAGGTCTGCTGCTGCTCGATCCAAGTCAATAGCCGTTGGTAGCTGGCGGTGGCTGAAGCGCCCAACCGATCCCAGCGCGGGAACTTATCGATAGGTAACAATTGGGGTTGTTCAGGAGTCGGCAGATAGCAATAGTCCACCATCAAACCAGCCCGCACCGGATCGATCGCCAGGGCAATACCATTAAAAGATTGATAACGGGATAGTTCTACCAACATTTCGGCCACCTCATCCCGATTGGTCAGCCGCCCCATGCCGGGCAGTACCAAAGTCATCAGAGTGAGGATCGATCGAACACTTGGCGAACTATTTAAAGGACGCTGATTGTTCAAAGATGTGACCGAGATTTGATATTGGTTCAGGGCATCGGTCAGGGTATAGCGCGCCAAATTATCTAAACCGGGAGCGATGATCACAATTTCATGGGCGGCAATTTGCTGATCTTGAATAGCGGTGGCGATCGTTGCCGCTACTGCTCGCAACATTTCTCCCCGCGTCCGATCGGTAATTTGCTGAAACGATGGTGGTAATTCTAGCCAATTACTAGGATCTTGGACAGTGCTAACGATGGCATCTAGCAAGTTACTACTGCCTGCTGGCTGAAGGGCGGTGATCGATGCTGGTAAATGTTCGACCTGACAATATTCGCGAAGCTGGCCCAGATATTCCGGGTCGCTGCTCAGGCCGAGGCGGATTTGGCCGTGGGGGTTATAGCTGATGGCCGCTGGTCGTTGGGATTGCAGGACTTTTTCGATCACCGGATAAATAATAGCCGGATAGTCATCGGCGTCGTCGGCAATTAGGCCACCATAGTGACTGGTAAAATATTTTTGGTAATCGGGGTGAGGCCACAGATAGCGCCAAAACAGCTCACTGGTTAGACCGTAGGTCAGTAAGCTCCGTTCCAAACACCACTGCCGCCAGTCGTTGATTAGTTCGCCCATCCAGGGAAATAGCTCGTTTTCGCCATAGCCCAGTTGCAGCCGATCGGGAATGGTCGCGATATCAATGCCAGCGTTAGCGGCCAATTGCATCAAGTCTAGCAGCCGCCGCACCAATCGATATTCGTTCACTCCCAGTTGTTGCCAAGAATGCATACTCAGCTGGGCTTGCCACAGTTCGGTGGCCAGGGCTTGCTCGGTTTCCGGGCGCAATCGAATCGGGTTGGCGATCGGTAAATTGAGCGCCGGACAAATAAGTGGGTAAAATAGATAGACTTGATCTTGCAAAAATCCCAAAGGAGTCTGAACTCTAACGGGGTAACGACCAGCAATGGCGATCGCTAGTCGCAGGTTAAAATCCTGCTTGCTGTCATCGTTGGCAGCCAAGAGCAACAGCTGTGGCGGTGCCACCGTCGGCAGCCACTGACTGGCCAAGTCTACTAAACGCTGGGTTTTGCCACTGCGTGATCCACCCGTGAGCCACAATCCTGGATTCATCACAACTTATCCCTAATGGCGTTAAACCTTATACAATTTAGCAAACCCTCATAAAACTCGGTGAGTTTTGGTGCAATTCGGCATTGAAAAAATTAATCTAAGATGAAAAATTCTATGTTTGGTGGACTCTCTAATTACTGGCAGCAGGTTAATGAGTGGTTTTTCCGCACTGCCGATCGAGCTTTAGATGAAGCTTATAAAGCAGCCCTCAAAATCAAGGCGATCGAAGATGAACATTTTGGTGGCCAAAAGATTAGCTTTCCAACCAACAGCCCGACTAACTCGATTACGACCTATTTTCAGGCTGATCTCACTAAATATTTAAATATTGCCCGGCTACGACTAGCAGAGTTTCAAACTAGCCGTACCATTAATCCCAAAACTTTCGAGGATCCGGTCAATGATTCTAGTTTGGTTTCGATTAATCCCTATGTGTCAGATATTGAGGCTGAAGCCCGGATCTTAGAAAAGCTGCAGTTCATTGACCAAATTCTGGATCGGTACAGTGATAATGAATCGGACTTAGTGACCAGTCTGCCGATCGCTAACAGCAGTCTCACACCAGCCCAGCCTGCCGTGCTGAAGAATTTTAATTTAGCTCCGTTACCAGCCAAGAAAAATAATGTTTTGATCGATCGATCAGTCGTCAATGCCTTTAAAAAAATTCAGCAAGATCTCAACCCCCAAGCCGAACAGGAAATAGTCCAGACCTTTCGTACTTCTAAAAATCGGACTAGAGATGCTTTGCGCTTCGTCTTGACTCTAACGATCGCCCCTTTAATTGTACATTTATTAATGAAGACGATCATTGTTGGTCCAATCGTTGATGTTTATTATCCTCGTACCAATCATGGCGATGTCTTTCTGAACCAAAATTTGGAAAAAGAGGCTTTGGAGGAGCTAGAACAATTTGAGCGTCATCTCAAGTTTCAAATGATTACTGGTTTAATACCAGAAATTTCGGCCAAGGAAGTCGAGGAAAAGGTTAAAGAACAGGCCGAAGACATTAAGAAAGACTTTATCTTTAAAAGCACCAATGCTGTCAAAAACTGGTTTGCCGATTTGACTGCGATCGTAGCTTTTATCATCATTATTACTAACAGCAAGCGACAGTTAGCTAACTTAATGGAGTTTATTGATAGCATCGTTTCTGGAGTTAGTGATACCGCCAAAGCTTTTATCATTATTCTGTTAACTGATACTTTTGTGGGTTTTCACTCGCCCCACGGTTGGGAAATTTTATTAGAGGGACTAGCCAAACATTTGGGTATCCCAGAAAGCCATAGTTTTAATTCTTTGTTTATCGCGACTTTTCCAGTATTTCTGGACACTATTTTTAAATATTGGATTTTCCGTTATCTGAGTGGTCAATCTCCTTCGGCGGTGGCTACATTCAAAACGATGAATGAATAAGCAAATTTAGCCAAAAAAGGTTTGAAATAGTAGCCAGATATTTAACATTGCTATAACTATGGCGATCGACCAAGCCAAATAGTTTAGCCACCAGGGATTCACAAATTCTTTCATCAGACGACGATCACTAGTGAACTTCACCAGGGGAATAACGGCAAACGATAATTGTAAACTAAGAATCACCTGGCTCAAAATCAAAAGATTACTGGTACTGCCTTCTCCCCAAAAGACAATGGTTAGTAAGGCCGGGACAATGGCGATCGATCTGGTCAAAAGACGACGTAACCAAGGCTTTAAGCGGATGTTTACAAATCCCTCCATCACGATTTGACCAGCCATGGTGCCTGTCAGGGTGGAGTTTTGGCCAGAAGCCAACAAGGCAATCCCAAACAAAAAACTAGCAACTGGTACACCCAAAACTGGTGACAGTAGCTTATAAGCATCTTGGATTTCACCGACTGATTGATGCCCCGAAAAATGAAAGGCTGATGCCGCTAATATCAAAATCGCAGCATTAATAAACAGAGCAAAGGATAAGGCAATAGTGGAATCGATCGTCCCAAATTTAATTGCTTCCCACTTTTGAGGAGCCGTTTCTTGCCAACGGCGCGTTTGAATAATGGCGGAATGGAGATAAAGATTGTGGGGCATCACCGTCGCACCCAAGATGCCGATCGCTATATACAACATCTTCGGATTTTGTAAAATCTCGGCATGTGGCACAAAGCCAGCTGTCACCGCTCTGATATCGGGATGAGAAAAAGCCAGTTCGGCGATAAAGCAACCACCCACCACGGCAATCAGAGTGATTACTAGTGCTTCGACGTAACGAAAGCCTTTGCTTTGCAGAAACAAAACGATTAAAACATCAAAGGCGGTAATACATACTCCGATCGCCAGCGGAATTCCAAATAGGAGTTGGAGGGCGATCGCGCTGCCCAACAATTCGGCTAAGTCACAGGCGGCGATCGCAATTTCGCACAGGATCCACAGCCCAAAACTGACCCGGGGACTAAAATAGTCTCGACAGGACTGCGCTAAATCTCGACCAGTAGCCACTCCTAGCCGGACACAGAGAGATTGCAGCACCACCGCCATCAAGTTCGATAGTAAAATCACACTCAGCAAGGCATACCCAAACTGAGCACCCCCCGCTAAATCCGTCGCCCAATTACCGGGGTCCATATAACCCACTGATACCAAGTAGCCGGGACCCGAGTAAGCCCATAGTGTACGCCAGAAACTTTTCTCTCGCGGCACAGCAATACTGCGATGGACTTCGGGCAAGCTAGGTAATGGAGATGCGGCTTCTGGTAAAGACATAAAAATTTATGATTTCTTCTATCATAATCCTTTCATAATTCAATGGAGAATACAACCCATCGGATACTGTTTTGGGGTCTCATTGACCGGAGAACACTAGCCGGGGATTTTTCTGACTCGTTTTTGCTGCCAATTTCCCTAATCTGTCGGCTTAGTCGTGAATAATAATAGTACTTAAAGATACTTCGGTAACCTTTCATGCAACTGAAACCAAGTG
>CAXTSX010000022.1:0-53756 GCA_964247085.1 uncultured bacterium
CCACAAAACTTAGCCTCAGCATATTATCCAGCCACTTTTGCGTAATGGATAGCAAGCTTGGGAGAGGGAGCAAGAAAATGTGCTTTTCTTTCCAGCTCCCCTTCTCCCAATTCTGGGAGAAGGGGTCGGGGGATGAGGGCTAGGGGACTGGAATGACATCAATTGGTTTTGAATTTGGAATTGCTGATCAAGTAGCCGTCATTATCGGTCAGAACCAATTTGTGCTTTATAGCTAAATTATTAGGTCAAACAAACCAGTTGCTAGACAATTACATCTAGACTACATAAATACTTACAAGCAAGTACAAATATTACAACTTATCGAACAAAGACTAAATTATATGGCATTGTACATTTTCTGCACTTAACATTGATAGTTAAGGGAACTTTATTTCCGGTGCCTATGTCTGCCAGCGATCTCCTGCGGAATTTACCGAGTCTAGCTTCGGTTATCGATCGCCAACCTTTAACCGTTCCTCCTGACATGCCCTTGGTAAAAGTCATTAACTTGATGAGCCAAGCCCAAAAGTGTAAATGCTTGTTGTCCCAAAATGAAACAGAAACAACAACTATCACCCATCGTAGCTCCGCTTTAGTATTAGAAAACGGCCATTTAATTGGCATCTTCACCGAAAGAGATTTAGTCAAGCTCACCTCTACTCAATCCAATTTGCAAGGTGTGAAGATCTCGGCAGTAATGACGGCTCAGCCGCAAACTTTGGTTTTGGCAAAAGACCAAACTGTAATTACAGCCTGGACGATCTTTCAACAACACCAGATTCGCCATTTACCAATTCTGGATGAACAATCCCGATTGTTAGGAATTGTTACTCCAGAACAGATTCGCCAAGTACTCCAGCCAATTAATCTGTTGAAGTTTAGATCGGTAGCCGAAGGCATGACTATTAAAGTCATTAAGGCCACGGTCACTACGCCAGTCTTGCGAATTGTCCAACTGATGACTAAGCACCAAGTCAGTTCGATCGTGATTGTGGCCGAGTCCGGATCGCTACAGCCCTTAGGCATCATCACGGAGCGAGATATTCTCCAGTTTCAGGCTTTTGAACTGTATCTAGATCAATTACTCGCTCAAGATGTGATGAGTAGTCCATTATTTTGTTTGCAGTTAGAAGATTCGCTGTGGTCGGCACAACAGATCATGCAAGCAAAAAATATTCGGCGGCTAGTTGTCACCGATAAGCAGGGTGAATTGCGGGGAATTGTGACCCAGTCTAATCTTCTGCAATTTCTCGATCCGTTAGAAATGCTGGGCATGGTAGAAAATTTGCAAGAGCAATTAGTTAGCCGTGCTACTGAGCTGGAAGAGAGTAACCAAGAATTACGTTTAGAAGTGCATCGGCGACAGCAAGTAGAAGACGATCTAGAGCAGCGGGTTTTGCTGCGTACTGCCGAATTAGAATTGCGTACTCAACAGCTCCAAGCGGAGATCAACGATCGAGAAAAAGCCGAAGCGGAACTGCGGTGTAGCGAGCAGAAATTCCGAGCAATCTTTGATAACACCTTCCAATTTGTGGGGTTACTGGATACCGCTGGTGTGTTGTTGGAAGCTAATCGCACCGCCCTAGAGGCCATGGGCTTGATGGCAGCAGATATCATTGGTCAACCCTTTTGGGCAACCCCCTGGTGGACACACTCCCCTCAACTCCAAAATCAGCTCCAACAGGCCATTATTCAAGCGGCTACTGGCCAACTAGTCCGTTTTGAAGCTCAGCATTTTTTGGCTGATGGTCGATGTGTAACTGTCGATTTTTCCCTCAGTCCGATCTTTGATGATGCCGGTCAGGTCGTGATGCTGATTCCGGAAGGCCGAGATATTAGCGATCGAAAGAACATCGAGTTAGCCTTGCAAGATAGTGAAGCTCGGTTTCGGACATTATTCACCGCTGTCCCCGTGGGCATTTTTCAAGCCGATAGCCAGGGCAACTGTCTTTTTGCGAATCCCAAATGTTTACAATTGATGGGGTTATCGGAGCAAGCCGCACGCGGGCAAGGGTGGCTAAATGCCCTACATCCAAACGATCGCCAGCAAGTATTTAGGGAGTGGTACGAAGCGGTCAAAGACCAGCGAGATTTCACAGCCGAGCATCGGTTTGTGACTCCCACCGGGCAAGTGAACTGGTGCTCATCTAGTGCGATTGCCGTTGATGACCAAGCCGGAACAGTCACTGGCTATTTGGGGACGGTGATGGATATTAACGATCGCAAAGCAGGTGAACACAAAATACAGGAGCAGGCGGCTTTGCTCGATATTGCCACAGATGCGATTATCGTGCGCAATCTAGAGAGTCAGATTCAATTTTGGAATAAGAGTGCGGCATCTATTTATGGCTGGTCAGCCGCTGAAGCGATTGGTCAAAGCACTGCCCAACTTTTTTACCCCCATGTCCCTGATGAAATTTTAGAAACCTCCTGGCAACAGGTCTTAATTACTGGATCATGGCAAGGTGACTTAATCAAAACCACCAAAGCGGGTGCTCAAGTAGTAATTGAAAGTCGTTGGACTCTAGTCCGGGATGAAGCTGGTAATCCTTTGGCGGTATTGAGTGTCGATACTGATGTAACCGAAAAAAACCTGCTAGAAAAACAGTTCCTGCGCACACAACGGCTAGAAAGCTTAGGAACCCTAGCCAGTGGCATTGCCCATGACTTAAACAATGTGCTAACTCCGATCGTGGGAGCGGCGCAATTGTTGCCCCATACTCTCCCTAAAATAGATGAACGCAATCAGCGCTTACTCCAAATGATGACGGATAGTGCCAAACGTGGTAGCGCTTTGGTAAAGCAAATTCTCACCTTCGCTCGGGGCATGGATGGTCAACGAACAGCGATCCAGATTCGTCACCTGTTATCGGAAATTGCCAGTGTGGCTCGGCAAACTTTTCCGAAGTCGATCGAGATTATTTTAGATGTCAATGCTCATGATTTGTGGCTAGTGCTGGTGGATGCTACCCAGATTCATCAAGTGCTCATGAATCTATTTGTGAATGCCCGCGATGCCATTACTGCTGATGGAAAAATTGTAGCTACTGCTGATAATTTAGTAATCGATGCGGCTAATATTCATCAATATCCTCAGCTTCCGTCAGAATCTTATGTCATGATCACTATTACTGATAGTGGGACGGGTATGGATAGCAATGTATTGTCTAAGATTTTCGACCCGTTTTTTACCACCAAAGAAACTGGTACTGGTTTGGGTCTTTCCACCGTATCCGGAATTATCAAAGCTCATGGTGGTTTTATTGACGTTGAGAGTAAGGTCAACCAGGGCAGCTGCTTTAAATTATATCTGCCAGCCATTACTAGCAAAGAAGCGGATGAACCAACTGAAAAAATAGAGTTATGGGACGGCCTGGGACGTTTAGTTTTAGTGGTAGATGACGAGTTCGCCGTACGTCAAATAACCAAGGAATCATTAGAGACTTACAATTACCGCGTCCTCTTAGCCAGTGACGGGGTGGAAGCGATCGCTAAGTATGTGCAGGATTATGCGGAAATTGACGTAGTGCTTCTGGATATGATGATGCCCAACCTGGATACCCCATCAGTCATGCGGGCTTTACAACGCATCAACCCAAATGTGCCAATTATCGTCATGAGTGGTAGTGATTCGGCTACTACTCAAGCCCTGATCGGTCATCAAGGGGCTAGATCGTTTCTGACCAAGCCCTTCACAACTGCCAACATGTTGCAAGCCATCAAGAATATTGATGTTCGATCGACATCATGAATTCTCGCCCAAGGTACGGCGCTGCCTTTGGCGAAAAGCCCCAATTATTTGACGATGCCAGACAGAGCGGCAATTTTTGACTCCGACAAAGGTGGAGCCGAAAACTGCTGAGCATAAGTGGGATTGCCGGCATAAACTTGGGCATGGGCTTGACGCAACTGTACATTTACCGCCACTGTCTTGGCATCATACATTTGCATCGCCAGCTTAGGATAGCAACCAAAAACGATAATGGGTAAGAAAAAGCAGGCAGCAATCAAAATTTCGCGAGGCCGAGCATCACTGAATTCTGCTTGTGTCGGGATTACACAACTATTGCCAAAACAAACTGCTTCCTGATTACCTTGACTTTGCAATTCTGGATCGGTGATGTCACAGCTAGGCGCAATATCACAGTTTGGTGCCACACCACCAGGATTATAGAAAATCTGACGCAGCATGGAAAGCAAATAGACGGGGGTCAAAATCAGACCCAGTGCCGAGAGGAAAATAGTTACTACTCGGAAAGGTGAACTATAAATATCACTAGTAGCCATTCCCATAAACACCGCAATTTCGCCAGCAAAACCACTCATTCCCGGTAAAGCCAGCGAAGCTAACGCTCCCGCTGTAAATAGCGCAAATACCTTGGGCATCACCTCGCCAATGTTGCCCATTTCACTGAGAATCATGGTGTGAGTTCGATCGTACGTCACCCCCGCCAAGAAAAATAGCACAGCGGCAATTAAACCGTGGGAAATCATCTGCAACATCGCACCATTGATTCCTAGGTCGGTAAAAGAGGCAATCCCTAACAGCACAAAACCCATATGAGAGACTGACGAATAGGCCAGCCTTCGTTTCATATTAGTTTGAGCAAAGGAGTTGATGCCACCATAGACCACATTCACCACCCCTAAAATCACTAAGACTGGAGCAAAGTAAACATGGGCATCAGGTAATAACCCCAGATTCAAGCGAATTAGTCCATAGCCTCCCATTTTGAGTAGCACTCCGGCCAACACCATCGAGACTGGTGAGGAAGCTTCGCCGTGGGCATCGGGGAGCCAAGTATGCAATGGAAAAACGGCTAACTTCAGGCCAAAGGCAATTAATAATCCGGCATAGAGCGGAATTTGCCAAGCCAGAGGATAATGTTTCTGAGCTAGTTCAGCTACATCGAAAGTAAAATTGTCGCCATAAAAAGCCATGGCTAGAGCTGCTACCAAAATAAAGATGGAAGACAGTGCCGTGTAGAGTAAGAACTTGGTGGCGGCATACTGACGTTTTTGGCCACCCCAAATGGAGACTAATAAATACACGGGAATCAGCTCGATTTCCCACATGATGAATAGCAATACTAAATCCTGAGCTACAAAAACGCCGATTTGGGCGGAATATAGCATCAACATCAGGACGTAGAAAAGCCGGGGCTTAATATCAACTTGCCAGGCAGCAAAGATAGATAAAGTAGTGACAAATCCAGCCAGTAATACCAAGGGAGCGGATATGCCATCCACTGAAACAGCCCAACTCAATCCTAATTTGGGAATCCAGTCATATTTTTCCACCAGCTGAAACGTAGTGCTGCTCGGATCATAATGTTGCCAAAAGACGTAGCACATCAGCACAAAATCAGCGATCGCTACGCCTAAAGCATAGAGGCGGATAGTTTTCCCATCTTTATCGGGCAAGATTGGGATAAGTAAGGAAGCAGCAAGCGGCAGACAGATAATGATGGTCAGCCAAGGAAATGAATTAGGCACAATCAATACTGAGTAGAAATACTCACCAGTGAATAAAATTAAGTTTACTGAATTGTCAAGATTTTAATCATATATCTTGACCATATATTAATCATAAGATCAAAATGAGTATTTATACTTAGCAAATTTTCGATAATTCTGTTAGGAGCGCCTCAATTGCTGATTTTGCCGTGGTTTGGGCATTTTTAGTTTTAGTATTGACTCCCAGACTTCCGATGATTGATAGCCGTCACGCCAGTGGCTTCTATCACCTTGCCGTTAGCCACTAAGGCATAGAGCAGCCAGTGATCACCACAGTCCATCCGGTTTTGGACGGTGCATTCTAGAAAAGAAAGAGCTTCTGGCAGAATCAAACAACCATTAGAAGCGGTTTCTATCTCAATTCCGGTAAATTGATTATTGCCAGGAGCGGGGGGTTTAAGAAAGTGGCGGCGGAGGTTGTGGCCTTCTTTGAGAATATTGAGAACAAAAACTTCCCCAGCTTGGGCGAGACAGGATAGTTCGCGATCTTTGGCCACAGCAATGGTGATAGCTGGGGGACTGAAAGCAGCTTGGGAAACCCAGGAGGTCAGAAATCCCACTGGTTCGCCCATATTGTTAGCAGTGATCACACAGAGCGAACCGGTGATCCGGCCAACGGCTTGGCCAGTGCGATCGATCTGACCATCCACACTAGCTTGGCGGGGAGCCCGGACTTTTTGCGCCCGTTGCAGGGTTTTTGCAAATTCAGTGCCAGCATTAATACATTGCTGCAAAATCTCCTCGGTGGGAGCAAATTTGACCCGCATCGTGGCAAAACCTAAAGGATAACCGACATCTTGCAACTTGCTTTCAATCAAATCTACCGCTTCGCCACTCCAACCGTAGGAGCCAAATACGCCAGCCACTTTAGTTTGGGTGGCGGTGGAGAGCACAATCCCCAAAGCGGTTTGGATCTGGGTGGGGGGTAGTCCGGCTAGGGTGGGTGAACCAATAATAAAACCATCACAGGCTTGGACAGCTTGGGTAATCGTCGCCGTATCAGTGAATTCGCAATTGATGCTCTGGACGGCCACCCCGGCTTGGGTAATGCCCTGAGCGATCGATTGCGCCATCGTGGCGGTGTTCCCGTAGGCCGAGGTGTATAGCAAAACCACATTCAGTTCCTTGGACTGTTGCTGTTGGCACCAGTTCTGGTAGTCCAGGGTCAAAACACTCCGACTATGTTTAACCAGGGAGCCGTGGTTGGGAGCATAAATCCGGGCGGGAAATTCAGCGATCTTCTGAAGGGCAGCTTCTACTTGCACCGCCTGAGCAGCATGGAGACAGTCGAAGTAATAGCATCGATCTTCATGGAGATCTTTCCAATGTTCATCAAACACCGCATCATCACAGACATGACTACCAAATAGTTTGTCGGTGTAGAGAATGCGGCTGGCTTGGTCGTAAGTAACCAAGGCATCTGGGTGGCGAGGGGTGGGGACAAACCGGAATTGCAGAATATGGCCATTGCCCATATCCATCGTTTCGCCATCGCGGGCAATATGGATTTTGAGGGTTTGATTGTCACCAAACTCCAAACCTAGATCCTGGGCTTCATCTTCCCGGGGTGAAGGTAGATCGAAGGAATTGGCAAAGACCGATCGCAAGGTATTCACCCCCGGCTTAGAACAGATCACCGTGGCATAGGGAGCTGATTCTAGCAGGCGTTTGAGGGTGGCAATCCGGTTGGGATTGACGTGGCTAAGGATGATGTAGTTGAGGCGCTGATAGTAGGCATGTTGTCCCAACTCCTCCAAAAACAGATCGGTAAACGATTCTCCTGGTGGGTCGATCAGGACGATCGATTGCCCCTGAATCAGATAAGAATTAGCGGTGGTACCCTTTTGCCGAGCGTACTCAATTTCAAATTTGAGCCGTTCCCAAGTACGCGATCGCAACACGGTGGTATCAGTACCAATTTCAGCAACCTGGACATCACGCGGTTTAAAGTCAGCCATAGGGTCAGAAAGATGAAGTATACAAAGTCTAGAGGATTGTTAAAACTTAAAAAAGAGTTAGGGAATATATATTTGATTTTTATCCAGGTGTTTTTGGATCAGGCGTTTTTCTGGATCAATGCCTTCAAAAGTCGGCGGTATCCAAACCCGGACTACCAGCAATACGCCCATTACCAGTAAAAAAGCACAGGCTGATAGAATCTGTGTCCAAGGTACTTCCAGAACACCCTTCACAATTACTTCGCGCAGTACCGAGACGATCGCCACTTCCACCGCTACTCCGATCGATACTCGTTGTTCTTGCAGATAAATAATCAGGAGCCGGAATAACTCCACCAGAATCAAAATAAACAGAATATCGGCAGTCACTGCTGGAAAATCCAGGGGGGGTAAAATCGATATAAACATCGCTTTTAGTTGCAGTACCATTACCCCAAATAAGCCGATGCACAGAGAAATAATAATCAAATCTTGGACAGCTTCTAGAACTATGACGACTCGCTCGATCCAAAAAGGCGGCGAGTTCGATCGATTTTTCGTTGGTTGATCCACGTTATTTCCTCGAATTTGGTAAATGTCCCCCGACCAGCGCTTAGATTTATTCCAAACGCGGCATTAGTAGACTGGACTGACCATCTATTTCTGGTCAGCCTTTCTAATAACTACTGATATTTTTAATAGTGATTACCTACTTTACGATGGTGAATAGCGGTCAAAGAGTCGGTCTTGGCTACTCTGCCTACATCTACCGTGCTATAAACAATCCAGTGGTCATCACCTTCCATCCGGCTAACTACTTCACATTCCAGGTAAGCCAGGGAATCCGCCAAAATCGGCGAACCATTGGCGGCATCATAAACTTTAATACCCGCAAAGCGATCGGCACCAGGCGGGAACCGCTTCAGAAAATGCTTCATCAAGGGCTGATAATTGCCCTCTTCCAAGATATTTAAGACAAAGCGATCGCCCACATGCATGAGGGATTCGATCGCCCGATCTTTCGCCACCGCAATCGTGATACCCGCAGGTTCGATACTAGCTTGGGATACCCAGGAAGCCAACATCGCGCTAGCAGCTTCGCCCCGCTTAGCGGTAATGATATATAAGCCACCACTTAATCTACCTAGTGCTTTGTCTAGGTCATTATCTAAGGATTTCATTTGCTTGATGCTGCGATCGCGGGTTAACCATTGACCTAAATCTGTACCAGCTTCGGCACATAGCTGATAGGTACTTTCGTTCGGAGTTTCTTTGATCAAAATAGGCGCAAAGGCTTCGCGTACACCTACTTCTTGTAGTTTATTCCTCAGAGGATATACCGATTCATCATCGCCACCACCAGATTCAAACAGACCAAAGGTTTGTTTCGCATTGATCGCGGCTAAGAGCGTACTCAATAATGCCTGGGTTTGAGTTGTCTGGGTTCCCGACTGGGGAGGCATTCCAATGACAATTCCGGCAGCAACTCCCACTAACTCCCGCACTTCGTGGGGGTCAGCTTCCAGTAAGTCTATTAGCTCCACGGCTACGCCGGTTTTAGAAATACCTTGTCCGATCGCATGGGCGAGTTCATCGCTATGACCATATTCAGAGACGTAGAAAATCACTGCCAATGTAGTGGCCTTGGCCTGTGATTGACTCCATTCTTGATAGCGACTTACTAATTCCGTAATATGATGGCGCAATAGTGGTCCATGGCCGGTAGCAATAGTACTAATCGGCGGTAGTTCAGCCATCCGCTTGATGGCCGCAATCACTGACCGCGCATTGGGTCCCATCAAGCAATCATAATAAGTCTGATAGTCGGCGTTCAGCAGATCTAGTTCTTCATCGTAGGTTTCATCGTCGCAGTAATGCATTCCAAACACATCACAAGTAAATAGCGTTTGGGTGCCATGATCGTAGGTCAAGATTGTATCTGGCCAGTGCAAATTGGGGGCGGATACGAATTCTAATTCATGACCATTACCCAAATCTAATCGATCGCCATTTTTCACGATCATCTGTGGGTAAGGCTGATGAATCAAATTATCCAAAAATTGCATGGCTACTTTAGCCCCCACCACTACAATCTCAGGATTCATTTGTAGTAGGTCTTTGATCAGTCCGCTGTGGTCTGGCTCGGTGTGGCTAACTACCAAATAGTCAATATCAGTGGGGTTAATTAGCCCAGTTAGAGTATCTAAATACAGCTGGCGAAATTTAGCGTGGGAAGTATCAACTAGAGCGATTTTTTCGCCGCGAATTAAAAAAGAGTTATAGGTGGTGCCGTTTTCTAGGGCAAACTCAATATCGAACCGATCGCGATCCCAATCGAGCGATCGAATGGCCGTAGTATGAGCCGCAATCTCGATCGTTTGCATCGTCAGCCGGGTGCGTACCGGAGCGCTGATTGCTACCATGATAAACCTCTATGTATTTTCTATAAACTTTGCTGAAAATATTAAATTGACTCTCTTCCTCTAATTCTGACCGTTTCAGCGAGGTTTGTAAAGTTAGATTGAGTAACTTTACCTATCAGCAATGCTTATGTTTTGGCCTGTTGTCGTATCAGCCTCAGGTACCAGGGAGGTTGCGGAGTTTTTCATCCAGATGATAGCGATCGCCTAAAGATTTAAGCATTGGTCCACCGGGATTCAAAGTGATCACACTGACTGAACAGGCTGGCACATCCAATCGATCGCGATAACGCCCTAGTTCGATGCCCAGTAAGTTACAGAGAATAATCCGAATGGTGGCTTTATGAGATACCACTAAAACGTTACCATCAGTATGCTGGTGATTGATTTCAGCCACGACGGCTAAGGCGCGATTAGCCACTTGCAAGCCGTTTTCGCCATGGGTCGGTGCGTTCCAAGCTGGTTCCGATTTCCAGTGGCGATAGTCGTCGCCGTATTTGGCTTGCACATCGGCTATGGTTTGGCCTTCCCAATCGCCGTAGTGAATTTCCTTCAGACCCGCTCGTATTTGCAGTTCGAGTCCGGTGGCATCACTGAGGGGTTGGGCGGTGGCCAGGGTTCTTTTCATGGGACTGGCATAAATGGCTTTCCAAGGTACCTGACCATAGGTTTTAGCAAAAGCAGCGGCCATTTGTTCGCCCTCGGGTGTAAGGTCTGGGTCGATCCAGCCACAGTGGCCACCCGATCGGCTATAAATGGTTTCGCCGTGGCGGAGAAGGTAAAGATTTAAGCTCATAAATACTGGAGTCGGGAGAATATGTTCATTCTCCCAGTTTTACCGCTGATGGTAACGAACAATCTAAGATTGGGCAGCAACTTAAAGCGGGACACTTTATCTGGGTCTTGCCTAACGTAAACGGCTGTAAGACTTACTCTGTCAGGCGAAAGCTAAAACCTTTATGGGATATGCTGTCCCGCCTTAAGTTGGTACCCCTCTTTAGGTAATTACTGTAGGTTGATCCATCCCAGTATGAGATTTAATCTGAGCTAGTTCTTCAGCGATCGATATCGGACCCGCCAAAGCCTGCTGCACATCCACCCCTTGCTTACTAGGTTCATCCGTAAAACCTTCAAAGTATGCCCGAAGCGTCGCCCCCTGCGTCCCCGTTCCCGACAACCGCATCACGATCCGCGAACCATCCGTAAAGCCAATTCGCATTCCCTGCTTAGTGCTAACGCTGCCATCGATCGGATCTTGATAGCTAAAATCATCAGCATAGGCTACTTCATAGTTACCAAACTGCCGACCTTTGAGCTTAGGCATCGCGGATTGTACCTTTTGCACCAAAGCATCCGCCCGGTCAGTAGCCACCCCTTCGTAGTCATGACGAGAGTAGTAGTTACGACCATAAGTCCGCCAGTGGTCTTGGACGATTTCGGCTACCGATTTTTTCTGCACCGCCATGATGTTTAACCAGAACAACACCGCCCACAGACCATCTTTCTCGCGAATATGATTGGAACCGGTGCCAAAGCTTTCTTCACCGCAGAGGGTCACTTTCCCGGCATCCATCAGGTTCCCGAAGAACTTCCAGCCGGTGGGGGTTTCATAGCATTCAATGCCTAATTTGGCGGCCACTCGATCAGCTGCTTGACTAGTAGGCATCGACCGAGCAATGCCAGCTAAACCATCTTTATAAGCCGGTACTAATTGGGCATTAGCCGCCAAAATAGCGAGGCTGTCACTGGGGGTGACAAAGAAGTTATTTCCCAAAATCATATTCCGATCGCCATCGCCATCGGAAGCCGCGCCAAAGTCTGGGGCATTTTTACCAAACAAGACTTCTACCAACTCATGGGCATAGACCAAATTGGGGTCAGGATGGCCATTCCCAAAGTCTTCTAAAGGAACGCCGTTCATCACGCTGCCTTTGGCTGCACCCAGGCGTTGCTCAAAAATGGCATGAGCATAGGGACCGGTGACAGCGTGCATGGAATCCACTGCCAGCCGAAAATTTCCTTGGAACATGGCCTGAATCCGATCGAAATCAAATAAAGACTCCATCAATTCTTGGTAGTCGGTTACCGAGTCAATCACTTCGACCAACATGCTACCCATCATCGTTTTGCCCAGCCGATCGAGATCTACATCTTGGGCTTCTAACAGGCGATATTTATCGATGGTTTTAGTGCGATCGAAGATGGCTTCGGTGACTTTCTCGGGAGCGGGGCCACCATTACCGGTGTTGTATTTAATCCCAAAATCCCCAGTCGGGCCACCGGGATTGTGACTGGCCGATAGGATAATACCGCCCATTGCCTGATACTTGCGAATTACGCAGGAGGCCGCTGGCGTGGAAAGAATACCACCCTGTCCCACTTTAACCTGGCTAAAGCCTGCTGCTGCCGCCATTTTTAAAATGATTTGGACGGCGGGGCGGTTGTAGTAACGACCATCACCGCCAATGACTAGCATTTGACCGACACAGTTGCCGATGGTATCAAAAATAGACTGCACAAAATTTTCTAAATAATGCGGCTTTTGAAAATCTGGTACTGATTTACGCAGACCGGAGGTGCCTGGTTTTTGATCGAGAAAGGGGGTGGTGGGAACAGTAAGAATATTCATTTAAAAAATTGCATAAATTCAGCGCACTAACAGTGTAAAGCCTTGGCTGGATATTTTCAGTTATTTGGCACCTAAAAGTACTCACCAACTAAATATCTGAATATTCCAAATTAGTTGATTGGGATGATTGCTGCGAACAGGCTATTTGATACGCAAATATAAAAAAATTCCCAAGGAAGGCAATTGCTCCCCCAGGATTTCATCTTGTAAAAAAAACACCACTACTAAGCAATTCAGTTCCCAGTAGTGATTCAGCTTACGCTTCGTCTAGAGCAGCAATACCAGGTAAAACCTTACCTTCTAAGAGTTCTAAAGAAGCACCACCACCAGTGGAAATATGGCTCATCTTATCAGCTAAGCCCACCTTTTCGACAGCTGCTACTGAGTCACCACCACCAATAATAGTGATTGCTCCTTTCGCTGAAATTTCGGCGAGGGTGTGGGCAACAGCTTCCGTACCAGCAGCAAATTTATCAAACTCAAATACACCCATTGGGCCATTCCAAATTACCGACTTACAGTCAGCCAAAGCAGCCTGAAAAGCTTTGATAGAGTCTGGACCAATATCCAAGCCCATCCAGCCATCAGGGATATTGTTGATATCTACAGTTTGGGCGTTGGCATCAGGGGAAAAGTTATCAGCAACCACTACATCTGTGGGTAAGATAAGCTGTACACCCTTTTCTTTAGCTTTCGCTTCTAGTGTCCGGGCTAATTCTAGTTTGTCTTCTTCTACCAAAGATTTACCAACCTTCAAGCCCCGCGCTTTATAGAAGGTAAAGATCATGCCACCGCCCAAAAACAGCTTGTCGCATTTATCCAACAGGGTTTCAATTACACCAATTTTACTGGAAACTTTGGAACCACCGACGATCGCTGCCAATGGCCGCTGGGGGGATTCGATCGCAGTTTGCAAATACTTTAGTTCGCTTTCGATTAAGTAACCAGCTACGGAAGGCTTCAAGTACTTCGTCACTCCTTCGGTGGAAGCATGGGCGCGGTGAGCCGTTCCAAAGGCATCGTTTACATAAACATCGGCGATCGAAGCAAGTTTTTTGGCAAATTCTGGATCGTTCTTTTCTTCTTCTGGATAAAAACGCACGTTTTCGAGTAACGCTACTTGACCGTTAGCCATCGCCCCGACTTGGGCGGCCACTTCATCACCAATGCAGTCATTGCACTTCACAACGTTTTGACCTAATAACTCCGACAAACGCGCTGCTACCGGGGTCAACCGTAACTTTTCGTCTACACCCTTTGGCCGACCAAAGTGACTACACAGAATCACGATCGCGCCCTTACCAGTTAAATCTTTAATAGTAGGCAAGGCGGCTCGAATGCGCGTGTCATCGGTGATTTTGCCATTGTCATCAACTGGCACATTAAAATCAGCCCGTACCAAAACACGCTTACCAGTTAAGTCCGCTGCCGATAAACTAGCTACAGATTTTTTAGTCATATAATTAATCTCCTTTATTAATAAAAATATTTAGTTTTGTGTCGAATTCTCAGCTACCCATAATTTAACCACAAAGCGGTCTGGGGATCTTGCTAATTCAGAAATTGATAAGTATTTATGCTTACTGATAAGCCTCAACGAGCGTTGGAATTAGAGACTGGAGTAACGAGAGAGACCCGATTGGGCAAAGGACTAGGGGATATAACCGCCGCCACCTGTTTCAGTGACACCGATAGGTCAAAGCGATTGGTAGTATTACTGCTGGCATTGCTAGTGAGTCCGATCGCCTTAATGCCACTCAAAATAGATTGTGCCGTGGGGGTCAGCTGGGGCAGCAAGGATCGTTGCGATTGCTGCATCTGATCTAAATTAATGAAAAATTGACCATCATAGGGAGAGATTTCCGATTTCATCACCTGTTGAAATTGTTTGTTATTAGCTAAAGGTGCTGCTGGTCGAGGCAAAAATTGATCGGTAACTGGCGTACCTAAGGCTAAAAAGGCCAAGTTATCGGAGAGCCACCCATGGGTGGCGTTTACCCCACCGATCGGTGAAGACCAGTTGACTACATCCGTATTTTTAGTATTGGCTGGAGCCACCTGAAATTGGTAACGACTAGCCATCGCCTGGTCTAACTTTTGGAAGGTCGCGGTGGCTGCCGATCGATCAGAGGGCTTCAACATTAGTAGCAAGGAGCCGCCCAAAGAATTCTGGCTGGGTTGCTGGGCGGGGACTAACGCCAGCAAAAATTCATTTTTACTCCAGGCCAAGATATCAGTTGTTAGATCTAAGCCAGTGGTGGATTTGAGGCCATCAACAATCGCCGCTGGCGGCACTGGTGCTACCGGATTCTGATTGGCTAAGGGCAAGTAATCTGTCCACAACTGGGTGAGGCTGCTGCCAGAAACCATCATCACTGTGTTTTCGGGCAGGCGTTGCCCAAAATCCGGACTGCTTTTACTAGGAATTAAATTAATAGATTGCGGGGATTGCCACCAGGAAATACCTTTGCTAGAAATCAGATTCCCCTCCAGATTAATGTTGGCGGCTAAACCTTGTTGCTGCTGCAATTGCGCTAATTTATCCGGAGCCAAAATACTAGTATGATGAGCCACGGCCAAGGGCACATTTACATAGACTTGAGCTAAGGGCTGATGCATTGATATCGCTCCCCAAGCCTGAGTATAGCCAGGTGATTTTGCTAAGGTTTTACCAGATTTAAAGGCATCGATCGATTGTTCAATAGCTGGGACGCTAGGGCTAAACAAGGCCACCCGATCCACGATGGCCGTCACTAAAGTGTTGTTATTAGAAGTGCTCTCCCGCAGTGTCACTCCCTGATAGGTGCGTTCGACAGTTTTGCCCGCATCACCATTAGTAGCTTTAGTTTTGGCAAAAACTTGGGTGGCTGCCATGTCGGAGTTTAGCGGTAACAAAACGATCGGCAAATTTTTAACTGGGGCTGAATTTTTACTGCTGGCACTAGGCACCAGGGGCGGTGCCAGGTAGGCTACAGATATTCCTCCGGAGCCGATCACTGGCTGAATATCGCGCTCGAAGTCTAGACCATAATTTGTCAAAAACTCCTGCTGCCACCTTGCCAATTCTTGAGTCACCACTGCCCGGCTCTGCGGCGTACCAAGTTGCTGGAGCTGCTGCCAACGTTGCCGATCGGTCGATAGCGTTACCGTTGCTAGGGTGTTGGCGGGTAAATAATTGGCGCTGGCCGGAATATCTAGTTTAGAGGTAGTCGATCGATTGGCAAATGCTAAGTAAATTCCGATGGCCGTTGCCGCCGCTGCTGCAATGCCAGCGATCGATCGCCACCGTTTAGGGTGCGGTCGGCGACGGCGTTTTTTGCGGGGGAGAGAATTCGGCTCTTGCATATCGAAATATTCATACTATATGGCGATTAATCACCCTCTAGATTATCAGTAAGTATCAACTATTTGCGCTGTTTTTGGTGCCGCCGTTGATACCAACTCGCCGTTCCCACCGACAGTCCAATTAAACTAGAAGAAACAGCAAACAGCCATAAGTCTCCTCGCCGCATTGCCGTTAAACCATTACCCATCATTACAAAGGGGACTAATCCAGGAGTCGTACCGATGATCGTACCCCACAAATAATCCCGCAACCGAATCGAAGTTAATCCTGCCCCAAAGTTGACTAGACCGTAGGGCAGCAAAGGCAGCAGCCGCACGGCAATCACGTAGTAAATACCACCAGCTTTAATCTCTCGATCGACCTTCTCCCAGCGCTGCGAAAATTTACGATGGACATAGTGGCGACCAATGGTACGACTAAACCAGAAAGAAATGAGAGCAGCGATAATTGCCCCTAGGGTCGTCCAAACTGTTCCCCAAACTACCCCAAACAAAGCTCCCCCTGATAAATTCAAAGGGGTGGAAGGCAGCAGCAGCAGAGTGCCGATCGTATAGGTCAATATATAAATCAATGGTGCCCAGACTCCAGTACTGGTCAACCATGCCTGTAGAACCTGGGGATCTAGCCCCCCCAGATAATAAGCTCCAGCGATTGTCAACAACAAACACCCGATCATCAAACTGCCGGCTAGAATTTTACCCTTCACAAATCAATTAGCTGGATTAGCAGTACTACTGGGCTTGGGAAGACCGGGTTGAGAAGCACTTGGTAAGTCTAGAGCCGGAATGTCAGGAAAAAGACTACTGCTAGCCGTTGGTACAGGAGTTGCCGCAACATTATTACCACTTAACGTGAGCTTATAGTTGGCACCAGCAGTACGCACTTCTGGGGGTAAAGATATTTCTACATAATAATCACCGCCAGTAGAAACATTGCCCTGCCATTTATTAACTTTTTGAGATTTGGAATCGATCGGTGCCCGATTGGGTGCTAATACACTCATTTTTGCGACCCCTTCTAAGTTAGCAATCAACTTTTGACCAGGAAGTAGATTACTGATTTGATAAATGATCGTTTGATTTTCTCGAATAGAACCTTGCTTAACTAAAGAAGGCTGCCAAGATAACAGGGAGACAATTTCAGTAGAAGTAGATGACGGTGATACTGGCACTGACGATGACAATGGAGTTGAAGTTGGCGTTGACGGTACCACTGGTGAAGATGTAGGCATAGAACTTGTGGGATTTACCGAACTACCGACACTGGGCGGCAGTGTTTTAGGTGTTACGTCTACGTCAGCTCCAGGTATAAAGAAGCTCTTAAACATCATAAAAAGAGCCAAAAGAAAAGTACCACTGCCCACCGATAAGACCCAAGGATTAGTCCACAACTGGCTCCGTTGTCGATATTTGGAGGTATATTTCTTGTATTTGTTGCCAGAGGATTTTGCAAAAGATTTATTGCTGGCTTGTCCACCAGTGGAGGGAGCCACATGGTCAGCCGCAAACCCAGAGGCGCTTCCAATCACATCTTCTACTGCCCGGAGCGCTTGACTAACCTCTTTGGCAGATTGGTAACGATTATTGGGACGATAGCTCATCATCCGCATCAACACTTTGGCAAACCAAGGGCTAATGGTCGGCAGTAACTGCTGCCATTTCCAAGTCATTGTGGACTTATCAATCAGACTTTCTGGTTTTCGACCAGTCATCATCACAACCACAGTCACTGCCAAAGCGTATAAATCGCTATTGGCATAGGCTTCGCCTGTTTGCAATTGTTCATTAGGTGCATAACCTGCTTTGCCGACCGTAGTACCTTGCTGGCCAACTTCACCACCAGCGGCTTCTAAATCTTTCACCCCTGCTTTGACTACGCCAAAGTCAATTAAAACGGGCAGTTGGTCAGATTCACGCAAAATAATATTGTCAGGGGAAATATCGCGATGAATGATCCCTTGATTGTGAATATTTGTGAGAATAGGTAACATCTGATACAGAAAATTTATGGCCTCTTCTTCGCTAAAAGTCTTGGATTCCCTAATTCTTTCGCCTAAAATTTTGGCGTAGGTTTTTCCTTCGGCATATTCTTGTACCAAGAATAATCGTTTAGCTTCTTCAAAATTAGCCCGAAAACTAGGAATTTGGGGATGGCTAATTCGATGGAGAGTTTTGGCTTCTCGCCCAAACAGCTCCCGAGCTTTTTTAAGAGAGTCTCGTCCCCGTTCATTGGGAGTGAATTCTTTCAGCACGCACAGCTCATCGAAACAGGCGGTATCCTGCGCCAAGTAGGTGCGACCGAATCCCCCTTGACCAAGGATTTTGGTAACACGATAACGCTTTTGAAGCAGTGTTCCTAATGGAATTGCTGGTTGCATGACTGGCTGATTGGCCTCAACGAAAGAAAAGTATACTCAACATTTTTAAATTTAATCTATTAAAGTATTTAGATTGAATTTATAGTACGGAGTAATCAAGAGCTGAATGATGTTCTAGCTCAAAAGTGCAGATTTACATTGTAAGTATCTGGCTACTACCTGATGAGAGATAGTCACCAGTATAATACCCGGAGAACCTGACCTTATTGTTAATTTGGTATGAACAATCCCACAAATTGCTGACTGGACATGGATATTTTGTTGGTGGATGACGAAATTGAACTTACTAAACCACTTAGCCGTATTCTACGGCAAGAGGGCTATGACGTTGATGTAGCCACTGATGGTTGGACTGGCCAACAACTGGCAACTACTCAGCCTTATGACCTGTACATCCTAGATTGGATATTGCCGATCGTCACTGGTATTGAAATTTGCCAAGGGCTGAGGAATGCTGGGAATACCAAGCCAGTGTTGTTTTTAACGGCACAAGATACTTTAGACGATCGAGTGCTCGGACTAGATGCCGGGGCAGATGATTATTTGGTTAAGCCTTTTGAGCTGCGTGAGCTCTTGGCGAGAATCCGGGCTCTGCTGCGGCGAGGTCGATCGGATGAAGTGGAGAGTTTGGCAAAATTTAGCCATTTTGGGTCTCCTAAATTGCAAGTGGGTCAATTGATTCTGGATCCAGATAGTCAACTGGCTTATTGGTCTGATCAAACGATCGAGTTATCCGAGAAAGAGGCACAATTGTTAGCTTACCTCATGCAAAATGCTGGCAAACTAGTTACTCATCAACAGATTAACGAACATTTATGGGGAAACAATCCACATACTCCCAATAGCAATGTTCTAGCCGCTTTGATGAGATTACTACGCCGTAAGTTAACTTTGCCGGGACAGCTAGAGCTGATCTATACGGTCTACGGCAAAGGCTACCAATTAAATGATCCTGATGCCAAGCAATCGGTTTAAGAGCAAAGCTATTGATTAAGCCATCTTGACGAGGACTTTACCCCCTTCGATTTTGGCACTGTAAGTGGCTAGGGCAGTAGGTGCGGGGCCACTCTTCACCTTTCCATCAGGGGCGAAAGAGGCCGCATGACAAGGGCACCCAAATTTCTTGTCAGACGCTTCCCATTTCACAATGCACCCTTCATGGGTACAAGTGGGGTTTACCGCAATCAACTTAGCTTTGTTGGCTGGATCGCGGATTACTATTACTTTTTTATCGACCCCCACACTACCAGCTTTATCCAGTTGGGCAACTGTTCCTACCGATTTAAAACCACCCGCAGCAGCAACGTCGGTAGCAGAGGCAGCATTAGCTTTGGGGGACGGGTCAGCAGCATCAACAGCAGATTTTTTATCTCCAGTTTTGCCATCACTACTACAGGCGGATAATACTAGGGGAAAGCAGCTAGCTGCCCAGCCCACACCCAAATAGGTCAAAAAAGAACGACGTTTGATGTTCATATATCAAGTACCAAAATCTCTAACAGCCCCAATTCTAGCGTTATGTTTAGCAGATAGTAGAAAAGATTAATTTAGCTAGTCAAGAATCTAGCTTTTGGGCACTCAGGATAAAGATGGGGTCTACGGCAACTAAGCTGCGATTGATGCCTCTGGTTTCGAGACGATTGATAGCCGCTTGAACTACTTCTACATTCCGGCCATGGAGCTTGGTAAAACTATCCAAAATAGCATAAAGGTTTTCTAGGTTGCTGGCGGTGACAACAACTCTGCCCTGAGCATCTAGTAGTGGCCAAACTGCTTCCAAAATAGCGGCGATCGATCGACCTCCTTCGATACAAACCCGGTGGGGAGGTTCGGCAATATTGGCCAAACATTCCGGGGCGCTACCTTCAATAATCTGGACATTGGTGACCCCGAACAAATCACAATTATGACGAATTAAATTGGCTACTTCTTCGTCCCGTTCGATCGCAATAATTTGACCTTGGGTACAAAGCAAGCCGGTTTCCACTGGAATGGTACCAGTTCCCGCCCCAATGTCCCAGACAATAGAGTCTATTTCTAGCTTGAGGGCGGCAATCATTAGCAACCGCACCTCCCGCTGGGTCATGGGAATGCCGGGGAGTTGCTCAAACAAGTCATCGGGAATGCCCGGAGTAATATATTTCCACAGTCGATCGGCCATCTGGTTTTTACCCCGCGCAGTTGATCAATGCTTTTAAAGTCGGTTAGCTATTCAATGGCTAGTTTATGCTAATTTGCTGGTTAGTCTAACAGTGATCGTCACCGTGTCTATTTTGCTTCAAATTCTTCGATATACAGGTTATGGTCTAGTGCTGACGTGGTTGTGTTTGTTAACGGGCTGCTGGGGGCAAAATCAAATTCCGCTCAGTAATAGTCCCCATTTACTACTGGGCAATCCCAGTAATGCCACCATTTCAGTGAGCAATGCGGATAATTATCTGATGTTGAAGCCGCAGTATGCCTTGTCCTATTCGCGCCGTAAAAAGCTCCCCAATTGGGTATCTTGGCAGTTGCAAGCTAGCAACTTAGCAGCGCCGGGAACCAGCCATCGCCAAAACAATTTTCGGGTCGATCCCGATTTACCCAGTGATTGGTCAGCGACCCGACCACAGGATTACACTGGCAGCGGATTCGATCGAGGACATTTGGCTAACTCGGAAGATCGCAGTAGTAATTCGATCGATAATTCGGCCACTTTTTTGATGACGAATATGATTCCCCAAGCGCCAGATAACAATCGAGGGGTGTGGGTGGAGCTAGAAAACTACTGCCGCAAATTAGTAAGAGAAGGCAAGGAGCTATATATTATCGCTGGCCCGCAGGGTCAAGGGGGTGTGGGGGAGAAGGGTGCTAGACAGGAGTTGGCGGGTGGCCAACCGGTTCCGGCCAATACTTGGAAGGTGGTGTTGGTGAGCGATAAGCTGGGTGCTGGTTTGAAGGGAGTGAGTAAGGATACTAGGGCGATTGCGGTAGTGATTCCGAATGTCCAAGGGATCAAAGGTAATCCCTGGCGGGCTTATCGGAAAACTGTGCGGGAGGTGGAGAAGATTACTGGGTATAACTTTTTTAGTAATGTGCCGCAGGATGTTCAGGATGCGATCGAGAATCGGATGGATACTTTCTAACTCAACACATCTTTGAGGGCGGTGCGGGCGGCTAGGTGGTTGCGGGTGGAGAGGAGGATTTCGGCTTCTCTTTCTAGTCGATCGCCAGTATTTTGCATTTCTAGTAGGGCTTGTTGTTCGGCGGCGACTCCATAGAGGTTGCTGGCCACCCAGTAAGAAAGTTCGATCGGTGAGCTGGGCAGATTTTCAGGAAGCTCGATCGATTGGTCGGTGAGTTTGGCTGATAGGTTTACCACATCTTGCAAGAGTTCACTGACGTTGCTAGATAAGTCGGTGAGATCTTGTTGGGTGGGAGCGTCTTCAATCCATTCGACTAAACCAACCCGGTAGGGCTTTTCCCGAACATAATCTAACACCCGGAAGCGCTGCTGGCCGAGGGTTAATACTTTGATGCGATCGTCTGGGAGCCGTTGGAAGTGAATAATTTCGGCGCAGCAGCCGACGACGGCTGGTTCTTCGCGGATGGGATCCCACATCAAAATACCAAATCGCTGATCGGCTTCCATGATGGTGTGCATCATAATGCGATAGCGAAATTCAAAAATGTGCAACGGCAATGGCCGTCCTGGAAACAGCACTACTTCTGGTAAGGGAAACAAGGGTAGTTCGCGGACAGCGATCGAAGAGGGGGCCATAATTCGCAATTTGATGGAGGGAAAAGCGCACGCGCTATTTCTCTAATTTAACGGATTTTTGCGGTTCTCGACATGATGAATCTCGATCGAGCTAGTGGAAATAGCTGTAAATTGCTTCAGCCAGGTTTTCTCCAACGCCGGGGACTTTCTGCAAAGCTTGAGTATCAGCGGCGCGGATGTAGTCGATCGAATGAAAATGTGCCAAAAGTTGTTTTTGCTTCTGCGCCCCCAGTCCTGGAATATCATCTAAGTACGACCTGGTCATGCGTTTACTGCGCTGTTGGCGGTGAAAGCTAACGGCAAAGCGGTGGGCTTCATCCCGCAGACGGCGCAACAACTGTACCCCTAGCTGTTCTGGCTTAGTAGGCAGGGCTTGACTGGCACCAGGTACAAAGATTTCTTCGTGCTGTTTAGCCAAGCTAACCACTCGCACATGTTCAATTAGCTCCATCGAGGTAAGCACCTTCACCACCGCCGAGAGCTGACCCTTGCCGCCATCAATCATCACCACATCTGGAAAATCAGAGCTATCTAAATCCACACCGCCCTGATATTTCCGAAAACGGCGGCCAATTACTTCAGCATGGCTGGCATAGTCATCAGAACGGCCAATATGTACATCGGGATTTTTGATTTTGTAGTGACGATAATGCTGTTTGGCTGGTAAGCCTTCGATAAATACTACCTGGGAACCAACCGCATCAGAACCCTGCACATGGGAAATGTCATAGCCTTCAATCCGGTGGGGCAGATCCGGCAGATCTAGAATAGCGGCTAAATCTTGCATACTGGCTGCTTCTCGTTCACTATGTTGCGCCAGTCTGGCCAACTCAAAAGCGGCGTTGCGTTCGACCATTTCAATTAATTCGGCTTTGCCCTGACGCTGTGGGGATTCGATCGATACTTTGCGGCCTTTCTTGTCACTGAGATAACTGGCCAATATTTCGACCTCGGGCAGCTCGTGCTGCACCAAGATTTCCAGCGGGATCTCTACCGGATCAGCTTGCTGATAGTGTTCTTCTAATACCCGCTGAATAATCGCTCCCAACTCCGCTGGGGCTGACCCGGCTGACACATTGGCAATAAAACCCAACCGCCCCACTAATTTACCAGCGCGAATTTGAAAAAGCTGAATGCTGGCGGTCTGGTCATTAGCGGCTAAAGCTACTGCATCGCGACTGACCGTATCATCAGGGAGGGAAACTTTTTGGCCAGCGGTGAGGGAATGTAAACCTTGAATCCGATCGCGCAATATTGCCGCCGTTTCAAAGTTTAAATCCTCGGCGGCTTGGTGCATTTGCTTGGTTAAAGCATCGATCAGTTCGCCGCTGCGCCCCTGAAAGACCATCGTAATTTTCTCGATCGTCAGCCGATAGTCGGCGGGAGTGACTAATTTCTGGCAAACGCCAGGACAACGTCCGATATCATAATTCAGACAAGTGCGATCTTTGAAAAGCGGCTGGGGACGTTGACGCATCGGAAAAATCCGCCGTACCAAGTGTAAAGTTTCCCGCAGTAGGCGAGAGTCGGTATAAGGGCCATAGTATTTATCACGGCCTTTCCCCAAACGGCGATTACGAGTAATAAAAATCCGGGGATATTCCTGAGACCAAGTGACTAAGACATAGGGGTATTTCTTATCGTCTTTGAGTAAAACATTAAAATGCGGCTGATTAAGTTTAATTAGATTCGCTTCTAGCGCCAGCGCTTCCGCCTCCGTATCGGTGACAATAAACTCTATCTCCACGACTTGACGCACCATCAGTGCAATGCGGGGCGACAGCTCCTGAGAATCCCGAAAATATGATCTGACCCGCGATCGCAGCTTTTTAGACTTGCCAATGTATAAAATTTGATCGCGATCGTCCCGCATAAAGTACACACCCGGATCGGGCGGAATCTCTTGCAGTCTGGCGGCTAGTTTTTCGGGTTGATTCAGGAGGGTGTTGCTACTCATGGCTAGTGTGGGGATGCTCTTCATAATTTTAATCTCTATAGAACCCATTTGGTATCTATGAAGCCAGTGTAGAATATAGCAAAAATGAAATATTCAAGCAGCTTGACCGACCGAGAATGAGAAATAATTGAGCCACTTTTGCCCTTAAAAAAGCTTACACGGCCACCGCTGTGGAGTAAACGAAAAATTCTAGATGGTGTCTTCTACCAACTTAAAAATGGCTGTAACTGGGGCGACTTACCTTACGTGATGCGTAAAGCCCCCGCGTTTTAACCGGGGGATATAAGCGAAAGGCTGACGTGCCGCTCACGACTTGGAGGGAACCTCCAAGTACGCGAAGCACTACTGAATTTATTCAGCCATGATGTGGGTCATTGATGTATTCCAAAACTATAGCTGTGCTAACTTTGCCAGTTGTGTCAAACATATATGAATGAGTCCATAGTGAAGGCAATTTGAGTAAAGGTGGAAATTCTTGACGAATGAACCGAGAAGACCTTCCCTTAAATGCTTTGACGACTTGAGATATAGAATGATGCGGGTCATATTCCACCAACATGTGAATATGGTCAGGTGCAATTCCCAGAGCTTTAATCACCCATTTTTTCTCGTTGGCAACCTCATTAAAAATTTCTATACAACGCAACTTGAGCGGTTCGTTTCTGGCAAACACTCGCTTGCGACGACAAGGTATCCACACTAGATGGACAGTGGCAAGACCGATACAGTGATTGTAGTGTTTATAAGATTTATTCATGTAGATAGTATTGCATTATCTACAGCTTATGGTACAATAAAATTATGAAAGCCTACAAGTTTAAAATTTATGCAAGCTCTCGCAATCGCCATCTGAAGCGAATGGTAAATGCATCTGGAGTGATTTATAACCACTGCATTGCCTTGCACAAACGCTACTACCGAATATGGGGTAAGCATTTGAACTGCGCCAAGCTGCAAAAGCATATTGCGAAGTGGCGCAAGCGAACTGTATTTTGGCAAACTGTTGGATCTCAGGCTGTGCAGAATATCTGCCAGCGGATTGAAAAAGGTTATGAGCTATTTTTCAAGCATCATAAACGTGGTGTGCGGCCACCAAAATTCAAGAAAGTGCGGAAGTATAAATCTTTCACACTGA
Source organism: uncultured bacterium (assembly GCA_964247085.1). GTDB lineage: Bacteria > Cyanobacteriota > Cyanobacteriia > Cyanobacteriales > Chamaesiphonaceae > JAAFHZ01. Next base: position 25,079 of record CAXTSX010000022.1, read on the forward strand.
AACAGGCCGGGTATAAGTTTTTGGGAGGAAACCGCGTCAAGCTCGGCTCAAGAGTCTATCAGTATTGGAATTCACAGGAAATTGAAGGGCAGATCAAGACAGTCACCATTAAACGTTCACCACTAGGTGAAATGTGGATGATAGTTGTCACTGATTGGGTGGAAAGTCACACGCGAAGCACTGCTGAAGTCAAATTCGAGACGGTTAAAACCGCTGGATTTGACTTTGGACTGAAAACCTTTCTAACGACATCTGATGGTGAAGAAATTGAATCACCACAGTTTCTTAAATCCGATCTGAAAGATTTGGCTAAGGCTAATCGGGCTTTATCAAGCAAGCGTAAAGGTTCGGCTAACTGGCATCGTGCCAGATTGCACTTAGCGCGGGTGTATGAACGTATCACCAATCGCCGTAATGATTGGTTTTGGAAGTTAGCACACCGTTTGACAGACAGATATGATGCGCTGTTTTTCGAGACACTTAATTTGGATGGTATGAAGCGGCTTTGGGGACGAAAGGTCTCAGACCTAGCTTTTGGCGAGTTCATGCAAATCATTCAATGGGTGGCGAAGAAAAAAGGTAAGCTTGTTGCTTGTATTGACCGCTGGTATCCTAGCTCGAAGACTTGCTCTAGCTGCGGTCACATTCACAAGACCTTGGAACTCTCGGATCGTTTATGGCGCTGCCCATCTTGTAATTTGGTAAATGACAGGGATAAAAATGCTGCTATAAATATTAAAGTGGTCGGGGCATCGAACCACTACTGCTTCACGTTCTCCTGAGGTCACCTCAGGAGCGTGCGTGGCAGGTATGGATTAGGCGACGTTAGTCAGGCTTTGTCTGCTGTCGCTGTTTGAACCCAGAATCCCCGTCTCTTTAGAGCAGGGAGTATGTCAACTAGAGACCTATCACCTTATTCGACCAGTCAGCTCCGCTACTGCCTGGATCAGCTGAGTGGCATCCAGTGGTTTAGCTAAATGCATTTGAAACCCGGCATCGATCGCTATCTGCTTTTCCCGATCGCCCACATATGCCGTAATGGCCATCGCTGGAATTGACCGCCCTGCCTCCATCGCCCGCACTTGATGAATCAAAGCAAAACCATCTTCGTCGGGCATGCCAATATCAGCCAATAGGGCATCATATTTATCAGTTTCCTTCAGCAACTCGGCGATCGCCTCCCGAGCAGTAGTGAAAATTGTTACTTTTGCTCCCACGTTCTCCAAAATGTACTTAATTAATTCGAGGATATCCACTTCATCATCCACCACTAGAATATGTAATCCTGCCAGCGAAGGAATCTCTGTTGTCGCTGGCGCGATCGGTTCTACTTTAACGAGTGCTGAATCACTTGGTAGTGTCACTGCCAGGGGAATTTGCAAAATCATCGTGGTACCTTGCCCTTCGCCGAGGCTTTCGGCGCGGATGGTGCCCCCATGTAGTTCTACAATATGCTGGACGATCGATAGACCCAAGCCCAATCCCTGACTGGTTTTAGTGGTGCTAGAATCCCCTTGCCGGAAGCGATCGAACACATAGGGCAGTAGTTCTGCCCAGATGCCTTGGCCAGTATCACTAATTCTGATTTCAGCGTTATTTTGGATCGGCGCCAAAATAATTTCTACCCGTCCGCCCGTGGGCGTAAACTTAATGGCATTAACCAACAAATTCCACAGGACTTGTTGCAAGCGATCGGCATCCCCCACAATTATGGTGGAGGCCAGATCGGTAACAAGTTGAATAGATTTGACATCAGCCGACAGCTGAATCGACTCCACCGCTGCCGCGATCACTAGCGCCAGATCCAGTCGGAGGGGTTTGAAGTGTAGTTGGCCGCTGGTAATTCGGGACATGTCTAACATGTCTTCAATCAGTTGTGATTGAGCCTTGGCACTCCGATAAATGATGCTTAAGCCTCGATCGATCAGCACCTGTTCCTGTTGACGGGTTTGGAGGAGCTGCACCCAGCCAATAATCGCGGTGAGCGGGTTGCGCAATTCATGAGAAAGATTGGCCAGAAACTCATCCTTCGCTCGATTGGCCGTCTCGGCCTGCTGTCGAGTGGCTTGCTCCTGGGTGAGTAGCTGTGCCCGTTCCGCTTCAAAATGTTGGCGTTCGGTAATGTCTTCGATCGATAACAAGAGTCGGGGGATATTGCCGCCTGTAATAATTTTGAGGGCATTCAGCTGCATGATTTTGTGGCCAATTTGCTCAAACTGATGTTCGACTTCAAAGTTATGCAGAATGGCATCGTTAGCAAAAATATTCTCTAGCTGCTGGCGTAGTCCGGGGATATTCCATTGACCATTGCCCAGATCGAAAATTAGCGATCGGGCTGTTTCTTGGGGGGAAACCTGGAATGTTTCACAGAACGATCGATTGGCCGTGTTTACCCGGAAATCGGTTTCTAATACCAGCAGTGGCACTTGCACGGTTTCGACGATCGCTTCGGCATAATTCCGAGCTGCTTCAATGGTGGCCGCACTATGCTTCAGCGCATTAATATCCATCAATACCAGCACCACTCCATCGATCTGGTTTTCGGTGGTGCGGTAGGGGCGAATGCGCAATGTATACCAGTAGACGTCTTCGGTTTGTACTTCTAGTTCTTTCACACTCAGCGATTCCAACACCTCCCCAATTAACTGTTCTAAGCCGGGAATCTGGAGATTAGTGCGAATGTCCCTCAGGGGTCGGCCAACATCGGTGGGAATAAAGTTGAATAGCTGCTGTGCCATGGGCGTAAACCGCCGAATACGCTGATCGTTGGTCAACATCAAAATAGGAACATTGATGCTGGCCAAAAAATTAGTCAGATCGTTGTTGACCTGTGCTAGCTCTAAATTGCGCTGCCGCAGTTCTTCGTTGGTAGTACTGAGTTCTTCATTAGTCGCCTGAATTTCTTCTTTGGCGGTTTCTAATTCTTCGTTGGTACTTTGGAGTTCTTCGTTACTTGATAAAATCTCTTCATTGGCAACTTTTAGATCTTGATTGCTATGTTCGTGCTCCTGAATTACGGCCTGCAAATACTCCTGAGTGGCCAGTCGTTCCTGAATAGCAGCGCTTAGTTCTTGGCGCAGCCGCACATTTTCTGCTTCTAAACCACCGGAGGGAGCCGCCAGATCATCGGGATGTAAGCTACTAATGGAGGCTGGCGTTTCTTCAAACAACACTAAAAAATGGCGCTCTGCTGCCTGGGGAACGTTAAAAGGAATGACCTGAAGATTAATGTAGCTGGATTTTTCACCCATGGTTCGGGGGCTATCTTCGAGGCGTAATCCGTTCTTGGTCACCGGCGAGTCACTACGCTGGGCTTGATAAATAGCCGCCCGGAGGTCAGCCAGTAAGACCGATCGCACCAGGTTGAAAAGATTAAAATTGGCCACTCCAGCCACTAATTTTAGGTATCGATCGATATCGCCCCGTAGTTGCAACACCTGCATTTTGTCGTTAACGACTACCCCTACTGGTGTATAGCGATCAGCAATTAATTGATCGACTTTTTTCTGGAGGTCAAACTCTGCCGTCACCGGTTGTGGGGAAGCTTGACTGGCTAAAGCATCACTGACACTATTGTTGATCTTGGTGGTGGGGTATTGGCTGGGGGTAAAGGAAAAGGTGGTTTGAGTAGCCGTCGGTTTTTTGTCATAAATCCGATGTTTTTTATCGACTATTCTAAACAACTCAGCCGATTTGCCAGTACTTTCGGAGGTACCTAGCAGTAAAAAGCCAGTGTTGTTCAGGCTATAGTGAAAAATTGGCATAATGCGCCTTTGCAGCGATTCGCCTAAATAAATCAATACATTGCGGCAACTAATTAGATCGACATTAGAAAATGGCGGATCACTACCCAAATCTTGGCGGGCAAACACACAGAGTTCGCGCACTGCTTTACTGATGCGGTAACTGCCACCTTCCACTCCATAAAAGAAGCGGCGACGACGTTCCGGCGATACTCCGACCATCTGGTTTTCGGCATAGATACCAGCGCGGGCTTTATCGATCGCCAGCTCACTAATATCGGTGGCAAAAATCTGGATCGGTGGTTGGGTCACTCGATCGGCCAAAAACTCTAGCAGACAGATGGCGATCGAATAGACCTCTTCCCCGGTGGAACAACCTGCTACCCAAATCCGAATCGGAAACTCGGCGGACTTATTTTGAGTGATGTTGTGAAAAACTTGGGTCTTGAGCAATTCAAAAGCTTCTGGATCGCGGAAAAAGCTAGTGACATGGATCAAGATTTCTTCGTATAGAGCCTTGACTTCGGTGGGATGACTGGGCAAATACTCCGCATAGTCGGTCAACTGCTCCAGCTTACACAACAACATCCGGCGCTGAATCCGGCGCTGGATTGTTTTGGGTTTATAACTACTAAAATCCACCCCGGTACTTGATCGCAACAACCGCAGAATCGCCGTCAAAGCATCGCTGGCTATGGGTGACTCGCTGGTGGGTAATAGCGGCAATGGAGAGGCCAACAACGGATGGCGACTCAGCTTGGCCAGCTCTTCGGCAATTTGGGCAGGCGGCAGTACAAAATCCACATTGCCCGTGGCAATCGCGGTATTTGGCATACTGTCAAATTTGGCGGTTTCTTCACACTGGGCAAAGGTCACTCCACCAGCCACTTTGATGGCCTGTAGTCCCAAGGAACCATCCCCATCAGCTCCCGATAAAACCACCGCGATCGCCTGATTTCCTACATCCTGGGCGAGTGAGATAAAGAAAGCATCCCCAGGCATATATTTGCCCAAAACTTTTTCGCGGGGGGATAGTTGTAATACACCCTGTTCTAAAATCATTTTAGTGTTGGGCGGAATCACATAGACTTGGTTGGGCTCCACTCTCATGCCGTTTTGGACTTCGCGTACCGGCATCTGGGTCTTCCTGGCCATAATCTCGGTCAACAAACTCTCCCGATCGGGTGCCAAATGCTGAATTAAGACAAAGGCCATCCCGGTATCGATCGGCAGATGGCTGAGCAGTTGAGTAAAGGCTTCTAAGCCGCCAGCCGAAGCGGCAATACCCACTACTGGAAAATGAGCCGTCGGTGCAGTCGGAGAGTCTGATGTTGTTATATCGATCGCTTCTGCACTAGATTCCGTTACCGGTGGTTGAATTGGGGAATTAGAAGTCATAAAAATTGCGCTACTGCACCGCAGAGGGCTAGAGAAATTGAGATTTTCAATTCTCCGGTGTGGATAGTAAGCGTCGGCGCAGCCATCTCCAAACTGGAGTTATAAAGTTTCTAGGGCAAAGTTGTCGGTGGTGGGAATTCCATGAGGGCGGAATATTAAATGAATTTCACGGTTGATTATTGCTGCCACTATTTTATCCTAATTATTTAAATTATTTATGTAATCATGGTCTTTAAAATCTGGCAGTACTTTATGAATAATAGGTTCTTTTACGTCATCATCACTAAATTACTGAAGGATGTGTGTGATTTTCGAGGTAATGATTTCTGGATATTGATGGATGTTTGCTTTCCAGCGATATCATTAACCAAAATTTTAATTATTTCAGAATTGAAGTCTTGTCTTACTAAAATTGCGGTTGTTGAATTGATCGTATAGGTGTGAGCCATATCCTCGCGACCGACTTTGATTACTAAATCACCTCCCTTGGCCAAGTGATCATAAACTATTGTTACTAATGGCGCATTATGGATCAGTTTTTTGTTGCCAACTTTTGGATCAACAATTTCGACTGAAATGTGTTTCCCCCAAACACTGCTAGAGAGTTGCTCAAAGAATTGACTCCAGTTTCGGGGTGGTAAAAGATGATCTTGGTTTGTTTGATTTTTCATATATTAAGTCACTAAAGCACGATGTTCTGGATCTAGAGGAGCAGACTTACCGAGACTATATATTAAATTTCTGCTCGGACTCTCTACCAAACTAGGTAGTCCAGCATTGTTAATAGATATAGTACTTTTGTAAAAAAATCAAATAATATCTGTCAATAGAGGGATGCGTTCTGCCGAGTTAGTTACTGTCGATCGATCTTCGGCCAAGTGAAACAGAAACAGGCACCTTCTTTGTTGTTTTCCTTTAACCAGATCCGGCCACCCTCGCCTTCGACAATTTTTTTGACTAAGGCTAGGCCAATTCCGGTATTGGTACCAGCAGAATGAGGTTGAAGTGTTTGAAAAATCTCGAAAATACGTTCTCTACCTTTCCTGGTGGGAATTCCGGGGCCATCGTCAGCGATCGAAAACTGATAGTGATCGCCCTCATCCTCAGCACTGATTTCAACATGACCAGTAGTGCGGTGGTGGTGCTTAATGGCATTACTAAGTAAGTTAGCGAAGGTCTGGCCTAATAATATTCTTTTGGTGTTGAGGGTGGGTAGTGGTGACAAAATTTCTATTTTGAAACTGGCCGGCGGATCCAGAGAATCGATCGTCTCAGCTAAAAGTTGGGCAACATCAACAGGTTCGATCTCTAACTCCTGTCGTCCGACCCGAGAGTAGCGCAGTAGTCCATCAACTAAAGCATCCATCCGGCTAACCCGTTGACGCAATAGTTGAAATTGTTTTTGATTATCCTCTGAAATTCGGCCATTGAGATCTTCTTCGATCCATTCTGATAAATTAGCGATCGATCTCAACGGCGCTTTCAAATCGTGGGAAACCGTATGAACAAAACTATCCAATTCCTGATTCCGTTCCTCTAACTGTTGTTGGGTCAACATCAGCGTATTATTAAGACGTTGTAGATCAGCGGTTTGCGCTTGATTAAGTAGTTCTAAATGTTTACGTTCGGTAATATCTTTGATCGCCGCCAAAAAATATTGAGGAGCACCTATTTGTCCAGCGGGGGCTATTTCTCTGACTAGGGATGCAGTCAGACTCACCCACACATGGTGCCCTTGTTTGTGAATATATCGTTTTTCTAAAGTGTATTCTCTAATTTCATCATTCAATAGTTGCTCTACCGAAGCCAGATCTTCAGCCAGATCAGCGGGTTCAGTGATTCTTTGAAAAGTATTGGTTAAAAGCTCTGCATTGCTGTAGCCCACAATTTCACAGAACTTCTGATTGACTCGCCATAAACTGCCATCCAGTTTGACCTGGGCAAAGCCTACGGGCGTATGCTCAAAGGTATGACGAAATAATTCTTCACTGGTTTGGAGAGCAATTTCGGCTTGCTTGCGTTCAGTAATATCATGAACCAAACCCGACAGCCGCATATTACCTTGTTCGTCAGTGTATAATTCGCCGATCGCATCAATCCAGCGAACTTGCCCATCGCGATGGACGATTCGATATTCACAGCGATATTCGGGTAATACCTGATCGATCGCGCTTTGTAACGCCGTTTCTGCCTGCTCTCGGTCATCGGGATGCAACCTTTCTATCCATTCACTATAGACTTGCTGCGTAGTTTCCGGCTCGTAGTCAAACAGGATTTCAAACTCTCTTGTCCAAAAGATTTTTTGGTGCACTAAATCCCAATTCCAAGCCCCGGTCTTAGCTACTTGCAGGGCGATCAATAAGCGTTCGCTTTGCCGGTAGTCAGTAATATCTCGCATTAGCGCGACGGCTCCTAGTTTCTCACCAGTCGGACTATAAATCGCAGTCCCGTTAGCCAGCAGCGATCGATCGCCACCGGCTTTAGATTTAATCATCATTTCCTGAGCAACTACCGCTTCTCCTTGTAAAGCCCGAAACAGCGGTATTTCTGATTTTCTTAAAACCTCAGTTCCATCTTGATTGTAGAGATCATAATAATTAGCCCATTCCTCTGGATCGATCGGTTCGGGAGGCAACCCATGAAATGCTTGAGCCATCCGATTAAACAATACTAGTTCACCCTCTGCATCGCAAGCTACAATTCCATCAGAAGCATGGTTGAGTAAAGCTGCTAGGAATTGAACTGATTGTTGCTGACCAGCGATGGCTGCTTCACTGCCTAATCGGGTGGCCGTGCCAATCCAAATCATCTGCCCCAATTCAGCACTATCTGGTTCTAATTCAACCTTAAACCACTCCCAATTCCCTAATGAACTCTGTAGTTGCAGTTTAATTTCTAGAGGTTTCTGGATTTTTTTAGCTTTGTCCCACTGCTCTAAAAACCGATCGCGTTCTTTCTCATGCAAAATTTCTCTTAATGCATGACCACTAGACTGCCCCAGATATTGGTACCAAAGCTGATTAAAAGTAATAACCTGCCCCTGCTCGGTCATCAGCCAAGCTAGATAGGGAATACGTTCTAACAATTTTTGATAGCGAACAGTCACTGTCGCTAAATCCAGCTGCGGATTTATTTTCATAGATCGATCGCGTGGTTGATTTCTCTTACAGGTAAGCTAGCATATTCCAGCTGGAGTGGAGTTTGCTTGTCAGGATAACTGCTTCTGGTTGGTAATATCAACACCGATTTCAGAACTAATTTCAGATCTTCTGACTACTAACCCCATCAGTAGTACGTCCACTAAGTTCACTGGCATGAATGCGGTAAATAGCCACCGCCTCAGCACGTCCCCAAGAGTCCGTCCAAGTGCGATTAATCGCCGGAGAAAGTGTCGAATCTCGATCTTTAGCTAATTGCATCACCTGGTCAATTTCCGACTGCTCGGTTAGACGCTGAGCTTGACCCATCACGATCGCACTCCGCCAATGCAGCGGTCCATGTAATTCTTCTACCTGCAGACAAACATCTGGATCGGCATCCATGTCATGAGTCTTCATGCCGACAGTAGTAAATAGGTAAATATCTGAGCCTTTAAGATAGTAATGCATCGGCATCACACAAGGTTTACCTTCATGGATAAAGCCTAGGTGACCATAGCCTAGCTGGTGGAGTAGTGTATAGATCTCGTCTTGGGACATTTCATCAATATCTAACATGAGCAATCTCCTAGAGAGTTTATTTAACTGGTACCGTTGACGGAAAATCATGCTCGAATGAAGGAAATAGCTGAAGGTTATTTACCTGTTCAGAAAGTGTTAATAAAAAAGCCAGAAATGCTCATGCCAAGAAAACTCAATATCCAGTGGGTTTTTCTGAAACTCACTTAAAAGCCAACTGCACAGTGCAATAATCATGGTATCAGAGATTTCCAGAGAATCACCTTCTAGATAAAGTCTAGCCAGGGTTTCCACTCTAGATCTAGATATTGTCACATTGTTTGTAGTATCCATGATGCTAGCGAGCGGCTGCTAATAATTTACCTAAAATTACTTGAGTAGCTTTTTGACCGGGGGGTAATTGTTTAACAAAGCTATCTAGCTCAGAAGAGGGTTTTTGTGTTGCTTGACTACTATCAATCAAAGACCGGATATAGTTATTATAAGAATCCACTGCTTTGGTCAAAATCATGGCATTGATTGAGCCATCTTTGCCACGTAAACCCTGCATCGATCGAACTAACTGTCCAGCGGTATCCTCCCGACCCAAAGACATGACTAAGGTATTGTTAGCTGGGGTGTTAGAGCCAGCTGGAGAATTTATGACGGCCAAAACAGCTGCCGCTGCATTGGGATCTACCTCGATCGTATTTCCGTTCACCGATTGACTGCCACTAACGCTGGCGACAGTAAGGTTGGCACCGACAGCATTAACTTTGGCCTGCATTCCACTATCAAAAGTGGTGCTAGTCGATTTATTGGGGGTGGCACCGCTGCCAATCACCCCATTAACTGGATCGGAGCCATAGGGCGGGTTGCCGATCACATCGATAAATTTTTGGGCTTCGGCGGTATTTTCAGCAGAAAGGATGATGGCGATAGTCGAAGCGATTACCAGGGAGAAGTTTTTGATTTTCATAAGACACTCAAATTAGTAATACAAAAGTTGTAATGGGATGAACTACTACTTCAAGAGCAGTAGTTCACCAGTTTGACTAGAAGTTAAAACCGATACCACCACCAATTCCAAATCGTCCTTTAGGACCAGTGTTTTGATCACCAGCGATGTCTAACCAAGCTGGCGTTACTTGTAAACCGACACCATCACCAAGCTTGAGCGTCAGGGGTAATGCCAAGCTAAAATTGCGGCCATTGTAGTCGGCTGCTAGGGCAATATTTTCAGTAAGCCGGAAACCTAAGCTACCGAAAATATTAGTGGTGTTGTTATCAGCAGTTAAATCATCAAAAGTCCGGAATCGCCCATTTCCCGCGCCCACTGAAGCGGTGAAGTTACTGGTGTCACCGACTGGTAGGATGCCAGTGATCACGCCATAGTAAGTGTCTTTAGGGTCGTTGGCTGCTGTGTAGCCATTCCGGATGGCATTTTCCCAACCAGCAGCCACAGAGACGTTGTCACCCAATAGTTTGTGCAGTTTGAGGTTGACCCCACCTCGATCGCCAATACTATTACCAGCAGAAGTGTAAGAAGCTTCTAGGCCAATTAGATCGCGGGCATTACCTAAGCCAATCCCAGCACCATAAACTGTACTATTACCGTCACCGGGGGGAGCGATCGCTACTGGCAGATTATTCTGGTAGCCTGCGCCCACAAAAACATCTCCCCAATTTGCCCCAAAAGCGCTAGGAGTCGTAATACCGCTAGCTGGAGCGTTGACTGGTTTTCGTTTGGATACCATACCTGGCACAGTCCCAATACTAGTTCTATTCAGCAAGTCTTGTTCACTGATTTTAGCTAAGGATGGAGCAGAGCCGCAGTTTACAATGTATTGCTGTGCTGGATTGTCGCTAGCCAGTGCTGGTAGTCGGCCAGCGGCAACTAACACTTGGTGAATAGAAGCAGCGACGTCTGCCCGAGTCGCTACTCTATTGGGGTCATAAGTTTTGTTGGTAGGATACGATACGCTTACGGAGACGCATTTTTGGGTAGCAGCTAAGAGCGCATTACGCCCATAACTGGGTATCTGAGCAGCATCGGCAAATAGCTCATTCACTCGATCGGCAGAGCCATCGGGTTGCAGCTTACTACCGTTGGTTAAAGCCACCAAAGATTCAATTCTCACAATATTTTTCAGCGGACCAAAGGTGTTATCAGGGTATCCGGCTAAAAATCCCGATCGATAGGCTTTATCAATTACGGCGGCTGCCCAGAAATTGTTAGGTATATCTCGAAAAGATTGCGATTCCCGGATCGGTTGCAGTTCAAACGCCTTGTTGAGTAAAGCCGCAAATTCAGCTCTAGTGACCGGCTGATCAGGTCGAAAAGTGCCATCTGGGTAACCAACAATGATATTTTTGTCGGTCAGTACTTTAATAAAAGGCTCTGCCCAGTTACCAGAAAAATCACTCAAATTCGCCTGAGCCATTTGGGTGAGGGTGATTGGCAATGTTCTATCTTTAGCGCTGGCAACTGAGGGCATTGCAAATGTGGGGATAATTGAGAGGATAGTAGTGATACTTAAAAAAGAACTAAGCAGACCGATGCGGATCTTGCCAGTTAATCGGTTTTTGTGATTCATGATTTAGCAAGTGGGATCTCCACTGAATTAGGACTATATTAATAAATTCGATTTTATTCTTACCTGGAAACAGATTGACCAGTCTTAGCTATGGCAAGTTTTACAACTCCCCAAAATCAATGGTTAATTGATGGGGCTGAGCTCGTTTCACCTGGGCAGCAATTCCTTGGGCAGATTCACTTTCCAAGTCTTTGATGTAGCCTGGAGTTGCCACCTTTGCTTGTATGGCATTAGCAAAGGGACCAAAATAGTAAATACACCGGGGTTGAACGGTGGAAATTTCGATCCACCAAGCTTGACCAAGAAAATTGAGAATATCGGCCCAGATGGCAGCGATTTCCATTACAACCCTTATTAACATTTTGTTGTTTAGTTAGTTATTTGGAATTGGGAGTGGTTTTAAAGAGTAGCTACAGGAGATAATTTTCTCTCTGAAATGGTAATTGAAGCGGTGTTCTTTATTTATACTGCTTTTTTATAATTTACAAATCTACCAATAAGCAGAGCTTTATTACTGATCGTAAAGGTTTATCTCTATCGATCGTCTGGAGAAAAAGTGGCTTTTTCATTGGAGATAGCGAGTATTTCCGATCTTCTCTATCTTTAGATAGATTTTTGGGGATAATTTACGATCCAAAAGACAGAAATTGATTGGTTTGGCAAATCTTAATAAACACCTCTCTTGCTAGATAGACGAACCTCTATCCAACCATCGAAAATATCAAGTGCCAGTGCTTTGATTAAGTTGTTAATTTCGTCGTCAGGAAAATAATTATGTCGGAACCGAATGGTGTCATGATGCAGTACTTTCACTGGTACACACCAGCAGATGGGAGCTTATGGAAACAGGTAGCAGAACAAGCCCCAGGGTTAGCCCAGGTTGGTATTACTTCTCTGTGGCTACCACCGGCTTACAAAGGAACAGCTGGTGGGATGGATGTAGGGTACGGGGTCTATGATTTATTTGACCTGGGTGAATTTGATCAAAAAGGTTCAGTTCGTACCAAATATGGCACTAAAGATGAATACATTCAGGCTATCCAAGTAGCCCAAAAAGCAGGTATCCGCATCTATGCCGATGTAGTTTTCAATCATAAAATGGGTGCCGATGAGGCCGAAGAAGTCGAAGCAACCCCCTTTAATATGGACGATCGAAATACTCCGGTGGGGGAATATCAAAACATTAAAGCTTGGACGCACTTTACCTTTCCCGGACGAGCTGGTAAGTATTCCAAAATGGAGTGGCACTGGTGGCATTTTGATGCGATCGATCACAACGCTTTTAACGAGGGCGAATCTGCGGTTTATTTACTGAAGGGTAAATCCTTTGACGACAACGTGGACTTGGAAAAAGGTAACTTTGATTATCTGATGGGTTGCGATCTGGATATGGAGAACCCCGAAGTAGTGGGCGAGCTGAAGTATTGGGGAGAATGGTTTAATGACACTACTAATGTTGATGGCTATCGATTTGATGCCGTGAAGCATGTATCAGCAGAGTTCTTTCAAGACTGGTTAGAGCACGTTCGCAACTACGCCCAGCGCGATTTATTTGCGGTCGGTGAATACTGGTCTTATGAAGTAGAAGCGCTGAATCATTTTATTGAAACTACGGAGGGCAAAGTAAATTTATTCGATGCGCCCCTCCACTACAATTTTCACATGGCCAGCCAAGCCGGTGAAAACTATGATCTGCGCCAAATTTTCGATAATACTTTAGTTCAGCAACAGCCCACTTTGGCTGTCACTCTAGTAGAGAATCATGACTCCCAGCCGCTCCAGTCTTTAGAGTCGATCGTCGAGCCGTGGTTTAAACCTTTAGCTTACGCACTCATTTTGCTTCGGGAAGCTGGATATCCCTGTATTTTTCATGGTGACTATTATGGTGCGCATTACAAAGACACTAAAGATGGCAACGAGTACGAAATCTGGATGGATTGTCATCAATGGCTGATCGATAAGTTTCTCTACGCCCGACAGACTTGCGCTTACGGAGAACAGAGAGATTATTTCGATCATCCCAGTACGATCGGCTGGACAAGACTTGGGGATGAAGAACATCCCGGTGGGATGGCCGTGGTATTGAGTAACGGCGATGGCGGTGGCAAGTGGATGGAAGTCGGACATCCCAATTGCCAATATATAGATATTACTGAACATGTGAAAGAACCGATCGCTACTAATGATCAAGGCTGGGCAGAATTCCGCTGTAACGGTGGCTCGGTCTCGGTATGGGTAAAGCAAGCGGCTGAGGAGAAATAGATATGAGAAGAAAAAAACAACAAAAGGTAAAACAAGACGAACAAGCCGCTTACCAAGATTCATTGGAATCATTACCAGAACATGTGCTCAAAAATGTGGAGACGATATCTGATCACCAGCATCAACGCCATCAAAACACTACAGCTGATCGACGAATATTGGAGAAAATCGCGGCTATTTTTGGCCGTCCCCAATTTCTCTATTTTCAAATAATATTTTTCACTATCTGGATTAGTTGTAGTAGCTTAGCTAGTCAGCAGATTTTACCCAAGAATTTTCCGCTGTTTGATCTACATCTGCATGGGCTAGAAATTGCTTCACTATTGATTTCTACAGAGGTATTGATTTATCAAACTCGCCAGGAAAAGCTGAGTGAAGAGCGATCGCATCTGATGTTGCAATTTGATTTGCTCACTGAGCAAAAAATCGCTAAATTAATTTCGTTGGTAGAAGAACTGCGCACTGATTTACCAAATGTCCAAAATCGTGACGATTCCGAGGCAGAAGTGATGAAATCAGCAACTGACCCTCAAGCCATTTTGGGGGTTCTTCAGAGAAACTCAAAACATTTTCCGAATGAACCATTGAAGGATCAATCTCATGACTAACAATGCTTGTCTTATTTTTAATCCTGTCGCTGGACAGGGTAATCCAGATCAGGATCTGGCCTTAATTGAATCTATTCTTAAACCAGAAATGGCCTTGGATATTGTAATTACCACTGCTGAAACTGATATTGGACAAGTAGTAGAAAAGGCTATTACCCGAGGCGCAAGTTCAGTAATTGCTTCGGGCGGTGATGGTACTCTATCAGCAGTAGCGGCTGCTTTAATGAATACCAGTATTCCCCTAGGCGTAATTCCACGCGGTACCGCTAATGCCTTTGCCAATGCCCTGAATCTACCGACAACCATCGTGGATGCCTGTACCGCTATTGGAGCTGGCGGTATCCAGGTAGTAGACATGGCTCGTTGTAATGGTATCCCCATGGTTTTGCTAGCTGGAATTGGGTTTGGTGCGGAGACGATCGATGCAGCCGATCGCGAATCCAAAAATCGACTGGGGATGCTAGCTTATATTCTGGCTGGGCTAGACCAACTACGTAATTACGAGCAATTTGAAGTGGAAATCGAGACCGAAGATAAAGTAATTACTGTTTCAGCAGCAGCAGTCACCATCGCTAATGCTGCTCCAGCTAGTTCTATTTTGGCGCAGGGATCGGCAGGAGTGATTTTTGATGATGGATTACTCGATCTGACAATTCTGGCTCCGGCGACGGTATTACAAGCGGTGGCCACTTCTTATGATTTATTAAGTTCCACATTGCGCGGTACCGCTTCCCAACGAGCAGATGTCGGGTTTTTGCGCGCTCGGCGCTTCAAAGTAACCACCACACCTCCCCAAAAAGTGGTTTTAGATGGTGAAATAATGGGCACTACACCCATTGAAATTGAGTGTATTCCCGGCGGACTAACAGTATTCGCCCCGCAGGTCAAAGAGCCACAACTACTAGAAAAATTGGAGGGATTACCTAACTTGAAAATCGATTTAAAGGTTTAGGAAATAATGCCAGAGCGCAGTGCGCGCACTGCTGCCTCCGTTCGATCGCTAGCACAGAGCTTTGCTAAAATATTGCGCACATGGGTTTTGACCGTCCCCACCGTGATAAATAAACGCTCGGCAATAACGACATTGGTACAACCAGCGACCATTAATTCCAGGACTTCCCGCTCTCGAGCGGTCACCGGATCGGAAACCAAGACCTGCTCGAATTCAGATTCCACCGATCGAATCGCGATCGTTTGCTTCGGATCAGCTGGGGGTGCAAAGCTCTGGCGCATTTGGCGCAATACAATGCTAGCGATCGCCGGGTCAATCCAGGCATTACCACCGTGGGTCATCTGGATCGCTTCTACTAAATGTTCTACCCCAATATCTTTCATGCAGTAAGAGTCGGCACCAGCGGCAAAGGAGGCTAAGACCGTTTCTTCGCTGCCCTGCATGGTCAAAATCAGTATTTTGGTCTTTAGATCAGGCTGTTCGTGATCTTGCTGCTGATTCTGAAATTGTCGAAATTGTTGGGTGAGTTCAATGCCATCAATTCCTGGTAAACCGATATCTACGAGCGCAACATCTAAAGGAGTAGTCTGTAACAGCTCTAAACCTTGTGATCCGTTAGTGGCTTCGCCGACTACTTCAATCCCCGGTTGACTCTGTAAAACAGTGCGTAAGCCAATCCTTACCACGTCATGATCTTCAATTAAAGCTACTCGAATATTGTTCATGCTTAATAACTTTTGAAGTGGTTAAATTTAGTTTACTCTAGATATCAGCGAGAGAGCTGGAACTACTTGTACTTAACATGGTCAACAACTGAATAGGCTCTGGCTTATTAACTTGATTTTATAGTGTATTTAATGAACTTCTGCTGGCGAAAAATTAAAACTTATTGGCAGCGATTACCGATCGAAAGTCGAGGTTCGATCGCCATGGCTATTCCATTGGTTTGTTTAATCGGATCAGTTGTTGCTGATACATTACTTCGTCAAAAAATTTTGGTAGCGCAGATCTATGTCAACCATACTAATAAAGTACTAGTAACAACCCAGAGTACTTTAATTAGTTTACTGAACGCTGAAACTGGAGTGCGTGGTTACTACATTAGTAAAGAAAGAGTTTTCTTAGCCCCCTATAATCTTGCTCTGAGCAATCTCAATCCCACCCTCACTAGTTTGGAACAGCTCGTCCAAGACAATCCGGCACAGCGAGAGCGGGTCAGGATATTGACTCAGATCGCACAAAACCGGATGATGCTCCTGAAAAGCACCATCCAAAGAGTAGATACCAACACCATCAGTGATCCAAAAACTACTAATCAACGATTATTAGCTGGTAAAAAATCGATGGATCAATTTCGAGATGTTATCGATCGAATAGAAACAGAAGAGCGACGTTTATTGGTAGCACACACGAGATCTCTACAAGATCAGCAACGACTCAATGCCTTGGGCATGTGGTATGGAATTGCGATCAGCATTTTAGGTACAGCGCTGGCGGTCAGGCTACTCCGGCAATTAGCGACCGAACTACAGGAGAGAGAAATCCGCTTGCGGGAGAGCCGTAATTTGATTCAGGCCATGATGGCTAATGTAGTTGATGGCGTAATTGTAATCAATACCCAAGGCGAAATTGAAACCTTTAATCCGGCAGCGGTGCAGATGTTTGGCTACACCTCCCAGGAAGTAATGGGCTGGCCTTGGCAAAAACTATTAAATCCAGAAACTGATATTCCTCAAAGGCTGCTGTTGCAAGCCCGGGCAAAGATGTTAGAAGCCCCGCCCAGCGGTCAAATCTGGCAAGCAATGGGTCAACGCAAAAATGGCGAATGGTTTCCGATCGAAGTTTCGATGAATAGTATTGCCTTCGATGATGACCGAATTGCGATTATTCGCGATATTACTGAGCGCCACCAAGCGGCAGCCAAACTCCAAGCTAAAGCTCTGCAAATGACCGCTCTAAACGACTCACTGACTGCTAGTAATCAGTCTTTAGTGCAAACCAATCGGGAGCTAGATCAATTTGCTTATATTACTTCTCATGATTTGAAAGCACCTCTGCGGGCAATCGCCAGTCTCTCGGAATGGATCGAAGAAGACCTTGGTGACAACATTTCCACCGAAATTCGCTCTCAAATGAAACTACTGCGGGCTAGAGTCTATCGGATGCAAGCGCTCTTAAATAGCTTGTTAGAATATTCTCGGTCTGGACGGCGACAGTCGGCAATTACTATTACTGATGTTGGTAAATTGCTCACTGACATTATTCAGGCTTTAGCACCTATAGATACTTTTATTATTGACATTGGATCGCCGATGCCGATTATTAGTACCCGACGGCCAGCCCTACGGCAGGTATTTACTCACTTGATCGATAATGCAATTCGGCACCACCCTACCGAAATGGGTATAGTTAAGATCTCGGTGATCGATCGGGGTAATTGTTACGAATTTGCTATTGCTGATAATGGGGATGGCATTGATCCACAGTTTCATGCCAGAATCTACACTATTTTCCAGACGCTCACAGCCCGTGATTCACAAGAAAATGTGGGGGCTGGTCTCGCGATTGCGCATAAAATCATTACGGCCGAAGGTGGCACCATTGAGTTGGAATCATCAGCTGGTAACGGGGCAATTTTCCGGTTTACCTGGCTCAAACAGCCGATTATTAACAAAGAAATTACTACTAGTTACGAATAATGATCGAACACAACATGTTAAATATTTTACTGGTTGAAGACGATGAAGTAGATGTCATGACCGTTCAACGAGCTTTTAAAAAGGGTAACATCACTAATCCTTTATATGTGGCTGGTAACGGCCTAGAGGCTTTAAGTATGCTGCGGGGAGAGAGCGGACAGCCATCGGTGGTGCCGATCGAACGACGCCTTATTTTACTAGACTTGAACATGCCTAAAATGAATGGGTTAGAATTTTTACAGGAAATGCGCGCAGATTCTACCATTAGACATATTCCAGTCGTGGTCTTAACTACTTCTAATGAAGAACGCGATCGACTAGAGGCTTATCAATTGAATGTTGCTGGTTATATCTTAAAACCGGTCACATTTAGCATTTTTGTAGATCTGATGGTTACATTAAACAAGTATTGGACACTATGCGAAATGACTTAATCTAACAGCTAGGTACTATTAGGAATTGATCATGAACAGTGAAATAGAAGAGCCGCTACGGATATTAATTGTGGATGATGATGAAGTTGATCGAATGGCGGTGCGCCGTGCCCTAGCCCAGTCTGAGACATCCTTGGTGATCACCGAAGCTAGTACTTGTGCCGAAGCGTTGGTCGCGTTGGAAGTTCAGCAGTTTGATTGTGCTTTCCTAGACTATGGACTACCCGATCAAAACGGTCTGTTTTTGGTGCAAGCCGCTCGCTGTCTGGATGTTCAACATCCTCTGATTGTATTGACTGGGCAAGGGGATGAGAAAATTGCCGTCAACCTGATGAAAGCCGGTGCTACTGATTATCTAGCTAAATCTCAGATCTCTACGACAAACCTAGCGCAAATTCTGCGGAATGCAATTCGGATCGATCGAGCCGAACGAGAAGTACGAGAAACCAGCAAACAACTCCAGCAAAATAATGAATTATTGCAACAACAAAACCAAGACTTAGAGCAACAACGGGTTCAGATCGAAATCCAAAATCTTCAGCGCGAGGACTTCATCGCCCATCTTACTCATGATTTGCGCACTCCTCTAGTGGCGGCTAGCCGGATGCTTAAGTTATTTCAACAAGAGGCTTTTTGTCCACTTTCTGCTGATATGCATCAGGCGGTAGCCGCGATGGATCGAAGTAACCAAAATTTACTCGATTTAGTAAATACTCTATTAGAAGTACATTGCTATGAATCTGGCACCAAAGCCCTGACCCTGACTATTTGTCATATGTGGGAAATCATTCAAGAGGTGGTGCAAGAATTGCAACCATTAGCTCAATACAAGTCGATCTCCTTGACGGCACTCAGTGATGTTCCCGATCCAATCTCCTTGAAGGTAATGGGTGACTGCCAAGAAATTCGACGGATGGTCGCTAACTTGCTAGGTAATGCGCTGAAATTCACTGATACTGGCACCATTGAATTACGTTTAGGATTTTCTCCTGCTGGTCTAGATGAGACTGTGATAGTAAATGGTTGGGTATCGATCGATATCCAAGATACTGGACTGGGCATGTCTACTGATGAACAAGCGGTTGTCTTCCAACGCTTCCGTACTGGCCAGCATAAGCAAGCTGGTAGCGGCCTAGGACTACACCTTGTCCAACGGATTGTGACAACACATTCTGGCATGATTAGTGTCACTTCGGCATCTGGCCAGGGTAGCCTGTTCCAAGTACGCCTCCCTGCTCATCAATAGTTGTACCATCAAGAATGTTTGGTCAAAGTTCCCCGCGTCACCCCTAACTGATTATACAGCTGGAGATTCTGCCAAAGCTGCATCCCACTGATCTTCCCAGAAATTAATTGACGATAATACTCGATCGTCTTCCTCACCGTCGCCCTATCCTCCTGCACAAACTCCAACCGTAGATGACTCACGCCATAACCAATCAACTGCTGCACATACTCCGCCCCTGTTTGCGCCTTGCCGTTATAAAGCGTATTTCGACACCCCACATCTGCCTGCAAAATATGGTTAGTACCGATCCTGTCCCGTAATTCCACCTGCTTGGTTTCACAAGGACGACCACAATTAGTATGATCTGTACCCTCCGACAAAAACGCACAAAACACACAATGCTCCATATGAAACATCGGCATATGCTGATGAATAGTTACTTCGATCTGCTGCGCCGGATAGGTTGCTACAAAGTCTAACAACTGCGAAATATTCAAATCATAGGAAGCAGTTAGCCTTTCTAGGCGATAGCGCCGCTGCAAATAATCTGCCGTTAGGGCATTCGCTACATTTAGCGAAAAATCCCCAATACAGCGCTGACCCTGAAAGAACTCCAGCTGATCATAGTTGCGCACCAAATAGCCTGTCGGCTCACAAGTCGCTAACTGCTCTAACGTCCAATGTTCTCCCGGTTTGGTGATCCGAGGTGGCACCGCAAAAATCTCCGCTTGTCCATTCGCGATCCGGGCAGCAGCCCGATAGTGGCGCGGGTCAATAAATTCACAATAGATCTGTTCAATCTGGGCATCCACCGCCGCCTCCAGTTGCGCCAGAGTTCTGACCAACACCCGGAGTTGTACTGGTGTAGAGACAGTGGTAACGATCGGCAATAAATTTTCCACCGCCGCCATCTCATCAATTTGCCAGCGACATTCCTGGGTACGTTGTTCCAACAGCTGCTCTACCAACGTTCGACGCATCCGATTCAATTCGCTAACCGGCAGCATGCCATTATCTGGCAGATCGCAAGTGATTCCCCCCAGGCTAAAGGGCGTGCCTCCTAATCTGCCCAGTTGTTGATTGAGCTTGTCGGGAGTTAAAGGCTGGTTGTGAGCGATCGATAGCGGCATCGCTGAATCTACCTGAGCCACATGTCCTTGCAGATCTCTAGCCATTACCGTCAGGGGCAGATCGATCGATCCCTGCACCTCAAATTGCAATGGTTGCGCTGTACGCACTTGCTCACCAGCATAGGTTTGGCGCACTTTCTTTTCTAGTTCCGGATCGCTGGTTTTCCAGAGCTGATCGCCGACTTCTACTAAGCTCAGATCCACATCATCCCAATTAAAAGTCAGGACGGCGGTATCTTTGGTCAGCGAAGTGACAGTATAAATCCGGCCCCCAATCGATGGACGCTGGGATTGAGTAGTACCTAAGCCAAACACTACACCATCACCGGGTTTAACTGTAGTGGTAATTTTGACGGTCACTTCTTTCGATCGAACTTGGGTTACTGACCCGGCTAACACCCCACGTTTACTGCTGTATTCACCGTTCACCAATTTTTGATTGTCGATACCCGCCAGCCAGCCCGGAGCCAGTCCTCGGGAAAAGGCCATTTCTAGCTCATAGCGTTCTGCACTGACCGATTCAGGATCAGGAATAGTGGCTGGGGTTAACCTGTCGATCGCCTGTCGATAAATACGAGTGACACTAGCAACATATTCTGGCGCTTTCAAGCGGCCTTCTATTTTGAGGCAACTCACTCCTGCTTGGATGATTTCTGGCAATAATTCAATCCCAGCCAGATCTTGAGGGCTCAGTAGATATTCTCGATCGCCTAATTCTACCAGCTGGCCATCCGCAATTAAGTCATAGGGCAATCGACAAGCCTGGGCACATTCGCCCCGATTAGCCGACCGGCCCCCCAGGGATTCACTGGTCAGACATTGACCGGAGTAAGCCACACAAAGCGCCCCATGCACGAATATTTCTAGGGGCAAACTCAGATTTTTGGCACTGAGCTGATCTTGGATTTTGGTGATTTCTTTAATTGAACATTCCCGCGCCAACACTACCAAATTACAACCCAATTCCTCAGCGAATTCTACCCCGGCTGCGCTGGTGATGGTCATTTGAGTGGAGGCATGAATTGGCCAGTCTGGGGAAAGATGCCGAATTAATCGACAAATACCAACATCTTGCACAATCACCGCATCGACCCCCGATCGCAGAGCAGTTTTCAGATATTGCTCAACCGTCGCTAGTTCCGCCGGAAAGATCAAAGTATTGAGGGTCAGATAACCCTTCACACCGCGCTGATGTAAAAAAGCCATCAATTCTGGCAGGTCGGCTTCGGTGAAATTATCACCACGCATCCGAGCATTAAACCGATCTAAGCCAAAGTAAATAGCATCAGCTCCATTTTCGACGGCAGCTTTGGCGCAGACCCAATCACCAGCAGGAGCTAGTAATTCTGGGCGATGGGTGGCAATAGCTGTACTAGCACCGGAAGTGATCGAGGTCATGGCAGAGGCGATTAATGGCCTTGACATTCTAACACTGCTAAATTTTCTCTTAGAACTGCCCTATTTTTTTGATCACTCCCTGAGCGGGATGTGAGTCTTAATGATCGATCGCATTAGAATAAGGATTTTTTTGGACTTGAGCGTGATAGAAAGCATAAGTATCAAACAAAGCACCAACAAACGCACAGACCATCGCAATGGTTAACATCCCAGAGATCGGTGAGCCATTACCAAAAACTGTTAAGAAACTAGCAATATGATGATTGGCGGCCAATCCCCAACTCCCAATCCCCGGTAGATAGCTCCAGAGCTGCATCCCCAGCCAAACAGAGCCAAACAGCGTAATGGGTGCCAAAAAACTCGCAATAACTGCCAATAGTAAAGAGCGTGTAAAGGTGATGAAAAGCTGCATGGGTAACACCTGAATTAACGGCAGTGATTCTGGCCAGTGTGTTTGGAGTTGGGCGTGGGGCAAACTTAGCAAATTCTTAAGTTGAACAAGCTTTCAAGATAAATGTTTTTGGCACTGACGAGTCGGTTCTGTGAGAAATCTTAAAATTTCCTTAAGTTTTTACAAAAGTTTGTATGGTTTTCTAAAGGCATAAAACCTCAAAATAGATCTAATAATCTCGGCTATTTCTTTGGCGTCAAAGGTTTTGGTAAAATACTGCTGCCAAAGAATATTAAGCATATTACAGCTGCCACAGTGAGTGAATCTTTACAAAGGTCGATTAATTCTCGGCCTTGATCGTCGTACTCGATCCCGATTCAATACCTGGATAAATTGATCGACGATTGAGGATCAGAGATTATGGGGATGCTTGCGTTAAGCTAGAAGAAGTCTAGTTTATATTTCTTCATCACTAGACTCCACTAACATGACGGGGCAACCAAACCGAAGCCCAGATCCCCTCTGTGCAACTCCAGACTTAGCTGCTTTACGCAACGTTTTTGAACAGGTGGATGCTCACAGCTGCCCCCACCGCTATAACTTTCATATGCATACCATTTGTTCTGATGGTCGCTTGGAACCAGCAGAATTGATCAGGCAAGCTGTGGACATCGGCCTGGCCGATATGGCAATCACCGATCATCACAGTGTACATGGCTATTTGTTGGCGGTGCCCCTGCTTGCCCAATATGATATGGCTGTGCAACCACGGCTCTGGATTGGTACTGAAATCACCGCTTACATTGGCAATGTTGATGTGCATATTTTGGGATACGGCTTTGATCCTGAGCATCCTCAATTAGCCCCTTATTTACAAGGTTATGAAGCCGATCGAGATTTTACGATGGTCGAAAAAGTAATTGCCGCTATCCAGGCCGCTGGGGGTTTAGCGGTACTAGCGCATCCTTCGCGCTATCGTCGATCGGCTGAAGAAATAGTGGGGGTGGTAGCGGAGCTGGGTATTGATGGTCTAGAGACTTTTTATGCCTACAAAAACACCGATCCCTGGGCACCAACTCCCGGTGAGACTAAGCGAGTACAAGAGTTAGCTAAGCGCTATGGCTTGTTTAATACCTGTGGCACCGATACCCATGGGACTAGCTTGCGGATTCGGCGTTAGTTCTTGCAATATGACTGAGCCAATCGATCGATACATCAACGTCGCCGGAGTTCGCACCCGCTATTGGCAAATGGGCGACCAGGGGAGCCCGGTAATTTTGCTGCATGGTGGCAATGGTTCGATCGAGTTTTGGTTCTATAACCTAGAGCCATTGGCCCAGCAGCATCGGGTCTATGTTTTTGATATGTTTGGTTGTGGTCGTTCCAGCCTTCCCGACCAACTTGATTATTCCTTGGCCGCCCAAGCACAATTTATTAAAAATTTTATGGCCAGCTGTCAGCTGGAACAAGTCAGCCTGGTAGGTAACTCTATGGGTGGTGGGGCGGCTTTGTGGTTTGCTCATTTGTTTCCAGAGCAGCTCGATAGGTTAGTCTTATCCGCACCGCTGGGCTGGGGACGGGAGATCAATCTAGGCTTACGACTTTTGACGGTGCCTGGACTACTCAATTTGTTACGACCCAGTCGAGCCATGATCCCGGCGATGTTGAAATGGAATTTTGCTCATCCCGAGAACTTGCCACCGGACTGGATCGAACGGCGTTATCAGGTTTTTGCACTGCCCCATCGCCAACGGGCGATTGCCGCTTTGGCAAGGGCAAATCTCAATTTAGGAGGGGTGCAGCGATCTGTTTATGAAGCGACCATTGCCCAGTTACCAAATTTACAGTCGCCGACTTTGGTGATTTGGGGGGCACTCGATCGAGTCTTGCCAGTTGCCCACGCCCAGCTCGCCCAGCAGCTTCCCAATCATCAATTAGCCATCTGGCCAGACTGTGGGCATCATCCCTTTCTGGAATTTCCCGACCGATTTAATCAGCTAGTGTTAGACTTTTTGGCGAGCTAACAATATCTGTAGTCCGCTGAATTTTATGTCGCCATTAGTCCGTACCCTGCTTCGGGTGATCATTCTATCTACAACTATCTCGATCGCGATTAAATTTGGCGCTCCCCAGTTAGCCATTCCGGCTAATACCACAACTGCTACAATTGGGGTCTTTCTACCAGTCTTGCTGATTGCGATCGTCCTGGGGTGGCGACAATGGCAAGTGGGTGTATCGAGGAGTCAGCCGTGAAATTTGGTCAATGGTTAGGTTTAATTGTACTGGTGATCAGTTTGTTTGTAGCTTGGCAAATTCGCCAACTATTGCTGATGGCCTTTGCGGCTATTTTGTTGGCGACATCTCTCAATCAACTGGCACGGATGCTGCATAATCGACTACATCTCAAAAAAGGATTATCCATCCTGGGCGCTTTAGTCATTTTCTTATTGGCGATCACGGCTTTTTCGTGGCTAATAGTGCCACCATTGGTCACCCAGTTTCGAGAAATTGCGATCGATAAATTGCCCCGGTTAGTAGCCCTATCGGCAGACTGGCGGAATCAGTTGGGGCTTTACTTACCAAAAGAATTGGTCACTGCCATTCCGGATGCTGCGGCTATTCAAGAACAGGCTCAACCGATCGGCCAGTTTCTGCTGGGGGGCTCTTTCGCGATCTTTTCGAGTTCCCTCACGGTAATTTTAAATCTTTTGCTGTTACTAGTCTTAAGCATGATGTTGCTAGTCCAGCCGGAAGCCTATCGCAAAGTATTTATCTCTCTTTTTCCCCAATTTTATCGACGGCGCGTCTCTCACATTTTGGATGAGTGCGAAGTTTCTCTGGGTAAATGGGTGATTGGCGCTTCCATCAGTATGCTAGCGGTAGCACTAATGAGTACTGTTGGGTTACGGACATTAAATATTCCCTATCCACTGGCTCAAGGAGTGCTAGCTGGCCTGCTCAACTTCATCCCCAATTTAGGTCCCACCCTCAGTGTGGTGTTACCGATGGGTTTAGCTTTATTAGATGATCCCTGGAAACCTTTACTAGTATTGATACTGTACTTTGTTATTCAGCAAATTGAGAGTAGTTTGCTCACGCCCTACATCATGGCACAGCAGGTATCACTGCTACCAGCTCTCACCTTGTTAGCCCAGGTATTTTTTGCCAGTTCTTTTGGCTTTTTAGGATTACTCTTAGCTTTGCCCTTAAGTGTGGTTTTTAAAGTTTGGTTTAATGCCGTGGTCATTGAAGATGTTCTCAATCCCTGGCGATATCGCCTTAACAGCCAGGATTTAACAGAAAAATCAGCAGATTTAGATCCTTGGGATCTGGAGACTGAACCGGAATTAGTAATGATTGAAATGACACCGACCGATGGAGAGAGCTAATGCGAACTATTGCGGAAATCAACGATCGCATCCTGGCTAAAAAAGCTGTGGTTTGTTCCGTCACCGAATTCAAGGCGAAAGTAGCTGAAATTGGTTTGACGGCGGCAGCTCAGCAAGTTGATGTGGTAACTACCGGTAGTTTTGAGCCGATGGAATCTTCGGGGGCAATCATTAACTTAGGTCACACCGATCCGCCGATCAAGATTCGGACTTGTTGGCTGAATGGGGTACCAGCCTATGCCGGTTTTGGGGCGGTGGATTTGTATTTGGGTGCCACCCAGCTGGCTGATGATAACCATGAATATGAAGAAAAAGGTGGTGCTCATGTCATTGAAGACTTAATTGCGGGAAAATCAGTAACCCTGAAAGCGATCGGCCAGGGAACCGACTGCTATCCCCGTGCCAATTTCAATACCACTATCACCAAAGACACGATTAATCAATTTTATCTCTACAATCCCCGCAACCTCTACCAAAACTTTATTGTGGGCGTAAATGGTGGCGATCGACCGCTCTATACTTACTTGGGACCTTTACAACCGCGTCTGGGTAATGCCGTTTTTTCTAACGCTGGAGCGATTTCGCCGCTGTTTAATGACCCAGAATTGCTATCGATCGGCATCGGTAGTCGAATTTTTCTGGGGGGCGGGATTGGCTATGTAGCTTGGGAAGGCACGCAGCATTTCCCTCTTCAAAAAAGGCTAGAAAACCAAACCCCGATCGGACCAGCTGCCACCTTGGCTTTAATTGGTGATGCCAAACAAATGACGGCGGAATGGGTACGCGGCTGCTACTTTAAAAACTATGGCCCATCCCTCATGTTGGGGGTGGGTGTGGCTATCCCCATTCTAAATGAGCGCGTGGCTGCTGGCTGTGCTGTAAAAGATCAAGACATTGTCGCTCCGATCGTCGATTTTTCCATTCCGCGCCGGGTACGACCGACCTTTGGGTTGGTGAATTATGCCCAACTCAAAACTGGCAAAATTAAAATTGATGGTCGGACAATCAGAGTCGCGCCGCTAGTTAGTCTACATCGATCGATCGCGATTGCCGAATTATTAAAGCAGTGGATCTTAGCTGGTGATTTCACTTTGACTGAACCAGTAGCACTGCTACCGATCGATCGTACTTTTATTCCTCAAGATCGGCGTAGTAGTGAGTTGCTAAATGATGAATAGACCTCCTTCGAAAGTCTGAGAAAGTTGTAAAATAGATAAAAATTCAATTAACCGAGAGTGAGTTACAAACAAGCTAAAAATTTAGAGCCGATGGAGTTCAAACGGGAGCATCTCAATCATGAGAGTAGTATAGTTGAATCGACTAAGTACTGATAAGTCATTATATTCACACGTTTTCATAACATGCAGCAGCTCTTGGCAATAAATGGCTATTGACCGTTGCATTAGTTATGCCTTTCATATCAAGCTATGCTTCTCCGTTAGCCTTGAACTACATATTCATTTGAATATGCGTATCTTTGCTTCAATACATTACTCAGATTCTTCATATTCCATTGTGCTCCAGATATTTTAATCCTTGCACTGATCTTTTTATTGTTGACTCCACTGCCCCAAAACCTATACACAGTCCTTATTCTTGATCTAATTGATAATTTGGAATTCTTTCTTTATGAGTATCCAAATATTCTAGGAAATCTTCTACTTGTTTGGGTGGAATTACCCAGTCACTGAAGGCTTTTTTAGCTCCCGCTATGTTTCCTTGCCATAACTCTGCTCTGACTTGCTTTAGTCGTTGCATCGGGGCGCATCCAGAGGATGTGGGAGGGTAAATGAGAAAAAAGGGGACTGGTTCCGTTGAGTCGGAGCCTGTAAAGCATAGCTATAGTTGATTTAGCCCACATATCGAATAATGAAAAGTTGCGACCAAGACAACCCTGTTTCGAGAATTCCTAGCTGTACGGCGGGGACAAATTTAGTGGTGAAATGAATCCGCACAAAGTTATGAATAAGCCAGTAAACATCGAGGACTCTTTGTAAGTGGTGTTTTTTTTTGCATAGGTGTTAGTTTTGCGTCGGAAAGCTGAACTATGCCGTCGGAGCGAAGCATTGAACGCTTCGACATGATTAGCATGAATGTCTTTGTTTTCTATAGTATGACTAGTTTGTGGATGTTCTGGGACTGGTGCTTGATACTTGCTGCGCTTACTGTCTCGCCTGCGTTTTGCTCCTTTGTTTTTAAGTCGAACTCGCACCCCCTTGCGCAGACATTTTTTAGGTCTATCTGGTTGCCCATCGTGAATCACCTGATGGCAAATAGTAAAGAGGAGGTTGCCATAACGGCGTTCTCCATCGGTTAAAAGTGTCAGATTTTCCGTCTTTTCCATTACTTGTGCCAATAAGGTTAATGCTGCCTCAAACAATCGTTTGTCTTTACGACCACACCGTAGTTCAAAGAGAAATCGACTGCCTCGCTCCATCAAGACAATTGTCCATCCTTGAGAGTCAGATGCTGCTGTATTACTGTGCGTTCGCTCATTTTTGTCAGAGCAAAACAATTAACCACCAAGAAATAGGGGTTCTAGACTCTATTAACTTTAGTAGAATAAATTGACTTCTAATCACAAATATGTATTAATCAATCGTTTTGTAGTTCATGCGAACTGTAAGCACTACAGGTAGTAGCTATTTAATTCAACGCACTAAATAGATTAGTACATGTAAATTATTTTGAGTCTAAAAAATAAGCGAACGGACAGGTATTACATTCAACTTTGGTATATACTCCCTTCCCACTCAAGAAATAGACGCTGGAACTAAAGCGAAAATGTGTTTT
>CAXTSX010000023.1:0-38562 GCA_964247085.1 uncultured bacterium
AGTGGCCTACGACTGCCTAAGAATAGTACAAGAGTTTTAAAATGAGAATTGCTGAGTTTGGCCATAGGTAGTAGACAATAGTCTCCTTTTTCGTTATAGTCAGGGTCCGTGAGTTTTTGTAATCTCCATGAACGTCCAAGAAATTATTCGCTCGATCGAAGCAGAGTTCATTAAAAGTGACCTGCCCGAACTTTACATCGGTGACACTATTCGTGTTGGTGTGAAGATTAAAGAAGGAGAAAAGGAGCGCGTACAGCCCTATGAGGGAGTAATTATTGCCAGACGCAATGGCGGCATTAATGAAACTATCACTGTCCGCCGAGTTTTCCAAGGTGTTGGTGTAGAACGAGTTTTTCTCTTGCATTCTCCCAAGATTGACAATATTAGTATTGTCCGTCGTGGCCGGGTGCGTAGAGCTAAATTATTCTATCTCCGTGACCGGGTTGGTAAGGCTACTCGCGTGAAACAGCGCTTCGATCGCGACAAATCGAAAAAGGCAACTGTCTAGTTGTCCCAAATTCAGCTCATTCGTGGTTAAATCTAGGTTGAGCTGAACCTGCGTCCTTAGTTCAGTTGGTAGAACGTTGGTCTCCAAAACCAAATGTCGAGGGTTCAAGTCCTTCAGGGCGCGTATTAAAAAATTTAATCTCCATGACTACTTCCTATTCCCTTAAGATCGGTTGGCTTTATCCTAAACTGATGAGTACCTATGGCGATCGGGGTAACGTGATTGCCATTAAGCAGCGAGCACAGTGGCGGGGGATTAACGTAGAAGTAATTCCTTACGATCAGACTAGTGATCCAACAGTTCTGGATCAGGTAGATATTATTGCTGGTGGCGGTGCTCAAGACCGTCAACAGGAAATTGTGATGCGGGATTTAAAGGGAGCAAAGACGGCAGCAATCCGCTCCAAGCTAGATGCGGGAGCACCGGGAGTGTTTACCTGCGGTTCACCCCAACTATTGGGTAGATTTTATGAACCGGGTTTGGGTGAACGGATTGAGGGCATGGGCATTGTCGATTTAGAGAGTAAGCATCCGGGTATTGATGCCCCCCGCTGCATTGGCAATGTGGTATTTGAAATTACGGCCAAAAGACTAGCCGCCGAATTGAGCGCGATGCTCGGCGGTCAAAAACCAATCATTGTGGGTTTTGAAAATCATGGTGGTCGCACCTTTTTGGGTCCGCAAGCGGAGTCTTTAGGGACGATGATTAAAGGATTTGGAAACAACGCCCAGGACGGCACCGAAGGCGCTTTTTACCACAATGCGATCGCCACCTATTCCCACGGCCCCCTGATTCCCAAAAATCCTTTTATTGCCGACTGGATGATTAAAACGGCCATTCGGAATA
Organism: uncultured bacterium; assembly: GCA_964247085.1. Lineage (GTDB taxonomy): Bacteria > Cyanobacteriota > Cyanobacteriia > Cyanobacteriales > Chamaesiphonaceae > JAAFHZ01. The sequence goes on from CAXTSX010000023.1 coordinate 1,355, forward strand.
AGTATCAAGAAGATATTGACCTCGTCCCCTTAGATGATAGTTTGGCGAATCAGGCTCGTGCCAGTATGTTACAAAAGTTGGGTGTCAAGCTGACCTAGTGCTATGACCGACTTATTCTTTACCACTGCTCGACATCAAGCAGAGCTAATTCGGTCTGGGCAAATTTCGCCGCTAGAGCTAACCCAGCTGTATCTCGATCGCATTACCCAGCTTGATCCACAAATTGGTGCTTTTTTTATGGTGGCAGTTGATCGAGCTTTAGCGGTAGCTACTGCTCAAACAGCACAGCTCAAAAAATCAGTAGATTTACCCCCACTCTTTGGCCTCCCCACCGGGATTAAAGATCTAAACCCTGTAGCTGGTTTGCCCTGTAGCTACGGGGTCGCGGCCTTGAAAGATCAGGTTGCGAAGGCAGACGATGGCATTGCAACCCTGGTGCAACAAGCGGGTTTTAATATTCTCGGCAAAACCGCTACCCCTGAACTCGCTTCCTTTCCCTACACTGAGCCAGCGGGCTTCCCTCCCACCCGTAATCCTTGGAATTTGGACTATACCCCTGGTGGTTCCAGCGGGGGAGCGGCAGCGGCGGTCGCGGCGGGCTTGTTACCGATGGCGGTTGGTTCTGATGGCGGTGGTTCGCTGCGCGGACCAGCCCACTGTTGTGGTCTAGTAGCGATCAAGCCTACCCGGGGTCGCGTTTCCGATGCTCCGACGGGCGACAGGTTAAGTGGCTTGGCTATTAATGGTCCCTTGGCACGCAATGTCCAAGATGCCGCTATGTTGCTAGATGCTTTAGCCCAACGTCTCCCCGGCGATTTATATTACTTGCCCACCCCCATAACTTCTTTTGAGACTGCTGCTCAGCAAGCGCCTAGCTCTTTACGAATTGCGGTTTGCAAGTCCTTTCCACCTTTTACTAATTTAGATCCCACCTATGGAGCGGCGATCGATCGAGTGGCCGATATCCTGAGCAATCTTGGTCATCAGCTCAGTACCATCACTTTGGATGTGGGGGCTTTGATTGAACCTTTCACTACAGTTTGGCAGACTGCCGTGGCGGCCTCTGGTATTCCTCTACCGGCACTATGTGAATTTAATCAGTGGCTGCACCATCGATCGGGCAGTGCCGGCGAATATTTGAATGCCCTCTACCAAATGCAAGGCATCGCTCGCCAAATTGTGGCCCAGTGGCAAAACTTTGACGTGTTACTCGCCCCAGTTTATCTGCATCCCACCATCAAAATTGGAGCCTGGGCACAACTAGCCCCCGAGGAAATCATGGCCAAAATTGCCGATTGGGTTTCGCCCTGTCCGATTTTCAATGCTACCGGTCAACCCGTAGTCGTTTTACCAGTTGATAATACTAACCTACCGCTGGGTGTGCAGCTGGTGGGTAACTTGGGAGCAGAGGCTTTACTCATTAGCTTGGCAGCACAGCTAGAAGCCCAGTTACCCACAATCAGTTACCCCCACTTGTCATAGGCCACTTATAGATATACTAGACAAGAGAAAAATCATCATTAAGTAAATGTTCACCCCCCCCTGGTTTCAGCCACTAATTTGGCTCGACTATCGTCTAGCTGTGCTATTCACCCTGATTGTACCGATGGTGCTGCTGATTTGGGCCTTGGTTAAAAAAGTACCCGTAATTATTGGCCTCATGATTATTTATTGGAAGGTGGCTAGTCTATTAGCGATCACTATTGCTTTAGTACTGAGTGGTTCCAGCCTATCTTTTTTCTCTGCCCTCGCTGCCAAAATTTTAATACCCATCAGCCTCTGGGTCTGGATCGATATTAATGAAGAAATTAATGACCTGCCGCCCAAGGCTATTAAATTAGCCCTCACTGCTTGGCGCTGGGCTATTACAGTCTATTGTGTATTAGGAGCGATCGCTTTGCTGCCTTTTGTCCAATGCGGTTTGTCAGCTCAATCCAACTTCTGTCAAGCTTGGTTTAAACTACCACTGCTGGCAAGTGCTGCGGTTAATCCTGGCACTCTGGGGGGTTTGGCAACAGCTGCACTGATTGGCTATGCGCTCTGTTTTGGCTACTTTTTGTTGGTAAGATTTCCCAAACAAGGCCGCATGGCGATCGACAACTAGCTCCCGCCATCATCAACCTTTTACCACCAAAATACATTATTTACCGGACTTCCCTGAGCCATCATGACCGAATATTTTGCCACTGTGGCGCGGGGCTTAGAAGCACTAGCTGCCACCGAACTAACTGAATTGGGAGCGAGTGAGGTCATCCCAGGGTTTTGTGGCGTAGCCTTTAGTGGCGATCAAGAGCTTTTGTATCGGGTTAATCTGTGGGCGCGGCTGCCTTTTCGGATTTTGGTGAAGTTAGCGGAGTTTCCTTGCCTCGATCCGACAGATTTGTTTGCCGGAATGCAGAGTATTAACTGGCAGCAACATCTTACGCCAGAGTTGACCATGGCCGTAACAGCCACCGGTAAAAACGATCAGCTAAATCACAGTCACTTTACGGCAGTACAGGTCAAGAGAGCCATTACCGAGCAGCAAAAAGCGAAACTAGGCGACAGGTCGGACGTTGATACCGAAAACCCCGCTGTGCGGATCAATGTCCATATTGAGGAAGACTCCTGCACCGTTAGCTTAGATAGCTCTGGCAATAGCCTGCATCGCCGGGGATATCGGCCAGCCGTGGGGGATGCCCCTCTCAAGGAATCTTTGGCCGCCGCTCTGGTAAAAATGTCCGGTTGGCAGCCAGAATTAACTTTTCTCGATCCACTTTGCGGCTCCGGGACACTGCCGATCGAGGCCACCATGCAGGCTTTAAATATTGCCCCGGGTATTTTTCGGGAGCAGTTTGGGTTTGAAACTTGGCCCAGCTTTGATCAGGAGCTGTTCGATCGACTGTTCAAGACAGCCGAAGCAGGTGAAAAATCAGCGCTGATTAGTCCCATCATCGGCAGTGACCATAACTCCGGGGTAATTCAACAAGCGCACAGCAACGCTGTTAAATGTGGTGTTGACCAACACTTACAATTTATCCACCGCGAGTTAGCTAATCTGGAAGCTCCTGCCGACTGTGGGGTGCTCATGTGCAATCCGCCCTACGGCGAGCGGTTGGGACGAGACATTGATCTGGGAGACTTTTATCGCCTATTGGGAGATGTCCTCAAACAGCGCTTCAAAGGTTGGACGGCTTTTGTCTTAAGTGGTAATAAGGAACTGGCGAGGTCGATCGGACTCAAATCAGCAAAAAGGATGCCAGTTTATAACGGCACCCTTCCCTGTCAGCTAATGAAATACGAGCTGTATTAAAGAGCGATATTTAGTGAGCAATCCACTGAGCATCAGTCACAATAAAAATCCCACCCAGTTTTTTCATTATCGGTTGCATAGCTTTGGATAGCTGTTCAGGCATTTCTGGCTCAGTACAGATCACGATAATGCAGCTATTTGTAATTAAATCATCGCCAGAAAAACCGTGTTCGCCACTACCAGAAAGATTATTAATGACTGTATAGTTTTTAACTAAGTTTTTTTTCAGAATTTTGAGAATGGCTGGAATTTCTAGCTCACTCACAATAATTTCTACTTTTTTTACAGTTTGTAGCACGAGTTTAGACTCCAAATCCCATTAATTTGATTGTTTGTAGATAAATCGGAATCCCGACAATAATGTTAAATGGAAAGGTCAAAGCCAAAGCCATCGAAACATACAAGCTGGGATTGGCTTCCGGTACTGTCATCCGCATCGCTGCTGGGACGGCAATATATGAAGCACTGGCACAAAGTACAGCAAAGAGTAAAGCATCTCCTTGATGCATTCCAATCCCCTTGGCGATCACAATTGCAATGATAGCGTTAGCGATCGGCATCAAAACGGAGAAGGCAATTAGGAAAAAACCAGTTTGTTTTAGATCCCGAATCCGGCGGGCGGCGACTAAGCCCATGTCCATCAAAAAGAACATCAAGGCACCATAGAATAAATCTTTTTCTACGAACAGATGTACTTTATCCCAGCCTTCACTGCGCACTAACGCCCCAATAATGACACTACCAATTAGGAGGAGTACAGAACCATTTAAAAAGGCTTCGTGCAGCACCTCGCCCCAGGAAGCACTAGAACTTTCGATCGGCTCACCATCATCCGAGAACTCCTGTTTTTTGACTGCAAAGACCCGCACTAGGATCAAACCCACGACAATCGCCGGTGATTCCATCAAAGCCAGCGCCGCCACCATGTGGCCGCCGTAGGGAATTTGCAGCTTATCAAGCAAAGAACTGGCCGTAATGAAGGTTACCGCACTGATCGAGCCATAGGTAGCAGCGATCGCCGCTGCATTATAGGCATCCAACTTGATTCTAAGAATAAAGAAGGAGTAAAACGGCACGATCGAAGCCATGACCACTGCGGCGATTAAAGTAGTAATAATCAGGGGGCTGATGCCTTCCGGGCTAACAGCGCTTTCATACAACTCGTGGCCGCCCTTAAAGCCGATCGATACTAATAGGTACAGCGAAAACAACTTCGGTAAAGGATTCGGTATTTCTAAATCGGAATGAACAAACACCGCCAGCATCCCCAAAAAGAAGAAGAGAACGGGTGGGTTCAAAATATTTGACAGAATTAAACTGCTATCCATCGGCTATTTTAAAACTTTCATAAATTTGACTCCGTTCATTATGCAGCTGTTAGTGACTAGCAGCAACACATCAGCAAATTGACTGATTACACTATTGAATTAAAATAGCTACCTTGAACCTAGATAAAGCAAATAATAGCAATAAGCAGAGGTTGAATTGTTAGCAAGGGTCTGGAGTGCGGCAATTTTGGGTATTGATGCCATTAAAGTAGGTGTAGAGGTAGATGTATCGAACGGTTTGCCGGGGGTCAGTCTAGTTGGTTTGCCGGATACCGCCGTCCAAGAATCCCGCGAGCGGGTCAAAACGGCGATTAAAAACGCTGGAGCCAGCTATCCTTTGAAGCGGATTGTGATCAATTTGACCCCCGCTGATTTGCGGAAAGAAGGACCGATATTCGATTTGCCGATCAGTGTGGGAATTTTAGCGGCCTCTGGACAAGTCAATGGTGAACTATTGGGCGACTATTTATTTCTAGGGGAGCTGTCTTTGGATGGTAGCTTGCGACCCGTTGCCGGAGTGTTACCGATCGCTGCTGCGGCTCAACGCTTAGGGATTACTGGCATGATCGTGCCGGTGGATAATGCCCAGGAAGCGGCTGTCGTTAAAGATCTGAAAGTTTATGGCTTGAGCAGTCTGCAAGAGGTGATCAGTTTTTTGCAACAGCCCGATCGATCGAGTCCTCAATTCGCCCCGGTGATCGCTAAGTTGCCCGATCGGCATCATCAGACCAGCACTTTAAATGACCTGAAAGATGTCAAAGGCCAAGCCCATGCTCGTAGGGCTTTAGAGATTGCCGCCGCTGGTGGCCATAACTTGGTATTTGTAGGAGCACCGGGCAGTGGCAAAACCATGTTGGCGCGTCGCTTGCCGGGGATTTTGCCAGACTTATCCTTTGCCGAAGCGTTAGAAGTTACCCAAATTCACTCTGTGGCTGGACTGCTCAAAAACCGAGGTTCCTTAATTGCCGATCGACCCTTCCGCAGTCCCCACCATTCGGCTTCTGGGCCAGCCCTGGTGGGCGGCGGTAGTTTTCCTCGTCCCGGTGAAATTTCCCTGGCCCATCGCGGGATCTTGTTCTTAGACGAGCTGACCGAATTTAAGCGCGATGTGTTGGAATTTCTGCGCCAGCCCCTCGAAGATGGCTTTGTGACTATCTCCCGCGCCCGTCAGTCGGTTTCTTTTCCAGCCCAATTTACCCTGGTGGCGAGTACCAATCCCTGTCCTTGTGGCTATTATGGCGATAATCTGCAGCCTTGCACCTGCGCCCCCCGTCAGCGCGAGCAATACTGGGCAAAGCTTTCCGGTCCACTGATGGATCGGATTGACTTGCAAGTGGCGGTTAATCGCTTGAAACCAGAAGAAATTACTCGCCAATCGACTGGGGAAGCCACCGAGACTGTCCGGCAGCGCGTCCAAGTAGCGCGGCAGCTGGCTCAACAGCGCTTCCAAGATACCAGCATCCTGTGCAATGCCCAGATGCAAAGCAAGGAACTCCAGCAGTGGTGTGCATTGGATGAAAATAGTCGCTTGTTGTTGGAGAAGGCGATCGATAGGTTAGGTTTATCAGCCCGGGCTAGCGATCGGATCATTAAGGTCGCCCGGACGATCGCCGATTTAGCGGGGGATGAGCAATTGAAGTCGACGCATCTAGCCGAATCTATTCAGTACCGGACAATCGATCGAATGCAAAAATAGCTCAGTTCATGGAGAGAGCCATCAAATCTGCGGACATCTCAAAATTGGCGGTGACATTTTGGATATCATCCAAAGCTTCCAGAGTTTCTAGCAGCTTTAAAAGCTGTTTACTTTGCTCCGGATCGATTATTTCCACGGTATTGCCAGGAATCCAGCGCCATTCCGACTCCACCACCGCAAAGCCTTGGGCTTGGAGCGTCTGACTGAGTTGTTCCAAATTGGCCGTTTCGGTAAAAACCTCGGCTCCCGGCTGTTCTGCATCCTCTAGCAGCTCATAAACATCCGCCCCACCCTCCAAAGCCGCCACCAGCAGTAAATCTTCATCTACTTGGCCATTAATGATACAGACCCCCTTTTGGGCAAACATCCAACTGACACAGCCAGTTTCCCCTAAATTCCCACCCCGCTTACTGAGAGCAGCCCGCAGGTCAGCTGCGGTGCGGTTACGATTGTCAGTCAAGGCTTCCATAATCAGCGCCACCCCCCCCGGACCATAACCTTCGTAGCGCAGCTCTTCCAATCGATCAGCTTCCCCGGCCAAATTACCAGCACCTTTGGCGATCGCTCTTTCAATATTGTCATTGGGAATACTGGCGGCTTTGGCTTTATCGATCGCGGTGCGTAGTTGAAAATTACCCGCCGGATCAGCCCCACTCCGCGCTGCCACAATAATTGCCCGCGATAACTGGGCAAAAGTTTTACCGCGTACCGCATCGGTGCGGGCTTTTTGTCGCTTGATCGTCGCCCACTTACTATGTCCTGACATGTGCTGGCCAAAATCGATTAACTTAGATTCATCTGATGATATCAAATCGTTCTGCTTAGTGGTCTGTGGTCAACTGGTAATCGATCGCATGAACACATTACTGAGTGAGCACCAAAAAAAGTAAAACAGCAGTGCTGCCCAGAAAAAACAGAAAGGGAAATAAAATAGATATTAAAAATCTTTTATTGATCTCCAATTTGAACCCCAGAGCAGAATGTATTAAGCTTATCGTGAAAAGATTGAATTACTCCGGCACTCTATCGGAAAAAGCTGAAAATCAGTGCCAGTAGAGTCGGGAAATTAAAAAATACGGAGAAAGTGATCACCATGAGTGTTGAAGATCAACATTTAGATGTCCTCCAGAACATCGAATTTGCCATTATGGAAGTCTATCAGGACAGACCTGACTTGATTGACATCGAAGTAATGAACGCCATCGAAAGCTTGAGTCATCTTTATACTGCCGAATCCCAAGGAAAGTCTGGCACAGTCCGTCCATTGAAAGGCATTACAGCAGAGGTAGCTAGCCAAGTACAATCAGTTTGTGAAATGCGGTTAAGGCGGGGATCGATCAATGATACAACTAAACAAATATCGGAAGAAGAGATGCCCCCAAAGACTCTCACAGATATCGTAGATTGTTTAAAAAGAATTCAATCATCAATTAAACTGTGGACTAAAAAAGGCGGGAGACAAGGATATCTCAAATTTGTCAGTCAATTTTTTCAAGATAGATGATGCTCTGAGATGTTTTCATGCGTAGATAAGTAGTAGCTGAACATAATTAAAGTGACAATGACGAAATCGGCTCCCCTCGCCCAAAGTTGGGAGAGGGGCTGGGGGTGAGGGCAAAATGCTGGCATCTCACATTTCATTCCGCCTAGTTACTTAGTAGCAGATTCGGCATCTTTATTTCCAGCAATACCGAACACAAAAATTTCAATAATATGGTTATAAATAATGGAAATTGATTACATCACAACCTTGGGAATTACAGCAGGTGTATTAACGACGATCGCCTACTTGCCACAACTAATCAAAACTTGGCAATCCAAGTCAGCTGGGGATATTTCCTGGACGATGCTCATTGTACTGTGTCTAGGAATTATTCTGTGGTTAGCTTATGGGTTAGCAATTCACGATTTACCAATTCTGCTAGCTAATATTGTAACCCTACTGCTGGCAGGCGTGATTTTGGTGCTCAAAATTCGGTATCGCAATAATTAGACTATTAACGAATACAACTTTTTTTCGATCTACTGACAAAGGATATCTAAGAATTAAAATAATAGCTGGAGTTCAAATTTCTCACTAATTGAATTAGGAGATAAGCGGAATCTTCAGTGACTATTTAACTTTCAAGATATCCTTGTATTGGCAATTAAATGTTGATTCAAAGAGCTTCAAGCATATCTAAAACTTTATATTAACATCAGCATAGTTGTTGGTATAATTAGTTAGAATATTAATCTGAATGATTGATACAAAAGCTATATTGATATCTGGGAAGAAATCACTCTTGCCACCAAAAATAGAAGACATTTCTGCTGTAGTAACTTCTTGCACGTAACTTTCATTAAGATCAGAGATGGTAATCATATTTTCACCTGAATTTATCATGATAAAAAGTCTTGTCACTTATCATATTACCATTATTACAATTAATATTGCAATAGTAGCAAAGAAGAAGAATTATAAAGATTACAACTTGATAAAAGAACTAAATAATGTATACAAATCCTATATATTCAAGGTCAGCTGACTAGACAAAATATCAATGGCAAATTACAGTTAAAAGCTAGCAAAATTGATCTTGAAATAATATTTATTTCAACCAAATTACAAGTGGATTATGAATTCAAATAGTCACAGCAAGTGTTCACTTTTTTCGGAGCCACAAACTTTCCCAGTGTAGCTTCAAATAAGTTAGAAAGAGCTATCATAGTATAGAGGACTCATACTTCTCATTTTCTATGATTCGTTTAGAGATATTTGTACAAAAAACATGAACAAGTTAAAGCTAATTTAGCTTGAACTTGTTCAGGAATTAATACGTTATTTTGCAATTAGCTAGGACTGATTAACGTTTACGCTGCCCACATAGTTACTGGAAGCAAAACTACCCAAATTAAGCTGAGTAATATCAACATCAGAACTATTATAGCTAGAATAGCCATATCCATAATAGCCGCCGTAGTAGTAGCCACCAACAACTGCTGATGTTTCATCAACAGTAACTTCTGTGATATAGCTTTGAGACAAGTTGGAGATAACAATCATGGTTTTTACCTTTTAGTTAAATTAGATGCTTGTTGTAGAATTCAGCTAAGCCTTTTCTACCAGGTTTTTCGGATATAGCCCTGAGAAAAAGAGCTGTAAAAGTCTTAATGTTTCTCAGGACTATTCTTTACTTATGAATATTGATTAACATTCACACTGCCTATGCCGTTTGAAGAGAAACTACTAAAAGCGTTGACCTGTTCGATGTCAATGTTAGAGTAATTAGAGCTATAGCCATAACCATAGCCATAATAGCCACCGTAGTAACCGCCAAGAACTGCTGATGTTTCAGCAACAGTAACTTCTGTGATATAGCTTTGAGACAAGTTGGAGATAACAATCATTAGTATGCACCTTGTATTTAGGTTGGTTTGAGAAAGCTGAATTGCTTTTCTCTTCCTTCATAATGCTGCTTCTCTTTGGGTATGGCAATAGCTTTAACGTAGAATAAAAGACAAAATTATCTTACTTAAGCAGCTTCTTTTTCTGTTGCAACTCATCACTAAGAAAAAGCTATCAAGCCTTGCTAATAAGGGAGTCTAGCGTCAATCAATTCCTTTCGAAAACAGCAACAAGCGATAATCCAAAGTTAGCGATAAAACCAATAATGTTCATCAAGTGTAGATATTATGTCTTTTTATCATGGTTGTTTTTAGCATTTTTGCTAAAAATACAACTTCTCCAACCCGTTTGATGGAAAAAAAGTGACCATCAGGAAAAGCTGAAGCATTTCCTGATGGCCTTAGATTTAAACTACTATAATACTAGCCAATTTTTACAAAAAATAGAAAGCTTGCTATACCATCCGATCGACCACAACCTAAAATTTCCACGAGCGGAGCGGGAATCATCTCACCCCGCATATCCAAAAACTGGACTACTACCAAGTAAGCGATCGCCAGTGCTATAGAAATTGCTCCGGTTACAATGGCCACCACTTTAGAACTTTCCATACCTCGTAATTTTTCTCCACTGTTGTTTCCCAAACATCGCGATTTTAGCGTGTTCAGCTAGTGGTGATCTTTTCTTGGGCAAAATAGGGTACTTATAAGAGAAGAATTCGCCATCTCCACCGGAAATTATGACTGCGATTACCAAATCAAAAGTTATGGAACAGTCCACTAAATCGATCGCCGTGATCGAGACCCAGGAACTGAGCAAAACTTACCGCACCGGATTTTTGATGAATCAGCAGGTAGAATCCCTCAAGCGCTGCTCACTAAAAATTTTTGAGGGTGAAACCTTTGGGTTATTGGGTTTGAATGGGGCAGGCAAAACTACTCTACTCAAGACCTTGCTAGGGATTGTGCGCCCTACTCATGGTCAAGCGCAGCTATTTGGTAGTTCGATTTCTAGTCCCGCCGTCCGGCAGAGAATTGGCTACTTGCCAGAAAATGCCTATTTTTATGAATATCTGACCGGCTGGGAAGTCTTGGAATTCACCGCTGATATTTTCCAGATCCCTTGGGATGTGCGGCGGCAAAGGATTCCAGCGCTGCTGGATATGGTGGGTCTGGCGCGTAGTGCTGCCCAGAAAAAGAAAATGCGTCAATATTCCAAAGGAATGCAGCAGCGGATTGGCATGGCTCAAGCGCTGATCAATGATCCAGATATTGTATTTTTAGATGAGCCGATGTCTGGTCTGGATCCTTTGGGACGTAAACAGATGCGGGATATTATTTTGTCCTTGAGTGATAATCACAAAACTATTTTCTTTAATAGTCACGTCCTCAGTGAAGTGGAACAAGTCTGTAATCGGGTGGGGATTTTGGCTAGAGGTGAACTGATTGCCTGCGGTACTATTAATGAATTATTGACTGATATTGAAGGTCGTTATAGGGTGCGGGGCTGTGGTGGCAACCCGGATATTCTCCAACGCTGGATTACCGATTTGGTGATCGAGAATGGTGAATGGTCTGGTCAATTGCGCGGGGAACCCCAAGAGTTTTTGGCGACTTTGCGCTTGATGAGCGCTCAACTGATTGAAATGAAACAAGCCCGCCGGTCTTTAGAAGAATACTTTATGTATCAAATGACCAGTCGGGGCATTACTACTAGTACCTAAATGAAAATAGTTTTTTTTGGCACGCCGCAATTTGCTGTTGTTACATTAGAAAAAATTGTGGCTCAGCCCGCACTGGAAGTAGTGGGGGTCGTCACTCAGCCCGATCGAAAGCGGGGGCGGGGTAGTCAATTGTGGCCGTCACCAGTGAAAGTGGTGGCCACAGGTCATCAATTAGCCATTCAGCAGCCGGTAAATATCAAAAGATCGATCGAGACCATTGATTGGCTACGCAGTCTCCAAGCCGATATTTTTGTGGTGGTGGCCTACGGACAAATTCTGTCTCAGGAAATATTGGATATTCCTAAATGGGGCTGTATCAATGTCCATGGCTCGCTCCTACCGGCCTATCGGGGTGCAGCACCGATCCAGCGGTGCTTGGTAGATGGTGTCACAGAGACGGGAATTACCACCATGCTGATGGATGCTGGGATGGATACTGGTGCGATGCTCCTGACTACCAAGGTGCCGGTATCCCCCTTCACCAATGCCCAGGAACTCGGTGAAACCCTGGCGGAGAAAGGCGCTGAGCTACTAATCCAGACTTTGCAGCAATTACCAAACCTTACGCCGCAGCCTCAAGATGACTCCCAGGCGACCCATGCCGCCATGATTCGGAAAACTGATTGGCTAATAGATTGGCAGCGCAGCGCGATCGATCTCCATAATCAAATCCGGGGTTTTTATCCAGACTGTTATTTTTTACTGCGTGGCCAACCAGTTAAGATTTTACAGGCAGTACCTTTACTAACATCTTATTGGACTGGTGATATCCCCTTAGATATGCCCACCGTCCAGGTGGGATCGATCGCTTCGATCATCAAGGGTCAAGGAGCAGTAATCCAAACCGGGGCAGGTTACTTACTACTGCAACAGGTACAACTATCCGGTAAAAAACCGCAGTCTGGAGCTGATTTTGTGAATGGTTGTCGGTTGGTAACCGGTCTGATGCTCTCTGCGGTCTAGATACCCAGCCATTTCAGCCCCTAATCGGTTATGATGGGGATCAAATATTTGGAAGATTTCTCAATACTGGGAGTTACTAGCTTTTATGTTTACTTTAAAAATCGTTGTTAATGTAGTCGTCGCTTTTTTCCTACTGCTATTTATCTTTGGCTTTCTCTCCAATGACCCAGCTCGGAACCCTAATCAGCGTGATTCGTCTGACTAGATTGCGGTTATTCAAAAATCTAACGCCCCTGTTTCCGCTCACAGCAATGCCCATGGAAATAGGGGCTTCCTGTTGGCCCTGGCAGTCTTTGTACTATCAAACTTTTTTCAGTTCATATGGTTGATGTTCCACCGGTTTCTAATATTGCCAATATTTATATCTGTGAGCCAGCCAGCCTGAGCTGCCACCTAAATATCGATCGATCAACTGTTAGCCCCGCGCCTAAATCCTCTAGCCACCGGGTATCCAGCTCATCACGACGAATCTTAGCCCAAGCAGTACCACCCCCACCATTGCAACCCAGCCCTGAATCCTCGCCTCCAGCACCCCCACCTTCGACACCCAGTACGCCAGCTGCTAGTCCAGCAGAGCAAAAGCCGCCCTTGCCAGTATCGGGAGTGGTAGAACTCCAGGCCGAGCAGCAAGAGTATAACAATACCGCACAAGTAATCACAGCTAGTGGCAAGGTGGTAATGCGCTTTCGCAATGCGCTGTTGAAGGCCGATCGCTTAGAAGTTAGTTTACAAACCAAAAAAGCGGTAGCCACTGGCAATGTTTCGTTGAAACGGGGTCAACAGATCCTGACTGGTGAAAAGTTTGACTATGACTTTGGTAATGATAAAGGCTCTATTACCACCGCTGGTGGCGAAATTTTTCAGCCTTCGATCGCCAGAGATTTAAATGTGCCCCGAGTGGCTCCCACCAAAGGCGAGTTCACTGACGCACCCTTTGCTGACAAACTGCAAAATGACCAACCAGTGCGGCGGCTCACGGGTGTTGGTACTAGTACTTTGACTATTGGTTCCGATCGAGAAATTGAATTTCAACCATCTCTCAAATCCTCTGGTACGGTGACTAGGTTGCGTTATAAAGCCAATCAGTTGGAATTTGATGGCAAAGCTTTGTCCGGGAAGGAGGTAAGACTGACCAATGATCCATTCTCGCCACCAGAATTGGAGATACGCGCCGATCAAATCATCTTAGAAAGCTTATCAGAGGAAGAAAATCAGATCACCGCTGCCAATCCCCGGGTAACGATCGATCAAGGCTTTAGTTTGCCACTAGTGGTCAGTCAGTTATCACTGAATCAGTTGGGTCGAGATACTAATCCTTTTGGGGTGGGCTTCGATAATGACGATCGGGGGGGATTGTATTTAGAGCGGAGTTTTTACCCGATTCTCCAGAAAAATTTGCGCTTAACAGTGCTGCCTCAGTACTATTTGCAACGGGCAATTAGCCAAAATCAGTATTTGAGTCTCGATTCCTTTGGCGTGAAGACTAATCTGGACGCTATCTTAGCACCAGGCAGTACCATCAAAGGCTCAATGGATGTGACTAGTTTAGAACCTAGTCGGATCGGTAACACCTTGCGATCGCGTCTGGCCTTTAATCAAGAACTGGATTTACTCAGTGGTAAGCATAACTTTGAAATCAGTGGTGCCTACCGTGATCGGGTTTCCAATGGTACATTAGGCTTTCAAGATGTCCAAAGCAGTTTGGGTGCCAAGATCACCTCCCCAACAATTGATCTAGCGGGCACTGGGATCAATCTGAAATATTTTGCGGGGGCGGACATCTTTAACGCTAATACCGATCGGCCGACTTTGGCGGGTAGTGATGGCCGGATCAATTTGAGCCGTTTGCAAGCCGGAGCTAGTTTGAATAAGAGCTTCCGCCTGTGGGAAGGAGTCGGTCCACCGGTCAATGAACGTTCCACTTATAACTATAGTCCGGTACCAGTGGTACCTTATCTCCAGCTCAATACCGGGCTGGAAGCGAAGGTGAATACCTATAGTAATGGCGATAGCCAGTCGCTATATGGTTTTAATGCCAGTTTGCAGGGTCAATTCGGTCATTTTACGGCACCGTTTTTGGACTATACCGGTTTTAACATTGGCTATGCTCAAAATTTCTTGAATGGTAGTTCGCCCTATTTGTTCGATCGGTTTTTAGACACGCGGGTAGTCACAGCGGGGATCAATCAACAGCTGTTTGGTCCGTTTAAGGCCGGGATTCAAACCTCGATTAATATTGATAATGGTCAATCTTTGGGTACTGATTATTATCTGGAGTACAGTCGGCGCACGTTTGGGATTTTGGTGCGCTACAATCCAGTGTTGCAGTTGGGTTCGATCGGCTTCAAGCTAAACGATTTGAATTGGCAAGGCCAGGCCGATCCTTTTTAGGGGTGTGCAATTGTTTTTTGGCTAGATCGACTAAGCATTACCTGGATTTATCCAGTGCCAAACCCTTCTCCAATACTGTTTTCTCCTTAGCCCGTCGCCCGTAGACAGCTAACTGCTTCAAGGACATCCCAGTCAAAATCTGCATATCCTCCAAACTAATTCCCCGCATCAACATCTCCACCACCCAAGTCTGCTGCGCCTGTTCAACAACTAACGATCGACCATCCAACCCCACTAAACCTATCGTCAAACCCTGCCAAATCTCCCATATCTCAGCCATAGCGATCGACTCCTGCTCACTTCCCAGCAATAACGATGCTCGATCATCCTTACGGCTTTTTAAATATTGAGTGAGCGGATTTTTTTGGTAAGTCCCATACCGCTTGCCCAAAATCCATTGATTTACTGGCACCTGGCGCACCGCCCCTGGGGTAATCTGCAAAAACTGAACATCCTTATCACTTAAATAATGCACCCGTTCCAAACCCACAATTTCGGTAGGACTCAAACCCGCCCCAAATAATAGATAGACCAAAGCAGCTTCCCGTAAACCTTTCTTCTGAGAGCGTTGCAAAATCGTATGTACCAGAGTGGTAGGCAGATCCACAATCTGCTGAGGAGGAGCAGGGGCGATAGCTGCGCTGACCGGAGGTATCGGCTGACTCAAAACCAACTGCACCAAATTTTCGATAAAACTCTCCCGACTCGGCCACAACCCATGAAACTCGGTGGTGAACTCCAGCACCGCATAACCCAACAGCGTACTATTCACCAAACTCACCAATCGATCGCTTGCTAAAGGTGAATTCTCGCCCCCTAAATATTTAGCCACTGACTGATTAGCCTGATTAATCCCCCGCCCTAGCGCCTCGCGGTTCTCGATCGGATATTTGCCAGCTTCCCCAATAATCGATCGCACCATTTCCGGCACCGCATCTAACAATTGCAAATAGGACTGAGCGTATTTCCGAATGGCTTGTTCGGGACTGCTGGCCGCACTGCTTTGCTCTCCCAAAGCAGCAGCCAGTTGGTCAAAAATCTCTGATTCTTCCATGACGGCCAGCACCAAACCTTGCTTGTTGCCGAACTGTCGAAACAGCGTCACTTCATTCACTTCGGCGAGTTCTGCAATTTGTTTGGTGGTGGTTTCCGTAATACCCTGTTGGGCAAATAGCTCTAAAGCGGCACTGACTAATCGTTGACGGGTGGGGTTGCGGGGAGTTGTCATAAAAATGCAAGTGCTACTTGCACATCTGCGAAAATCTTGGTAAGGTAGATATGCAAGTGTTACTTACATCCACTTCTACTTTAAGGCATTTTGGCCAGTTGGGATGTTAGGTCACTACCGATTTTATTTATCTCTAATTCAGAATTTTATGATCTCTAAATCAGTTCAGCCGACATTTCAATGGACTAAAGGTTTGTCTTGGACAAACGTTTTCTTCTTTGGCTCGATCCACGCTTTAGCACTGTTAGCTCCTTGGTTCTTTTCTTGGTCAGCCCTAGGCAGTATGATCTTATTACACTGGCTGTTTGGCGGCATTGGCATTTGCTTGGGCTACCATCGTTTACTCACCCACCGCAGTTTTCAAGTACCGAAATGGTTGGAGTATTCGATCGCCATTTTAGGTGCTCTAGCCATGCAAGGTGGACCCGGATTCTGGGTGGCTGGACATCGCCAACACCATTTGCACACCGAAGATTGGGATAAAGATCCCTACTCGGCCAAGCGCGGTTTTTGGTGGAGCCACATGCTCTGGATTTTTTACCCGACTAAAGAATCTTTTGACCCAAAATCCTACCGCCGTTTTGTCCCTGATTTAGAAAAAGATGCCTTCTATCGCTGGTTAGACAAGTATTTCTTGACTCTACAAATCCCGGTTGGTATCTTGCTGTATGCGATCGGTGGTTGGTCATGGGTGGTCTATGGCGTATTCGTCCGGGCTGTAGTGCTGTGGCATACCACTTGGTTGATTAATTCAGCTTCACACATCACTGGCTATCGTTCTTTTACAGAAACAGGCGATAATTCTCGTAATCTGTGGTGGACAGCACTTCTTACCTATGGTGAAGGATGGCATAATAATCATCATGCTTATCCAAATGTTGCTCCAGCGGGTCGGACTTGGTGGGAAATTGACACTACTTGGTGGGTAATTCAAGGATTACAAAAGCTTGGCCTGGCGAAAAAAGTAGTGATGCCACCTGCAAAATAATTCTCCTTCTCTTACACTATGAAAAAACTCAATCTTGACCTATCGATCTACACCTTCGATATTGATTTTGCCGGACATGTTGGTAACAACGTCTATCTCCAATGGGTAGAAATGGGACGCTGTAAATTCTTAGAGGCTGCCGGTTTTCCGATTCATAGTGTCATTGCCAGTGGGATCGTCCCGGTAGTCGCCAATATGAATGTTGCTTACAAAAAGCCACTGTATTTAGGAGACAAAGTTTCTTTAGAAATGTGGCTCTCTAAGCTGGAGAAAGTAATTCACATCATTGAATTTCGATTCTACAATGGCAATGGAGTTCTGGCAGCGACTGGACACCAAAAAGGTGTATTTGTAAACTCTAAAACCCAGAGACCCTCGGCGCTTTCCGATAATATTCGTGATTTGTTTTTGCCCTATTTACACGATCGAGAACTGACTGACGATTAATGTTAGTTTGAGTTTATGATGACCAAGGAGTGAAATATATCCATGATTACCCGAAAGTTACATCACAATATTTTGCTCGGTATCGTTGTACTTAATTTAGTTTCTACCTGGTTGCACTACACCCATAACGCCATTTTCTTAGCAGATTATCCAGGTCCAGCTTGGTTTACTCCTCCGATGATTATCGTTACCGTAGTGGTAATGAGTACGATCGGACTTTTGGGATATTGGCTATACTCTCGGAATGTTTTCACCTGGGCATATTTTTGTCTGGGCTTATATTCCATTACCAGTATCTCTAGCCCTGGCCACTATTTATTCCCGATGGTCGCACCCATGTCTATTACGATGCACGGTCTCATCTGGCTAGATGCTTTGTCAGGAGTGTCGCTGATTAGTTTCTTGCTGTGGTCTGGATGGATAGCTCAGAAATGGAGAACTGTCAAAAATTAACGCCTCACATGTGCGATCGAAATAAAATCTGTCAGAATATAAAGCATATAGATATGAAGATTTGATAAGCACCAGAGTATTCCATGATCGTTGCCACCCCTGTCCGCCCAACCACAGACCTTTATGATGTAGCGATCGTCGGTGGTGGCATAGTCGGCCATACTTTAGCCCTAGCCCTACAGCAATCCGACCTCAAAGTCATTCTGATCGAAGCTCAAGCCGAGTCTCTGGCTAAAGATCGCTCCTATGTACTATCAATTCTCTCCGGTCAAATTTTTAGTAATTTGGGCATCTGGGAGCAAGTATTGCCTCATTTCAGCCAGTTCAGCCAAATCCAAATCTCGGATGCTGATCACCCCACGGTGGTGCAGCTCTTTCCCCAGGATTTGGGCACCGCTGCTTTAGGCTATGCTGCTGGCCACCAAACCATGCTGACCGCTCTGCAAGAAAAGCTCTCTAGCACCCCCAACTTTAGCTACCTCTGTCCAGCTACAGTTGAGCGGCTAGAACCAGCAACGAACCAAACCGAGTTACTGATTCAAACTCCCACCCAATCTTTATGCCTGCGCGCTAAGCTCGTGATCGGCGCGGATGGCAGTAAATCCCCGCTGCGCCAGCAAGCAGGCATCCGAACCAAAGGCTGGGCTTATTGGCAATCCTGCGTCACCGCCATTATCCAAACTGAATATCCCCACCAAAATATTGCTTACGAGCGCTTCTGGTACGACGGCCCGATGGGTGTATTGCCATTAGCCGATGGCCGGATGCAAATTGTGTGGACGGCTCCCCACGATCGCGCGCAAGAATTGCGAGATATGCCCACTAGCGATTTTATTGGATGCTTAGAAACAGCCACTGGCAACTTACTTGGCCAGCTCACCTTAGATAGTCCACGGGTGTTGTTTCCAGTCAAACTGATGCAGAGCGATCGATATGTCCAAAACAGATTAGCTTTAGTAGGCGATGCGGCACATTGCTGTCATCCGGTGGCTGGACAGGGCATGAACCTAGGGATTCGGGATGCCGCCGCCTTAGCCGAAATAATTCTGGCCGCCCATGCTCAGGGTGAAGATATTGGTTCGCTGACGGTGCTCGATCGCTATCAGCGGTGGCGAAAACCAGAAAACTGGGCAATTTTAGCCTTTACCGACTTTCTCGATCGGTTGTTTTCTAATCGCTGGTGGCCGATCGTTTTCGGGCGGCGGATTGGTCTGCAAATTTTGCAGCGGGTGCCCTTGCTCAAGCATTTTTCCCTACGTCTGATGACCGGTTTAGCTGGCCATCTACCGCAACTAGGTCTCAAGCATTAGTCTAATTTTTCCGATTTCACTGGTGGTTGCTGTTCTTCCTCCTGGGGAATATTCGCTAACAAAGACTGAATTTTTAGTCGATCGATATAGGGCCAGCCGCCATTTTCTTCGATTTCGATCAACAAACTATATAAACCATGACGATTATTCGGTAAGGCATCTTGAAAATAGTCTTCCCGAATTTCGCGATGCAAACGTTCCAATATCCGCAAAATTGCCAGTAATTCCACCACATCATGCTGATGGGTGGCCGCTAGATCGCGACTTACTTCACTCACTTGGGCGATCAGACTAGTTAAATTGGCATTTTCACTCATTTTAATTCCAGGCAATTTGTCAAAAAATGTTACTAAAGTTTACGTTCTTGAGAAGTACGCGCAGTTGGCATTCAATTATAAGCGGCAACTGTCCAGGATGACAGTATGAGCTAATTCATGGTAAATACATTAATGGTAACGGGCAAGAAAAATCTGTAATAAGTCGGATCGCTGCTGGCGATTGCCTAATATATGATTATTGTTTATTTGCTCTCGTCAGCAGTTAGTGTTTAGCTACTGCTTACATATCTGTCCAGAAATATAATATTAAATTTCCCAAATTTGAGGTTAAACATGAACTTTCGTGGATTAATCGCGGCGCTGATGGCTGTTTGCATCGGTTTTTTAACTGCTTGTAGTGAAGCTCCCGCGAATGCTAGTAGTATCCCATTAACTTACGAGCAGATTCGTAACACTGGCCTTGCCAATAATTGCCCTACTATTTCTGATATCAGCCGGGGTTCGATCGATATCGACAGCAACAAGACTTATAAGTTTGTTGATATGTGTCTGCAACCTACCGACTATTTTGTGAAAGCTGAACCCTTAAACAAGCGGCAGACTGCCGAATTTGTCCCAGGCAAAGTTGTAACCAGAGCGACCTCCAGCCTCGATCAAATTGAAGGAACCGTCAAAATCAATAGTGATGGCAAACTGGTCTTCACTGAAGAAGATGGCATCGATTTCCAAGCCATCACCGTCAAAATGCCTGGTGGTGAGCTAGTCCCCTTCCTTTTCACCATCAAAGAATTAGTGGCTACCAGCGATGCCACTGTCACCTCGCTCAATACCTCCACCGATTTTGGTGGCGACTTCAAAGTACCTTCTTACCGGGGGTCTGTGTTCCTTGATCCGAAAGGTCGGGGGGTAGCTAGTGGTTTTGACAACGCGGTGGCCTTGCCCGGCGGAGCCGACAGCACTAAATTTGCCAAGACTAACGTCAAAAATACCAACAGCTACAAAGGTCACATTACCTTTGAATTGGCTAAGGTCAACAGTGCTACTGGCGAAGTTGCCGGTATTTTCGAAAGTGAGCAAACCTCCGACACCGACTTAGGAGCTGATGAGCCAGAAGAAGTAAAAATTCGCGGTATCTTCTACACCCGCCTGGAAACTAAAGCTTAAATTACCTAGCAAATCAGTTATTGATTTAAATTAATTCTGAAAATACTAGCTCAAAACACACTAAATATTTAGTGTGTTTTTTTTCATTTTCTGCATATCGAGTCTCAATCATTCAACCTCGTCCCCTGTGATAACATAATAATTGGTGTTTTAGTCCCCATATTGAACGAAGAGAGCGACTTGTGTTTGTTCTAGACGGCTACGAGTATTTATTGGGATTTTTCATGGTGTGCAGCCTGGTACCATTCCTGGCCTTAACTGCTTCCAAATTGTTGCGCCCAACTGGTGGCGGCCCGGAGCGCCGCACCACCTATGAGTCTGGGATGGAGCCGATCGGTGGAGCGTGGATTCAGTTCAATATCCGCTACTACATGTTTGCTTTGGTATTCGTAGTTTTTGATGTGGAAACTGTGTTTTTATATCCCTGGGCAGTGGCCTTCAATCAGCTGGGCTTGCTGGCATTCATCGAAGCCCTGGTCTTTATCGCAATTCTTGTCATTGCCTTGGTTTATGCTTGGCGCAAAGGAGCTTTAGAATGGTCTTGAGTAATACAACTGGTTTAATCAATCCAGTAGAACGTCCACAGGTTACTAACGATCTATCTGAGAATGTCATTTTGACTTCGGTAGACGATTTATATAATTGGGCTAGGCTGTCCAGCCTATGGCCATTGCTTTTTGGTACGGCTTGCTGCTTTATCGAATTAGCCGCCATGATTGGTTCCCGCTTCGATTTTGACAGATTTGGTTTAGTACCCCGCGCGAGTACCCGCCAAGCCGACCTTTTAATAACGGCTGGCACTATTACTATGAAAATGGCTCCAGCCTTGGTGCGTTTGTACGAACAAATGCCCGAACCTAAATATGTCATTGCAATGGGTGCCTGTACAATCACTGGCGGAATGTTCAGTGTTGATTCACCAACGGCTGTCCGGGGTGTCGATAAACTGATTCCAGTAGATATTTACTTGCCAGGTTGTCCGCCTCGGCCAGAAGCGGTCATGGATGCAATCATTAAGCTGCGCAAGAAAATTGCCAACGAATCTATTCAAGAGCGTGATCAACTCCAACAAACCCATCATTACTACAGCACCACCCACAAAATGCGGGCAGTAGAACCAATCTTAACTGGGCAGTATCTGCAAACTGGCAAACATGCTAATCCCCCAGCTGAATTAGCGGCAGCGATGGGCATGCCCATTCCACCGGCTCTATTAACAACTCAAGCTCAAAAACAAGAGGTGGAGCGTGGCTGAAGAAATTAATGAAACAAGCAATGTCTCGGATCCAACAGCGGCTCCATTAGTCGCAGCTGGTGAAATATCCCAATGGCTAACAGCTAATGGCTTTGTTGATCATCAGTCGATCGAACTAGATCATGTTGGCGTAGAAGTTCTCAAAGTCGAAGCTCAGTACCTGGTACCCATCTGTACGGCTTTGTACGCCTATGGTTTCAACTATATGCAGTGCCAAGGTGGTTATGATGTTGGTCCTGGTGCTGACCTAGTCAGCTTTTATCATCTAATTAAGCTCACCGATTCAGCTAGCAAGCCCCCCGAAATCCGGATCAAGGTATTTTTGCCCAGAGAAAATCCCGTGGTACCCTCGGTATACTGGATTTGGAAAGCAGCCGACTGGCAAGAGCGGGAAACCTACGACATGTACGGCATTATCTACTCTGGTCATCCCAACCTCAAGCGGATTTTGATGCCCGAAGACTGGGTAGGTTGGCCATTACGGAAAGACTATATCTCACCAGATTTTTACGAGTTGCAAGAGGCTTATTAGACTGCTGCACCTCGATCATGAACGTTGATCTGCAGCTAAAGGCAGTCCTAACTGATGGGTGTCGGGTTTGATGGTTAAAGGTGCAGAAACAGAAAACAAGTCTCCGTTTCAACGAAAACTTAAGTCAAATTAATAAACCAAATATTGTGTTGCAGTCTCATCCTCGCTGGTTTGTGCTTTTAATCATGGGTCTACTTCTGACTGGTTGTGAAAGCAAGGTATCTCAATGTCAAAAAATCAAAAAAATTCATAATCAACTCGTTTTAGATACCCAAGAAATTAGTAAGAGCGTCACCAAAGGAGACCTTAAAGCCGTAGGAAAGTCTGCGGATGCTTTTGCTCAGGGTGCCAAAGATATGAAAGAAGTCAGTACAAATGACCCTAAGCTGAAAGAAATTAAAGATCAATTTGCCTTGATGTATCAAAATTCCAGCCAGGTAACTAAGCAGATTTTAGATAGCCAAAGCAAAAAGAAGAATTCAGAAGTGGCTAAGGGTAGAGCCAAGTTGAGTCAGGTGGCCAGTCCTGAAAAAGACTTAGTAGATGGAATAAATAACTATTGCCGCTCTGGGAATAATAGTTAAGGAATTTTACTCAACTCCACTAAAAGTGATATTATGTGATGTTCGGATCATAAATCCTCACTTTCGCACCTTATTGTTAGTTAATGAATTGTTAGTTAATAAATAGGGACTCACTCTCTCACCTCTTCACGAGGAACAGTAGAGCTGTGTTAGTAGAACAACAAGTATTTGTTTGTTTTACTAGCAAGGGGCGTAGTAACTACAGAGAACTTAAACCTAGGAAATTTCGCATGGTCAATCAGAAAAAAACCGCTACCGATATTGGCTTCACCCTCGATGATTTTGCAGCCTTATTAGATAAGTATGACTACCACTTCAGCCCTGGCGATGTGGTGGCCGGTACTGTCTTCAGTCTAGAACCCCGAGGAGCGCTAATTGATATCGGTGCTAAGACTGCTGCGTATATTCCGATCCAGGAGATGTCGATCAATAGAGTCGATGCTCCAGAAGAAGTTTTACAGTCCAATGAAACGCGCGAGTTTTTCATTCTGACCGATGAAAATGAAGATGGTCAGCTCACGCTTTCGATCCGGCGGATTGAATACATGCGTTCTTGGGAAAGAGTGCGGCAGCTGCAAGCTGAAGATGCCACTGTCCGGTCGCAAGTATTTGCCACTAACCGAGGCGGTGCTTTGGTGCGGATTGAAGGTCTGCGGGGCTTTATTCCCGGTTCTCACATCAGCACTCGCAAGCCTAAAGAAGAGTTGCTGAATGAAGAATTGCCATTGAAGTTTTTGGAAGTAGATGAAGACCGCAACCGTCTGGTACTCAGCCATCGTCGGGCGTTGGTAGAACGGAAGATGAATCGTCTGGAGGTCGGCGAAGTTGTCATCGGTTCGGTACGCGGTATTAAACCTTACGGTGCCTTTATCGATATCGGTGGAGTGAGTGGTCTATTACACATCTCCGAAATTTCTCACGACCATATTGATACACCCCATAGTGTTTTCAATGTAAATGATGAAGTAAAGGTCATGATTATCGATCTAGATGCCGAAAGAGGGCGGATTTCGCTTTCTACCAAGCAGCTAGAACCTGAACCTGGTGACATGATCAAGAACCGGGAACAAGTTTACGAAATGGCTGAAGAGATGGCTCAGAAGTATCGGGAGATGCTGATTGCCAAGGCGGCTGGTCAATCGATCGAAGCCACAGATGATGACTCTGAGCCTGAAGTGGAAGTAATAGAAGAAGATTTTGTTTCGGCAACTGAAGAATAAATTCAGAGATTTGTTGATTTTTGAGAATGCCCCTAGTTATAGACTAGGGGCATTTTTTAGGCCGATCAAGGCTGAGCCATCTCCATGCAATGATAAAATCAGTAAATTATTGTTAACAAATTATTATCTTATGGCTCAAATGCAGTTCTCACGCGGCATCACAGAGGGTGTCTTACCGGATGTTCGTTTAACCAAATCTCGTGATGGTCAACAAGGTACAGCAATTCTTTATTTTGATAAGCCAGAGGCTTTGTTTCGCAACGACCCGGATGCGGTAACCGGGCTTTACATGATCGATGAAGAAGGGGAAATTATTACCCGAGAAGTCAAGGCTAAGTTTGTGAATGGCCAGCCGGCAGCGTTAGAAGCAATTCATTTAATGAAGTCACCAGCAGAGTGGGAGCGGTTTATGCGGTTTATGGATCGTTATGCCACAGCTAATGGTCTTGGTTTCAGTAAATCTAACGAGCCTCCGGCCTAAAAATTTTAATGATCATCATATTTACGGATCAGCACAGTGATAAAACTCCAGTAAGCTGGATGGTGTGCTAATTCAGGGTCAATTGATGAGTCTCAAAAATATCCTCTCTTTTTTATTACTTTTTATTCCGATATCGATCGCCGGTCACTTCTTGCATTGGGGTGCGCCGGTTATTTTTGTGACTGCTTGTTTGGGAATTATTCCCCTAGCAGCTTGGATGGGCACAGCCACTGAAGAAATTGCAGTGGTTTTAGGACCATCCCTCGGTGGTTTGCTGAATGCAACTTTTGGCAATGCCACGGAGTTGATCATCGCCTTGGTGGCTTTGAATGCGGGCTTGGTTGATGTAGTAAAGGCTAGTTTGACCGGCTCAATTATTGGTAACCTATTGCTGGTCATGGGTCTATCGATGTTTTTGGGCGGACTGCGCTACAAGGAACAAGAGTTTCAACCGACGATCGCCAGAGTAAATGCTTCTAGTATGAATTTAGCAGTAATTGCTCTGCTGCTACCCACTGCTGTCGATTACACCTCTACGGGGATTAGTCCAGCGACTATTCAGCAACTTTCCGTAGCGGTGGCGATCGTCTTAATTATTGTCTATGTACTGACACTACTGTTTTCAATGAAAACCCATACCTACTTGTATGATGTGGGCTTGGCCGATCTGACTCCGGAGGAACTAGCGGATGTGAACTTGGCAGATGATGGTGAACATAAGGTGAATCTGCCGTTGTGGATTGGGGTTTTATTAGTTTGTACATTGTTAGTGGCGTTGGAGTCCGAGTTTTTGGTATCAACTTTAGAGGAAGCTACTAGTCAATTTGGCCTGAGTCCGCTATTTACTGGGGTGATTTTGGTGCCAATTATTGGTAACGCGGCGGAACACGCCACCGCTGTATCGGTAGCAATGAAGAACAAAATGGACTTGTCGGTGTCGGTAGCGGTGGGTTCTAGTTTGCAAATTGCTCTATTTGTCGCGCCGGTTTTGGTAATTGCTGGTCTAATTATGGGTAAACCGATGGATTTGGATTTCAATCCGTTCGAGTTGGTCGCAGTGGCGGTAGCGGTGTTAATTGCGAACTCGATTAGTTCGGATGGTCGATCGAATTGGTTGGAAGGTATCTTACTGCTCGCAGCTTATGTGGTACTAGGTTTTTCCTTTTACTTTCATCCGGTCGTAGCCAGTAGCATCGGCTAAAGCAAGCATGGCTAATGGCGTTGCTTTCCAGCAACGCCTCAGAAAATTCCTCTAATCATCCAGATGGGCAAAGCGGTTATATAAAAAGTCGAGGGCAGAGTTTCTTAACTCTACATACA
The DNA here is from genome assembly GCA_964247085.1 of uncultured bacterium. Lineage (GTDB taxonomy): Bacteria > Cyanobacteriota > Cyanobacteriia > Cyanobacteriales > Chamaesiphonaceae > JAAFHZ01. The sequence continues at coordinate 27,396 of CAXTSX010000023.1, forward strand.
AAGCACTATCCATAATCTCCGATCGATTGCGGGGTCGAGCGAAAGGAATATCCATAATTTCACCAATCTGGGCGGCGGGGCCATTGGTCATCATCACCAACCTGTCGGCTAGATACAACGCTTCATCAATATCATGAGTAATCATCATCACCGTGACCCGATGCTCGCGCCAAATCGCCAATAGTTCGTCTTGAAGTTCTTCTTTGGTGATGGCATCTAGCGCCCCAAAGGGTTCATCCAAAATTAATACCTGGGGCTGAATGGATAAAGCACGAGCGATCGCCACTCGTTGTTTCATCCCTCCAGAAATTTGATTCGGACGTTTGTCTGCGGCTTCAGTCAAACCGACCATTTGCAAATGCTCCCTGACGATCGACTTTTTATCGGCAGCAGATTTATCAGCATGGACGGAATCAACCGCTAAATAAACATTTTCGTAAACGGTTAGCCAGGGCAGCAGACAGTAATTTTGAAACACCATCATCCGATCGGGTCCAGGAGTGGTAATCAGTTTATCTTGCAGTAGTACCCTGCCCTGAGTAGGTGTATTAAACCCAGACACCATATTAAGCAGAGTCGATTTGCCACAGCCAGAGTGACCAATCACACACACAAATTCGCCTTCTTGAACATCCAGACTAATGTTGTCCAGGATCGTGATCGAACCATCAGCGGTGGGGTAGGTTTTAGACAGTCGATCGATCTTCAAAAAGCTGTGAGAGATCTCGGACGTAATCGGGAAGGGAGCTACAGACATAATAACTATAAAATATTAGAAAAATTAAATAAAATGCTTAGGAAGTTAAGACTAACCCCTCATCCATATTGATTTCTTGCACTAAAAAATCACGGCGAATGGTTTGTAAACTAACGTATTCCAGCGGTCGATCGGGGTCGAACACCATGCCATCAAATAGCTGAAAAGAATCCCGATCTGGTTCAATACCCACCTGTCCCAACTGTCGAGCAGCCTCCAGAAATATATCGACCCGCCGGACTCGTTCCAGAATTTCGATCCAGTTTTTGGGAAACGGCGTAATATTCCAGCGGGCTAACTGGGTCAGCAGCCATAGTCCTTCCACCCGACCAGGACAGTTGCTATTGTCGAGATGAAACTGATGAAACCGGGGTAAGTTTTCACCGGCATCTTGGCCATGCCGGTGATAGGGGCCCACTAAGCTAGGGCTCAGGTAGCGTGGGGACAAATCCAGATATGCTGGCCGAGCTAAGATCTCTACTAATTCCGATCGATGGCGGGGTTGATCACAATAGTCACAGGCTTCCAGCAAGGCTTTGACTAGCGCTAGTGTAGTGTTCGGGTGCTGTTGTTGCCAGGCGGCGCTGATTCCCAATACTTTTTCGGGGTTACCCGGCCAGATATCCAAATCAGTAGCAATCACGAAACCGATCCCTTCTGACACCGCTTGCGAACTCCAGGGTTCTCCCACACAAAAACCGTCAATATCACCCTGGCGTAGACTTCTCAACATTTCGGTGGGGGGAATCACCACCAAATTCACATTGCGATCAGGGTCAATCCCCGCTGAGGCAAGCCAGTAGCGCAACATCAAATTATGAATCGAGCAATCATGGACAATGCCAATTTTATAAATGCGTTCTTGATCAGCGATCGTACTTTTCAAATCACTGAGCGTCCGAATGTCTCGATCGGCAAATTCTTGGCTCAGCGTAATCGCATTCCCATTCCGCGATAACACCAAGGGGGTTACCATGGGCACCGCTGGCTGACCATCCATCCCTAAGGTCATAGCCAACGGCATCGCCGCCACCATCTGGGCGGCATCATAACGACCATCAGCCACGCCCTGGGCAATTTCGCCCCAGCTGCTCGCCCGTTGTAAATTAACAGTGAGACCATGCTTCGCAAATAAGCCCTGTTCTTGAGCGATCGCCAAGGGCGCACAGTCGGTGAGCGGCATAAAGCCGAAATTAACCGTAGTCTTTTCCAATTTTTTGACTTGCGGTACTACCACTACAGTAGATTTCGTAGCTTGTCGTTGTTTAGCACGTTTTTGTTGATTGAGGAAGTTAATGATCTCGGCGCGCATTGGATAGTAGTCGGGATGTTTGACCACCTGCATCCGTTGCCGAGGTCGCGGTAAGTCCACCGGCAAAATCTGGCCAATATGCGACTCTGGACCATTAGTGAGCATGACCACCCGATCAGACAACAGCAAAGCCTCATCCACATCGTGAGTAACCATCACCGCCGTGACCTTACTCTCTTCGCAAATTTTCATCAACTGTTCTTGCAAACCACCTCTGGTCAAGGCATCCAGAGCGCCAAATGGTTCATCTAACAGCAATAGCTTTGGTCGAATCGAAAGAGCCCGAGCGATCGCCACCCGCTGTTTCATCCCACCAGAGAGCTGAGCTGGCCGCTTATCAACCGCCGCCCGCAGATTCACCAAATCAATATGGTGTTCAATAATTTGTCGCCGCTCACTAGCGGACTTGTCCCGACAAACTTCATCGACAGCTAAAGCAATATTCTCCCAGACGGTTAACCAGGGCAGTAAAGAGTAATTCTGAAAGACCACCATCCGATCGGGTCCCGGGGCGGTAATTTGTCGCCCTTCCAAGATCACCCCACCGATCGAAGGTTTATCTAACCCCGCAATCATATTCAGGAGGGTCGATTTACCACAGCCAGAGTGACCAATCAGGGAAATGAATTCACCCTGATTGATTTTCATATCAATATTTTTGAGGGCTACATATTTGCCGCCATTAGCCAGGGGAAATACTTTATCAACGTGATCTATTTCTACAAACATAAGCTCTGACTCATCTAAAAGACTATATGGTAATAACTACTTGGGATCTTGGGCGACAATCTTAGAACCAACCCAACCGACTAGCCGATCGAGTACAAATCCCACCAACCCCACATAGACCAAGCCAATAATAATTTGACTCATCAAGGCATTGGTGTAAGAGTCGAAGATAAAAAAGCCAATTCCGACGCCCCCAATAATCATTTCAGCAGCGACGATCGCCAGCCAAGATAAGCCAATCCCAATCCGCAAACCAGTGAAAATATAGGGAAGTGCTGCTGGAATCAAAATCTTGGTGACATAAGTTTTATTCGATAGCTTCAGTACCCGCTGCACATTAATATAGTCCTGGGGAATTTGCTGCACTCCCACGATCGTATTAATCAGAATCGGCCATACCGAAGTGATAAAAATCACGAAAATTGCCGAGGGCTCATTTTTGACAAATACCACCTGAGAAAGCGGCAGCCAAGCCAAAGGTGGTACGGTTCTTAAGACCTGAAAGATTGGATCGATCGCCCGAAACAACAGTTTGTTAGAACCGACCAGCATTCCCACACTAATGCCCACGACTGCCGCCAGAGAAAACCCCTGCAATACCCGCCCCAGACTAGCAGCCACCTGTAAACCTAAACCTTTATTATTACCCCCTCGATCGAAGAAAGGATTGATGATAAATGGATCGAAAGTCTCTTTCCACACTTGGAGAGGACCCGGTAAACCGGTCGATCCATCTGGCCGCAAAATTTGCCAGATCGCTAACAAAATAAATAGCGCCACCAAAGGTGGGATGACTTGACCAACAATCCTCCCTAATTGCGCTGGCTGAAACAGTCCGGTACGGGAACGACTTAAATTAGCTGTCACAACTTTTTCCTCAATAATAGTTAATAGTTAAATTAGGCTGGAACTTTCTCTGCCCCCTTGATTTTTAGAATATTGAGATACTCTTCTGGTTTGGCTGGGTCGAACTTGACACCATCAAAGAAAGTTTCTACCCCTCGCGAAGTACTCGTTGGAATCTGAGCAGCTGGCACTCCAAGTTCCTTCGCCGCCGCTCTCCAGATATCCTCCCGATTAACTTTCTTGATCAGAGCCTTAGTGTCGGTGTTAGCCGGAATATTGCCCCACCGGATATTCTCCGTGAGGAACCACAGGTCATGGCTTTGATATGGGTAGGAAGCATTATCTGCCCAAAACTTCATGGCATTTGGATAACCAGTTACGGCTGGCCGACCATCACCATAGTTCACGTCACCCTTTAATGGACCCAAAATATCGGCAGGTGGCACTTTGAACCACTTAGGATCCGAGACTATTTTCACCATCTCTTCTTTATTTTCGGGTTTGTCGCACCACTGTTGGGCTTCTAAAATTGCCATCGTAATCGCTTGAGCCGCTTTGGGATGTTTTTCTACCCAGTCACTACGCATCGCAAAAGCTTTTTCGGGGTGATCTTTCCATAACTCACCAGTAACGAGAGCGATACTACCCAATTTATTGTTGACTAGTTGGTTGTTCCAAGGTTCACCAACGCAAAACATTTCCATAGTCCCAGCTTTGATGTTAGCCACCATCTGGGGTGGGGGAATGGGAATCACGGTCATATCTTTACCAGGATCAACACCATTCGCGGCTAACCAGTAGCGCAACCATAGGTCATGAGTACCGCCCGGAAAGGTCATGGCGGCTTTCAAGTCTGTTTTGCCAGCAGCCTTAGCCTTGGCCAGCGCCGCTTTTAGATTAGGACTCTTGAGTGCAATTTTGTCATCTTTGTAATTGCTGGCGATCGAGATGGCCTGACCATTAGTATTTAGGCGAGCCAGAATCGACATCGGGACGGGCTGTTTGCTTTTGGTTTTCCCTAACGTCATCATGTAAGGAATTGGTGACAAAATATGCGCCCCATCAATGCCACCGCCCTCCGCACCGATTTCCAGGTTGTCTCTGGTGACTGGCCAAGAAGCTTGTTTCACCACTTCCACCTCCGTCATCCCGTGTTTTTTAAACAATCCTTTCTCGAAGGCAATAATTAACGGTGATGAATCAGTCAGGGCAATAAAACCAAGTCTGGACTTATTGGTCTCCAAACCATTAGTAGGAGCTGATGAGGCACCGATACTAGGCTTGCCATCAGGCTTACCAGTATTGTCACTCGTACAAGCATTTAGTAAAACACTACTGGCAGCCGCTGCACCAGCGGTAACAATAAATTTTCTGCGGGTAAACTGACTCATGCTTGTAAAATTCTCCAACCACTAAAAAGTTAAACATTGTTTTGCAATGGCCATATTGTTAATTTTTTCGGCATTATAAAACCGTATAAAATAATGCTTTTTGATGGTTACTTAGATATTTCTGCTACAAAAAACACCTTTGAATAATTAAATAAAAATCTGCATCAAAAATTACAGAAAAGTCTTAAATAGATTGATATCCCATCATTTCAGAGGGTTGAGTAAAATCAAAATAATGAATACTTAAGTAAATCTAATTTTCAATAAAACATTTATTTGTATTCAATAATACTGTTGTAGCTTTCTGTATTGTTAGTTACAGAAGTGAGTCACCAACAGTTAATGATTGTTAGAAATGTGGTTTCATAAGAGATATTACCGTTCCTCCATCGATCTCATGAGCATTACTCCAGCATCTGTGCAAACTCTTCTCGCTTCCGATAATTTGGGCGATCGATTACGAGGGGTCAACGAAATTCGGCAACTCGATCCAGCAGTGGGCTTCCCTCTACTGCAAAACCCACTCTATGACAATAATGCCCGAGTACGCTACGCGGCAGTCAGCCAGTTAGATACCTTGGGCGATCAAGATTTAGCGGCTAGTCTGGAAGTGCTGAAGGATCGGTTACACAACGATCCGGAATACGATGTGAAGGCGGCAGCAGCAGATGCGATCGGAGCCTTAAAACTCACGGAAGCTTTCCCAGATTTAGAAGATGTTTACCACAGCACCACTGAATGGCTGTTGCAATTTAGTATCATTGCAGCCTTGGGTGAACTAGGCGACCCCAGAGCTTTACCTTTGCTAGCTACCGCCCTACAGTCGTCAGTAGAATTAGTCCAAACAGCAGCGATCGGCGCGATCGGCGAACTTAGATTACCAGCAGGGATTGACCTACTAAAAACCACCATGACTAACCCAGATTGGCAAGTGCGCTATCGATTGGCTCAGGCTCTAGGAAATATTGGCGGTGTGGAAGCTCAAGCATTACTGGCTCAACTAGCTCAGGATGCTGATGAAAAAGTAGCCGAACAGGCTAAATCTTTACTGACTCTCTAGTTGTTCCAGGGCTTCAATGATTTGCATCCCGCGCGGATCGCCCAACTTCAACAAAGCAGACTTGGCATCGGCGCGGACTCCTAAATCAGCATCCTCGGCTACTACTTCGATCAGGGCATCGACAGCGGTGGCATAAACCACATTGGAAGGCAGTTCCCGGCACAATCTGCCGATCGACCAGGCACTGTTACTACGCACCGCTGAAATTGGATCATTGACCATCGCTTCAATCAGCGGTGGAATCACGGTTAAGACCACTTCATAGCCTAGACTGGCTGCCTGAGCTAAAGAGCTCGCTGCCCACAGACGCACAGCCGGGATATCGGTTTTCAAAGCATGGATCAGGGGAGCAATAGTTTGGCGATCGTGACAGTTGCCCAAAGCCCAGACAATACCTTTGCGAGCGTAGCCATTCCAATCGGTTTGCAACTGTTGAATGAGAGGCAACACTACCTCTGGGCTAGTATTTCGTCCCAGGGCGTAGGCCACGGACACCCGAATCAAGGGACAAGGATCGGCAATTAAACCCATTAAAAGGGGGATCGATCGACTGTCCTGGATTTCACAAAAGGCTCTCGCCGCCAACATTCTTTGTCCCGGCTCCGCCGACTGCAACAAAGCCAGCATCTCATCTGGATCAGGCTTGGCCACGACGGGTTCATCGACAAAGGCATCAAGAGGACTAATTAAGTCCTCTTCTACATCTAAGTCTTCGATGTCTAGCAAGGCTAGTTCGTCTTCTTCTGTGCGCAGTATATCCAAAGGATGATCGATCATATCTCTAGTATGAATGCCTCTCCTGGCAAGGAATAAATGATTCATCACATAAATCATTGAGGCAGTAAGGAGCATAACCATAGTACCATAGCCATCTTAACCATCTGAACTGGCGGTCAAGTCTTAAGTTGTCTCCACAAATCCGCCACTGCGAGCAAAGGCTTCTTCGGCAGGAGTAAAGGTAGGTAGCTGATCAACTAAGTCGGGGTTAAAAGAGTACGTCTCGGAGAGAAAACCACCCTGCAACACAGCTTCTTCCAATTCTCGAATGTAATTTTGAGCAATAATACAAGTCTCGCTAATGCTCTCTTGATCACCAATCTCGATCAACTCAGCTAAGGTCGCTTTCACCCCGGCTAGACGGGAAGCTGGCTTGAGCGTGCCATAGAGGCGATGAATGCGATCGATATCAATGCTGATATGTTGAAGGGCTTGAGCACGGGCAAGTTCAGCATCGAGACTGGGCCAAAAGCGGGTAGTGTAGAATGCTTGCTGGTCTTGGTGGTACCACTCTTCAGAGCGAGCGATCGAAGAAGAAACTGTATTGTGCAGTTTCCAGAAAAATAACCGCAAAGAGCTGCCATCCACCACCGTAGATAGTTTCGCCTCCATCGACACTTCAAAATGAGTAGTATGCGGGTCGCGCCCCAACAACAAATATTCCACTGGATACATATCAACTTCTTTGTTTTGCACCACATACATATTGAGATGATGGCGACAGTAAGGGCAGGGATAGAGGGTAGCAAATCGTTGGAAAAATTCTTTGAAAAGTTCCGCTAGTACAGTTTGCTTAGCTAGGGACTGCAAACAAACAATTTCAGCAGTGGTGTGAAAAAAGCGCCAGACCGCTGGACCTAAATAGTAAGGAAAACTGACCCGCATCTGTTCATTTTTGACATCATTGCGCTGCACATGTAAGTCAATAAAAGCAACGTACTGCGAAAGTGCTCCCGATTCTCGCCCAAATTCCATCCGTTCTCGTCGTTTTTGGACACCATTAAGATAGTGATGGGTGAGCTGCCAAGCTTGCCGAAGAATTAATTGCTGTGGTGCTGTACAGATCGGAAAAAACTGGACGACTTCTAAGCCATAACTACCAAATTCACCCTCAGCTTTGGTGGATTCGTACCATTGCTGAAGAGCAACGGGGTCAGGGACAGTTTGAGACTGGATATCAGCAGCAGTACTAACGCTGAATGCGGCTAGTAATTTGGGCATAAAATCTTCATACCAGTAGGCCACTGGCATCATGGCACCATCAATTTGCTCGGTAGCATCTGTTAAGATTACGCGCTGCCATTGTTTCAGATAATCTTGAGGGTTGGCGTCTGCGGGGGAAGTCGGAACAGTGAACTCATTATTCAGCTCCATTTTGCGCAGTCGATTCAATTCATTAACCGCTAAAATACCTTCGGTGACATCCCGAAAACTCAAACGTTTTTTGTTGAGGGTGATGGCAAACTCCACTCCGGCGGCAAACTTTTCCTTAACAGTCGCTGAAACTTGGCGTTTTTGGAGCATAACCGCTGCTTCCGCCAACATTTCTGGTGTTTTGGGGAGAGTTGGCCAGTTTTGAATCCGGTGCTGGAGGCGATCGAACTCGGCAGTGATCGAATCTGTCACGGCATCCAGGACTGGATCACAAGCTGTTTCTACCATCCCTAAAGCTTTATACAGATCGATCGCCATCCTCACAAACTGGACAAAATCGGTAATTGTGTAAGGCAGATTTTTAACCCGCAGATGGGTTTCATGATTAGCCGAGAAACTTTCCCGGAAGCAGCGATAGGCGGCTCCTTGAATCAATCGAAACAGGCCAATCTGCATTTGTAAGCGCGAGGTGCCTCGGGATTTTTCCTGCTGCGGATGTTGCGTAAGTAGTTGTTGCAGTCTGAGTATTTCCGGATCTACTGTGGATTGCTCGCTGGGTGTTACCACTAATGGAGTTGAGTCCAAATTGGTCTCCGGGAGCAAGACATCGCCTAGTTCTACTGGCGAACGGGTGGTCGTCGTTACAGTCCCGAGCGGCTTCGGAGTATTTTGGTAGCTAGCGATCGGTTCTTTTTCCTCCGGCACTAAGCTGCAAAATTCCGCAAAGTCAATCGCCGCATCCCCATCGTGATCGACCTCCTGAATCATGTCATTCAGCTCTTGTTCACTCAGCCCAAACTGGCTCATCACACTGCGCATTTCATTAACGGTGATTTGACCGCTATTGTCTGCATCAAACACCCTAAAAGCCAATTGCAAACGACTTTGCCGATCGCCCTGTTGAGCCAGCATTAATGCCTGGAATTCGGTAAAATCGATGGTGCCCGATCGGTTAATATCGACTTCCTCAATCATTTCCCGCAGTTCGGCCTGACTAGGACTTTGACCCAGCGATTTCAAGACCAGACCTAACTCCTGAACGGCAATAGCGCCGCTACCATCATCATCAAAGATTGTAAAAAGTTGCCAGAGTTCTGCTACCTGGTCATGATTTAGGAAGGTCGTTGCTGGTTGTTCAGAAATCATGGCTACCCTGTTAAATCTTAAAGTTTTTGTCCTTAGTTTCCCTAATTTACCGCTTTCTTGGAGAAATTGAGCCTAAATTTGATATAAAAAGCATTTTGTTTCTGCCCATGGATTAGCTGCTGCTTTATTAACTTTAACGAAGCAAGAGTTAGTATTTTGCCCATTTGCTCCTTTCGATTGTAGAACTGATGGCACAAACATATGCAAAACATTGAGTTGCAGTCCAGCCCATACAAACTTAGATAAACCAGCTTGCACAAATAGTTTACGTAAATATTCTTGCTCAATTATTAACATCTTGTCATTTGTTTCAACTGTTTGACAGGGAATTCCAAAACTATCTAGTTCCAAACAAATCGCCGGTAGAGGACTATTATTTTTAGCGACATATTGATGGGTCAATATAAACGAAGAACTTAGGCTAGCAGACAGCGCTACGGTATCGCTAAAAAGTGAAGTCAAAGTTTCACTGGTTTGTGGTGATAGTTGAATTCGATCATCCAAAGACTGAGCCAACATCTCATATCTTTGGATAATATTGGGATCAATTCCCTTGGGTAATGAAGACTCATTTAATCGATCGCCCACCCAAAATAACTTAACCTGCTCCATATCTATTTCTAGTCGAAAACTTTCCCATTCTTGCAATGATTGAATAATTTGTGCGGCAGAAAACGAAGCGAGATATTCTGTTTGATCCGGCACTGCTCTGTTCAGGAGCAACAACTCTGGACGTTGCAAGTAAAACTGAATATTGTCTAGTACATGCCAAAATTCTTTTCCGACCCAGAGATCCATGACGGTGCCGAGCTGCTTGACCAAGGGTATCCCAAAACTGGATAAAGCCAGCATCGGATCAAGAACACAAGCGCGGTGCGGCTGGTTGAATTTGACAGATAGTTCGGGTGATGAAGTCATGATCATCTTTCATACCAGGAGCTATACAACGATCGATCTATTGCAAATGTAATGAAAATCGAAAATAGGGCAGACGATTTATTGAGTTTCATCGTTTTTCAGAAAATTTACTAGTCACACGTTTGTGGTCACTCATTTGTGCTACCCCAAACATGTGACTATCGTAAAACATGCTGTAGCAGATAAACTGTGTAAATCGATCTAGAGTTTTAGGCAACCGCCATGACACCTAGTATCGCCAGGAATAGCAAATTAGCAACCTTTTTTCGTTGTTACTGAGCGTGAAGAATATAAATTAATCCTTTCTGGCCTACAGGTTGATTACAACTTGATAGTTGCCAATCTGCCGATCGGGTTTTGAGCATCACTATATCATTTTGAGGTTTTCACCATGACCCAAACAGCCATCTTTGAAGCACCAGTTCAAGAAAATCAGTACAGTAACCCCTATTCTAATCCTGAATTTGAAGATGAGTGGGAAGCTAACCCAACAGCGTATAGCAATCCTTACTCCAATTCTGAAACGCAGTACAGCAACCCTTACTCCAATCCTGAATATGAGGATGAATGGGAAGCTAGCCCGACAGCGTATGGCAATCCTTACTCCAATCCGGAAACGCAGTACAGCAACCCTTACTCCAATCCTGAATATGAAGATGAATGGGAAGCTAACCCATCGGCATATAGCAATCCCTATTCCAATCCGGAAATGCAGTACAGCAACTCTTACTCCAATCCTGAATATGAAGATGAGTGGGAAGCTAACCCGACAGCATATAGCAATCCCTATTCTAATTCGGAAATAGCAATCCCTATTCCAATCCGGAAATGCAGTACAGCAACTCTTACTCCAATCC
>CAXTSX010000023.1:38662-51974 GCA_964247085.1 uncultured bacterium
AGATGAGTGGGAAGCTAACCCGACAGCATATAGCAATCCCTATTCTAATTCGGAATATGAGGATGAAGGGGAATATTTCTGGGGTGGTCTAAAGAAATTTGCTAAAAAAACCTGGAAAGTTGCGGCTCCCCTCGCCCAGAAAATAGCTCCTAAACTGATAAAAACTTTAATCGAAATGACTCCGATCCCCGGCGCTAGCACAATTGCGGCTCCCTTAGCAGGTAAGATTACCAATGCTTTGCTCAAAGAAGGAGAAATGGCAGCCATGCAAATGGAGGCCGAGTTCTTCGGTACTAATGAAGCCGAAGCCGAAGTTGCTGATAATGAAATGGCTCATGACGCGGCCTTGACGGAATTCCTTGCCGCCCAAGCCGCCGAAGCCCCCACTGAAGCCGAAGCCGAAGCAGCGATCGCCGCCGCTCTCCCGATCGCCATTCGGCTGATGAACGGTCAAAAGCCACTACGATCAGTTACACCCGCGCTGACTCAAGCCACTGGACGGATGACTCAAATCCTCCGCCAACAAGGATCAGCCGGAAAAGATCTACTTCGAATGATGCCTGCAATCTTCCGGTTGATGGCTATGATCCTCGTCAAAGCCAAAGATGCTGGTCTCCCGATTGATAGTTCTACGGCTGTCAAAGCACTCGCACATTCGACCAATCGGGTTTTGGGTAACCCCAAAAGAGTCTACAAAACGATGGTGCGGAATAAAGTCTTACACAAAAGCACCGCAAAACGCACCGCAATGCCACGCAACCCTCGGCGGATGGCCACTGGAGCTGCGCATAGTTGTCCGACCTGTTCTGCCCCAATCCGGATGAACCGCCGTTAATCACCTCTAGATTTAAGGTTTTTATGGTTACTGCTAATCCCCCCCAAACCCAGCCGCCACCCCAGCTACCGAGTAACCTCAAAGGTGCGACAACCAGTGGCGAACAGGCTTTATTAGATCGCTGGCTAAACGTTCAATCGATCAATCTGACTCGTCATGCTAAATCTCTCCGACCCTTTGCCAAGGGTGAGTTTGGCGCTAGTCCGGCGGCGCCGAGTGAAGTCCATATCGAAGCCGTGAATCGGTTGATCGATCGCTTTCGCAGTCAACTGATTGAAAAAACGCGCTGGGTGGAAGCCGCCGCCAAAGCTGCTAGAAGTGAGCCAACTACCGATCGGCTGCGGGTGTTACTGGAACGCAAACAAATGGTCGGTAACCACGTTCTGTATATCGAAGGTATTTGGGATTTCTATTTCGATTTGTTTATCCAACGGTTATCTACCTTTGGTGAACGGTTGAGAGCAGTCGATCGCATTGCCGCTAACTGTTACGAAGACTTGTATACCGGACTGGGAAACGCTCAACCCACGCCCAGTCTGCTGCCCTTTAGTTATGCCAATAGCGGTTTTAGTCCGGCAACGTTTCGGCGGGGAGTACCGATGACCCGCCTGCGCCGCAATCCCAATCCGTTTCCGCTAATTATGCTGCCTCAGCATCGGTTGGATAATGTCTGGGCTTTGTCCAGTGTGTTGCATGAAATCTCGCATAATCTGCAAGCCGATTTGGGACTGTGGGAAGAGATACCAGCCAGGTTGTTTCAACGACTGACGATCGAAGGGAAAATCCCCGCTGATATTGCTAAGGTTTGGGCGAATTGGCACAAGGAAACGATGGCTGATATGTTTGCCTTGGTGTTGGGGGGACCAGCGGCGGTGGAGTCGTTGATGGATGTGGTGGGTCGATCGCCGAAGAGTACGGTGAAATTCAGTCCTTTTGCTGTTCATCCTACGCCCTATCTACGGGTGTTAATCAACCTGATTTTGTTACGGCGATTGGGATTCGATAAGATGGCAGCGGATTTGAATCGGGTGTGGACACGGCTGTATCCTCGGATTATGCCTAGCGACATTCCTGAACCGTTTATGAAGACGTTTTATCCGGCTGCGGAAATGGTGGTGGATACGATGGTGTTTCAGCCTTATCGTCAGTTTGGAAATAAGTCTTTGGCGCAGGTGTTGAAGTTTGGGATACCCCAGATGGAGATGATTCAGGTTGCTGGACAACGGTTGGCAGCAGGGCAAGATGTGGGGACGATTCCGATTCGATTTACGATTAGTGCGGCGCGGTTTGCGTTGGATAAACAGTTAGCTAGTCCGCAAACAATTACTGATAATTTTTATCGCATTTTAGGGAGACGATAGGGTTATGGCAGATTTAACGAAAGAAGATCGAGATAATTATGGCAGGTTAAAAGATGCTTTTTCTCAGCTAAGTGTTGTAGATTACAAGACAGATGCAACTCTTGCAAAGCTAGCTGCACTTATAAATATTGACACAATATCTACAGATACGGATCTACTGCGCCAGAAAATTGATTCATTAGATCTTTATTTGAAAATCCTTGAAGTCCGGGCAATAACTCTAGACTTTATGCCTACAAACAAAGATGAGAAGACAAGACTCAAACAACAACTTCTAGACTCATTCGAGAACCTCAAACGTTCGCTCAAGGTAGTTGAAGATGAGGAAATCGATCTAACTGATGAAATAGAGGAGTTTAAACCAGAGGCTTTATTCCTTGAATTTATAAAAAAAGTAGAACTTACTAATCCTCCTAAGTTTCCTAATACTTCTGCCGAGAAACCGACGGAAGATCTAATCAATGATATCGATCCAAATCTAAGTGAAAGTCAGATTGAATATTTAACTAATACTTGGGATGCAGCAATTAGTGCATTTGTTGAAGATGCACGCCAAGAGGCTGATACAAGCGGTATGGTCACGCCACTCGAACCAACAACCTTTGCGAGCTTCTTTCGGATTCATAAAGAGCTAGAAATTCTCTACAGTAGACTGGCTGATTCGGAGACAGTTCAACTAGCATGAGATCGATTTGTGGGGCGTTACTCTGCAAGGTAATACACCCTACCGAATAAATTCACAGGAGGAAATTATAAGTTATGGCCATAAATAATCTATCTCTCAGTCGTTCCTACGCTCAACAAGCTAAAGCATTGCGTAGAGGACTAATGGCACAGCTTTATGCCACTCAATCTATTAATCCTATTAGTCCTGGCGCTGGTCAATCACAAATTTTACTGCTAAGCGATCTTTTAGGTAGTTTTAAACGCTACGCAGGCAATCAACAAACTGCTTACGATAGTGGTTCAGTTCAATCTGGCCCAACTAATACTTCCAACCAATGGGAACGAGTAGTCGATCGAGCTATCAATCAAGTATTGGGTAAATCGCCTGGTAAAGGTGCCAATAACTTTGTTAATGCCCTCGATGCCGCCTTCCCCAAGAAAGATTATGGTCAATCAACTATGACCCTATCTATTGGGGCAGAAAACTATAGCACTAACGGATTGTTAGGCGAAATTTCCACAGAGCAAGCCATTCTCTATCGGCAAGTCAGTACGAATATGACTGATGCCCTCAAGGTATTAGCTGGAATTCAGTATTTCTCACCCAAAGCAGATAAAGAAAGTGTCGAAGCCTTACGCGAATTAATTCGCGGACGCATTAACTTTCTCGTCGAAGAATTTCGCCGCGCCGACGAGCCACGCTCAGATTTAGTCGAATCCTATTTACGTTCTCTCGCTGAATCTACTAACGAATTTGGTAAACAGGCAGTTCTCACCGATCCGCGCTTGGCAGTAACGATCGAAGATGAAGAGCAAACTACTAATTTTAAATTGCTTAAATCTTATATCAGAACTCTCAGTAAAGCCTGGGCAAGATATTTAAATGCTGGAACATCTGGGCGGGTGGATTCTCTTAGCGTCAGAGTCGATCGAGCCAGAGTTTTATTGCCGATCGTTTCTCAAGCAAATCTAGATTTTAGCAATGCTTTAGAATCAGTCGGTTTGAGTGAAAACGAACGCCGTTCGCGTGCCAGTCTTTTCACTGCATTAGATTTACCTGCAATTCTAGTCGCAACTCCAGCTAATAGAAGGAAATTAATAACTACGGGTTTAGATCCAGATTTCTTATCTACTTGGTTGCCCAATATTACTGTCAGTGACCTAATTGACTGGTTGGATCGTTACTCCAACATCGAAGCCCCCAGTGCCCTAGAAAGCACCTATGGCATTGACTTTGTCACCGATCAAGCCGATCGACTATTTTGGACGATCGCGCCGGTAGTTACCCACCTCAAAACCGTAGTTGCTAGCAATCCATCCAGTCAATCGATGCTCAAACAAATTCTTTCTAACGAAAGAGTAGCTTGGGCTTTAGATAATATTTTGAGTCAACTAAATGCTCTCGCTGAATTAGCAGTTTGAGCCAGATCATAATTTGTAATTGCATAATAATTAGGAGTTGACCGTGGTAAAAACCAATGACTATGACAATCGCAACGATCGGGCTGCTGCCTTATTAGAAGAAGCGATTAAAAATTTAGGTCCCGAACTAATTGCCAATCCCCAATTGGCTGAAATCCTGAATCGGAAGATCGACGACCAACTCAACGAGTACTACGCCAACCAAAATGGTAAAGGTACTTCTGCTGATGGTGGACTTGCTGACTTAATCGGGTTAGGAAAAGATGTCCCAACTAATCTGGGGGACACCCAAATATCCAGAGGTGTAATTGATTACGACGATACCGTAACCAGCGATCGGATCCTGGCCTCCGCCGATCTCTACTATATTTGCATCCACGAACTGCTCGGCGTATTCCGCGTCATGGAAAAACTCCAAGAACTATTCCGCGCAGGTACCCTACGCATTTCTAGCGGCGAAGGAGCCTACGGACTCTACCGTTTTGACAAACATAATATCCTTCGCTATCGCCAACAAGATCGCTGGCAAGCTTATCGCCGTGTCTTTGGCTATACCAACATCAATCCTGGTGCCAATGCCCGCCCCAATCCCAATTTCCACGGTTTATTCACCCATTTTGTCGGCGAGACCGCTAAATACTGGCGCGACAAACGGATTAGTGAGGTGATCCGCCAAAACGCCACCGATCCGACCTTTGGTTCTGTAGCGATCGTCCGTCGCTCTGGTTTAGATCTGCGCAACAACCTCAAAAACTCTTCTTATGGCTACATTAATGTGCTGCGGGTAGAAACTTCCCAAGCTTTAGCCGAAGCCTTCAAAGTTTTAGAAGCCCCTGATGTCCGCGCCCAATTTGGCGCAGATAATGCCTGGGAATTGATCGAGCTGGTGCTGTGGCAATATTTCCGCGAAACGGTTCATGCCAGTACGATGAATCGCCTTGCTGTCACGGGCCGGGATATTCTGCGTTGGCTAGCTGAACCGTTTGTCCTTAAGAAAAGCCGCACGGAATTTGAAGCTCTGCTTTACCGGATTGCTGAACCCGCCGAAGAGTGGATCTCTAGTGAAGAAGGAATGCGCCTCAGTCGTCCGACACCACCACCGCGCAATGTTTATGCGTCGGGTGCGCCGCCAACTGGACAACGCAGAGATCCTGTTTTCGCTCGATCGAACGGTTTGATGCCTGCTCCGAGAGTAGTGGGGTAACATCAACAATATAAAAAATACAATTGATCGCACATTCTTTCCCTAATCCATTGTTTACATCCAGAGGAATGAAACATGAAACAGCAAAATCAGTGGTTATTCGAGGCACCCTTTACCCTCGAAATTTTACCTGAAGTCAATCCTTACACTGCACTCGAATTTGAAGGGGAGTGGGAATTATCAGGTAGAACATCTTTCAAACAGTCGAGCAAAGCATCCTGGCTACAAACCTTACTACCGCTGCTAAACCGTCACCGAGGAAACATTCCACTAGATTTTCTGCTGGGATGGATTGCGGTTGAGTCTAACGGAAGAATTGGTGAACTTACAAAACTAAATGAGAGGGGATATTTCCAGATTCATCCTGGTGAGTCAAAAACTCTTCGTCTCAATCACGTGCGACTGAGTACAGATCCTGACTATTCTGTGAAGAGTGGCATCCAGCTGATTCAGCACTATGGAAAAGTAGTGCAAAATCAGTACAAGATTCCGTATGGAACTGATTTATTTTGGCATATAGTCAAACTCCGGCACTGGCTGCCTGGGGGAGTTAAAGTCATTTTAAAAGATATGCGAGAGCTTGGCGTTAAACCCACAACTTGGGAAAAATTCAAGCAGCATGTGGTTAAAAATAGAGAGCGTATTCGCCAGCGAATTACAAGAGAATATAAAGGCTCGTGGGATCCAATGCAAGGGATTACCAACGTTGATAAGGTATTCGATCGAGGTAGACAGCTTGCGAAGGGATTGACAACCCCGCTATCTTCAGAGAAGCCCCAGACTAGACAGCTGCATAAAGAACCACAGCCTCAAATCAATACTGCGCTGCCAGTGTCTGGATTAGGCTTTTATACTTACAAAAATAATGTAAAGCAGTTTGGTTTACCAGAGACGATTAAAGCCCTAATAGCGATTGCTGCTGCATGGAAAAAAGCTCATCCAGAAGGACCGCGAATTGGCATCGGGGACATCAGTTTAAAAGGCGGAAGACCGATAGAAGGACACAAGTCTCACCAACATGGTGTTGATGTGGATATTCGTGCTATGCCAAACGATGGTCAAGAGAAAAAAGTTCTGGCAATTAAAAGTTTCAAAAATCCCTATCCACCTCAAACAAACGTGAAGAGTTGTCGCAATTGGCTAAAAAATCAAAAGCCGGGACGTGATTTCACGTATTACTCAGATTACTCACCATCTCTTACCCAGGAACTAGTAAATATCATTCGAGCAAATGGCATTCTCAATGTGGAATACATCTTTTTCAAAGATCCAGCAATTCAGGGTGTTAGTTATTGGCCTAATCACAACAATCATCTCCATATTCGTTTCTATCCACCAGGTAAGTAAGGCACCCGATTAGCTGAGATATTCAGGGTTATTCTGGGAATTTATTTCGTCTAGTGGTGAGGAAAACCAAAGTGAAAACACAAAGTCAGTGGCTATTTGAAGCCCCTTTTCCATCGACATCAGTTTCTTGTATCAGTCCATACTCGTCCCTCGCATCCGAAACTAAGTGGCTATTTGAAACTCCTCCAGTTGTTCCAGTTGCACCTTCACTTCTCAATACTGAGTCGAAACCGGAAGGCACAACGCTTTACGTCGAGATTCCTCTAGGGGGTGAGAGTCCAGCCCGACCCATGACAGGGATTTTCATTCCTACTAACTATCGACCTCAAGATCGGATTGACTTGATCCTGTACCTGCATGGTCATCACAGAAATACTCCTGTCAAGGGTAAGCAACCTACTCATGGATATTGGCCTACGACACTCTCGATCGATCAACATTGGCGTAAAGACTTCTATCCATACTATGCCTTCCGTGAAGGGGTCAATGCGAGCAAAAAGAATGTAATTCTGGTTGCTCCGACCTTAGGCTCAAGATCTCAGACAGTTAATTTAGTAAAGCCAGGAGGACTTGATTCTTATCTACAGCAGGTCTTGTTATCGCTCAATAGCTATGGTTCATATCAAGGCAGGCAACAACTACCTGCTTTAGGTAGTCTTATTCTTGCCTGTCACTCTGGAGGTGGGAAGCCAATGCGCCAAATTGCACTAGCCAAAAACAATTATTCGCCAAAAATAAAAGAATGTTGGGGTTTTGACTGTACATATAGTGGCAGTGATATTGATTGGGTCAAATGGGCAAAAATGAATCCTAATTCTAGACTATATATTTATTATGCTACGAAAACACCTAGATACTATGCGACTAAACTTGAGGCTGAGTCTAAAAAAATGAGGTTATCAAATATATTGTTTGAAAAATCAACAACACAGAATCATTTCAAGGTACCTCTTGCTCATTGGCAATCACGCATCGAATCAACTCCATTCCTACGAGATCGGTAGTTGAAAATTTGTCTACAAAATCACAGCACGATCGCTTCTATTTGACCTTATCCTACGATCAAAACAAAACTATAATGGCTACTCAAACTATCACATCAAACGAAGGTAAACTAAACTCGGCATCTGCCGTGCTAGAGATATCCGCCACAAACCCGGAATATAACCAACCTGCCCTACATATCAAACAGGCAAGCGAAGCTGGTGGTGCAGCCTCAATCAGAATCGACGATCCCAATCCCGACATCGAATTCGTCGAATTAGGCCAAAACGGGACAGAGCCAAACGGGAAAGCAAAAAACGGGCCAAAGGGGAAATATGAAATTGCCGTACAGTCCGACAAATTCCAGATCAATGGTCGCAACGCCGACAATAACTGCTTCGAGACGATCGCCGTGATCCAACGGTTAGCAGAAGGAGGCAATATCGGCATCCGCACCAGCGATCAGTTTGGCAGAGGAAAAGGTGTCATTGCGATCGCCAATGCTACCGTTGCGCCATCAGTAAACCCAGCAGGCGGTGGAATTCTATACGTTCAGGATGGGGCACTCATGTATAGAGGTTCTAATGGGACAGTAACGGCGATCGCACCCGCTTAGGTAGATTGCCCGATCTGACTTCTTACCCATTGCCGAAAAGATTTCACCAGTTCCAGATAATCCATTATTGGCGCTTGTTGTAAAAATCTGGTAATTTCCGGAATCGGAATATTTAGAAAAAATTGACTCGTTTGGGAGGTAACATAAGTGCCATTTTGTAACTGTTGGATGACTAGAGACTCGCCATCATAAATCCAGACTTCTGTGACACCCAGATCGGCATAAACCCGCAGGCGATTTGGAGAACTGCTGGTGATATCAATTTCCACCACTAAATCGGGTGCCGGATCTTCGGTGAGATCCAGTCGTTTTTTCCCGCGCACTGCACCAATATTGGCAAGGTAAAAACATTCATCTGGTTCTGCACCGCTCAATTCGGGTTGTTTGAATGTGGTAGAGCCAAGGGGAAGAATCTGAATTGCTGATTCTTCAGCCAAAGTTTCTATAAAACGCCCCATCACCTTTTTATTAAATTCGTGTTCTGGAGAGGGAGTCATAATTTCTAAATTGCCATGATAATAAGTCAGCCTCAGCCGCCGATCGCTCAATTCTTCCAGCAGCGTTTCATAGGTTTGCCAGCTAATCCCTGACAGGTTGATTATTTCATTAGGTGGCTCGAATAAGATTGCAGTCATAGATTCAACCGAAAGTCTAATGTGTTTATTTTAGAGTAAATAAAGGCCAGGAAAGACAAGATGCTGTCTACCACTTCACCCCTTCACTATAGCCAACAACCTGAGCAGCGATCGCGGTGGCTGTCTCAACTTGCTGAACTGATTGCCTTCCCCAGTATTTCTGCTATCCCCCGGCACCGCAAGGATATAGCAGCCTGCGCTCAATGGCTAGCCCGACACCTCGCCGAAATTGGCTTACAGCATGTCCAGATCCTCCCCGGTGCCAAAGGTGGACATCCCAGTGTTTATGCCGATTGGCTCCACTCCCCCGGCCAACCCACCCTATTACTGTATGGGCATTACGACGTGCAACCCGTCGATCCGCTCCCAGAGTGGCGCACCCCACCATTTATCGCCACTATCGTCGGCGATAATCTCTACGCCAGAGGAGCTAGTGACGATAAAGGGCAACTATTCATTCATCTCAAAGCCGTGGAAAGCTATCTGCGATCGACTAAAGCTTTACCGATCAATATCAAAATCTGGCTAGAAGGTGAAGAAGAAATCGGCTCTCCCCATCTGTCACAGTTTCTGAAACAGCATGACAAAAGGTTGCAAGCAGACGCAGTGTTAGTCTCCGACACCGAAATGATCGCTAAAGGTAGACCCTCGATTATCTATGGTTTGCGCGGCAATCTCAGTTGTGAGTTAGAAGTTAGTGGCCCCAAACATGATCTGCATTCTGGGCGTTATGGTGGCGCAGTTCTTAACCCCTTACAAGCATTAAGTGAAACGATCGCCAGCCTGCACGATCGACGAGGCAGAGTCGCAATTCCTGGCTTTTATCAACGAGTCCGCGCCCTTACGCCGATCGAACGTGAAACTCTAAGTTGTGGCTGTCAACGCGATGCTCAAATCCTAGACGATCTAGATCTACCAATGGGTTGGGGCGAATCGGGCTATAGTCTTTTTGAACGAATGACCGTTCGTCCGGCTTTAACAATTAATGGCATCGCGGGCGGTTATACCGGAATCGGTAGTAAATCGGTCATTCCTAGCCGAGGGGTGGCTAAATTTAGTTTCCGGCTGGTTCCCGATCAAGATCCGATCGAGATTGCCCGGTTATTACAGCAGCAGATCGCGGCCACTACACATCCGGCTGTCCGTACCAAACTCCAAATTACCGGAGCCTCCCGCCCCGTCATCTTACCCAAACAGAGTCCCGTCACTTTTGCTGCGATTCGAGCGGTGGAAAAAATTTGGGGCAAACCGCCAGCCTTCACTCGTAGTGGTGGCACTATTCCCCTGGTCGAACAACTCCATCGTCGCTTGGGTATTCCAATCGTGTTATTGGGTTTTGGGCTACCAGATGATAATATCCATGCCCCGAATGAAAAAATCAGTCTATCGAATTTTTTTCAAGGCATTGCCACGGTGATTCAATTTTTGGCGGAGTACGCAAGATGATTATCGATTGCCACTGTCACGCCGGCAAAGGAGACCTGCTCACCGGGCCTTGGGATACCAATGCCCCACTAGATCTTTATCTCCAACGAGCACAAGCTGCTGGGATCGATAAAACCGTCATTTTTTCGCCCTTTCATAGTGACTATCGATCGCCTAGTGCGGTTTCCCAATGTGTATGCCGATACCTCTGGAATTCGGCGGTTTGATTACTTAGTGCAAGCGATCGATCGAGCGGGTGTCCATAAGATTCTATTTGGTTCCGATGGCCCCTGGCTGCATCCCGGTTTAGAACTTCACAAAATTCGGCTGTTGGGTTTATCCCATCAGGAAGAAATGTTGATACTAGGTAAAAACCTTTTACGGCTCATTCCTCTAAAACCAGTTTCCAACAAAGTTTTAGACTAAATTAATCTTTATTGAGAAGTTAAAGCTGATGTAATAGATTTGCACAACGATAAACCATTGCAGCGCGACTATCTACACACAATTTAACAAATATTCGGCGTAAATGGCTAGAAACAGTCCATTCACTAATCTTTAAATGAATAGCGATTTGCTTGTTACTATGGCCTTGCGCCACAAAAGTAGCAATTTGCAACTCTCTCTCCGTCAACAAGCTAGCAATAACAATATCTTGACTATCACTTAATATATTTTCAGACTCTAAAATCACAAAAACTTTCCCATCGATCTCAAAGCAGGATAGTTGACTTTCCCATTCATCATCAACATCACATTTTTTCAATTTATCCAAATTTCTCCAGCCATGATCAATTTCAATAATTGGATACCGATTATAGCCAATTTGGCAGTAGCCAACAATTTCAGTGTCTTCGAGACAACTCGCATCTTTAGCATTTAAAACTAAATTTTGGTTTTTCATAGTGATCGCATTCTCTTAGTAATTTATAAACATAGAAATGATCGAAATTTTTATTTTTTATGTAGTAGCTAATCATTTAGAGCTTAAAAATTACATCGCATTAGCTTAAAAAAATATATATAAAGATTTCCAACAGAATGAGTCATAATAAGACATTGTTCTAAAGTAGGTGCCAAAGAAAATCAAGACTTGTCTATATTTCTTCAGGAGAATTAATACCTATACTTCGAAATAGAACTTCCGTACTTATTTTGTATCTCAATAAAATTAGAAATTATTTTTTCTCAATCTATATGCGATAGTTGAATACAATTATTTTGATATTAGCATTTAATTATTTAAGGCACCATTTATTACATAACAACTTCAGATTATGTAATATTTACATTGCATCTAGGGTCGTTACCAGAGGATTTAGTTCAAAAAAAACCTTTTTGATTTGGCTAAATGCCTTATTAGATATCTCGTTGATTGGTTTCTTGCTTATAGTCAGGAAAAATTACTGTTCCAGGAATGGTAAAGTGCCAAAGGCAATGCAACGCATTAAAATGGAAGACCGGTCTTTATCTTGGCTGTTTGCAAAGTCACCGCTATCCCCATGCTTACTCAGATCCAATCGATCGCTCAAAACCTTGCCCCCCGACTAATTGAAATTCGCCGCCATTTCCATGCTCATCCCGAACTCAGCGGTCAAGAATATCAAACAGCTGTATATATTGCGGGAGTGCTGTCTTCGATCGGACTCCAAGTCACCGAAGGAGTAGGACAGACCGGGCTGATGGGGGAATTGCTGGGAGCAGGCACTAGCAAACGACGACTAGCAATCCGTACCGATATGGACGCACTGCCCATTAATGAAAAAACGGGCTTAGAATTTGCCTCCCAAAATGTGGGTGTGATGCACGCTTGCGGCCACGATCTACATACTACTCTGGGCTTGGGAACAGCCATGGTACTCGCCCAATTGGGAGAAGCCTTGCCAGGTAATGTTCGGTTTTTGTTTCAACCAGCCGAAGAAATCGCCCAAGGGGCGCGCTGGATGGTCAAAGATCAGGCGATGTCGGAAGTCGATCATATTTTGAGTGTGCATGTTTTCCCCTCCATTCCGGGGGGATCGATCGGCATTCGCTACGGAGCCTTAACCGCCGCTGCCGATGATTTGGAAATTACCATTCAAGGAGAATCTGGTCATGGGGCACGCCCTCACGAGGCGATCGATGCCATTTGGATTGCCGCCCAGGTGATTACTAATCTGCAACAGGCTATTAGCCGTACCCAGAACCCTTTACGTCCAGTAGTTCTGACGATCGGTACTATTAGTGGTGGTCGGGCTGCCAATGTGATTGCCGATCAAGTAACTATGAAAGGCACTGTTCGATCGCTCCATCCCGAAACTCATGAGATATTACCTGCTTGGATTGAAAATATTGTGAACCAAACCTGCACTACCTACGGTGCCAAATGCCAAGTAGATTACCAACGGGGGGTGCCTTCAGTACAAAATGATCTGGCTTTAACTCAATTACTAGAGTCGGCAGCGCGATCGGCCTTAGGTAACGATAAAGTACAGATTTTGCCAGAGCCTTCTTTAGGCGCTGAAGATTTTTCAGTTTATTTAGAAAAGGCTCCAGGAAGTATGTTTCGGTTAGGAGTTGGTTATGTCGATCGGCGGAATTATCCCCTGCACCATCCGTTATTTGAGATTAATGAAGAAGCGCTTATTACAGGTATTGTTACTTTGGCTTATAGTGCCTATCAGTATTTTCAGAAATTTAGTTGAGGAATGTTGATTTTCAGTGCTCCACTTTATTAAGGCAAGGTCAATCAGCTGATATATCTGTTTTCATATACGTAGTGGGGAATGTGGGAAACTCAGTGGCTTCAGCCCTGAGAGGGAAGCGACTCGGGGGACT
>CAXTSX010000024.1:0-49162 GCA_964247085.1 uncultured bacterium
GGGTAAAAAGTAGTGCAAACAATATCCATCATTTGATGTAGATAACAAGGGAAAACACGGTCATGAATTTATCAGAAATCTTCATTCGTCGTCCAGTCATGACGGTGCTAGTCACCCTGGCAATTCTGTTCTTTGGGATGATGAGCTACACCCTGCTCCCGATTAGTGCCCTCCCCAGCGTCGAATATCCCTTCATCCAAGTCTCCGCCAGCCTCCCAGGAGCCACCCCCGAAGTGATGGCGGCTTCTGTCGCTGCGCCCCTAGAACGCCAATTTACCGAAATCGCGGGACTTAATTCCTTCAACTCCAGCAGTTCGACAGGTAGCACGAGTATTTCGCTTCAATTTGACTTTAGCCGCAGAGTAGATGAAGCGGCTAAAGATGTCCAGGCTGCCATCTCTGGGGCGGCTGGACAACTCCCCGCAGGGATGCCCAAGCCCCCAACCTATCGTAAGGTTAACCCGTCGGTTGCGCCGATTTTGTATCTCTATCTCTACTCTGATACCCTACCGATTTCGACGGTGAATGACTATGCTGAGGTGACGATCTCCCAGCCGATTTCGTCGATTTCGGGGGTGGCGCAGGTCAATATTTTCGGGCAAAAGCAGTATGCGGTGCGGGTACAACTCGACCCGAAAGCCCTGGCGAGTAAAGGGATTGGGCTTGATGATGTGCGATCGGCAATTGCAGCAGGTAATGTCAATTTACCTACGGGTAGTCTCTCTGGCGACCACAAGAGTTATTTAATTCAAGCTAACGGTCAACTCAGTACGGCTGATGCCTATCGATCGCTAACTGTTATCTACAAGAACGGCGCGGCGGTTAAGCTCCAAGATTTAGGGACGGTGTTGGATGATGTGCAGAATAACAAAATTACGAGCCGCTATAGTGACGATAAAGTAACGAATAAAAAAGCGATCGTCCTGGCAATCCAACCCCAACCAGGAGCCAATACCGTTCAGATTGTCGATGCAGTCAAGGCGATGATGCCCAATCTCCGAGCGCAGGTACCGCAATCGATCGAGATGGGCGTATTTTACGATCGATCGATCTCGATTCGCTCCTCGGTAGATGATGTCAAATTCACGCTGATTTTATCCGTTTGTCTGGTAGTTCTCGTCATCTTTCTGTTTCTCCGCAACGTCACTGCTACCATCATTCCCAGCTTGGCGATTCCGGTGGCAATTATCGGCACATTTGCGGCGATGTACGTTTTGGGCTACTCGCTGAATAATCTCTCACTGATGGCTCTGACGCTCTCCGTGGGGTTTGTCGTGGATGATGCGATCGTGGTACTAGAGAATATTATCCGCCATCGCGAACTGGGTGAAGATCCGATGACGGCGGCTTATAAAGGCTCCCGCGAGATTAGTTTTACGATCCTGTCGATGACGCTTTCGCTGGTGGCGGTATTTATCCCGATTATGTTTATGGGT
This sequence comes from uncultured bacterium, assembly GCA_964247085.1. GTDB lineage: Bacteria > Cyanobacteriota > Cyanobacteriia > Cyanobacteriales > Chamaesiphonaceae > JAAFHZ01. The sequence continues at coordinate 1,437 of CAXTSX010000024.1, forward strand.
GGCTTGATTGGCAAGCTATTTCATGAATTTGCGATCGTGATTACGGTCGCGATTTTGATATCGGGGTTTGTCTCGCTCAGTCTCACACCAATGCTCTGTAGTCGGTTCCTCTCGTCGGCACCGCCGAAACCGAATTTTCTCTATCGCGCTCTGGAAAAGAGTTTTGACTTACTCCTACGCGGCTATGCGTGGACGCTCAGACCAGTATTGAAGTATCGCGGTTTGACGATCGTTGTGTCCCTGATGATTTTACTGGGTACGGGTTATCTATTCACCCTCGTCTCCAAAGGGTTGATTCCTTACGAAGACACCGGACAGATTACAGGCAACACCAAAGCCGCTCAGGATATCTCGTTTGAGAATATGCTCAAGCATCAGCAGCAGATTGTGCGGATTCTTCGCAAAGATCCAAATATTGCGGCGATTAACTCAACAGTTGGCTCCGGTGGCCCGAATGGTTCGGCAAATAGTGGGCGGATTACGATCCGGCTCAAACCCCGCGACCAGCGGAAACTCAATTCCGAAGAGATTATCAAAGGGTTTGGATCGAAGCTGCGGGGGATTCCAGGGATTCAGGCATTTTTGCGATCGCCTCCAGCCATTCCATTAGGCGGTCAACAGAGCAATTCCCAGTACCAGCTTACCGTTCAGAGTTTAGATCTCGCCGAGCTGCGGCAATATCTGCCGATTCTGTTAGACAAAGTTAAAGCGATTCCTGGCTTGCGCGGTGTCGATAGCGATCTCCAGCTCAGTACCCCCCAAGTTAATGTGGCAGTTGACCATGACAAAGCCGCTCTGCTGGGAGTGAGTGCAGCGCAGATCCAGCGCACGCTTGGCAATGCTTACGGTTCCGGTCAGGTTTCGACGATCTACGGCGCGAATAATCAATATACGGTGGTGATGGAACTCAAACCTGAGTATCAGAGCGACCCCAGTGCGTTATCGTCGCTCTACGTTCGATCGACTACGGGGCAGGTAATGCCGCTGAGTTCGGTGGCGACGATTAGCCAAGGCATCGGCCCACTCACTGTCAATCACTTATCAGGATTGCCCTCAGCGACGATTTCCTTCGATACTCTCCCAGGCGTATCCCTAAGCGATGCGAGTGGACTCATCAAGCAAGCTGCTAAACAAGTATTACCCAGTACAGTTACGGCCAGCTTCCAGGGTGCGGCGCAAGCTTTTGATGATTCTTTTAGCAGTCTTGGCTCATTATTAGTGGTATCGATCGTCGTAATCTATCTGATTCTAGGGATTCTTTATGAAGATTTTATCCACCCAATTACCATTTTATCTGGGTTACCTTCTGCTGGTTTTGGGGCGTTATTAACTCTACTAGTATTTGGCGTAGAGCTAAATCTCTACTCGTTTATTGGCATTATTTTGTTAATCGGCATCGTCAAGAAAAACGGGATTATGCTGGTGGATTTTGCCATTGAACGCCAACGCGATATTGCGAATATTTTGCCCCAGCAAGCAATTTACGAAGCTTGTTTAGTCCGGTTTCGGCCGATTATGATGACGACGATGGCGGCATTAATTGGCACAATTCCGATCGCCCTGGGAGCAGGCTCTGGCTCAGAGGCACGTCGTCCGTTGGGGATTGCGATCGTTGGTGGTCTATTCTTTTCGCAAATTTTGACGCTCTATCTCACTCCGGTTTTCTATATTTATCTGGAGTCTTTCCGTCAATATCTTGGTCGGAAAAAGCTGCCCAAATACAACATGTGACTTTAGTACTATGACTTTTGGATAAATACATTACTTTAGTATGATGATTTATCAATGGCGATCGATCTATAGTTAGCATAGATAGAACATACTTCATTATTCCTAAAGGATTTCATTCATGTTAAAAATCACCCCATTGGTAATTGGCTTCCTAACTGTCATGTCGATCGCACCAAAGTCGCAAGCAATGACAGCAAATACTAATTCTTTGACCAAACCAGCTGGAGAGCTCCATGCGCAAGTCTTTGTTAGGGTTGGAGAACGCCCGGAACATCGTCACCATCGCCGTGCAGAGCATCGTCGTCATGAACGTTTTGAGCATCGTGGTGAGCGCCAAGAGCATCGTCGTCATGAGCGCTTCGAGCACCGTGGTGAACGCCAAGAGCATCGTAGTGAGCGCCATGAGCGCCGCCATGATCACCATCGCTAAGTCTAAAACAGAAATTATACATGGTAGGTTTATATTGAGGGGGTAGGTCAGACGTGACCACCTCCTTTTTTGGACTCATTCCAACAATTAGTTAAAGCTGTCGCTGCCGGAAAGATTCAGACCAACCAAGAGTAAGCATGAAAAAATCAACTCTGTCGATCGCCCCGACTTTTAGCAAAACAGCAAAAGCTCGTTCTCGTTTGTTTCAGGGGATTTTACCTTGGCGACCAGCTTCGATCGGCAGAGATATCATCGGAGGCATTGTGCTGGCGGCCATCGGCATCCCAGAAGTGATGGGATACACCAAGATTGCGGGTACGCCGATCGCTACTGGGCTGTATACACTCCTGTTACCGGCAATTATTTTTGCCCTGCTCGGCTCTTCTCGACATCTAGTCGTAGCCGCCGACTCTGCCACGGCGGCAATTCTGGCGGCGGGGCTATTAGAATTAGCCCCAGCGGGGAGTCCCCATTATTTAGCATTAGCTGGATCGATCGCCATCTTGGTCGCCGGCATATTACTGCTCGCCCGTCTATTTCGGCTGGGTTTCCTGGCAGATTTTTTATCCCGGACAGTATTAATTGGATTTTTGACCGGGGTGGGAATTCAAGTGGCGATCGGTCAATTGCCGGGCTTGCTAGATCTCCAAAACGGCGGGCATCAGCCCCTGCCAGAAATCATGAAGGCAATTACTGGTTTACCCCAAGCTAATTTTTTATCGATCGGCATTTCTGTTGTTGTCCTGATTACGATTCAACTATGCGATCGATTTATTCCCAAATTCCCTGGCTCCTTGGTGGCAGTAGTCGGGGCGATTATGGCCAGTTGGCTATTTAACTTTGCTGGCCATGGGGTCAGTGTGGTGGGGAAAGTGCCTAGTGGTTTGCCTTCCGTTGGCCTCCCGGCAGTTAATCTTAGTGAAATCCCCTCAATCTTGGGTATTGCTTTATCTTGCTGCATTGTAATCGTGGCTCAAAGTGCGGCCACTTCCCGTGCCTACGCTTTTAGATACAGCGAAGGCTTTAACGAAAATATTGATCTCGAAGGTTTAGCAGCGGCCAATTTAGCAGCAGGATTGACTGGTACATTTGTGGTCAATGGTAGTCCGACTAAAACCGAAATCGTGGATACGGCAGGTGGGCGCAGCCAAGTGGCTCAGTTATCTACAGCAGTCGTGGTCTTGATGGTTATTCTATTTTTAACTCAGCCGCTTAGCTACTTACCGAATCCAGTTTTAGCAGCCATTGTTTTCTCGATCGGACTGCGGTTGATTGACATGAAAGGAATGCGATCGATCTTCAAAACCCACCGCGAGGAGTTTTATCTGGCGGTGATTACAGCGGCTACAGTGGTTTTGATTGGTGTCAAGGAAGGAATAATTTTGGCTGTGATTTTGTCACTAATCTTACATGTGCGCCATAGCTATCGACCACACTCCGCGATCATTATTCCCGGTGAACATAAATTTTGGCAACCGATTCCGGTGCAGATGGGTCAGATTTCGGCACCTGGTCTGATTATTTATCGATTTAGTCGGGACTTATTCTATGCTAATACCACCTTCTTTTCGGAGGAGGTGCAAAGCCTGGTAAAAAATGCAGAATCACCAGTGCAGTGGTTCATATTGGAAGCCAGAGCGATTACTGGCATTGACTATTCGGCCTCCCAAACGTTGCATGATGTAGTCAGGGAATTAGCTAGACAGAATGTAGCTTTCGTTGTTTCCGGTTTGCCGCCAGAGGTGAAATTACAATTCGATCGAGATGGCCTAACTGATTTAATTGGTGTCAATCGATTTTTCAATCACTTAGAAGATGCTTTGCTGGCTGTTCGATCGAGTGATGTATGAGGAAATCGATTAGCCCCGGGCAACAACCTGAATTAAAAATCAGTCGTATAGTACACTCTCTTTTACTGCTGTCTATATGACCGGATCATTACTCCCCGCTGCTATCCATCCTACTTTGAGCCTGAACTTGCGCATCCTCGGCGGGATGGTCTCTAGTCTGTGGATATTGGAGTTGACCGATTCATTTCTATTAGGAAACAGGCTCAACCATCTGGGCATTCAGCCGCGCCGCTGGTCTGGTCTGAAAGGGATTTTATTATCGCCGCTACTACATGGCGATCTTCAACATTTGGCTGCTAATACAGTCCCACTAGCGGTTTTGGGTGGATTGATTCTGTTTCGTAGTCAAACTACCTTCGCGATTGTGACAGTAGTAGTTTGGCTATTAAGTGGCTGGGGCACTTGGTTGTGCGGTGGGGCAAAGACTAATCATATCGGGGCTAGTGGAATTGTTTTTGGCTATTTAGGGTTCCTGCTGCTGCAAGGATATTTAGAGCGCAGTCCGATCGCCATCGGTCTAGCCGTGATTGCCGGGACACTATACGGCAGTTCGTTGTGGGGCGTATTGCCCAGCAAGCGGGGGCGTTCCTGGGAATGTCATTTGTTTGGGGCGATCGGTGGCGGCATTGCGGCGCGTTATTTGCCAGAGCTAACGATCGCCCTGGCGCGTTTTCACTAAACAGTAGTGGCTATTGCAATTGAATTAATGATATTGGCTGGAGGATGCAAATCTTTTTCCAGTAGCGGCTGAGCCGGAATACCCTGCCAATGAGTACCCGTCGGCAAAGTTTCACCTTTCATCAGCAGCGATAAGCTATGAAGCTGAGCACCCGGTTCCAGGTGAGTGTCATAGAGGACGATCGAACTGTGACCAACTACGCATTCTTTGCCAATGTGGACATGGGACATTTTCATGACCCGGTCTTCAAATAGATGAGTTTGGATTCCACAACCATCATTTAAGGCGGCTCGATCATCGATACGGACTAAGTCGAACTCAGTCACATCAAACGAATCGATAAATACCCGCTGGCCAATCCGCGCGCCCAAGCAGCGCCAGTACCAAGCTAAAAATGGGGTGCCGAGAAGATAGTCTGTCAGCCAAGGAGCCGCAATATTTTCATTGAGACCGGTGATCATTTCACTGCGCCACACATAGCTATTCCAAAGAGGCAGAGATTGTGACTTATAACGTCCAACGAGCAGCCATTTACAGCAAATTACGAAGACGCAAGCCAGTATCCCAATGCCGATCGACCAAATCGGTAGTAAGGCCAACAATTCATCCAGCGGCAAATCATCACCAATATCATCGATGTTGTCTTCTACCAAATAAATCAGAGTACTCAGTGCTCCTGCCGAAAAAGTCAGCGGCATAATAATTCGTAAAAATTCGATACCAAAACGTTGAAAAACTAACCAACCGGAAGGCTTAAAAGTCAGACTGGCATCGAAGCGGCTTTCCTGATAGCGATAGGGCAGCGAAAAAGGTGGATTCCCTACCCAGTCAGTATCTCTAGGCACTCGCTGCGGCGCTACTGACAAACAGCCGAGTAAATTTTCTCCCGGCAATTCACTACCACCTGGGACGAGGGCGCTATTCCCGACGAAACTTTCCTCGCCGATATAAACCGACTGTAAAGCCATGTTTCCCAGATACACCCGAGGGGCACCTAAAGAAACGTCATCAGCAACAAAAGCATCGGCTCCGATCGATACTAGGTCTGGTGAAAAATTGGCGGCAGTAGAAACCTCCGCTTGGGCACCGATTTTAGTGCCCAATAACCGCAGCCAGGGGGTAGAATACACGGTGCCATAGACGGTGTTTAGGGATTCTAGGCTCAAGTTCATTAGCCGATCGATCCACCATTTGCGTAAATAGAAGCCACTCCGTAAAGAATAAATACCGGGCTTAACTCGCGGTAAAAATATTTTTCGGAGTACCAGTACCTGGATCATGATCAGCAGAATGCCCAGTAATCCAGCCAGAGGAGTTACCAGCAAACCACCCCAAGACCACAGATCTAGTGCTTCCAGCGTCAGCAAGACTCCGGGTAAAACAGCTACGGTCGGCAAAACGCTAAGTAAAATCACTCCCAAACCTTGCAAAAGTCCCCGAAAAACGCGGCCATGATTACTGCCATAAAAGGGAGTTCGGGGTTCAACGATTTCTTGCAGACGAGCCGGGGAACCATCCCAACGTTCTTGCTCCGGAATTTTGGTATTGGTTGCTAACAAAGCCATATCTTCCAAGTGACTATCATCTGCCATGCTGCTATTCAGCTCCAAAGCAGCTCGCACCCCGACAAAACAACGATTCCCAATGTCGATCGCACCCATGTGTAGATAACCATCTTGCACGATGTAGCCCAATAGACTGGATTCCGCTCCCAAACTACTGTCGTTACCGATGGTTAACAGATCAAAAGTCCCTAAATCTTCGGTACCAAAATAACAATGCTTACCAATCTTTGCACCCATCAAGCGATAGTACCAGATTAAAAACGGCGTACCAATCAGCGGCCACAAAGGTACTACGCGCTGGATCAAGCGGGCTAACCACCAACGATAGTAATACCAGCCCCACAGGGGATAGCGACCGGCGCGATATTTGCCAATCAAAATCCACTTAACCGCGATCGCCAGTACCAACATTACCGGGTAGAGACAGGCGATCGTACCCAAGAAAACTGGAATAGCCATAGTCTCAAAGATGCGATATCCCAACAGGGGTAATACCAAATTCACCGAGAAAAGAGTTTGGGCTAGGTAAACGCCGCACAGTTGGCCAACTGCTGTCAGCCAGAACTGCCAGCCGACTTGCGGATGAGGCAAAATTGGCTGAGATGCTGGAGCAGTTATGATTGATAAATGATTGGCCAGAGAGGCGATCGAAGGATAATGATAAACATCAGCGACGGCGGCATGTTGCAGCTGGGGGTCGGTGCGCAGTTCTGACACCATCGCTGCCACTAATAAAGAGTGACCACCCAGATCAAAGAAGTTGTCATCGATCGAGACTTGGGTATTAAATAACCGTGACCAAATTGCTACTAGTTTAGATTCCAATGGCGTTGTGGCTGCTTGCAAATCAGTTCTGACCGCCTCGGCCATCGGCACGGGGGTAGGTAGTCGCTTCCGATCGGTCTTGCCACTAGCTAATTTGGGCACCTCATCCGACCGCAGTTGGTGGAAACAAGTAGGCATCATAAATCCTGGTAAGCGCTGGCGTAGATGAGCGCGAGTGGACTCTAGGTCTACCCCTTCATCACTAGTTACTAAGTAAGCCACCAGCGCCTCGACTTGATCCGCTCCAGGTTTAATGGCTACCACCGCAATTTGGATACCAGGGCATTGCATCAGTACCGACTCAATCTCCGCTAGTTCTACCCGGAAACCCCGCAGTTTCACTTGATCATCTGCCCGACCGAGAAACTGAATCTCACCTTCATCCCAGGCTCCCAAATCACCGCTGGCATACAGACGACGGTGTAAGATGGGATGCTGAATAAATTTCTGGGCAGTCAATTCGGGGCGGTGCACATACCCCCGCGCTAGACAATCACCCCCAATGAAAATTTGACCTGTGGCACCGTCGGCAACCTCTTGTAAATTCTCATCCAAAATATAGATTTCGTAACCAGGTAATGGTCGTCCGATCGTTACTGGTTTTTGGGGATGGCACTCCAGATAAGTAGCCACCACAGCGGCTTCAGTGGGGCCATAGGTATTTAAAATACGGCGCTCAGGACTAAACCAACGCTGAATTAATTCCGGCTGACAGGCTTCGCCACCCAGAATTAATAATCTTACTGTCGGCAAATCTTCTTGGAGCAGTGATAGCAATGTCGGCACACAAGAAAAAACTGTAACTCCCAAGCGGGTCAAAATTCCTGACAAATCGCTACCGGCTCTGACCATCTCAGCAGTGCCGACTATCAAAGTCGCTCCAGCCGCAAAAGTCAGCCAAATTTCTTCAATGGAAGCATCAAAGGCGATCGAGAAGCCCTGATAAAACCGATCGGTAGGTTGTACACCATAAACATCTTGTGCAGCCCAGACAAAAGTAGAAGCGTTTCGATGCTCCAACATCACCCCTTTGGGGCGACCAGTGGAGCCAGAAGTATAAATGATATAGCAAAGATCATGAGTGCTGATCTCTACCTCTGGCGGTGTGGTGGGCTGTTGCTGGATTAATTCTTGGTCTAGACAAAAACTCAGACAGGGCAGAGCGGGATGTTTGGCCAGCATGGTTGGCGAAGTCAAGAGCAAGGCCACTTCACTATCTTCAAGGATATATTGCACTCGATCGGCTGGATAGTCGGGGTCCATCGGCACATAGGCCGCACCGGCTTTGAGGATACCGAGGATGGCAATATAGACTTCGATCGATCTCTCGATCAACAATCCCACTCGCGCACCAGTAGTGATACCGGCAAATATTAAATAGTGAGCAAGTTGGTTAGAACTTATTTCTAGCTCACCATAAGTCATTTGTCGATCGTTACAGACTAAGGCTATTCGATCGGGATAATGATAGGCTTGTTTTTCAAAGTAGGTGTGGAGAAGAGCGGCGGCGTGGGTGGCAAATGGCGACTGATAGCTGTCCATTATTTGTTTCGGATGTTGATAGTATGAACTTTCGAGTTATGCGTGGATGCTCTCAACCATTGCCAGATGCGATGTTTAATTTGAACTGCTGGAGGATTAGGAGCTGGGATCGAGTGCCGAGTCATCAGAGAATTATTTTTTTAATAACAGTGCGATTATCATTTCTTCGTCTGCATAGTATTCAGCCTTCACCACTGTTGTATCCCTGAAAATCAACACCGACCATGGTGGTATCTATACTATACTTTTATGCGAAGTCCTTTGCACTACTTTGATTTAAGTTCAAGGTATAAGATGCGAAGCCAAAATTTCTCAGGTATCTATGAAAACATTTCGATTAATCGGGAAAGCTCTGCAGCGGTCAAAACACCTGATTAAATTTGTTGTAATAGTTAGTATTTGTACTACTGCCTTAGTAGGTAGTGTCATTGCTCAGCCAGTGGTTTCCCCTTCTCTAACAACGTCAATCAATAAGACTTTGAAAATTGCCACTAAAGTACTTCCACCATTTGTCACCGAAGAGAACGGACAACTGAGTGGCTTCAGCATTGATTTGTGGAACAAGATCGCTGAAGAAATGAAAGTAAAATTTGAATTCAAAAAGACCGAAAACATTGCTGATCTCTTGGCTGCTGTTAAGTCTAAGCAGGTAGATTTGGGAGTGGGAGCAATTTCGGTAACGGCGCAGCGGGAAAAAGAAATAGATTTCTCTCAGCCGATTTTTGATTCAGGATTGCAGATTTTAGTGCCGAGTCAGGGAGCAAAAGGTTCAGTTTGGAGATTGCTTAGTCTGATTTTCAACCCAGCATTGCTAAATTTGTTGGGCATTATGCTCATCATCATATTGATTCCCGGCCATATTGTCTGGTTAGTGGAACGCAATCATAAAGGCGGTTTTTTACAAAATAGCTCTTATTTTCCAGGAATCTTCAAGGCCTTTTGGTGGGCAGCCGCGACCCTCGCAACCCAGGCAGAAGAGATGCCCAAGGGAGCTTTGGGAAGAATTACAGCCATACTTTGGATGTTTATTAGCGTTGTGTTTATTGCTTACTTTACGGCAACCGTAACCACCTCTCTCACAGTAGATCAACTACAGACCAATATCAAAGGCATTAGCGATCTCCCTAGTAAGAAAATTGCTACTGTAGCTAGCAGTACTTCTGCTAAATATCTACAACAGCAACATTTAGAAACTAAGGCATTTCCAAAAATTGATGGGGCTTATGCTGCTCTGATTAACTCGGAAGTTGATGCTGTAGTTTATGACGCACCGATTCTGCTGTACTATGCTGCTCATGAAGGAAAAGGTAAAGTACAGTTAGTAGGCAGTATTTTCCGCAAAGAGAATTATGCGATCGCTCTCCCCGATCAAAGTCCTTACCGAAAAGGTATTAATAGTTCTTTACTGCTAATCCAAGAAAAGGGTATTTACCAAGAAATTTACGACAAGTGGTTTGGAGTAAAGTAGCCTTTAAATATCTGGTTTAATGTAATCAAGAAGGCGATCGCCTGAATCCGCTCTAATTAGACCAATAACCACATCTGGAAGAGTAGCAAGCCGGGGATAAACCAAATAACGAGGTTCCCAGGCTGGTTTAAACTTTTCCTTAAAGCTGTGCAGACCACGAAAGCTATAAAATCGATTCAGATGACGAGACAGATAACGTAAAGATTTTTCGCTGCGGCAAGCATTTTCTCCTTCGCCAACTCCAGCAAATAGGGATAGACCAAAGCTAAACCTCTGATACTCGTGACCCTGTAAGTATTGAAATACGGATACAAATAGAAAATCCATCGTGCCATTAGGCAATTTCTGACGCGATCGCATCAAATCCACTGTGACTTCGGGCTGATTATAGCCCCCCAGAAAATTAGCGAAAGCAACTGGCTGCTGCTGTGGATTGTAAACTACAGCTACTAAATATTGCTGCAAATAGTTCTGATAAAACCAGCCCACTGAAAACCGTTTCTCAGCCCCTTTTTGACTACGTAACCACTCATCACTAACTGGTTTTAACTGCTGAAGGATGTTTTTAGCAATCGGTGGCTCATAGATTTGGACGCGATATCCTTTTTTGGTCAGACGATTCATCGCCGTTCGTAAATTCTGGTTAGCCTTACCTTTAAGTGAGAAATCTTGGATATTAACCACGGCCTCTTCGCCAATGTGAATTGAGCGAAAATATAGTTGATGGTACTGCTCTAGGTCTGCGATCGGTACTTGATAAAAAGCTGGATACCAATCATTCCATTCACAATATTGCCGAAAGCTAGCGATCACTTTTTCTCGATCGATATCGCTGCCGATCGGATTACCAAGAACTATGGCTACCCGACCTTTGGGCACATAAGCAATTACCGATTGACCAGTCGGGCTAAAGAAATAAGCTTTATCGGGTAATAAAGCCAGCCGCGCCAAAGCTGTTTGACCTTGAAGATTGACAATATGCTGGGCTTGTTGCCGTTCAGTTTTACTCGCAGGCTGTCCCCGTAATAGAATAGGTCGTAAGAGCATCCATACGCCATAAGCAACAGTACCAATACTGATCGAGTAGATAGAATTAACAAAAAAACGACTAAAGTTATTGGTAGGTTCCAAGCCAGCATTATCTTCGGTTAGAAACACGGCTATTGTTTGTTGAATAGCGTTTATCAAGTGAAAATCAATCGGTTGATGGTGCAGCAAAAAGCGATCATGCAAAATCAAAAATCCGATGCTTCCATAGGCCAGCGTAAATAACCCAGCTCCCACTAGCACTCGTAAACCCTGACCGATTGATGGCGGATCAGAGCGAGCCGTAAATAATTGCTGTGTCCACAGTAACTGGATTAGCAAAACCCCAGCAATGGTTGCTTCTTCGTAATCCCAACCTTTCATTAAATGAGAGCCGATCGATATTATCGAAAATATCATAGTCATCAGCCAGGCATTATGTTTTCGGCGTCGCAAATTAATCGCCAGAGTCAATAGAACAAAGCCCATAAGCGCTGCGGAAAGATGTCCCCGCGTTCTGATCTCAAATGGCACTAATTTATTTAACCAGAATAATCTTTCTGGTAAAGCTGGGGTCACAGCTGAGACTAGATTCATTACCCCAACTAGAGCAGTCATCAAACTTACTAGCCACAACTTGAGACGATCTCGATGGGAAGTAGATATCATAAAAATTTTAGACAGTTCTCGATCCTGAATTTTCCCGTAAAGTTTTGGCAGCAGAATTGCTACTTCACTAGGTATAGCAAATCACAATCATAATCGATGAAGAAGGCTGTGTTACAAAAAATGCCAAACCCTGGCTTGAGCATGCGGAAACCTAAAGGTTTGCGGGGCAAATGTTAATCAGTAGCTGTTTGATATTGAATTACGTAGTCTTGTACTAGTTGTCGATAATTTTGGAGATTTAGATCCAACCAATCGCGATCATCACTATTGCCATAAATGTGTACAACAGGTTCCCCCGCATCCGGCAGAATCAGAATCCAGTTATCATTACGGGAGCTATAGATCTTCACGCCATCCTCAGTGTCCAGTTTTTCGCTTTGATGAGTTTCCAAAATATGGCGCATTAAACCACCCTTGGCTCCCCAGGGACAGCGTACCGTCGAGATTTCTTGAAAAACTCGCGGTAATTGCTGGCGAATATTGCTGAGGTTACGGTTTTCTTTGGCCAACAGTTCAATCAACTTAGCAACACAAAACATGGCATCAAAACCAGCATGTAATTCTGGGAAAATAAAGCCCATATCACCACTACCTCCCAGCACTACATGGGGTAGTTTTTGACAGGCTTCCATCAAATCGGTGGGATTGGATTTAGTACGTTTGACCCGGCCCCCATGCCGCCGGGCCAATTCTTCGATCGCACTACTGGCATGAACTGGTACCACTACCGTCCCTCCGGGATGAGCTTTGAGCGTTAAATGCACCATCAAAGAGGTCAGTAAATCACCACGGATGGTAACACCAGTTTCATCTACCAAAATCAATTGCTCACCATGGGCAGAAACCTGCACGCCGAAAGTAGCCTGAAGTGATTCCACCACTCGCCCCAATTGATGTAATAAAATTTCCCGTTCGCCTATTTTGGGGGCAGTCTGACTAAGACTAGCATTGAGTACCACTGCATCCACCCCGAATTTAGCTAGCAATAGCGGTAGAATTGCACCGGAAACAGCATAGGCATAGTCAATCACCACCTTGCCACTACCCCGAATAGTTTGTAAATCCAGGTGAGTTTGGAAAGCATTATTATAGAGTTCAATGCCTTGGGTTTGGCTGATTTTGCCAATTTCCGGAATGCTAGCGCGGCGTAGGTCTTCTTTGAAATAAGCCGACTCGATTTTCTTTTCCTGGGATTTGGAAATATTAATCCCTCGGGCATCAAAAAATTCAATCAATAAATAGTCCAATCGATCGGGATGCAGCCGAATATGTAGTCCTCCTGCTACATAAAGGGTCGGAATAATTAACCGCGCCACCGGAATGGCCGTAGAATCCAAGTCTCGGACACTGACCCCCACGGACATTAATCCGGCCACTAGCGATCGCACTATCATGCTCGAGATACTGCGCTGATCACGGGAAATAGTGACCTGATCACCATTTTTGAGGGTGGAGCCGTAGGCCGCCCCCAATTTGACAGCAAACTCGGGGGTGATATCAATATTGGCTAGTCCCTGCACTCCCCGCTGGGAAAAGAGATTCCGCCTAGCCACATCGCCCCAAATTAAATTCAAGGTCAGGATGGCTAGGGGTTCGATTTCTTTGTTCGGCCACACTTTGACTTTGCTATTAATTTGGGCTTCTTCGCCGACTCTGGACAGGGAACCCACGACCGCTCCTTCTAAGATTTGAGCCCCGCGCCCAATCCGGGCACCCCGACCAATAATACAAGCCCGGAGCTGGGCTTCTTCGCTAATGACCGCCCCATTCCAGACCACTGGTCGTTTTAGGTTGGCATCGGCTCCGATCGTCACATTATCGCCAATGACAGTGTCGGCGGTAATATTCACCCGAGCCCCAATCCGGCAGTTGTTGCCAATCACTACCGGTGTTCCAATAATCGCCGTTGGATCGATATAGGTGCCATCTCCCACCCACACTCCCGGTCGAATTTGCACAGAAGTGGGATGCAAGCTGGGGAGTTGATTAAAAACGTCATGCTGGACTTGCCGATAGGAATCGAGCTGACCGACATCGCACCAGTAACCAGTAGCGACATATCCATAGATCGGCAGCCCCGCTACCAGCAAGTTGGGGAGCAAATCCTGAGACATGTCAAATTCCTGATCGGGCGGAATGGACTGTAGTACTTCCGGCTCCAAGATGTAGATCCCGGTATTGACGGTATCCGAAAAAATTTCGCTGGCAGTAGGTTTTTCCAGGAAGCGCTGCACCCGTCCCTTGGTATCGGTAATAACCACGCCAAAATCTACCGGGTTGCGGACGGAGGTCAATACCATGGTGACTGCAGCCTGTTGGAACTGGTGAAAGTCGATCGCACTTTTCAGATCAAAATCGGTAATGCTATCGCCACTAATCACCAAAAATGTGCGATCGAGCAATTCACTAACATATTTAATGGAACCGGCGGTGCCCAAGGCTTGTTCTTCTTCGATCGCATAATGCAAATGCACTCCCCAATCGCTACCGTCTCCAAAATATTGCTGAATTGCTTCGGGTTGATAGTGCAGGGTAATGATGATCTCGGTGATGCCATGTTTTTTGAGCAAGTTGATGATGTGCTCAATGATCGGACGATTCAAAACTGGCACCATTGGCTTGGGCAGTTCGCAGGTCAAGGGGCGCAGGCGCGTCCCGGAACCACCGGCCATAATTACTGCTCGCAATTCCATATATTCACCAATTGATGCTAGCTGCTCATCTTAATTCTAAGCTGGATCGCCAGTTTCAGACTGTTAGCTATTGACCAAACGGGTCGGGGTAATAGTACCATCAGCACTCTGGTGCCAGCGCACTAAACTATTGACCTGACCGATGTATTTACTATTTAAGCCGATCGCCCGGCGGGGAGCAGTAGTAGCCAGAGCGATTCCTTGCTCTAGGGAACAAGCGCCCCATTTCACCAAGTTTTCGACCCCGGCGAGTAATGGCAGGGTGGTGCCAGCTAGGGTGTCATCGGGCAGCCGGGCGGTGCCTTCTTGGATCTCAATTTGCCGACTATCCCAGGGATAAAAGCCATCCGGTAAACCTAAAGGAGAGAGCGCATCACTCACTAAAAAGGCATGATCACTGTAGTAAGCAGCTCGTAAAAAGAGCTGCAGCATGGTGGGATGCACATGCTGACCATCAGCAATAAAACCGCACTGCACTCCGGGATAAGTCAATGCTGCTCCCAGTAAACCCGGTTGGCGATGGTGCAAGCTAGGCATGGCATTAAAAGCATGAGTGACCATGCTAGCTCCTTCATCGAAGGCGCGTTCGGCCTGTGCCCAGGTGGCTTGGGAATGACCTAAGCTCACTCGGATACCGAGGCTAATTAAATAGGGGACTACCAAGCCAGAAGGATCCAGTTCGGGGGCCAGGGTGATAATTTTCACCACTTTGGCATAGTCTCCGAGGACGCGCTTAATGCTTTCGACGGTCAACGGCAATAGATACTCCGCTGGATGAGCGCCCCGTTTAGCCGGATTGAGGCAGGGCCCCTCCAGATGAACACCCAAGACTTGGGCGGTTTGGGCGGGTTGCTGTGCCATAAACTCGGCAATTACCTGTAAAGAGCGCTGAAAATTGTCGATCGAAGTGGTCACCAATGTTGGTAAAAAGCCATCGACTCCCTGATTCCACAAGAATTGACAGATTTTGCTTAGTCGTTCGTAGTCAGTGCTTTTCAAATCAGGAAAGGCCAAACCCAGAGCGCCATTGATTTGTAGATCTACCCCACCCAACGAGCACCAGTCCCCAGCTAGATCGATCGCCTGCACCTCACCGGCTACATGGGTGGCCACCTCTTGAATTTGGCGTTCGCGCACCAAAATCTGCTGCAGTCCAGCATAGCCAGGAACACGGGCATTGATAATTTTGGCGAGCATAAAATTTACCGTTGGGGTTGCTTTTAGCTTATATTTTGGGGTGCGCTTCCGCCACTATTCAGACATAATTTATGACTAATCCCCGCATTGGTATCATCATGGGCAGCGACTCCGACCTACCTTGTATGCAAAGCGCTGTTCAAATTTGCGAACAATTTCAAATTCCCCACGAGGTGGCGATCGTCTCAGCTCACCGTACCCCAGAGCGGATGGTAACCTACGCCCAAACTGCTCACCAGCGAGGCTTGCAGGTGATTATCGCTGGCGCAGGCGGGGCGGCTCATTTACCCGGCATGGTGGCGGCGCTCACGGCTCTACCAGTGATTGGGGTACCGATTCAGACCAAGGCTTTGCAGGGTATTGATTCGCTCTATTCGATCGTCCAGATGCCAGCGGGTATCCCCGTAGCGACGGTCTCGATCGGCAATGCTACTAATGCCGGATTATTAGCCGTACAAATCTTAGCTAGTCATGATCCCCAATTATTGACAGCGGTGCAGGACTATCGGGTTAGTTTGCAAAAGATGGTGGCTGATAAAGACGCAGAATTAAGCGCTCTGGGCTATCAGCAATATCTCGCTCAACACTTTCCGGGTGCTTAACCTCAACATAACTTTACCAATTGTTAACAACACTTTTAGATTTAGGCTGAATTTGCTATATGGTACTGGTGGCCTTTATCTCCACTGTCGATCGACATCAGAGGAACTCTTTGCATGAATAAGTATGAAAACATCCTAAACAACTCTGAAGAGTTTACCGATGTCAAACTCACCCCCGCAGAAGGCATCGCCGCGATCGCGATGATTGCCTTAATGGCCGACGAACCCGATGGCGAAGTCGATCCGGATTTATTCATGAATATCTTGAGTTCATTTGATGAGCTATTTGGTGAATATACCGAAAACGACATGCTGGCGTTGATTAGCAAATTAACCGAGATTGCTGATGAAGATAGTCTGGGGGCACTCTTTAACGCTGCTGACGATGTGGAAGTAATTGATGATGAATTAGTCCCGGATGCCTTTGCGATCGCCGTGGCCGCGCTCATCGACGAAGAAAAATTGGTGATTCCCGCTCCGAAAAAAGCTTTTCTGCTGGAGTTGCAAACAGCCTTAGATGTGGATAATGTCGAAGCTAAAACGATCATTGAAGATGTCATTTCTACCCTCCAAAGTGCCAGCTAAGCAAAGCTATTGGTCTATCCTCTAGGAGAATCTTGCTAATTGCTAGAAGTCCAAGTTCATCACATCCTGCGCCAGATGATGCGCGCTCAGAGCGCTACCGATCTCCCAGCAGCCCGATCGAGCAACAGTTGGCCGCACCAATTAACAATGGCACGGCTAGTAGCTAGGGCTTTACGGTTACAGCAATCGGCGATCATCCAAACTGGCTTACCACCCGCTGGAACACACCAGGCTAACTACACTAGTAGCTACTTAGTGCCAGCCTTGCTATGGCCAGGTAGTATAGCGATCGTAGCTACCACCACCATTCGCCAGCGACTATTAGAATTTGATATTCCCCAACTGCAAGCCCAACTGGGCAGCAGCAAAGCTATTCACCAACAACCATCCAATATTTCTGGCCAAGATCTGTTGCTGATCTCTCCAGAACAATGGCTATCTGACTATCAAAACCTGGAGCTGCCAGTCTTGGTAGATGGTGCCGATCGATTAGAGCAATGGATTAAAGATTGGCTGCAAGTGCAGATTACACCCCAGGATTGGGATGCCTTGGTTGGAGCAGCTCCCCAACAAGCGGAGCAAATTCGCGATCAGCGGGTGCGCTTAACCAAAAGTATTTTTCAGCGGCCAGTAAATCCCTACAATTGCTACTTGCTCACCACCAATGAGCGTCAAATGATTCCGGCGGCTTTAACTCAGCAAATTAGTGACGATTGGTTAATGTGGGCGAAGATCGATCGATCCCAAGGTTTATTTACCTTATTCGCTAGCCAGATCGAGTTAAATACTAATCTGAATAAACCACCAGCTCAACTATGGGCACGGTCATCGCACATTCTCATTGGCAATGTTTTAGATGTAGGTCACGCCGCCACTAGCTATCGGCAGGAATTAGGTTTAGGGGAAGTAACCGCAGTTAAATTTGCGGCTAGTAAGCGATCGCTCCCCCAGTTATATGTGCCCAATTGGATGCCAATGCCTAACACCAAAAAATTCCAAGAAATATTTTTAGCAGCAACGATGCGCTTATTAGCCCAGCGCTTACACCAAGACGAAATCCCCCGAGCGGTTGGCTTAATTGTGATCGTGATTGGCGATACGCCGCTGAAGGCGCAGATTGCGGCACAGGTGGCCGCTGAATACGGCTCACGGGTACAAGTTGAAAATCCTAACTTACTAACCAGTAGCATTTTGGTGACCGGGTGGGAATTTTGGAATGACCACCAAGAAACCTTGCCCAGTCCGCAACTATTGATTATTGCCACCCTGCCCATTCCTTCCCTGGAAGACCCGTTAGTGGCCGCTAAAGTCAGTTGCTATAAGCGCCAGCGTCAAGACTGGTTCCGAAGTTATTTATTGCCAGCCGGGTTAAGAGTTTTGCAGCGATCGATCTCAGCTATTCGGCAATCTGCTGGCTTGGTGGCTATTTTTGATAACCGGATCAACCACCGCAGCTATGGTAAACAGGTATTAGCGGCTTTGCATCCGATTCACCGCATCGATGAACCCGAGCTACGCTAATGTGCTAGATATATGATGATATTAGATGCGATTCTTTTTGATTTTCCCCGATGCAGAATACTCGTTTAAGCAACCTATTAAGCTTCTTTGCTAGCAAGCTGCAAGCCTGGATTCAAAACCCCTGGCGACGGGCTTCAGTGTGGTTGATTTGTTTATTGCTGGGCAATTTCTTAGGACCGGCAATTTCACTAGTGACTGGTCAAATGGCTCAGCTAGACATTGTCGTGGCTTTAGTGATGTTGGTGGCAACGGAATTAGTGAGTTGGCTAGTCTACCGGCGGCAATCAGTATCAACTTTGGGTAGCTTTGGTTTAGAAAATTTAAACGCCTTGAAACTAGGATTTGTTTATAGTCTATTTGTGGAATCACTCAAGCTAGCCTCGTAGCAGTCTTACCAAAAAAGTTTTATAACTTTGCTAAAGTTTGCTATATTGAGTAACTGGCGGCAGCATAGCCAAGTGGTAAGGCAGAGGTCTGCAAAACCTCCATCCCCCAGTTCAAATCTGGGTGCTGCCTTCATTTAAAACCTCGCTCTGTGCGGGGTTCTGTATTTTTACTCACTATTAGAGTTTTGCTCAGTTGGGGTAAAACTTTCAATAACTCGAATGAATAATAAGCTATAAGTGTCATCTAGCAACAATCACAATAATTTTAGGTTGACCAAGACACCAACTAAGAATTGACCCCATTAATAGCTAATGGAGTCAATTAGGGGATCTAAATTCTACTTACTGATGAATTTGGCTGTATTGCCTAGGAACTCAATATCAATATCGAGTTTTTGGAGATATAGCAGCGCAAAAAGGCCAATAAGGATTAGATGATAGATCCCATTTGGTATTTTTTGTTTCATGGATATGTTATCCTATATCGTTTTCTGCAAAGGTAAGACTAACCAGTAAGGATTACAGTTCTACTGCATCCTCACTAGATCTTTATCAAGCTTACTATCTAGCAACTGAAGGGTTAAATCAAGGGGCGGGTGCCCCTTAACACTAGGGGACACCTGCCCTTCAGGTGTGAAGCTGATATTTTGGGTTCCTGGTGAATGGCTTCACGCGGCTAATTTGACCTGTACCCCGGCGTGCTCTGCTGTTGGTGGGTCAGTTTAGCCAAGCATTCAAAAGTGGTCATATAATCAAAACAGCCCCCACCAATGAAGGTAGAGGCTGTTTCTATCGAAGGACTGTTACAAGCAGCGCATTCGCAGAACGTCTTCGTAAGAAGAATCGAAGCAAATATCAAACTAATCACAGGATAACATTATGACCGATGACGAGCTAAGAACATTAGTGGCAAATTTGGCCACAGCAACAGCCAGTTTGCAAGCCAGCGCTGAAAGCCAAGTCCGAAGCATTGAAGCGATGCGGGAAACTATAAGTTTTAATACTGAGACGGTAGCAAGTTCCCTAGAATTAGCAGCTTCATCACAGAGAACAGCCGCTGCTGCAATGGAATTATCAGCTAGTACATCCAGAGCGATTGATCGTTCTGAGCAAAATATTACCCGACTTGAACAGATGGTCGAAATCATCATCAAGGATAATCAAGCTGATCGAGCAAGAATCACTGGTCTGGAAGGTCAAGACTAGACCAGCCTAATAAATTCACCCCAAGCAATTTAAGGGCAGGAGTGAATTTATCGAACTAGCTGTTGACAGCAGCGTGATCGAAGGTGATTTATCTAAATGGGGTCTGGTTTTCTCTAACAATATTCACTAACCTGGAATAGCAATAGCGTACTGTCGCAGCACGTCAAGAGAGATATACTCCAGCATTTTGGCATGAGTGGCGGATAGATCGATCGGTGGCGCAACCCCCGCTTTCAGGGCTTCTCGCCACCGTGCTGCACACAAACACCACCTATCACCCGGTTTCAAGCCAGGAAAACCATAAGCCACCAGCGGGGTACTCAAATCATTTCCTTGGGCTTTGGTGTATTCCAAAAACTCTGACGTCACCTGGGCACAAACCACATGCACACCCCTATCTATTGGCTCAGTCCGACAGAAACCATCTCGACTAAAACCGGTCATGGTCAATGAGCAACAAACCCGTAGTTTTTCACCCCAAACATTGAGATCGTCTGTTTCCATATTTTACCTAGGCCAGAAACTACCAGTCCACCATAACCTGGATACCCACAGGCATCAGAGAAGTTAATAGTTAATCCTGATGTCTTAAAAAAGTTGATAGTGGGGGTGGCGAGACTCGAACTCGCACGGCCGTTACAGCCAACAGATTTTAAGTCTGCAGCGTCTACCATTCCGCCACACCCCCAATTTGCACAGACGATCATTAAACCATTAAAGTACTATTCTGCGCAAGTGTGCAACAAAAAATATTTTTCACCCCTTCCAAACATCCTCCAATCCTGGACTGCTGGGTCCCCGGCTCTGAGTGATTAACTTGGTCATGGACTCCGATCGATTACTCGCTGCAGCAGAACGTTCTATTTGAGTAGATTTTCGACCCAGAACATAACCAACTAAGACAGACAGAATACTAATAGTTCCCTGCGATTCCAATACTCCAGCTAAAGTCAACACGGCAATCACCATCACAATTAAAATCACACTGACACCTTCCAAAAGCTTGGGGAAAGATTCTGTCAGAAACCAAGCTTTATCGCGGAGACTATCTTGATTATTTGGTCGCCAGAATAATCCAATTACCGGTGAAAGAAATGCAAATAATAATAACAAAGTTCCAATCAACACTACCAGCAGTAAACTAACAATTCTATTTTGCTCCAGCACAAACTTTTTATCGGTATCAGGCGTAGTAGGGGGAATAGCGATGAATGGATTAGTAGAGATAATCGGCAGTGGCTTTGGGGTTTGAGCTTCCGCAGCCGGTAACTCTGTATTAATTACCAAATTTGGCTCGTTGGGTGATGACCGATCGATCACCTGCTGAATTGACATCTGATTGAAGCAAAATGTTGAAAATAGAAAACCAACGAAAAGTAGTGATGCTGTAATTAACTTTGCTTGTACACTTTTATTTTTAAACATGAATTGTATTTTAAATGAACTGTACTGGAGAATTGAATTACTGATCAGTAATATTTGGACATCATCCTAATAAATAAGCTGAGGATTTGCGAAGCGGGATAGTGATTTTAAGGTATTACAACTTTTCGCTGTCGGACATTCCCTGTATTTTTTCTTAACAAAAATCAGGTTGAATTATCAGGAGTAGTATTAATATATACACTCCAAAATATATCCATCAAATTTACAGATTTCTTTTATTCCAAGCGATGCAGTGCCCAAGTCATCTGATTACAAATACCCCGTAACAGCGCCAGTTCATTGCTAGACATCTCCGATCGACCATACAAGCGCCGTAATTTCGCCATCCGGCTTGGTGCCGTCTGCGGTTGCAGATAGCCAATTTCTAGGAGCAGGGTTTCCAGCTGTTGATAATATCGATCGAGCTGATCGATCGTCGCCAGATTGGTAACTGCAAAGGCAGGATCGACTACTAACGGCTGCTGACTAAGCTGAAACAGCTCATAGGCACAAATTCCAACGGCCTGTGCTAAGTTCAAAGAGGTGTAGGTTGGTGATACCGGAATCCGTAAGTAGCGCTGGGCATAGTCTAGTTCCTGATTACTTAAGCCATTATCTTCCCGCCCAAAAATCACCGCCGTCGGCGACGAGATTTCTAGTAACCAAGCCAAGGCCATAGCTGGTGGCTGTGGCAATCGGGGTAAATCATCCTGACGAAAAGTGGTGCCGACCACCCGCTGACAGCCCTGGAGAGCGGTGGTTAAGTCTGGCACCACTGTGCAGCTAGTGAGCAGCTTTTGACCATGTACCGCCATGCGCCGCGCCTCTTCGCTGCCTAGGTCGCACTGGGGGTTCACAATCACCAGCTGACTCAGACCCATATTGGTCATTACCCGGGCGATCGATCCCACATTCCTGGCCCCAGCGGGTTCGACCAAAACTATCCGTACCTGATCTAAATCCAAATCTAACTCCATACCATCACCCATGCCCAGACAAAGAGCCAAATCTGATTTACCAACCAAAACCTGCTTGGTTTGTAATTTACCATTCACATGGCGCAAGAAATGGGAAAAATGCTGGGATGAGGTTAAATACTGCTCCGATCGCTGCCGCCGCCGTAAAAATCAAGCTACCACCGGAGAATAGACTTGTCAGAATTTCAGTTAAATTCGTTAAAATTGTTTAAAACCACTTACTTGTTAAGCCTATGACTCCAGTTGCTACTCCCGATCGGGTCAAAGAAACCACCAAACAGCTTTATCCCAACTTTAAGGTAATCATCCTGGACGATGACTTTAACACTTTTGAGCATGTCCACCATTGCTTGATGACTTATATTCCGGGCATGAGTGATGACTATGCTTGGACATTAACTCATCAAGTTAACGATGAAGGTCAGGCGGTGGCTTGGGTTGGGCCCCAAGAACAGGCCGAGTTATATCATCAACAACTCCGGCGAGCCGGGCTGACTATGGCTCCTTTAGAAGGAGCCTAATACTCTACTCGACATTGAGAATTGTAACGTTAGGCTCCCAGAGGTTGTAGTTTCTCTGCAATACTTAGAGGCTGAAATATATATTTATTACTCCTGGGAGAGCAGTCTCATGCGGGATGCTGTTACAAATTTAATTAAGTCCTACGATATCACTGGTCGATACTTCGATCGGAACGCCTTAGATAGCTTAAAAACCTATTTTGATACCGGAGCTGCGCGGATTGCCGCTGCCTCCATTATTAACAGCAACGCCGCCTCCATTGTGCAACGTGCTGGTTTGCGCCTCTTTGAAGAAAACCCTGAACTCATTCGCCCTGGTGGTAATGCTTATACCACTCGTCGTTATGCCGCTTGTCTGCGGGATATGGATTACTATCTGCGCTATGCCAGCTATGCAATTATTGCTGCTGACAACAATGTGCTAGATGAACGGGTACTCCAAGGTCTAAGGGAAACTTATAACTCATTGGGTGTGCCCATCGCTCCCACTGTTGTAGGTATTCAGATCATGAAAGACATTGTTAAGGAAGAGTTGGCAGCCGCTGGCATGAATGATACTAGTTTTGTAGATATACCTTTCGATCACATTACCCGCGATTTTAGCGAACAAGATCTCTAAACGTCTGTTTTTTAATTTAGTTCCCAACCAAATAAAACAGCTTCCTGTTATAAAAATCAGGAAGCTGTTTTTTAGTTAACCATCAAAAATTCAATTTATTTCAATTTATTCGATCGACCAGCTTTCGGAGTGAAGAGGTACCAAATCACCAGAAGTTGTCCAACCTAACAGCATGGATTCATCGGCTTGAATAACCTTGCCAGTAATACAGCAACGCTCTTCGCTTTTGGCGATCGCCGGCATCGTTGCCCGAATATCTGCGGTTGTATATCTTTGTTGATATTCACCAGATTTTTGTTGAACGAAGCGCCATAGCACATCCCGGATGAGAGCTTGGTAGCCCTGATGTCCAGAAATCTCCTTCAACTTTTCCTTTAGCTCCCGCTCTAAGCGGATGCTAGTCACTTCCATTTCTGTAGTAGGAATTCGTTTGACCATCGTGCCCATTATCATTAATTTGTTTCCTAAGGGGGTTTAGAGGATTAGTAGTACGATTGTAGCGCAGCTCTAGGATCTAGGAAATAGGTAAGGTGCCACAAAGAATGTATCTTCATATACGTTTTATGGTTACTGTAATGGTTGAGTAGCTTGTCCAGACTCAATTCTATCTATTTTATCCCTTTCAAAATTATTTAAAATTTTTTCAAAAGGTTTCCGGAATCAGGTTAATCATCGTTGAAGTAATTACAGCAGGGCAAAACTAAATTCTTTATCTGCTGGGAGATTGATCTTCCAAGTGGCACTCTTGCTCATCATGAGTACCCATATGTTAATTTTTTTTTCCAAAAACTAAAGATCACTTTCTAAGTATTTACAAAAATAATAGTCAGCAACTGACTGTAATGGACTAAATTGCGTCATTCAGTCTTTAGAACACAGCTGAGTAAAGGAGATTAACCGATTTATGTTGAAACTATCTTATACAGATACCGATCTGCACATTGAAAAACTCTCCACTTCTGTCGAGAAATGGATTGGCCAGCGCGTTTTGCTGGCGGTAAGAGTAGGTAGCACTGTATCGGTAGAGCCGCTGAATGCGGCCTTTGGGTTGTCTACTGATGCCAACGCTTGGAAAGATCTAGAAAATTTGATTTGCCAAGAAGCCAGTGACTTAATCTCGCTGTCCGTATGTGATGTGGATATGGTTGAAATTGGCTTGGAAGGTTACTGGCTATCGGCTACTTCCCACAGCGAAGAAGGAATATTTGTGACCCATTTACCTGCAGCGATCGAATCATTAATTGTAGAAATATGGCAAGCGTCCCAACACCAGCAACCAGCTTTTGATCACTGCTGTTTAGACTAGTTAACTGATTAAAAGCAATGGAGATATCGGTTGCAGCAAAGCTAACCGACAAGATTCTCACCGGGCGATGGAATTATCCATCGCCCTTTAGATTTGGATATTTTATTAACCTGCCATCAATATTTTTAAATTCAAATGTTCACCAACAAGATCTGCCACTGCATCCAAAGCCATATCTCTTTGCCCGGCATAATCGACAACATTGGTGGGTAATGGTTCTACACCCCGACGCTGCCGGAGTTGGTTGAGCCAAGATCTCCGCCATTCCCCGTGATCAAAAATGCCATGTAGATAGGTTCCCCAGATTTGATCATTTACAACCCAGCCTAAATCTGGATTATTAAATAGTGGTGGAGCTGAATTGGAGCCGATCCAAGTGGTGGTGCCTTGATGAATTTCGTAACCAGCTACTGGACTGTGGGTCAAGAAATAACTAGATTCTACCTGGCATTGACGCAGCACCTTGTCTTGATTGATTACGGTGTGGATTGGCAACAAATCCAGTCCAGCAACTTCGCCAGCTACTCCTTCTAGCCCTGCCGGATCCTTGATGGTTATGCCCAACATTTGTAAACCACCACAGATGCCCATCACTACGCCACCTGCTAAGACATGATCGTGAATTACCTTGGCCAGACCAGAAGCATGTAACCATTGACAGTCGGCGATAGTAGTTTTAGTGCCCGGAATAATCAGAGCATCAAATTTTCGGGGAGAGTGCGATTGATCCAGATAAGTAAGCTGCACCGTTGGCTCGGCCATCAGTGGGTCAAAATCGGTAAAATTAGCCATGCGCGGCAACCGCACGATTCCAATCTGGAGTTCGGCATCGGGTTTGGTGATCCGGCGATCGAATAAATCTAAAGAATCCTCGGCTGGTAACTGCGGTTGAAAATAGGGCAACACCCCCACCACTGGAATTCCGGTGCGTTCTTCCAGCCAATCTAAGCCCGATTGCAGTAAGGAGCGCTGCCCCCGAAATTTATTAATCACAAAGCCTTTGATCAATTTTCTTTCGGCGGGGGTCAATAGCTCCAAAGTGCCCACAATATGCGCAAATACGCCCCCGCGATCGATATCTGCCACCAACACCGTATTAGCCTTTAGGTAACTAGCCACCCGCATATTAGTTAAATCGCGGTGCTTAAGATTAATTTCAGCCGGACTACCCGCCCCTTCACAGACAATATAGTCATATTGTTGTTGCAACTCATCTAGACAGTTAGTAATAGCTTGCCAACCGCGATCGAAATATTGCTCGTAATAATCAGCAGCTCCGACTTGCCCGACGGCTTGCCCCATTAAAATCACCTGGGAAGTCATATCTCCCTGGGGTTTTAGCAAAATAGGGTTCATGAGCACCTGCGGTTCTAAACGAGCCGCCCAGGCTTGCACCGCTTGAGCATGACCAATTTCACCACCATCAGCGGTAACGTAGGCATTGAGGGCCATATTTTGGCCTTTAAACGGACACACCCGCTGTCCTTGGCGCACCAACAGACGGCAGATGGCCGCTGTCAGTAATGATTTACCGGCATGAGAGGTAGTGCCCACTACCATAATGGCTGGCATTCCTAAACAATCGACCGCAGACAGCGGTTCATAAAGTTAGTCAAGCGATCGCGTTTGCGTGGGCGCGGAAAATCGTGGTTTCCCCATTTCTCGATTAGTTGCAGACCCAAAGGTGTCAGTCGAAAACTATCGGTCAGACCTTGTCCATCGACTTCCCGGCGCAAAATACCCACCTGAATTAGCCACACCAAGTTACTTTCGGCCACCAATTCTGTTAAAGAGCGTTGGGTATAGCCCAATTCCACGCCACTATTCCCGGCCACCTGGAAAATCGATACTCCCCGGGCACGCATTTCCTGAAAAAGCTTAATGTTAAAAGGCAGGCAACGCAAAGCTATTTCTGCTCTCTGACAAGTGGCTAGCGGATAAGTAATCGATCGAATAGAAGAATTCACAATTTTTAAAATAACTTAGGATCAAGAATTAAATAAATTATAACTCTTGCCCCCTCTCCCAGCCTTGGGAGAGGGTTGGGGTAAGGGCAATTTCAAACCTTATTTATATGATCCTAAGTCAGATTACTGAGTGCATTTGGCGAAGCGATTTGCCAAGGCTCGCCAGCCCGTTGCGGAGCCGTCAAAACCATCACCGCTGCCGCCGCAAATTCTGCCTCTTGTACCATCGCACCTGTGCCAGTAAGTGTTTCTACCATCCCAAGCAAGAGGTGCTTGTGTGCTACTATTAGTACAGAATCTTGAGACAAGTCAATAATATTCTGAATAGCTATAGCTGCTCTATCTAGTAGTTGATCGATGGATTCAAAGTATACTGGTGAAATCTGAGACTGATAGCCCAAATCAATTGGCCAGCCCTGCCGCGCAAGTATTTTAATGGGCAAGGTTTCAGGTACAGAAGGCGACCATTCTGGGTGCAACCATTCTCTAAGCCCTTCTTCCACTTGAATTGATAAACCTAGGGACTGAGCAATAGGATAAGCCGTTTGGATTGTACGGAGATAAGGTGAGGTGAAAATTTGTTGAATATGAGAATTTTGCAGTTTAGCTACTAGTTCTAAAGATTGCTGCCACCCCAGTGCTGATAGGGGAGGATCGTAGGGGAAGAGAGCTGTGTCAAACCATTCCGGCTGGATAAAGTCTAGTCGATGAGCATGTCTTACTAGCCAAATATTAGGACTCATAGATTTTTCATTAAAGAGAGGACATCACGTTGAGAGTCATTTTTCAGGTTAATTTCTTCTTAAATACTAGGAGTGTAATTTAAGTGGCAGACATTCTAGCTGCAGGCCGATACCGTGGAAATACTTAAATTTTCTTTACACAAGGCTAAAAGTATATGTAAAGTATAGTAACGAACATTGAGAAATGTTACACTTAACGGAGTAAACACTCTCATATTTCTAAGTGGCCAATAGTGAAAGCCTTGCAGAGAATCGATAGGAAGGTCACATTTCCTCTCATCTCTCCACTCAGAAAAGTTCCAGATCACTGAATTTGTGGCAATAAACCGTTTAAGCCCAGACTTCCAGTCTGTATTAAACCTATTATCCCTTCCCTAGCCATGAGAACAGCCCTAGCTTCAACTGATACAGTCCGTACTTACCTCCGTGAAATTGGTAGAGTCCCTCTATTAACACATGAGCAAGAGATCTTGCTGGGCAAGCAAGTGCAGCAGCTGGTTGCCATGGTCTCCATTAAAAGTCAGTTGGTTGCCGAACTCGAGCAAGAGCCAACCTTAGAACAATGGGCGGCAGCAGCTCAGATGGATCCAACAAACTTGCAGCGAGTAGTGACCGCTGGTGAACTTGCCAAGCGCAAGATGGTAGAAGCCAATCTCAGGCTGGTAGTTTCAGTAGCCAAAAAGTACATTAAGCGCAACATCGACCTATTGGATCTGATTCAAGAGGGTACGATCGGCATGCAACGGGGAGTGGAAAAATTCGACCCCAGCAAAGGCTACCGGTTTTCGACTTATGCCTACTGGTGGATTCGGCAAGCCATCACCCGCGCCATCGCCGAAAAAGCCCGAGCCATTCGTTTACCAATTCACATTACTGAAAAACTCAACAAGATCAAAAAAGCCCAGCGCTCTCTAGCCCAGCAACTAGGGAGAGCCGCTACTGTACCAGAACTGGCTACAGAACTAGAACTTACTCCTAAGCAGGTACGTGAATATCTGGAGCGGGCTCGGCAGCCGTTGTCTTTAGACTTGCGGGTAGGTGACAATCAAGATACCGAACTGGGGGATCTGCTGGAGGATCCGGGTGTCTCTCCAGAAGAGTTTGTGATTCAATCTTCTTTACAAATGGATTTAGAGAAGATGATGTCAGAGCTATCTCAGCAGCAGCAGCAGGTCTTGACTATGCGCTTTGGCTTACATGACAGTCAGCCTCTAACTTTGGCCAAAATTGGTGAAATGTTAAATATTAGTCGTGAACGGGTGCGCCAAATTGAGCGGGAAGCGATCGCCAAATTGCGTAAACGCAAAGACGATATCCGAGAGTACGTAGCTTAAGATATTGTCACTAAATTCTTGATATGGGCGAACAGCAGGATAAAAGAAGAAGTTCTTTTTTCCAGCTGCTCGCCTATATCAAGTCGGTAAATATCCGGAATTTTCCAGCTATCCCTAGGCTTTTGGCTCAAGGTTGTTGTATCATCGGTTTTGCATCTGAATATAGAACATCCGTCACAAACTGATACAATTACGATTGTGTTTGCATGTGCGATTGTGAGAATCTTAGTTTTTCATGAGCAATTTGAAACAAATTGTTGTGTGAGGACATCTAGAGGTTTATCTATATACCCCCAACTGTCTTAGGTGATTGACCAACGTTTCCATATCCCCCATCTTGTAAGATTGCCGTTAGCTGCAGCTTTTGCTTGTATACTAATCCCTTTGATTTTAGCGTCGTCGGCACCAGCTGGTCAGCTGAAAACCTGGCAATTGTCCAGTGATGGTAGACGCTTATCATTTAAAACTGATGGGAGAGTACAACCAAAAGCCTTATTGCTATTTGCACCCACCAGGCTAGTAATTGACTTACCGGCAACTACTTTCCCTCGGTCTACCACTACGCAAAAACTGTCTGGCTATTATAATACCCTGCGCGTGGGTCAGCTTAACGGCAGTACGACTCGCTTGGTTTTAGAAGTCCGCCGAGGATATACACTAAATCCTAAGCAGATCAGTTTTACAGGGTTGAATCCGATCGACTGGATCGTAGATATTCCTAATCCCATCGTTAGCAAATCCCCCAATATCTAGTCCCAATTGTTTAAACCTCATCAGATAGGAGCAAAACCTCGTGAAACTAAACTGGCTGTTACCCGGTATTATTGGTTCCTTGTTGGCCGCGTTGGCCACCTTGCCAGCTGCGGCTTCAGAAATAGTTTCTTGGCGGTTTGATCAAACTAGCAATCGATTAGACTTTGCCACTGATAATCGGGTTAAGCCAGAAGCTCAGTTGCTCGCGGATCCCAGTAAGTTGGTGATATCTTTACCAGAAACCAAACTCAACAGGTCTACTCAACGCCAGCCGGTGGGCAAAGGGGTGCGGGAGTTGCGGGTAGGTTACAACGAAGAAACTCGTACCACCAATTTAGTATTTGAGCTAGAGTCTGGCTATATCTTCGATCCTCGGCAAATTTTGATTCGGGCAAACAGTGCTAATCAGTGGTCAGTTCAACTGCCTGAGGCGCAGTTAGCCAAAGGGGGCACGATCCCAACTGGTAATGTATCTGTCTTTAACGAAACAGGTGCTTTGGTAGCGCCCGATCGACAGGTGACGACTAGTGTGGTTACTGGCGTGAGTAGCTCTCCCCCACCAGCTAGTTCCGCGAATTTAATCGCCGCGTCGGGATCGCCAGCCACGATTAGCGCGGTGGAAGTAGATAAACAGTACAACCGGGTCATTATTCGGGGCAGTCGCCAACTTACTTACAGTGGCAGCTGGGATGCGAAAGGCTCGGTGTATCGAGTGGTGATTCCCAATGCGCGGTTGGCTGGCAACTTTAAGTTCCCTTCCCAAAATGAGGTTAATCTACAGATTTTTTCAGCTGGACCTAACTCAGTAAACGTAGAAGTACGACGCTTCGATCGAAATCAAATTGGTCCAGTTGTCCAGTATTATGCTGGTCAAATTTTGTCTTTACCCTATGGTGCAGCACCTCGGCCAGTGGTAGCCGATACCCGTCCATCGACTAGCACCCCACGTACATCCACCCCTACCACACCAACAACGATTCCCTCTAGCGGTCGACCAGTTAATCGTCAAGTTCTCGTGATGCTAGATCCTGGCCATGGGGGTAAGGATCCTGGAGCAATAGGAGTTGGTGGCCTCAGAGAAGTTGATGTGATTCTACCGATCGCTAAACGTGTGTCTAGGATTTTGGAAAGCCAAGGTATTCGCACCAAGCTAACGAGAGATGGTGATTATTTTGTGGACTTAAATCCTCGCGTTGAAATGGCAAATCGTGCCAATGCGACTGTATTTGTGAGTATTCATGCCAATTCGATTGATGGCCGTCCTGACGTTAATGGGCTCGAAACTTACTTCTATGGTCCAGCCGGTGGTCGCATGGCTGAAATAGTACATCGCAATGTGCTTAGCACTGTCACCCAAAAAGGATTTTACATCGGTAACCGCAACACTCGTAGTGCTCGTTTCTTAGTCTTGCGAAAGTCTCAGATTCCGGCGATATTGGTGGAAACAGGTTACTTAACTAGTGCCGCAGAAGCTGCCAGACTGCGACGAGAAGATTATCAAGCAGCAGAAGCAGAAGGTATTGCCAAGGGCATTATGGAGTATTTGCGCCAGCAATAATCTCATCTAGAAAATCATAAGTGAAACTATCGGAAACATTTATATTTAGAAATAATACAAATGATTGATTCCAGTTTGGTAAACATATGATACAAATAGTTGGAGCATCTTAATATTCTATTTTTCACCTGATTGAGGTTTCCTTTGTTGATTGCCCCTGTCGCATCCTCGTCTTCTAGACGTATTTCTAGTGCCCAGATTGGTGTGTTTGACAGTGGCGTGGGCGGTTTAACAGTTTTAACAGAGATTCACAAACAGCTACCCCATGAATCGGTTTTATACTTTGGGGATACTGCCCGGGTACCCTATGGCAATCGGGAACCGGGCGAGATCGTCCAGTTTGTCCGAGAAATTTTGACGATGATGGCACAGCGCCAGGTAAAAATGGTGCTGATGGCTTGCAGTACCGGTTCAGCTTTAGCCCTAGATATAGTGCGATCGGAGTTTGATTTTCCGATCGTGGGTGTAGTTAAACCCGGAGCTAGAGCTGCTGTGCAGGCTGGTCGGCGGGTGGGGGTAATTGCCACCCAGGCTACGGTGAATAGTAAAGCCTACGGCAATGAGATGCGCCGCTGTGATCCGACCATGCAGGTTTGGGAAGTCGCCTGTCCCCAGTTTGTGCCCTTAATTGAGCAGAATCGGATTCATGAGCCAGAAACATTAGAAATTGCGCAGGAATGTTTGCAGCCGTTAATTGACGTGAATATCGATGCTTTAGTGTTTGGATGTACTCACTATCCGCATCTTAAGACGGTTTTTGAAAAAATCATGCCGCCAGCCATGAAATATGTAAATCCGGCAGAATCAGCGGTGAAGGAAGCCTGGAGAGTATTAGAGCAAGAGCAGCTTCAAAATACTAGCGATCGAATAGGTGAGACTAGTTTTTATGTGAGTGGCTGTGCCGAAAGTTTTGCCAAGCTTTCTGTCAACTGGTTAAATCAGCAGCCCCCAGTTGACAATATCTCGGTGGAATCGTTGCAATCCTTCACCGCCTTTTAGATACAGAAATCGTTTCAGATCCCCGTCGATCAGGAAAATAGCTTAGAATGATTGTAAACTTTCGTAAAATGCTTGTCTAAGCCAGCTTGTGACTCATGACTTCGGTGACTTCTCTTTTTGCTCCTGTTGAAGCTGACTTGAAAGTTTTGACGGAAAATCTTAAATCTTTAGTAGGCGCTCGCCACCCTATTTTGTACGCAGCTGCGGAACATCTTTTTTCGGCCGGGGGTAAGCGGGTAAGACCAGCAATCGTGTTATTGATTGCGCGAGCGACGATGCCCGGTGAAGATATCACTCCTCGTCACCGACGGTTAGCAGAAATCACCGAAATGATTCACACGGCTAGCTTGGTTCATGACGACGTGTTAGATACCGCCGATACTAGGCGTGGTTTGCCCACTGTTCACGATCAGTTCGGTAACCGAGTGGCAGTTTTGGCTGGGGATTTCTTGTTTGCCCAGTCTTCTTGGTACCTGGCTAACCTGGATAACCTGGTGGTGGTTAAACTGCTCTCTCAGGTGATTATGGACTTGGCTGAGGGTGAAATTCAGCAGAGCTTAAATAGCTTCGATCCAGAACTATCGATCGATGCCTATTTAGAAAAAAGTTATTTTAAGACAGCTTCTTTACTCGCCAATAGTGCCAAGGCTTCGGCAATCTTAAGCGATCTTTCGGAGGTCGCCTGTGAAAAGATTTATCTCTACGGTCGGCATTTGGGGCTGGCTTTTCAGATTGTGGATGATATTTTAGACTTTACTAGTTCAGCCGAAACTCTAGGAAAACCAGCTGGATCGGACTTGGCCGGTGGTAATCTGACCGCCCCTACTCTTTATGCCATGCAGGAACACCCCGTCCTGGCTGATTTAATTACCAATGAATTCACTAATCCTGGTGACTTGGAAAAAGCTGTGGATTTAGTGATCCGTAGCGCAGGTATTAATAAATCTTGGGAGTTGGCTACTTTCCATACTCAAAAAGCTATTGAGCAAGTATCTGACCTAGCGCCATCGGCCTCGCGGGATGCTTTAATAGCGATGGCTGATTACGTTTTAAAGCGAGCTTACTAGCAAAACAATTGAAACTCCATCAAACTACCGGTAACTGGCAACTAGGCTTTGGTTTATCGATCGTGACCGTAATCTTGTGGGGATTAGTGCCTTTAGCTCTGGGCGTGATCTTACAGGTAGTTGATATTTACACAGTCAATAGTTTCCGGTTTTTAACTTCATTTATATTGTTGGGCTGGTATTTAGCTAGCCAGCATCAACTACCCACCATTACACAGTTGCGATCGGCTTCTTCTGGCTTGCTATTATTGGCCATTTTGGGACTAACTGGCAATTATCTATTTTTTGTCCAGGGGTTGATGGCTACCTCTCCTTCCCATGCCGAAGTATTGATTCAGCTAGCTCATTTATTTTTTGGATTTGGCGGACTAATCATTTTCAAAGAAACCTATAGCCGACAGCAATTGATGGGACTGTTTTTACTAGTTGCTGGTTTGATTAGTTTTTTTCATCAACAGCTAGCTGTGACCCTGGCTACTCGCCAGTACCTAGAAGGTAGTGGCCTGCTGGTGCTGGCCGCTTTGACCTGGGCAGTCTACGCTCTGGCTCAAAAGCAGTTGCTCCAGCAATTAACTTCCGGTCAGATTATGTGGATTATCTATGGCTGTTGCGGGGTGATTTTTGGTTGTTTTGCTCATCCAGCCAGTCTGAGGCAGCTATCGGCCATCCAATGGGGAATGTTGATTTTTTGTGGCTTAAATACTTTCGTGGCCTATGGAGCTTTTGCAGAATCTTTGCAGCATTGGCCAGCGTCACGGGTGAGTGCGGTGCTGGCCATGGCTCCGATTGTGACGATCGTGGCCATGGCGATCGCATCTCCCTGGCTGGACATCCGGCCTGAAAAAATCACCCTATGGGGAATGGGCGGGGCGGTGGCGGTGGTCTGTGGTTCGATCGGCATGGCCTTGGGTCGGGGGAAGGAGCAGCTGACCAGATCAGATTAGCTGGCGGTTGTTCACTGGAACGGAGACTTTGGTGGCCAGTCGATTAAAATAAAAAC
This sequence comes from uncultured bacterium, assembly GCA_964247085.1. Lineage (GTDB taxonomy): Bacteria > Cyanobacteriota > Cyanobacteriia > Cyanobacteriales > Chamaesiphonaceae > JAAFHZ01. The sequence goes on from CAXTSX010000024.1 coordinate 35,681, forward strand.
ACCCAGCAATGAGGCAAAAACATGAGTCCTGTAGTAGCAGAAATTTTGCAGCAGATCGATCTACTCCCCTTGGTCGAACAAACAAAAATCCTGAGACAGCTAGAACAAAAAATTGAGACGGCAACAGCTCACGGTACAGCATTGCCAAATCCAGTCAATACTTCCCAGCAACAATGGCAACAAGCTGTCGATCGTATTCATAACCAAACCCCAAGCTCTCTCGATCAACAGAAATCCCGAATTGCTGACATGCTTGCCAAATTTAACGATGATGACGATGAAGAAGACCAGCAACAAGCCCTAGAAATCATCAGCTCTATTAAAAGAACATCTATCTAAATCCTGAATGTCCCAAATTGTTTTGCTGGACTCTACCCCAGTTGGATTAATCACTAATCCCAAGTCAACTCCTTTAGCAATTGAGTGTCAACAATGGCTAAACAGTTTACTCGGCAGAGGATACCATGTGGTTCTTCCTGAAATCATCGATTATGAAGTTCGTCGGGAATTGCTGAGAGTCAATAAAGTAAAGAGTATTCGCCGACTCGACGAGCTAAAATCTGAGCTAGTATATTTGCCGATTACTACCGAAGTCATGCTCAAAGCAGCAGAAATGTGGGCACAAGTTCGACAACAAGGTAAACCTACCGCAGACAACAAAGCTCTCGATGGAGACGTAATTTTAGCCGCTCAAGCTATCCTCATTGATAGTGAAAAATACCGATCGATCGTGGCTACCAGTAACCCCAAACACCTATCTTTATTTGTTGATACGAGAAACTGGCAGGATATCTAAATCAGATGAGCTGGTGGTTATTCACTAGAACGGGGACTTTGGTGGCTAGTCGATCGAGCAAGGGCGGCACCGGGCAATCTAGCAAGATGGCGATCGATCGCATTAAATCCACCCCATCCAGATTAGTTTGACGGTGAGTGGTCAGCATTTCTACACCAGCCGTGATTAATAATTGCTTGATTTTAGGATCAGCAGCGGCGACCTTAGCCAACTGCGTTTGAAAATCTCGCCAGGGCAATTCTGGAGGGAGTTCACTGGCCAGCTGCGCGGGCAGCCGCAACAGGGCTCCTTGAAAAGCTGTATGACTATCGTGGGGCTGACTGCGCTGCGCCAAAGTCCCTAGGATATTCCGCATTTCGATCCCAACTTCCTCGATCGACTGATAAATTTCCTGGGGCTGCGGGGGATTGAGGCGGTGTTGCAAAATCAGGTAGGCCAGGCTATTGTGCCAATTTTCGGGAGGCAGGAGAGCCACTAATTGATAACTGGATTGCAGTAGGTGCTGGCCAGAGTCAGTCCCGCTTATTTTTGCCAGATGTCGATCGATTGTCGCCAGGCGGGGCGCAGAATCAGCCTGCCACAGAGCCATGACTTGCTCAATTACGGTGGGTTCTTCCCACTGGTTCAGCGCCATCAACTGGTCTTGATATCGATCGGGATCGAGTAATAGATGATAGACATGAGCCAGATGAATCAGAGATGCATTATTTTTAGAAACAGCTGGATCAGTCAAATCCATTCCCGAGCTAGTTTCCAGAGGAGCGATCGCCTGAATTGTTGGCAAGGCGGTGCCTTGGAAAAATATTTTGGTGCCGAGTTTTTTCCCGACCCCCCGAATAGTTTTCAGTCGATCGGCAATTGGGGGATGGGTAGCGAAACTACGGCCACCAGAAAAATTGCGATTCCCATAAAAAGTTTAAGCTGTGAATACTCGTTAAAGTACCCACATCACACTATTTACTTGAAATCCCTAAATCTCAATTCCAGTTCAACTCAGCAAATTCTTAGATCACTATCTGTACAAATAGCATTTTGGATACATACGACAGGAAAACCAACCCATCAATGGATGACGAATTGATGTCATCCACTATCATAAAATCTACAAAAAAGAATTAAGTAAACTCGTACAGACCCCAGTGAAATTGCCCGAAAAACAAAGTGTATTCAAGATTTTAAAGGAAAGGATCTGGAATCGATGAGAATCGACTGGTCAGTCTAGTCAGCCTTGGGCGTAATCAAATACCGATAGGCAAAGGATATACCTACTGCCACCACCGCCAAAGTAATCAACGAAGTTACTAACTGAAAAACAGTCTTGAGTAAAATCAGACCACCGATCGCCCCACCAGCGATCAAAGCTAACTTGCCGCTAGCCGGAACTTGCTCAAACCAATTCCGGGTTTGAAACAGCCGTTCTTGCCAAGCCGCCGGATTAAAAGTATTAGCATCGATCTTCGGTAACACTTCCGGAATCCGGCTATTTTCAGCAGCAGTATCCACCTCAATCTTGAGATCTTTGAGTTTCTGCTGCCAATCTTGCTGCTGGGAATTACTCATGGTTAAAAGTTGAAAATTACAAAAGGATGTTTGAAATTGTGAAAAATTAGCCTTCTACTTCTACAGCAGCGATATCGATCGTATTGGGCAGAGAGACGCGCACGACTTGACCATTCTCTACCTTCAGAGCCTCGCCACAGCTCGGGCAATCTAGCCCCGTTCCATTCAGACCAGTTAGCTCAAAGTTACATACTGGGCAGGCATCCTGCACAATGTTTTGTTTGGACCACCAAGCAAACCCCAAAATACCGATCACTGGGATCAGAATTACTAAGCCCACCAGAAATAAAGCCGATTTGACGAGCCAACCCAAACCTAAACTGCCGAGGAGTACGGCAATCAAGATGATGTTCAGTAAGGGTTTCAACCCTCCTAAATTAAGCTCCCAGATTTTTGGACTGTTATATGTCACAACGCCTCCTTGTTACCTTAACTTCTATTTTAACGCGATCGACATCCCCCGAAGAAAGAGTCAGCCAGTTCTAAACTAGCTGACTCCCAAAAACATCAAAATTATTTTGAGGTATAGCATTACCATGCCCAATATTTAGGGAATGAATGGTGTGGTACCCAAATTAAAATAGACCCAAAGTTAGAGACTTGTCGATCGGTAGCGCCGCACCAATACCTAAGTAAATAGTGAACACTGTCCCAAACAAGAATACAGCCATCGCTAGGGGGCGACGGAAAGGATTTTGAAACTTATTGACGTTTTCGACAAAAGGTACGATCAATAAGCCTAAAGGAATACCAGCCATCGCAGCGATTCCTAACAATTTGTTAGGTAATACCCGCAGCATTTGGAAAGCTGGCCACAGATACCACTCAGGCAGAATTTCTAGAGGGGTAGCAAACGGGTTAGCTGCTTCACCCTGCACGGCAGGATCCAAGACAGCTAAACAGACGCAGCAGCCGATCGTCCCCAGCATTACTACTGGGAAAATGTACAGCAGGTCATTTGGCCAGGCTGGTTCACCATAATAGTTGTGTCCCATGCCTTCCGCTAGTTTGGCACGCAAACTAGGATCCGATAAATCTGGCTTTTTAATTGTTGCCATAGGTTTTCTACTCTTTTTTCTTCAAAAATGGTGAGAGCTTACAAGGGGCCGCTGATGCCTTGCTTCCGAATCATCAGGAAGTGTAGCAACATGAAAACAGCAATGAACCAAGGCAAGACAAAAGTATGCAAACTGTAGTAGCGAGTTAGAGTTGCTTGACCAACGCTAGAACCACCCCGCAGTAGGTCGGCCATGGCTACGCCCACTACCGGAATAGCTTCGGGCACACCAGATACGATTTTGACTGCCCAGTAACCAATTTGATCCCAAGGTAGGGAGTAACCAGTTACGCCAAAGCTGACAGTGATCACGGCCAAGATTACGCCAGTAATCCAAGTTAACTCGCGGGGCTTTTTGAAGCCACCAGTTAAGTACACCCGGAAAGTGTGCAGAATCATCATTAGTACCATCATGCTGGCGCTCCACCGATGGATCGATCGCAGCAGCCAACCGAAGTTGACCTGGGTCATAATGAACTGGACAGAATTGAAAGCTTCGGCCACAGTGGGGCTGTAGTAAAAAGTCATCGCAAAGCCAGTAGCAAACTGAATGATGAAACACATCAGTGTGATACCGCCTAAGCAGTAGAAAATATTTACGTGTGGAGGAACGTACTTGCTAGAAATGTCATCCGAGATGGCTTCCACTTCCAGACGTTCGTTAAACCATTGGTAGGTTTTACTGTTAGTAACCTGCTTGGTGAACATGAAGTGATTATTTTTTTATGAGTTTGTCAATTATATCGCTAACAGCGAAAGCCGCTGGAGCGGTTGATGATAGCGAGAACTTGGGAGTTCAATCACCCACCAGGAGTAGATGGTCAAAAATTAGATTCTCGCTGCTGATGAGGGAGATTTTTTAATCTACCACTGTTAAATTTAACACTTTTTAATGGTTGAGGGTAGGGCAAAAAGAGCGCTAGATAAGCTCTAGGTCTAGTGTTTGCTGGCCTAGAGCTATGTTAGACTATCGCAATCAAGTTAATTTATAAATCTTAATCTGGCAGGTAATTTGTGAAGATGGTTAATCGGAGCCTGATCGGCAGCCTATTATTGGTACTGCAAGTAGCTGGGTTTTGGCTGCTGGGTCAACCAGTGGCGTTGGCTTTCAGCTCTGAACAACAACTCGTCTTACAAGCTTGGCGAACGGTCAATCAGGCTTATTATGACGAAACTTTTAATCATCAAAATTGGTGGCTAGTACGCGATCGCACCATCAAGCAAAATATTACTGATTCGGCGGCGGCTTATCAATCGATCGAAAAGATGTTGGCCAGCTTAGATGAACCCTTCACTCGTTTTCTTAATCCAGAACAGTATCGCAGCTTGCAGGTCAATACCGCAGGCGAATTATTTGGGGTGGGCTTGCAGATTGGACTGCAGGAAAAAACCAAACAGATTGAGGTGATTGCGCCGATTGTTGGTTCTCCTGCCGAGCGGGCGGGTATTAAAACCCATGACCTGATCTTGCAGGTCGATGCCACTCCCACCACCGATCTAGATTTAGATACCGCCGCTGCTCGAATGCGTGGTCCAGCGGGTACCAATATTAGTTTGATCGTCCAATCCCCTGGACAGCCACCCAAGGAAGTGATTTTGGCGCGTCAAAAAATTGATTTACATCCGGTGATCGCCGAACTGCGGCCAGGTCAGAAAGGTTCTATCGGCTATATCCGGTTAGCTCAGTTCAGTGCCAAAGCGCCCCAGGAAGTAGCGGCAGCCATTAAAAAATTGGATAGCAAAGGAGCGAAGGCTTATGTCTTGGATCTGCGGAATAATCCTGGTGGCTTGGTGACAGCTGGAGTGGACATTGCCAGAATGTGGCTGGATACCGGCACCATTGTTTATACCGTCAATCGGCAGGGGGTGCTAGAGAATTTTGAAGCCAACCACCAAGCGCTCAGCAGCGCCCCGTTGGCGGTATTAGTGAATGGGGGCACGGCTAGTGCCAGCGAAATTTTGGCCGGGGCACTGCAAGATAACGATCGAGCAATCATTGTGGGCGAAAAAACTTTTGGCAAAGGTTTGATCCAGTCTTTATTTGAGTTACCGGATGGTAGCGGCTTAGCCGTGACCGTGGCCAAGTATGAAACACCAGATCATCGAGATATTCACAAGAAAGGAATTGAGCCACAGATTGTGGCGGTGGCTAATCCGGAGGAGGTGAACGATCTAAGTAAAGATCCCCAATACCAAGCCGCCGTTCAGGCTTTGTCCTAATCTTGATGAGCCGCGATCCAGTCTAGAATCATCTGGGGCAAATCACGCCGTTTGCGGGTAGTGGGATCGATCGACACATGCTTAGTAATTGCTCGACCAGCCACCTGATCAGTAGCTAAATAGATCTGGTAGCTGATCCTAAATTCATTGGTGCTATCCATAGCAGGATTTAGCGTAATTTGCAGTCGATCGCCACAATAAATCGGTCGCTGGAAATCGATACTAGCGTGAACGATCGGAATCGCTAGATCATTACTAGTGACCAGCTCTCTTAGATCAACCCCAGCTGTGGCTAAAGATGATTCATAAGCTCCATGACAAATGGCTAACAAATTAGCAAAGTAAACAACCCCAGCAGCATCCGTATCGCGCAACTGCACCTGATAGCTATAGGGCATAACTTACTTGTTGCTGCGGCTGCGTATTTTTTACCAACTGTTGGTAATTAATCAGTGGTTGACAGCAACGCAATACTTCGGCCAGCTGCTCTATGTTCACAGGTTTGGTGATGTAATGATTCATCCCCGCCCGCAAACATTCCTCGCGATCGCCTTCCATCGCATTAGCGGTCATCGCAATAATTTGGGGACGAAGAGTTGGTGGAAACTCGGCAATAATCCTTCTAGTAGCTTCCAGGCCATCTACTTTGGGCATTTGTAAATCCATTAACACCACATCATAGGGAGAAACCCGCAGCCGGGCTAAGACTTCCGCTCCATTCACGGCGATATCAGCTTGATAACCAATCCGCTTGAGCATATGCATGGCAACTTTTTGATTAACTGGATTATCTTCGGCCAGTAAAATGCGGAGTTGGTGCGCCGGAGCCAGAATATCTTGAGGTGCGACCCGCTCCTGATCTGACGCTGGCTGATTACCCAGAATTTGCACCAGAGCATCATACAAATTAGATTGTTTTACTGGTTTGCTCAATACAGCAGCAAAATTCACTGTCGATTTCTCTAAATTTATAGAATTAACCCCGAGAGAACTTAACAAAATGAGTGGTAACTGATGATATCGAGGAATTTGAATAATTTCCTGGGCTAGTTCCAGTCCATTCATGGCGGGCATTTGCAGGTCTAAAATGGCTAAGTCAAAATTGTTATGTAGTTCTAACAGGCGTAGTGCTTCGGCACCAGAAGCGGTGGCATAGGGCATCATCCCCCAAGATTTGGCTTGATGTTTGAGAATCTTGCGATGAGTGTTGTTGTCTTCAACGATCAGCAGTCGCTTATGCTGAAAATAGCTAGATGAGGGTAGTTCTGTTTGGGGTTGGGCATAACTGAGCGGCGCTACCTGGGAAGTGATAGTGAAGTAAAAAGTAGAACCACGCTGCTCTTCGCTCTCTACCCACATCTTACCGTTCATAATTTCGACCAACCGCCGACTGATTGCCAGACCGAGGCCGGTTCCACCATAATTACGAGTGGTAGAAGAATCAACCTGACTAAAAGCTTTAAATAGTCGATCGAACTTATCCCCTGGAATACCGATACCGGTATCACTCACGGCAAATTTAATTTCGTATATAGGAGCAAGAGCAGGATTGTTTTCACTAGCCTCATGCACCAGATGACTGGTGACCTTGACGACGACTTCGCCATCAGGAGTGAATTTGAGACCATTGCCGATTAAATTCACTAAAATTTGCTTAATGCGAGTGAGATCCCCAACGATGCTACTAGGCACATTTTTATGCACAAAATAAGCTAGTTCTAAACCTTGTTCAGCAGCTTTCGGGGCCAGAAGATCTAAGGTGGCTTCGATGCAATCGCGGATATTTAAAGGATGTTGCTCTAGCTCTAGTTTGCCGGATTCAATTTTAGAGAAATCTAAAATATCGTTAATTAGAGTTAATAGAGTATCGCCACAATTCCGAATGGTATTAACAAATTCGTATTGTTGAGAATCAAGTTCGGTGTCTAGGAGCAACCCGGTCATGCCAATCACCCCATTCATTGGGGTGCGAATCTCATGACTCATGGCCGCGAGAAAAGAGCTTTTAGCCCGAGTAGCAGCTTCGGCCACCTGTTTGGCTTGTTCTAGTAGGCGGTTTTGCTCTGTTAGTTCGCGGTAGAGTTGGGATTGATTTAGTAAACGGCGGACGCGCTGCCTCAGAACTGCCCAGTGAATGGGCTTAGTAATATAGTCTTCAGCGCCTACGGCAAAAGCTCGATCGACATAAGTTGTTTCCTCCAAGCCAGTAATAATTAGTACTGGAGTTTCTTGGCCATAGGGCATTTTTTTGAGTTGAGCACAACAGTCAAAGCCATCCATCATCGGCATAATGCCGTCGAGGAGCACCATGTCTGGTTTTCTCTCTTGAAAAGTTACTAATGCAGCTTCGCCATCTTCAGCTTCTAGAATCTCATAACCTTCTTGAATCAGGTTTTCTACCAACATCGATCGCACGACGGGATCATCATCTACAACCAGCAGAAGTGGGGTATGGTGACGGGTAGGGAAAACGGTCATAGATTTTTTTGGCTAGATATTGGGAGAATTACATTAGTTGAGAGAATACAAACCGAATGTACCACATTACTCTGCTCTCTGTACCAAAGACTCGGTATCAAAAAGGGTGGTGTTTACTTATGTTCCCCAGAATGCAAGCGAACACAACACTAACCTCTGATTTTGCTAATTTTTATTAAAACTTCATATTCCACCTAGTTCTCTAACCGCTGATTCAGAATTAATTCGGCCAGAGCCAGATCGGCCGGGGTGGTGACTTTTAAATTGGTTTCTTCTCCCATGACAATTTTTACGGGAATGTGACAAAGTTCAAACAATGCCGCATCGTCGGTCACGCTCCAACCCCTTTGGCGACCTCGCTCATGACAGTCTTTCAATAGCTGTACTTTAAATCCTTGAGGAGTTTGGGCTGCCCACAGGTTAGACCGGTCGGGAGTACTAGTAACAATTTGATGTTGATCAACTACTTTGATCGTGTCTTTGACGGGGATGGCCGCCACCAAGCCCTCACAAGTATTTAGCTCCTGGGCACACCGATCTATCAGATTAGCACTACCCAAACATCTGGCTCCATCATGGATTAAGACAGCAGTGGCCGTCGGGGGCAGCGCTTGTAAGCCGCAGTAGACCGATTCTTGGCGGGTGGTGCCCCCAACAATCAGATGTAACGGCTTAGTAATACTTATTTTTTGCAAAATATCTCGAATGTCTGGCCAATCGGCTGGTTGAGCAATAATGCCAATCCATTCGATCGATTGAGCCGATTCGGCGGCAAGCAATGTCCAAGCCAAAATTGGTTTGCCTAAAACAGTTAACAAGAGCTTATTCCGTTGCGCTGAACCTTGGCGAGTCCAGGCCGCGCTCATCCGTTGACCCATTCCCGCCGCTGGAATTAGTAAATGCATATCTACACAATTTCGGAGGTGTTGTCAGAAGTCAATACTGGAGTTTCCCGAGGTTTAATGGGGGGCTTTTCTACTTTTTTCTCAAACACAATCTCACATTGCCAATCTACTTCCCACCATTTGCAAGTTTGAACGATCGATTTCTCGTGGGGTAGTAAGTCTAGTAAGTTTTGGCGATCGGTTGATAAAAACTCACCGGTTTCGATATCCATCAACACCGCATTCAGCATTTTAAAATGCTGCTTCATCTTTACTTTCCGGCCATCACTAGTGCTATAGACTTTGCCTTCGTAGAATTTATGAACTTGGCCACCATCTCTAGCCCACTGATTAGTACTACCAGTTTTTACCCACTGCTTCGTACCATTGGCAAAGTAAACAATTACTAGCTTGGATTCTTCCGAATTTTGCTGCTCACCCATGGAAAAAATTCTCGTTTAGACTCTGTTTTCATTGTAGTGTACTACTTTGACCCGGCTACCGCTCAAAAAAATATGTCGTCAACTGTGGCCACTGATGTAGAAGAAAACGGGTAACGGCAGCTAGCTGATAAAATAATCGCTATATTCATTCATAAAGATCGCCAGTGCTTGCAGCAGTTCTCTATGGTCAAGAAGACCTGCGACTTGAACAAGTCGCCACGCCTACCGCTGGGGCAGGGGAAGTAATTATCAAGGTAGCGACGGCGACCACCTGTGGTACTGATCTGAAGGTGTGGCGACGCGGTGGTCATGCCAAAATGCTCCGGCCACCAACTTTGTTTGGCCATGAGGCGGCGGGGAAAATTGTGGAAGTGGGAGCGGGGGTGACTAACTGGCAGGTCGGCGATCGAGTGGTGGCTAATAATTCGGCACCTTGCAACAGTTGTTTTTTTTGCGATCGACAGGAATATTCCCTCTGTCCTAACCTAACTTGGAACAATGGCACTTTTGCCGAGTATTTGAAAATTCCAGCTCTGATCGTCCAGAAAAATATGCTGCGGATTCCAGCGCAGTTAACCGATTCCTTAGCAGCCATGACCGAGCCCTTGGCCTGTGTGTTGCATGGAATTGCCCGTAGTAATGCTAAACCGATCGATCGAGTGGTGATCATTGGAGATGGAGCGATCGGACTGATGTTTGTGGCGGTATTAGCGCAGCAGTGTCAGTCGGTCTGGCTGTTGGGTGGAAATAGCGATCGATTAAAAATCGGCGAGCAACTGGGGGCGCAGCGCACTTGGAATTATCATGATCTGGCCGATATTCCGAGCACTGTAAAATCCGAAACTGCTGGCCGGGGAGCGGATATTGTGATCGAAGCCACTGGCGTACCAGCGGTATGGGAGACAGCGATCGCTTGTGGTCGGCCAGGAGCGACAATTAATTTGTTTGGTGGTTGCCCCAAGCAGACTAGCATTCAGGTATCCACCGACTTGCTGCATTACAGCGAACTAACCCTGAAAGGAGTTTTTCATAATACGCCCCAGTATGTGCGAGCGGCACTGGATTTAATTGCGAGTGGTACAATTCCTTGGCAATTGTTGATTAGCGACCAACGGCCATTGACCGATCTAGGTCAAGCTTTTGCGGATATGCGTGATCGAAAGGTAATTAAGGTAGCGATCGAACCATGAAAATTGGCGTTGTTGGTTTGGGTTTAATTGGGGCTTCCCTGGCCGGGGATCTGCGGCAGTTGGGGCATCTGGTGGTGGGTACTAGTCGGCAGGCTGATACTTGTAAACTGGCGATCGAACGGGGGCTAGTGGACGAGGCCGGGACGGAGCTGGATATCTTGGCGGAGATGGAAGCAATTATTATTTGTACGCCGATCGCCAATATTGTACCGACCGTGGGACAGTTGGCTAGTCTGATCAAACCAGGGACGCTAGTGACCGATGCTGGTTCGGTGAAGGGATCGATCGTCGCTGCTGCCACCCAAATTTGGCCGCATTTTGTGGGTGGCCACCCGATGGCTGGGAAAGCGGAGAGCGGGTTGGAAGCAGCGGAATTGGGGATGTTCCGGGATCGCCCCTATGTGATCACGCCGATCGAGGGGACAGTGGAGAGTTCGATCGAGCAATTAGCCAGTTTGGTGACAGAGTTGGAAGCGAGGTTGTACTATGCTACGCCGTCCGAACATGACCAGGCGGTAGCTTGGATTTCTCATTTGCCGGTGATGATTAGTGGCAGTTTGATTAGTGCTTGTGTGGCGAATAGTAATCCGCTGGGGTTGCAGTTAGCCCAGAATTTGGCTAGTTCTGGTTTTCAGGATACTAGTCGGGTGGGGGGTGGCAATCCGGAGTTGGGGCTGATGATGGCTAAGTATAATCGAGCGGAGCTGTTGCGGGTGTTGGCTGGTTATCAGCAGGATTTGGCCGAGACGGTGCGATCAATCGAGCAGGAAGATTGGGTGGGGTTGCGATCGAAGTTGGAGCAAAATCAAGCGACCCGACCAGGTTTTCTCCCGCCAGCTACATAACCGTTACGGGTGTGCTGCTCGAAATCTCTCCACCGCTGCGATGCGGGAAGTTTCACCCAGGAGGATACAGGCAGCCATGATCTCTAGATCGATCGAAGCAAGTGCTGGAATTTGGCTACGACTGACCTTTTTATAGCCATCGACTTGGAGATGGTAAACAGCCAAGACCCCATCTTCCCAAAACCAAACTTCATCAACTCCTAATAGCTGGTAGCAATTTAACTTGGATTCATCACCACTAGTAAAGTTGATTTCGATGCAAAGCTTGGTACCTTGAATGCCATAAGATTCATCGGCCTCAGCGGCTGCGGTACCTGCCCGCTGTTGGGTCATGGCTCCAGTAGGTTCAAACTCAATTTGGCGATCGATTAAAAATGTTTCAATCAGAATCGCAATAATTTTTTTGAATAATTCGTGTGCTTTACCCGGCATCAGTATCTCAATTATTCCATTGCAATAGAATAGCTTTACACCACGAGTATTTTCAAACCCTTTTTGGAGGTGCTCAAACTGCGCCCAGGTTTTACCGAATTGAATGGTGCGGACATCTCCTTGGTCGATCGTAACCTCGATCGCTTTGCTGGCAACTTCATTGCTTGTTGATGTGCTGGTGGCAATTGTCATCAAAACCCCCCAATATTTGGTGGTCATCATCCGTTGATTGTACCCACTCCTCCTTCGCCCGATAGCAGTTGAAGGAGGAATCATACATTCACAATTACAATCTAATCGATCGCAATAGTTGTCGGTGCCGTAGCTGTCGGTGGAAAATTATTATTGTTTACATGGGGCTTGCGATATTCAGCATAGAGTCGATCGCGCCAAGCAAAAAATATCTCATAGGCCGGATTATCCGCAAAACCCGGTAGACCCTTACCCTTTAAATTGCTCGGAATATTCAGGTAAGGACCGTCCGGGATTTTAATTACCAAACTCAACGCCGCCACCGTTAAATCAGCTAAAGTCGGCTTATCGCCCAATAGGTAAGGATGTTGTTGCAACAGCAAGCAAATTGATTCCATATCGCGATGCAAAGAATCCTGAACTTCCTTCAACACGGTCGAGTTTAAACCCACCCCAAATCCCACGGCATCAATCAGCTCATTGGGAATCCCATTCACCAAACTGCGCAGCAATCCTGGTGCGCCACTAGGTAGCATCGAAGAGCGCAGATCATTATTTTTCAAGGCTCCAAACAAAGACTTACGACCTTTAGTACCGATCGATTCATCCGCCCATTCTTCGATGATCATGCATAATGCCTTGGATTGAGCATTAGTGGGAATCAAATGGCGATCGGGGTAGGTTTTTTCTAGATACATCGCGATCGCCGTCGAATCAGCCACCACCACATTGCCATCTTTCAGTACCGGCAGCTGTCTTTGACCAGACAACCCAAAGATTTCTAGCTGGCCAACTCCGGGTACCACTTCAATTTTTTTGTACTCTAAGCCTTTGAAATCTAGAATCAGTCGCACTTTTTCTGAAAACTGCGAGAGTTCAAATTGGTATAGTTCTATCATTTTTTTGATATCTGGTAAATTTGGTAGACTAGCGCTCTCCGCCTATTATAATTCCTCTCCACAAAGAGAATTATAGAAAATACCTGCATTTGCTACAATTCGACCCACTATAAATCCCCCTAGCAGCAAGACCCGGACAGGGGGAAATCACATCGCTAAATACTAGCTAATTTAGTTACTGAGCTGCCGCTGGTACTTCAACAGTCGCTGCAGGCTGCGAGACCGCTGCCGTTTCTTGCGGTTGAGGCTCTTCAGCAGTGGGCTTGGCTGTCCGGGCAATTTGCCCTTGCAAAGCTACGAGCGCCTTAGAATACTGCGGATCCTGTTTAGTCGCCAACCGCTTCCGGTCTTGCATCAAGGCTTTGATGTCTTTTTTGCTGAGAGGCACATTTACATCTGGTTTGATACCAAGTTTATTAATATCTTTACCGCTGGGCGTAAAGTATTTAGCGATCGTTACTTTCAAACCAGAACCATCCCGGAGGG
>CAXTSX010000025.1:0-48009 GCA_964247085.1 uncultured bacterium
CGGAAGGTTTAGCCGAATGGGGACACGCCCGCATCCGCAAGGAGTTGGGTTATGGCGAGCTGGAGCCAGATAATATTCGCGATATGTTGGCGCAACGCTATCAGGGTTCGCGGTATAGTTTCGGCTATCCAGCTTGTCCGAATGTGGCGGATCAGTTGCAGCAGTTGAAAATCATGGGTACGGAGCGGATGGGGATGACGATGGATGAGAGCGAGCAGCTATATCCTGAGCAGTCTACTACTGCTTTGATTGTCTATCATCCTGTTGCTAAGTATTTTAGTGCTTAGAGTTGGGTAGAGCGGCGAAAAACCAACCAGTAGAAGCCTGATTATCGCCTGAAATATAGATGGTGGGCACTGCCCACCATACATCTCTTATTTATACCTACCCTTTTCAGACACTCTCTTAATTGAATGCTCAAGAATTATTAAATAGTAGTTAATCACTTACTCTTTTTCTATATTTGTTTAGAATATAATTTGACAGTATTTTACAGGTAATGTATTTTGCTTGTGTACGCTATTTGTCTTTGGACAAAATTATGAAAAAATTATCTAAAACTATATTGATTGGGCTAATGAGCGTCATATTAGCAGTGCCTCATGTAATAGCATCAGCAGCATTTGCAGAGAATAAAGTGCTAATAATTGCAGGAAAAGCATCCTGTGGATCGAAAGGTAATAAAAACATTGGTGATTACAGCCCTTTACAGAAAAGTGATGAAAATCAAATTGATATTCATGCTTTTAAAATAGACTGTGTGGGTAGTTCAGGGTCACTTTTCAATATTTATGTAAATAAAAGTAAAAGCAGTGTCATTTTAGTGAAAATATCTGATACTTCAATTATTTCAGATACGTCTATGAGTTTACAAGAGGTAAAAGATGTTTATCCAGTATCAGGTAAAAAGTAGGTACTTGAATACAACTACAATATAACTGCACAAGTGAGGTAACGTTAAATGGATAAACCCAGTGGATCGATGGCAATAGGTATTACGGTTGGTGGAGATAAGCTCTTAGCGAATGAGCTAGACACAGTATTTGGTGTCAAATCAACATCTACATGGACAGCCAAGCCAGAAATAATAGCTCAAGTTCCAGATATAAGTAAAGAAGAATGGAGATTTGAACTTCCAAGTGAAGCTTGCTTTAGCTTTAGTGATACAGTTAATAGATTATTTAAAGAATTTGAAAATAATCTTGAAAAAATATCAAGTTATTGTTTAGAGAATAAATTAAAAACATCTGTCCATATTCAACTAAATGGTCAAAAAAGTGCCTTTATTCTCGGATTTGATAAACCTGAAGCAATTTCTAAATTAGCAAGAATAAACGCAGAGTTGTATATCAGTATAGAAAGACTTGAATATTAAAAGCTGACCCCCGATAACCATCAACACGATTATCATACCTGTGTGGATGGTTGTCGAGGGTCACGTTAAATGGGAGCGAAAAAAGCCGAAATGTAGGGTGGACAAACTTTCACAAAAATATTCTGTCTCAATAGTAGTTTATTAACCAACAATTATAATGATCGAGTTGTCGATCTATTATGCCCAATTGTTAGATTGATATTGACACTCGATCGATTTTGGGATGATGCAAGGGTGATATTAATGTCTGGAACTTTGATTTACCCGATCAAGAGATGGACTATGATTTATCCTTAGAAATAATCATAGTCTATCCAGAAATCATTCTCATCATAGTTCGGGACGGATTGATTTAGATAAGGGCGATCAGGCTTTGTGTATGTCGATCGATGTTGGTTCGTTGGCGTAGCCTCCGCTTTGCTCCAGTCGATCTGTTTTATCGGTAGCTTGATATAATAAACATAGCGACTAAAGTAGAGTATCTGATATGAGTACTAGATTAGAAGTTCAGTCAGCGATCGAGCAATTACCAAAAGGCGAAATTCGCGATCTGTCAAAGTGGCTACAAGAATATCTCGACGAAGAGTGGGATCTAGAGATTGAAGCAGACTTTGGATCGGGAAAACTCGATCGTCTAATTGCCAAAGCAGAGTCAGATATTGCCAATAATAATGTGAGAAATCTAGATGAAGTCCTCGACAACCTCTGACTTTTGGCAAGCCTATAAAGAATTGTCACCAGCCATGAAAAGGCGGGCAAAGAAAACTTACAAGCTGTGGCAAGAAAATTCACTTCATCCCTCCTTACATTTTAAGAAGGTTGGTAAAAAACTTTGGTCTGTTCTGATTAGTGGTGGATGTCGCGCCTTAGCATTAAAAGAAGGTGACGATTATTATTGGATTTGGATTGGCGAACATGACGAATATGAGAGCTTTTTGAATTAATCGGTTACGCTCGATTGCCGTTCGCATAGCGTCTCGTAGAGATGGTACCCTACGCGATCGATTTTGGGATGATTCAAGGGTGATATTAATGTCTGGAACTTTGATTTATCTGATTAAGAGATGGACTATGATTTATCCATGGAAATAATCATAGTCTATCCAGAAATCATTCTCATCATAGTTCGGGACGGATTGATTTAGATAAGAATGATTAGGCTTTGTGTATGTCGATCGATGGGTGTTGGTGCGTTGGTGTAGCCTCCGCTTTGTGAAATCGATCTGTTTTGATTCGATCGGGTGTTGGTAGGATCGATCGAATGTTGGATATAATAGTGCTAGAGCTAGAAAGGATGAATAAATCATGCCAGAGCAACTAGAAGAACGGCTGACATTATTAGAAGCTGAAGTCGATCGATTAAAACGTAAAATCGAGCCAAATCCAGCCGCTTTACCTTGGTGGGAAAAAATAGCTGGAACCTTCGCCGAGAATTCTGCTTATGATGAAGCAATGAAATTGGGGCGTGAGTATCGAGAATCCGAGCGGACAACTGCTGTCGATGCAATAGACGAATAGATGTACATATTAGATACAGATCATCTCAGCGTTTTAGAGCGTAAAGGAGCTAGTGCTCAACCGCTGTTACAGCGAATGATGACGATCGATCCAGCTCAGATTTCGACAACCATTATTAGCTATGAAGAGCAAATGCGCGGATGGTTGAGCTACATTGCCAAAGCTCAAACAGAAGATAACCAAGTTGAAGCTTATAAACAGCTCAAGAATCAACTGGTGAATTATTGTGCTATTCCAGTAATTGAATTTGACTTGGACGCAGTTAGAGAGTTTAATCGCCTCAGAAAAGCATATCCAAGACTTGGAAAAATGGATTTAAAAATTGCAGCGATAACCATTGTCAATCGATCTATCTTACTAACAAGAAATTCATCTGATTTTGGACAAATATCAGGTTTGTCGATTAAAGACTGGACAACATCCTTGGATAGTTGATATTGACACTCGATCTCGTAGCGTAGGTGAAGCCTAATCGATTCTGGATATAATGCAAGGGTAATATTAATGTCTGGAACTTTGATTTATCGGATTAAGAGATGGACTATGATTTATCCCTAGAAATAATCATAGTCTATCCAGAACTCATTCTCATCATAGTTCGGGACAGATTGATTTAGATCGGGGTGATTAGGCTTTGAGTATGTTAGGCGATGGGTGTTGGTTCGTTGGTGTAGCCTCCGCTTTGTGGAATCGATCTGTTTTGATTCGATCAATTGGTAATCTCGATCGATTAAAATATGAATATACTCCATGTCTAAAGCTCTGATCAATCTGTAGGAATGTTGCGAAATTTACCCACAGCGATAGCTAGAAACAGCTATCCCACCGAAAAAAGCGTCTTCATGATAGATTCGTGTGCCTAAATCTGCTTCAGCAGCACCAACAGCAACTAAGAGCGGAATTAGATGATCTTCTCTGGGGTGAGCTTGACGCGCTGATGGTGCTTGAATCCAGTTCATTAGACGATGGCTTCTCTCTTCAGATGTTGAGTCGCAAACAACATTTGTCAACCACTCATCAAATTGATGCGACGACGCTCTTCCTTTTTGCCCGAATTCTCTCAAATTATGGTAGCTCAAACCACTACCGATAATTAATACACCCTCATTTCTGAGTGGGGCGATCTCGCGACCGACGGCGAGGTGAGCTGCTGGGCTATAATCCGATCGCATTGACAACTGAAGAATCGGTACATTTGCTTCAGGATAAGCCACAAACAGCGGTGCAAACACACCATGATCGAATCCTCGTAACGGATCGGATTTGGTCTGAAATCCAGCGTTTTCTAATAATTCTTGCACTCTGTGAGCGACTTGCGGCGCACCTGGAGCCGAATATTTGATGTGGTAGGTATGTTCGGGAAAACCGGAATAATCATACAGCATCGGTGGTGCAGCACTTGACATCACTGTAAAGTCCCGTTCCTCCCAGTGTCCAGAGATCACCAGAATTGCTTTTGGGGTCACGCCGATTTGCTGGGGAATTGCTTGCAATGATGCCGCCAGTAGATCCATTCCTGGCATTTCTTTTTGTAACCACGGCCAGGGGCCGCCACCGTGGGAGATAAAATAGGTAGGGAGAGTCATGGGGACAGGGGATAGTGGGAATTTTATTTAGTATTGCTAGAGGTTGATTGTTTGGAGTTAAATTTGTTGCAACCAGGAAAAAACCAGCGACTGGGCTTAATGTGAGATGAGCTATACCCTAGGATCCTGCCCACATTTGCAGATTGTAGAGCTGTTGAGGGGTCACCTGTGCTAACATTGCCAACTCGTATTTGGTGGGTTGTGGGGCACTAAGTTGAACTTGGTGGTTACTGAGCTGGTCTTGATGAAATATGGTGACCTGAATATTTTGACCGGGTTGGTAGTTCATTAGCCGGTCAGTAACTTGCTCAGCAGTGACTTTGTAGTCATCGATCGCTAGCAATATATCCCCGGCATCAATGCCAGCGAAGGCCGCTGGCGAACCACTCACCACTGTTTTAATGACAGCCTGACCCTGTTCACTTTTCACCACGGCTCCCCAGTAGGGCGGCAGCGGCTCCAAGTCGGCGGTGACTACTTCTAAACCAAAGGGGCGCAGATAATCATTAAAAGGTAGCTCGGTGAGTCCGTAAAGGTAGCTTTGATAGAATTCTTGCAGATTGATCCCGGCCACTTCTTGAATCAGTTCCTCTAAACCATTAGCCGTAAATCCGCGCGCTGATTGACCATAGTCTAGCCACAATTTTTTCAAAACATCATCAAAAGAGTGCTGATTTTTGCTCCGATCGCGAATCAACAAGTCCAGTAACAGTGTCACCATCGCTCCTTTTAAGTAATAAGACATTTGGGAATTACTGCTATTAGCATCTGATCGATAGAGCTTAATCCAAGCATCAAAGCTGGAATCTGTCAGGGGCTGCACCCAGCGCCCCGGAGTGGTTAAATAGCGGCTAATTTCCTTGCTGAGTTCTTTAAAAAAAGTTGACCTGTCGTAGATTCCGGCGCGGCCGGGAATTAGCAAATCATAATAGCTAGTGACTCCTTCACTAAACCACAGACTAGGAGTATAGTTTTCGCCATCGTAGTCCAATTTTTCTAAGCCTTGCGGAAAGATCCGTTTGACATTCCATAGATGAAAAAACTCGTGAGCAACTAGCTGGATAAAACGCTGATAATCTTGATCGGAGCGCAGTTCCCAGCGGGGGTACAGCAATGAACAACAATTTTTATGCTCCAATCCGCCATAACTGTTGGCCGATAAATGCAGCAGAAATAGATATTGATCGTAGGGCAAATCACCAAAAATCTGAGCGGTGGTGTCTACGATTCTTTGGATATCCGGAATCACCCGCATCTGGTCTAAATTCCCTTCACCCCAGATCGCTAACTGATGAGGCTTTCCACCCGCCATAAATTCATAAATTTGATGCTGACCAATCTCGAAGGGACTATCGACCAGCGTGTCGAAATTATCCGCAATAAAGATATTTGACTGAGTACCGGGTAAGGGAGTGGTAACTTGCCAACCAACTGGGGGATCGATCGTAATCTCGATCGGCTGCTGCTCATGACCAGGAATATAAAAAAACAGCGCTGCCGGGTTGAAATAGCCGTGGGTGGCATCCAGATGGTTGGTGCGTACTGTCAACTCGTTGGCAAAAACTTGATACTGCACCGTAATTTGCTGTTGACCTTGAGTGGCAATTTGCCAGTGATTCTTAGCTACTTTAGTTGCTAATAAAGCCGCCCCATCTACACCAGTAGCAGTTAAAACCGGAATATGCCTAGCATATTCCCGCACCAGATAAGAACCAGGAGTCCACACCGGCATTTTTAGATCGAGGGTAGACGCTGACCAATTCTCCACCCGCGCTGTCACCTCAAACAGATGAGTATGGGGCTGGGGCATCGCCACCAAATAGGCCAATGTGGAAGTTACAGTCATAAAGTTGTAGAGAGAGTTAATAGTGATTTTAACCGCTCCGCAGTTCTTGGGCAGCCAGATAGACCTGGCTCCATTCGCTGACCACCTGATTAGTTTTCAGGTTCAGAGCCTTGGCAATAGTTTCGATCGATTCACCAGCCTTTAAACTTAGCAAAATAGAATGCTGATTAGGAGGCAAATTGTCCTGAAAAATCTGCCACTGGCTCTTGGTTAAACCCAAATTATGTTCTTGCAAAGAAGCTTTCAGCCATTCTGCGACGATCTCTGGCTGATTTTTTACGGCAAATACTTTGATGGCATGGTAAGAAATTTTTTCGCGGAGACGATACACCTGCTTAATATCCAGCCCTAATTCTTGAGCAATTTCTTCTGGCGACTTCCCTAAAAGATAAAGGCGTAGCCATTCTTGGGCATCTTTGCCGACGTTTTCGGCCAGATAGGCCAGCATTTGATCTTTGACCTGGGTGCGCATTACTTGGGTTTCTTCCCAATCTTGCTGTTCTTGATAGTCTTCTAAAACCTGATTATCTAATAAATTAAAAGAAGTATCCCCATACTCATCAGTGATGGTATCGGAAACTAGTTTCACCGAGTCACTTTGGGGCACATTGGTAACTCCACCGCGCTGGCTCCGGCGCAGATAATTAACAAACCGGTAGGATATCAACGGCTGATTCCGAATGGGACGTAGACAATATTCTTCCAGAGTGGCCAGCATCAGGGTATCGCGCAGCCGAGGATTTTTGGTGCATTGAGCAATCCAGGCAATCTGTTGCTGAACATATTTATCACTTTGGAGCATTTCCTGGACGACTTCTTGTAGTACGTCTACTACTGGCCGCTGTCGATCGCGACTAGAAGACAACCAAGCCCGCACCTTTTCCCGCATAATGGCCAAGCTGCCCAGTCTTTGCATTAAATTTTTGTAAGCTTTTTCAGAGGGAAATCCTAGATAGCGCTGCACCAAAATCCGATAGCGGTAATCCATCGATTGAGCCAAAATCGCAGTCTGTTCTGGAGTCAGTTGGGCAAAGCGCTCTTGATTTTCACCCACCAACCACTGCACCACACTCATTTGGGTCGAAGTACTCTGACCCTCACACTCATCTTGTAAACGTGTTTGCCATTGTTCGATAATTTTGTTTGCTAACTTATTCATCACTGCTCCTCGGCACTGCCCTACGTACATGTTAATGGGGAATAACGCCAGCCTACATGCTTACATTTTGTAGTATAAGAGGGAGGAACGTCAATTTTATACTTGTCGCTCCCGCACCAATTCCAGCAGCTGTTGTTGCATAGTTTGTTTAACCTGTTGGTAACAAGACCACACATAGTTTTTATCATTAGCAGCATCTCTACCGCAGTAAGAAAAAGTAATGGGTTTACAAATTCGATTGTGAATTTGGACAGGTGCCGGGATATTGGGCAGTGGACCAATGGCTAACCCCCAAGGCAAGCCCAAATATACGGGGAGAGTTAGAGGATCAACCCCACCCAACCACGGCCAGCCCAATGGCTTAATGCAAGAGTACAAATTACCTAAAACCAGTAAACTATCGTGAGCCCCAGCCGAAATTACTGGCACAATGGGCACTTTTTCACGCAGGGCTAATTTAATAAAACCAGTGCGGCCAGCAAAGTTAATACGGTGTCGCCACTGATGGCGGCGAAAAACATCTTCGGCTCCGCCTGGATACACTAGTACCGGATAACCTTGGCGTAAAGCATTTCTAGCTGTACGGGGATGGGCAATCACTGCTCCAAATTCCATAGCCATGTCGGCGATCGGTGGTGAGATTTCCCAAACCTTGGGGTGCATCAAGCCATAAATAGGCTGCTCGGCACCATACCGCTGAAACCACTCATACATCAACATATACATATCTGGTGCCGCCAACCCACCATTATGACTGCCCACCGCCAAAAAAGGCTGATCAGCAGGCAGATGATCCCAACCATCGCTGGTGACCCGAAAATAATAGCGATAAAACCATGACCAAATCGGCATCAGAGCCTTGATCATATCGGGATTTCGTCGATCAAGAGACCAAGCATGGCGCGGATATTGTACTTCCAAGAGAATTAAATGTTTTTAGCTGCGTTTAAATGATTAATCCATTTTTGGAGGTGTTTCGTCAACCAAAACAATTTTGGCTGAACTATTGACAAACTGATGAAAAGCCTTTAATGTTAATATTCGGTGTTCAAACGCGGGCGGTTAACTCAGCGGTAGAGTATCTGCCTTACAAGCAGGCTGCCACAAGTTCGAATCTTGTACCGCCCATAGTATGCACCTGAAAAGCTAGTCTCTAATTGAGACAGGCTTTTCTTTTTTTTAGCAAACAAAATTTGCATACTTGATCGGTTTCTGACATAATCAGAGATCGGCAACCACAAAACCTCAAGAATCAAACAACACGGTTTTGCAGATGTGGCGGAATTGGTATACGCGCACGCTTGAGGTGCGTGTGGTCTTAGACCTTGCGAGTTCGAGTCTCGCTATCTGCATCATTAAATAATAACTAGCAACTTTCAGTGCTTTTCCTTATGATTAGGGTGAATACTGGAAGTTAATTTTTATTAATATTTTGACTACAATCTCTTCCCCTAGCACTTGGCATAGTTTGCAACCAATTTGGCAGGGTAGTAAAGCTGCTGTGCAGTCTGGCTTGGATCACAGTCAACTTCCACCAGCTTGGCAGCTTTTGCTATTGGGGGATGGTTCACCGACCCGTCATCTGCAACTTCTGACCGGCGAGCCGATCGAAGTGGATGTTTTAGATATGTCGGTGGTGGGTATGGATCAAGACGGAGCCCCGCCCGAAATCCTGGAAATCCCTGGGCCACGTTTGCGACGGCAAGTATGGCTACGAACAGCCTCTGGCCAACGGTTGGCCTATGCTACTTCCTGGTGGAATGCTGACCATGTAGATGAATATTTACAGAATCGATCGATCCCTATTTGGGCAAGTTTGGCCAAATTGCGAACAGAGCTGTATCGCGATGTGCGCGGCATTTCCTGTGGCCATTCGCCAATTTTGACGGCAGCCTTTGAGCCAGGGCCTTTATGGAGTCGTCATTATCTCTTTTGGCATCGTGGCCAGCCCTTGACCTTGATCTATGAAGTTTTTTCGCCTAACTTGCAACAATATCTGGGTCAACTACCAGATGCTAAAAAATTCTGAAGCAGTAAATTACCAGTATTCGTAACGTGTCCATTTTCCAAGAATTAACGCCTTTTCAACGTCAGCAAGTATTGCGGCTATTCGGGGCATCTTTGTTGTTCTGGACCAGCATTGCCATCTTGTTGCCTACGCTGCCCATCCATTTAGAAGATATTGGTTTTGATCAAAGCTCGATCGGACTAATTACCGGCGCTTTTGCCCTGGGACTATTGCTAACTAGGCCATCCTTAGGAAAAATCGCTGATATCCAAGGTCGCAGGCGAGTATTAATATTGGGTAGCCTGGTGGCAGCCAGTGCCCCACTGGGATATTTGGTGTTAAATCAAATTTGGCCTTTGTTCTTGCTGCGGGCTTATCACGGCTTAAGCATTGCCGCTTTTACCACCGCCTTCAGCGCCTTGGTGGTAGATATCGCCCCGCCACAGCAGCGTGGCCAATTAATTGGCTATATGAGCCTAGCCAACCCCGTCGGAGTCGCCCTGGGTCCAGCGATTGGCGGCTTTTTCATTGACAGTAATGGTAACAATAATTTTCTGGCTATTTTTCTATTATCAGCCGGGTTGGGCTTCGGTAGTCTATTACTAGCTCTAGGCATTCAAGAACAATCTCGAGAGGGGTTTGCGGGGCAGGATCAATCCTCGGCCTTCGATGCAGTCTGGCAAACAATGACGACTAAACAGTTATTAGTACCAACCGTGGTTTTACTACTGGTGGGTTTTCCCTTTGGAGCGCTACATACCTTTGTACCGCTGTACATTAAAAGTAGTGCAGTCGCTCTTAATCCAGGTTGGTTTTATACCGCAGCGGCACTGTCTAGTTTCTCTGCCAGGTTATTTTTGGGAAGGGCCACCGATCGATATGGACGGGGGATTTTTATTGCGGGTAGTTTGCTCCTCTATGCTCTCTCCATGACTTTATTAGCTACATCACATTCGGCAGTTCAGTTCTTGTTGGCAGGCATTTTAGAAGGTCTCAGCTTCGGTACCCTGATGCCGACTATCGTTGCCTTATTGACCGATCGCTGTCCGATCGATCGACGGGGACGAGTTATTACCATTAGTATTGCGGGCTTGGATTTAGGCATTGCGATCGCTGCCCCGGTTTTTGGTCTAATTGCGCCCCAAATTGGTTATGCCGGTATTTTTGGACTGGGAGCAGGGATGTCATTGCTGGCACTCATCTTGTTTGGTGGCTGGGCTAACCCCAATATGAGCAGTTCGATCGGCTTTGCCACGGGCAAACAAGATGATAAATTCGTAGTTGTTACGTAGCTTTAATTCTGATACTCTAGTCAAATATTGATTAACAACCTTCTTCTTGTCTAGATAACAGACGATTCATTACTTCGGCTTGATTCGGTGCAATCACCTGCAAGCGTACATAATCTTGTTCTTGAGGCTGCCAAATTACCCGGTACTTAGTGTCACCCTGATGCCAAGTATAAAGACTTTTACTACCTTGGTTAGTGACCGTAGCTCCTCGGAGATCGATCGACTTACCAGTTCTTAAATCGTAGGCCGAGTAACGGTAGATACCATTTTGTTCGCTCACTGTTACTGTCCAATTGCCATCCCGAAAAGTACCGATCGGCGGAGCGACGGAGGCAATTGCTGGGGACTGAGCTACAGCCGGATGAGAAAAATTGTCTGCTAAAGGTACAACCAATCCCACCATCACCGCAGTCACCAAAGCATGAAATTTCATTCAATAATTCCCCAACTGTCCATTGTTCAGGTTAACTACACCTCAGAATGTCTAATTTCCAGAAATGTTGAGGAATGAGTTGCTTTTGGATAGTATGAACTAACGATAGAGCAATTTGGTTGAAGTTCGCTTAATGACATCCCAAATCAATCAGCAAAGCTGATCCAAGCTTGAGCACTTAGATCAGCTTTGCTACTGGTCAACTGCAAAACAAATTTGCAATCGTTATTTATCTATTGCTAACAGCCTTCTTCTTGTCTGGATAGCAAGCGATTCAAAACCTCTTTTCGATTAGGTTGAATCACTTGTACGCGGATATAATCTTGATCTTGGGGCTGCCAAGTCACCCGATATTTGGTATCACCGTTACGCCAAGTATAAAGACGTTTTCCACCTTGTTTAATAACTACGGCTCCGGATAGTTCGATCGATTTACTGTTTTTGCGATCATAGCCAGTATATCGATAGACACCATTTTGCTCACTGACTGTCACAAACCAATTGCCATCGCCAAAAGTACCAATTAATGATGATTTGATTAGTGGGACTGTCTGGGAGACCTGGAGAGGACGAGCGGTAACAGGACTGGAAAACGAAGCTACCAAGGGGCTAGCTATTCCCACTAAGATAGCAGCCGCCAAAGCATAAACTTTCATCTGAAAAACCTTTAGTATTGAGTTGTTAAAAGTGACTACACCTACCTAGATCTCAGTTCCGGAAATTTCTAAAACACAATTAATTTAGCTTAGTGAGTAGCTCTTGGAGTCGCAGATTACCATGATAGAAAACTGGCCAGCCATCACCAACCAACACAGTTTCAACCTGATTTAACTCCGCTAAACGTCTTACCGAGTTAATGGCTTGAGATCGATCGAACAACTTACCATCTGGTAATAACATTAGGGAGCCAGCTTGGTGGGCGCGGACTAAATCACCGGTAATTAAAGTAGTGGTTTGTAGTAATAAAGCCAACTCGCCCGGAGTCTTAGAACCGTGGAGTTCGATCGCCTTCAATCCTGGGACGATTTCGTCACCATCAGCTAACCACCGCTGCACGGGTATAGGGAAAGAATCTTTTTCTCTGATCGGAGCAGCAATTTGAGCACCAGTCTTTTCGGCTATTTCCTGACTGGCACGCAAATGATCGGAATTAGTGATCACAATCCATTGAGCGCCACCCAAAGACTGGAGGTGTGCCCAGTCGTGGTCAGATAGCGGCAACGGATCGATTAATACATTTCCTGCTGGGCTAATCCAGGCGGTGCTGTGGAAATCAACATTGCGATCGGCATCAAAGACAGACCAGCAGTATAGATCGGGACGGTGTAATGATTTCATTGGTAAGCCTAAAAGTAAGTTGAGAGAAGATATGATTCCATTGTGAGGTTAGCCTACCAAACCTGAAGATGCGTTGGCAAAACCTCTCGGAACGAGAATCAAAAACTTGAACATTGACCTGGCTTAGGCAGTTGGACGCTTAGTTGTATTTAAGCGGAGTCAATGGCAACTCTGGGGAGTTGTTGCGGAGCGTGGGAGTCAAGTGTTCTGGAAAGGATTAGTTTTCTGTGAAGAAGTGATGACTCCACCTCAGCGCTTGGGTATTCTTATAACTATCGTCCAGAAGAGGTGGTTTCTTTGATCGCAACCTGTGATTCAGCAACCACTTCATTGCTTCGTATCTCAATGGATGAGGATTGAGAAAACCCAACGCACGCAAACTAATTTAGAACCAATATCATGAAACGATTAATTATTTTCATTTGTTGCACTTTGTGTGTTCCGATTCCTGCTATTGCTGGAGTGTCAAATATAAAACACATGAGCCGAAATTCTGATGGTAGCTTTGATGTAATTTGCTCAAATGGAGTCTTAGAAACGGTTAACTCAAGAACAATTCTTGACAACTCAGTTTGCAAGAATACAACTGACCAGCCTTCCTCAACAAGGAAGTCAGTTGTTTGTACTGGCTCAACAAATTTTGCTCATATCACTAGAATCTCGGATGGCAAAGTGCTTGGAAACAGTCTTTTGTCATTAAAGGAATGTCAGGAATCGACGAGAGCATCAAGTAATTCAGTTGTTTGTACTGGCTCAACGAATTTTGCTCATATCACTAGAATCTCGGATGGCAAAGTGCTTGGAAACAGCCTTTTGTCATTAAAGGAATGTCAGGAATCGACAAGAGCCTTCAGTGATAATGACATTTAATAACAAATGACCGATCAGTTTAAAGGCCAATGCATTGGCGTTATTGTGAGTGGTGGCAATGTGGACATCGATCGGTTTTGCACCCTGATACATTCCACCAAAGACTAAGAGGATGATTGGCGCAATGTATTGATGAAGAACGTTAGCCATGAGGCTCGAAACAGAGTTCTTTAGATTGGGCTGATTGAGTTTAATCGATTTTAAAGTCGATCGTCATCCGAGCATAAACCCCCCGTGGATCATTAAAACGCTGCATCTCGGTCAGCGAATCTTGCAGCTTTTTCAATTCTAGGGTCACTACATCACTAGAAGCCTGAGCCGATAAAGAAGCAATTTCTTCTCCCGTTAGCCGCTTGATCAGTCTTTCGGGGAGACTTTCAGGATTGGGATATTCAGTGATTTCCCAGTTCTTGCCCAGCTTGGCTTGTTCCACCGCATATTTAATGGCTGATTCTAAGCCGCCCAACTCATCTACTAAGCCAATTTTTTGGGCTTCAATCCCTGACCACACTCGTCCTTGGGCGACTTCGTTCACTTTGGGCTTCGGTAACTTTCGACCTTCTGAGACTCGATCGAGAAAAGCATCATAAATTTGGTTCACAGATTTTTGAGCGATCGCTAGTTCTTCTTTGGTTTTAGGTCTAGCCACAGTCATGCTATCCGCAAACTTAGAAGTCTTCACTACATCCCAGCTTAAACCTTGGGCGCTGGCGAGTTTCTGGAAATTCAAGTTTAGACCAATTACACCGATCGATCCAGTAATCGTATTCGGTTGAGCAAAAATCCGGCGAGCATTAGCCGAAATATAATAGCCCCCCGAAGCCGCTACGTTACCCATCGACACCACCAAAGGCTTCACTTGACTGAGTAGCTTTAGTTCGCGCTGAATTTGATCGGAAGCGGTGGCACTACCACCGGGACTATTCACTCGCAACACTACAGCCTTCACATCCTTATCTTGGCGCAACTTTTCCACTTCTTGGGCGAAACCATCACCGCCAATTTCGCCTGGCTTGCCAGTACCATTAACGATTGTGCCTTGAGCATACAGAATAGCGACTTTGTTCCCAGAAGTTGATCCTTGATTGGCCACTACCTCGGTATATTCTTGCAGACCAATTTGGCGAAAATTGCCTTCTTTCTCAGGAGCACTGAGCTTGGCCAGCTCTGCTTTCACCTGATCAGGATATAGAACTTTGTCAATAAACTTTTTATTTAACGCTTCGATGGCCGGCAAAGTTCCTTGTACATCAGCAACATTTTGGACTGTAGTGGCCGCAATATTTCGATCGCTACCAATGGTGCCTTTAAAATCATTCCAAAGAGTAGTCAGTAGTTCTTGGTTTTCTTTGCGTGATTCTGGACTAAAACCCTTCAGCGAAAAAGATTCAAATGCCGATTTATACTTACCGACGCGAATCACCTCGGCTCCAATCCCATATTTTTCAAAGGCTCCCTTATAAAAAATATTTTCGGTGCTAAAACCATTGAGATCGATCGATCCCAAGGGATTTAGTACCACAGTATTGGCCACTGATGATAGATAGTAATCTTTGCGGCTCAGATCCGCATCGTAGGCGTAGATTGGCTTGCCGCTTTGCCGAAAATTCTGTAGCGCTGCTCGGACTTCGCGTAAAGTAGCCAAACCACTACCAGCAGACATTTTAGTCTTACTACCGTCGAGATAAATTCCCACAATATGCTTATCTTTGCTGGCGGTTTCGATCGCCTTGGTCAGCATCCGCATACTCAATCTTTTCTTAGGGCTACTTGCGAGTACAGTTTCCAAAGAAGCCCCTGGGTCATAATCCGCAATATCTGAGGACATATCCAAGACCAACATAGTCTTGTCTTTGACGACTGGTGACGTATTTTTAGATACAGAACTAGCTAATCCGACAATAATGGCTAGGACTGTTAACAAAGACAATCCGGAGAAGATCGTCAGGCCGAGAAAGCTGCCCAGAGTACTGGCCAGAGTTTGTTTGAAAAAGGGACGCATGGTGTGTGAGGTAGATGATTGCGGCAATAGCCTGCTATCTGTTAGTTTACCCGTTTTAAACAGCTGGATAGAACACCTATGTAACGATTTATGGATAGTATGGGTAATGTTGATTTTATAGATATTTATCTGGAGTACTACAGTATTTGGTGGCGAGAAACACCAGCTGTAGCCTCAGTCCTAACATTATTAGCGGGAATTAACTTGTTGGCGACAAACTAGGGGCAACTGGGGCTGGATTTTAATTGCCATCGGCATTGTTTTGGTGCTTGTCAGTGGGGGTGTAGTTTTACAACCTACTAGTTTGTGGACATTTTTTGTATCGATGCTGTCTTTTACCAGCGGTTACCAACTATTTACCAGAGGCCGGATTAGATTTTAGGCTTTGTTTTATGAATCAAGAATAAAGCTTTTGCTCATTGTTATGGCTTAAATCTGGTTTAAGTAAAATTGCCGCTAGGATCTGTTTTTCGCCATTGTTGCATTGTAAAGTCGTAACGTTTGACAATGATCGCTGGACTACCCACTGCGATGGAATAGTCTGGTAAGTTTTTTGTAAGTACGCTATTAGCGCCAATCACACAATGTTTGCCGACGGTTATATCACCATAGATGCAAACATTCTCACCGATCCAGCTGTGATCGCCAATTTGGATCTCACCAGGAACCAACAGGGTGTTTTCGAAGATAGAACAGCTGACATCCCGATAGTCATGAAGGTTATCTGATAGATAACAGCGATTAGCAATCAGTACTACTTTGCCAATAGTTATTTTGTTGCAAGCAACAATGTGACAATCTCCACCAATGTAAGTATAGTCTCCAATATTGATTGATGGTTCAAATTTTTGGTCGCGATACTGGTCGTTTCCATAAATCCAGCCATTGGCGGAAATCGAAACACAGGTTCCGAGTGTGACATATTTAGGGTTTGTAACCTTTAAAGGCCACTCCAATTTACATTGAGATCCCACTTTCTTGAATTGAGCCAATAGTGCAACAGACTTAACTTTATTGCATAGATTAATTGCTTCTAATAACAGTCTTCCAAGAAATTTGGCAATCATCTCTAATTCACCTCTAAAGCTGTTTATTTCAATATGTTAACTGCAGCGATGTCTAGAGAATCCAGCCAAAAGGCTAAAACAAAATAACATCTTCGAAGAACTAAAAGTACAAGGAAATGTTCCAAATTATACAAAAAATGCAAGTTGTATACTGAATAACAAGAAGTCTAAAAATGTGGCAAATGATCAATTTCTTTGTTTGTATCGAAATCGTTAACTTTGGGTACTCTAATGGTGAATCTAGCAAATTATTAGGAATTCAACAATGTCTACGGTCTTAGGGCTATTACTAATTGTCGCCAGTGTCTACTTCTTAGGACAAAATATCATCTTTACTTCATCCTATTACAATAGTTGGTGGCGAGAAACACCAGCAGCAGCTTCAGTCCTACTGCTATTAGCAGGTATTTGTTCACTGACTTGTTGGCGGCAAACGATGGGTAACTGGGGCTGGGTTTTAATTGCCATTGGTATTGTTTTGGTGTTTGTCAGTGGAGGTGTGGTGCTACAGCCTACTAGTTTGTGGACATTTTGTGTCTCGATGCTAGCTTTTACCAGCGGTTATCAATTATTAACCAGAGGCCGGATCAGATTTTAGCAAAATGCTACTAAATCCAGTTCCAGATTTCCCCGATCGCCTTCCAGGTATTTTCGTTAAACCACATGCGCCCAGCCAACTCTTGTGGACTAAGCGGCAAACCAAGATAAACCGGCAGCCACCAGACAAAAGCGCAAGCGACTACGAAAATTGCTGTAATGGCTCGGCCTCGTAATTCTGGACTGGCACTATGTAGCCATCGATCGATCAACCAAGCCAGAGCTAATACCGCAAAAACTAACGAACCCATGTAGTGATAAATATAAACGCAGCGGGTAACTCGGATCCAGGGAAACAGATTGGCACCATAATTAGCTAAAAAGAAAATCGGTAGCGCCACATCCGGACGGTTTAACTCCCAGGAAAAACCAGTAATTAATCGGTTGAAGAGCTGACCAGTCATTGTTAGAATAGCTCCGAAGGCGAACCACCACAAAAAGGGATTGCCCATGGCATGAACATCATAAATTGTGTCTGGATTGTTGGTACCGCCTGTTTTCACCACCTGGTAATAGTAGGCCAAAGGCCGCAGCATCAACGGCCAAGTATACCAATTGGCACAATAGGGATGAACGGCCTTACCGTTCTTAATCTTCTCGTGATAGTGCAAAATCTGGCTTTGCATTTCCCACAAATTAGGTAGTGGGTTTTGTTGTAGGTGGGGAACCCACGAAACGAAATAGACTACAGCAGGCACCAATAGTAGATAAATCAGAATTTCCCAAACTTGGAGACGACTTAGTTTCACTAAGATTGAAGGTTCAGTATCCTGAGGAAAATCCTGGATGGCAGTGGTGAGGCGACGAGTTAAAATTTGATGAACAATGATCGCTCCCAACAATAGCCAGATTCCCAGTAAAAACCAGAGTCCATTCCATTTGCAAGCGATCGATAGCCCAAAAAACAGGCCAGATGACAGGCCCAAGACGGCTCTCCGCCAACCAGTAGCACTGAGTCCCATTAGTAGCCACAGCTGACCTAGAATGCCAAACAGTACTAAGAAAACATTGTTCAGAGCATAGCGAGAATCAACTAAGAACAGCCCATCGAGAGACATTAAGCCCGCTGCAATCACCATGTAGCTGGGGCGCTTGGTCAGATGATAGGCAATGCCCCCCACTACAATCGGGATAAATGAGCCGAAAATAGCATTAAACCAGCGATAGCTGAAGGTACTACGCCAAGAACCAGTTAAATTATTCGCAGTATCATGACCGATCGGCAGCATATCACCCAGCCAAATTCCGACGGCGATGATGTACTGACTGAGGGGCGGATGAGCATTAAAGAACTTGGTGTGTGTGAGATAGTTGTTGGCAAATTTGGCATAGTAGACTTCATCAAAAACCAAAGAGTTGAAACGTCCCAAGCCCCAAAAGCGTAAGCACAAAGAAAATACAAAAATACCGATCATTCCCCAGCTGTACCAAGTTAGGGGTTGATTTTTAGATGGATTGTTCAACATAACTACAATGCGGTGGTGATGGGCGCTAATTTACTTTTGATTAAATATCCGATCGCCACCAACAAAATAATAAGTAGACTACCAATGCCGATCGGATTAGGTAGCCAAAAAACAGTGCTGAGGTGGTTGACTTGACCAGGTTGCAATTGCCAACGCCCATCCTGATTGTTCATACCCTGGGGGACATTTAAGGTAAACTTCAGGTCTAGTTGCTTCACCTGGTCTGGAGCTGATGCAAGACCCCCGGGGGGGCTATCGGCGGCTAATGACCGTAAATCTAAGTCATAGGTGAGCTGATGGCGACTGGCTACTAAGAAGTTGTTTTGAGTTACAGCTAATTTGGAAGCTAGTAGTTGTTTGTCGCTAGCAAAAAACTGGTTGAACTTGCTGACTAGCTCGGTGGCTGTCCGAAAAGGCATGACCACAGTCAGTTCCCGATCGCTAATTTTCTGGACTTGGCCGTGGAGTTTTTGGGTGCGTTGTTCGATCGATCGCAGCCAAATATCCAGAGCTGATTGGTTTAACTGATAAAACTGGCGATCTAGAGTAATGTGCTGCACCAATTCTCCAGCATTAAAGCTCTGGAAATTGACAGTGGTGTCGTATTGGACACAGCCAGTGAGAGTTAGCAGCAGCGTTGCTAACAGCACTAGTCGCTTCAGAAAATTACTAATGACAGACATGGGTGATGAGCACTTGCAACTTCCCCAATGTATCAAACTTAGCCGCGCATGGTCAGGAACAGCCCGCCGAGGATGGCCAGACCTACAACTAGCATGATTGCTATAAAGCCGTTATCACTGGTGTTGATTTCGCTGGGATCGATCGGAGGCGGTGGTTTTAGTTTGCGGCGGGGCATCGATCGACTGGAGCGGGGGGCGGCGGAGCCAGAGGAGCCGTTATAGCTTTCTAATTCTTTTAAGTCGGGGATTTTGGTAATCCATTCTTCGCGGCGCACCAAGGTGGGTGCTTGCAGAATATACAGAATCCGCTTGCTCTTTTGGCGAGTTTCCAGGTGCGGATGAGCATTAAGTTTGACGCAGAGATCGATCGCCGCCGGTAGATTGCCGCTGGCTTCATAGGCTGTGACTAACCACATTTGGATTTCACCGCCGAGTGCCGATCGAGGTTCAATTTCGGCCAGGGCTGTTTCTAGGCAATGGACAGCTTGCCGGTAGTCGCCCCGCTCAAAGGCTGCTTGGCCTGCTAAATAGTCGCTGGGTAATTCCGCTGGATTCATATCGCATAATCTGGCCGACTATGTCCAGAAGCTACCATCATGGTGCCAATGCCCGCATCGGTCAGGATTTCGAGTAACAAAGAATGGGGCACTCGGCCATCCACAATATGAGCAGACTTCACGCCCTGCGCCAAGCTGCGAATACAGCAGGTCAGCTTAGGAATCATGCCGCCGCTGACAATGCCAGTGGTCACTAATTCGCGGGCTTGGGGAATATCTAGTTGCCGAATTAGGGAGCTAGGGTCGTGAAAATCGCGCATCAGGCCGGGGGTATCGGTGAGCAAAATCAATTTTTCGGCACCCAAAGCAGCAGCAATTTCACCAGCGACGGTATCGGCATTGATATTGTAAGACTGACCCCGATCGTCAGCGGCGACGCTGGAAACCACTGGAATATAGCCATCCTTGACCAGCGATTCTAAAATACTGACATTCACATTGCTGACTTCGCCCACAAAACCAATGCCTTCTCGACCTTCGGGACGAGCGGTGATCAGGTTGGCATCTTTACCGCAGAGTCCGATCGCATTCCCTCCCGCCTGATTGATTAAAGAAACAATTTCTTTGTTGACTTTGCCGACCAACACCATTTCAACGACTTCCATCGTGGCCGCATCGGTGACCCGCAGGCCGTCTTTAAACTGGGGTTCAATGCCCAATTTATCCAACCAAGTGTTAATCTCTGGTCCACCGCCGTGGACGATAATGGGGCGAATGCCGACACAGGCCAGAAACACAATGTCCCGCATCACTTGGTCTTTAAGTACGCTATCTTTCATAGCCGCGCCGCCGTACTTGACTACCACCGTGCGGCCAGCAAACTTTTGGATGTAGGGGAGGGCTTCACTGAGCACCCGCACTCGGTCAGTATCGTTGTTCACTTGAGAATCGATCGCCATAGTTGAGTAAACCAATAAACCAAATAAATCAATAAGTTAAAATTTTATAGCTGGGAGTCCGGGGCTTGTCGGGGGGCTTTGAGTACTGTGGGGATTTTGGCCAAAATATCAGCGGCTACCGATTGAGGAGATTGATCAGCAGTAACAGTAATGCGTAAGTCTGCCTCAGCATACCTTTGCTGACGACTCTCTAGCAAATGGTTTAGCTGGCTTTGAGGATTCTCGGTGCGCAGTAAAGGGCGGGAGTCGTCGGCGGCTAAGCGTTCCCAAAGCACCGCAGCGGGCACATCGATCCAGATGACTAAGCCCTGCCGGAGGTAGCCCCAGTTACTGCGGCGCAACACAATGCCGCCGCCAGTGGCGACTACTAATTGGGTATAGGCCGAAATTTCTGCTAAAACTTTGGCTTCGATCGATCTAAATTCTTCCTCCCCAGCCATCGCAAAAATATCATTGACCGACTGTCTACTAACTTGCTCAATGAGGTGGTCAGTATCAAAGAATCTGTATTGCAGTTGCTCGGCCACCAATTGGCCGATGGTAGATTTGCCACAGCCCATCATGCCGATCAGGTAGATGTTTAAATTGTTGAGGCCGGGAATTAAGTTGTCAGTCATTTTCTGGGTTTGTCCTCGTCTTCATCTTCAAAATCAAAGCCCCAATCTTCGCTGTCTGAGGGGAGTTTACTTCCCACTTCTGGTTTGACATCACGGGGGGTGGGCTGGTTAATTACCCGATAGTTGGCATCATAAACACTATCATTGGGCGGTACATAATTGAATTCTGCTGCGGGAGAGGGGTCCGGCGCAACCGATCGCTTGTTTGGGCGGCGCGGTGGTTCGGCGTTGTCTGCCTGGCGACGGGCTGATTCCCAGTCTTGGTCGATGGGTGGCTCATAGGAAAATTCAGCTGGTTCTACCGATCGCTTTGGCCGTGGCCGTTGCCAAAACATGAGTAGTCGCAAAACTAAACTGGTGGTAATGCCCGCTCCGATCGCACCTAAAACTAGTATGCCTAAGGAAGTTGGCACGGTGCTTTTGCCCAGAAACACTAGCGGTAAGGCTGGTGTTAGGTTAGAGAAGAAGATGATGAGTAGTACGATGGCCAAGCTGGCGATCGTGATTAACCGCAGAAGAAACATTGGCAAAAACTGATCCAACATCCCAAATTATAGTTTGTTGGCAGAGTCATCGGGATTTTGGGGCGATTTCAGCATTTATGTAATTTTGCAAATCTTTCAAGCTGCTTGAATTGTTTTGCTGGGGTTAAAGTCCATGAAATTGACGCAAGAGTTCCAGTTGCGGAATTTGATCGCCTTTGTTACAAGCTAAGCCATCTCGCAAAAAGTTGAATGCGATCCAAATGGAACTGATAAGTAAACCATAATGCACGTATATATCTCTTGACGTAATAATGTTCGCCTGGGTGAACTACAAGCAAAAGGAAAGACATCAGATCTGGCTGAAATGGAACGTTATGAACTTTTGGCACTCCCTCAAACCTACCAATTATGTCAATTGCGCAAATCTGAAGCGATCGCCGAATCCACAATACGTAGGTTTCCTTTGGAACAGCTAATGGCTGAGTTATGAGTCTATCGGAGGCTTTGCGCCAACAGGTTCGCGATCGAAGCTTAGTGATCTGCAATGTATAATAGTGCCAAGGAGGCTACTATGACCTACACACAGCCCAACATCAACACCGATTTCAGCATTATTCCTGGCGAAGACATTGCCATCATGGCCAAAAAAATGGAAGCTGCCGGACAGCGCCAAGTCGCCAATGATATTACATGTCTTAAAGCAATGGGTAAGCCGATCTACTACGAAATCGGCAACAAATTGATACGTGAAGAAGCAGATGGCCGAAAATTTGAGTATCAGTTACAGGAAGATGGTACCGAAGAAATTCTAGGCGAGCTTTTTTAAACTATGCCAGAACTGATTGTAATTGCTGGCCCCAACGGAGCTGGAAAATCCAGCTTAACCAAACTTTCTACCACCAACATTCCAGTTATTGATCCTGATGCCATTGCTCGTGAAATTGCCCCTACAAACCCAGAATCTGTGGCCTTAGTCGCTGGACGACAAGCGATCGAGCAAGCACGAGAATACATCAATTCAGATAATAGCTTCATTGTAGAAACCACCCTTGCTGGCAATAGCTATCTCAACCTAATGCGAGAAGTAAAAGCCTTAGGATGGTTTGTCGGCCTAACGTATATTGGCATCAACCAGCCTACAACTAACATTCAAAGAGTTCGGAGCCGAGTCGAATTAGGTGGTCATGATGTGCCCAGAACTGATATTCTGCGTCGCTATGAACGCAGCCTAGCCAACCTCAGTAAAGCCGCCAAAATTGCCGATTTATTAACCCTCGACGACAACTCCACCAACGTCGGACATCAGCTAATTGCCACCGTCGAAAAAAATCAAACAGTTATTTATGCCCCAGCCTTACCAGAATGGATCGATCGCACCCATCTAAATCTTCGATCAGAACCTGGATGAAGTTCGATCGCCAGCATGACCGACTTCATCAACAACATCCTCCAAATTCGTGCCCTAGCTGGTAGTTAGTTAAGTTTCCGGATCAAACCAGCGATCGTCAGCCTTAATCAAACCAATCAACTCCGCTACCCCGTCAGCTTCCGGCACTTTCTTAATCTCCTCTTTACCCCGGTACAACGAGATATATCCCGGCTGCTTACCCACATAACCATAGTCCGCGTCTGCCATTTCCCCCGGACCATTCACAATACAGCCCATCACTGCGATATCCAGACCAGTTAAATGTTGAGTGGCTTCGCGCACTTGATGCAAAACTTCTTCCAAATTAAAAAGCGTCCGGCCACATGATGGACAAGCCACGTATTCCACCATCGTTTTCCGCAGACCCAGGGCTTGCAAAATGCCATAGCACACCGGAATTTCTTTTTCCGGAGCTTCAGTCAATGACACGCGAATAGTATCGCCAATACCTTCACCCAGCAAGGTGCCAATGCCAGCTGTAGACTTAATCCGCCCATACTCGCCGTCCCCAGCCTCTGTCACACCTAAATGCACCGGGTAATCCATGCCTTCGGCATCCGTCCGCTGTACTAAGAGCCGATAGGCACTGAGCATTACTGGTACCCGCGAGGCTTTCATGGAAATCACAATATTGTGGAAATCTAGAGACCTGCAGATCCGAATACATTCCAAGGCCGATTCCACCATTCCCAGTGGTGTATCACCGTAGGTAAACAACATCCGTTCGCCTAAGGAGCCATGATTCACCCCAATTCGCATGGCCTTATTTTGATCGCGAAGACTAATAATTAGCGGTTCTAAAGCCGATCTCATTTTGTCTTCGATTTCGGCAAACTCAGCGGCAGTATATTCGGTGCGGTTATCCTGGGGTTTCTCAAACACATACAAACCCGGATTGATCCGCACTTTATCAACATGCTTGGCCACTTCTAAGGCGATTTTCATACCATTGTGATGCACATCCGCCACCAGAGGCACCAATTGATAGGTGGCCACCAGTCGGGCTTTGATTTCGGCTAAAGCTTTGGCATGAGCCATACTGGGCACAGTCACCCGCACAATTTCGCAACCGATTTCGTGCAACCTCCGAATTCCGGCCACTGCCCCCTCAATATCTAAGGTGTCCTCATTAATCATGGACTGCACTACCACTGGATGGTGACCACCGATGGTGACGCTTCCTACTTGAACTGGACGGGTATGGCGGCGCTGAATCACACCATCAGTACAAAGTGGGTTATGGGCCTCAATAATACTATTGCTATGGAGAGAGGGCAGGGTCTGCATGGGGGCAAATTTTAGATATTCTTTATCAACTCTAGCTTGATGCCTATCGTCTTTCAAGCTTTGAGGCGATCGATCGGGCTACCAGTTTGGTCAGAATAAAATGACTATGGCGATCGACTGTAAGCGAGCAATCCTAGCCAGCGAGAAACAAGACAATGAATTACCAAGTAATACATCACTGGAATCTAGTATTTTGATATTAAGGAATGAAGTGATCGATCGACGTAATTTTTCTTCATTGTTGAGCAATATGGCTCTGCGACAAATAGCGGATTTATGCGATTAAATCCTCCTGGCCAGAGATGTTCATAGCAGAAGATATTTTAGTTATATTAATACTCAAATCCTTGTCTAGTTAGCCTTTGAGCTGTGGTGTGACAACAGTTGTTTTCGCTAATAGATGTAGAATTAGTAGTCTCCTTGATGGCTCCAAATGCACCGAGAAATTGATCATGGATTAGGATAATGAGAGGAATTATTATGGAGAGTGAAACCGTTTCTGGCGGCTCTTTGCTAACACTTTTACAGCATGGAATCAGAATTACCGGACAGTCAACCAACTTTTAGTCGAGAAGTTCGTCTGGGGCTAGTAGCCTACAGCGGTATTTCTCTATCTATCTATACGAGTGGTGTCTGTCAGGAATTCTATCAAGCTGTACGGGGACGTGGTATATACAAACTACTCAAAGCGCTGGTAGATGCTGATGTAATTGTTGATACCCTCTCGGGCACTTCGGTGGGTGGCATTAATGGTGTGTTACTGAGTTATGCCTTGACCAATAGCACGGACACCGAAACGGTAGATTTCAATACTTTCAGTGAAGTTTGGCAGAACAGTGGCGATGTTTATCAACTGCTGCACCAATCACCAACAGCGGCTGGAGTCATATCAGATGGAGATGGTTATCAGCAACAACAATTAGAAGCAGCCTTTGTTAATGCTTTCCAGCGTCGAGTACCGC
Source organism: uncultured bacterium (assembly GCA_964247085.1). GTDB lineage: Bacteria > Cyanobacteriota > Cyanobacteriia > Cyanobacteriales > Chamaesiphonaceae > JAAFHZ01. Next base: position 25,477 of record CAXTSX010000025.1, read on the forward strand.
CTCCAGAGAGAGAGTGGGTCTCTCAGTTTCGCGAATTAGACTTGTTTGTAACGGGCACCGATTTTTGGGGCAAGACTTATCGGACCTTTGATGGGAGTGGTGCGGTTACTGAAGTTCAAGACCATCATGGCCTATTTCATCTGAAGCATCGTCAGGGACGCAAAGAACCTTTTAATCCGCTCAGTCTTGATTTGGTTGGAGCAAAGCCCCAGCACACTTTTCAGGCATTGGCTAAGCTCTGTCGTCTTACTTCGGCCTTGCCGATGGTATTTCCGATGGTGCAGGTCGATCTCAATAACTCCCAGAATTTGGTCGATCGACAGCTAGGAATTTGGGGACAACTCGATCAAAGAACCTGGCAACATCGCTTAGAAGGCAAACAGATCAGTTTTCTGGATGGAGGATTGCTCGATAATGCACCATTCATGCCAGCTACCCGCGCAATTCACTACCGCACACCGAATCGTTGGACACAGCGAGTGTTGTTCTATATCGATCCAACTCCGAAAAAATGGAGTGAGCAAGCGGAAACTGCCAGAGTTACCCAATCAAAATCTTCCCAAGTCCGCTCTCGGGTGCTAGATATTCCGATGTACCACAGCGTGGTGACAGATCTGCGGCATCTCCAAGAGCACAACCAAAAAGTACAGCGTTACCAAGAATTATTGACTAATGCCGAAGCTAGCCTGGACAAGCCGTCTCACAACGCTGAATTACAAATCCAAAAAAATATTTATCTGCGCAGTCGGCTAATTAATTTGCGGACTCAAGTGATTCCCCAACTACTCTGCTTAGCTGCTGGTGGTGATAGTGGTCGGCAATCAGCAGCAGAGCGAGTCGCCCGACTACTCACTCATCATCATGTTGGTCAAGCGGCTAAGGAGCAGCGGGAAGAATGCCTCCAGAATTTTGCGCCCCAGATGACCCAACTGGATATAGATTACAGTCTGCGTCAGCATTTATATCTGACTCACAAAATCCATGAACAGTTGGTCACCACTCAGTCTCCTAACGATCGCTTCTATCTAGAGGTCTTGATCAAACAAATTGGCCGCAGTATCCAGTTACTAGAGGTCATTAAAGCCGGTTTGCAAAAACTCTGGAGCAATTTGGTGATCAGTGACAATTTTTACGCTATGTTGGGCGTCAAAAAGTCAGATTATTTCTTGCGTCCTTTGGTCTACGAATATATTTTTCGACTGCATCGCTATTTCTTAGATGTACAAGCCTTACCCTTATTATTACCGACTTTAGAGGATGCGCCAGAGCAGTTGGATGGAATGGCGGCTTTATCGGAGCTGTTTTTGAATCTACCTTTAACGGCTAACGAAATGCCCTCTGGCTGGTTACCTGCCGAGCAAATTTCAACTATATGGCAGCAGTTACAACAAAAAATAGAAATTCTGGCGAAGACGGCGAGGGAGGGTCAATACGTTTGGAACAAAAATCGCTTTCATTACGACCAGCGGGGAAATCAGCGTTTTTTGAGTATGCTGACCCAGATAGAATCGGCAACTATTATGTTGCTATACAATTCACCGGCTATTGCAGCTCCATCGCTATTACAAAAATTTCAAAGCTTTGAACATCTTGATCAGGTGCTTTATCCCTTTGAATATTTGACTGATTTGGAGCAAAAAGAACCCCTATCTACTGTCAGAATTAGTCCGGCTACGGCGCAGTTGGGTTGGGGGCAAGGTAAGTCTGAACAGGAAAAGTTAGCTGGCGATGATTTCTATGTGACTGGTGGTTTGTTTAAGAAATCTTGGCGATCGAATGATTTTTTATGGGGGCGACTAGATGGTTTAAATAGGATCATTGAAGGCATTGTCAGTCCGGTGACGGTCAAGTGTTTTAGTGGTTTGGTGCAACGAGAATCGATCCGATTATCGATGACTGCCGATGATTATCTGGAGTTTTTGTTGAGTGAGTCTTTGCCAGATTTAGTTGGCCAAGAGCGTCAGCAGCTAAAATCTCATCTCATCTACTTAGCACAGCCCGGTCTGGAAATTACTGCCGATCGACTGCATGATTTGTTGAATGATCTGGTGATGGCTGGACATCGCCAGCTGGTAGATACAGATCTGGATCGGGTGTTTAGGGCAGTAGCAGTGCAGCAGCAGCACTGGGGCAATCAGCTATCTCAAGCTTTAACTCAAGATCCCCTCAAGTCTAGTACGATGCAAATGGCTCAGGAGATCACCCAAGAATCTTTGCATCACTTAACGACAGAACAAGATCAATTTTTCCGGAAGCAATACAAAATAGGTTCGGAAAAGTTGTTTGAAAATACGCCAGGAATGGTGTGGATTAATTGGACATCGCGCTTGGTGTTGGCTGTGCGGGATATATCGGTTAATTTTGGGAGAAAGCGTCTGGCCAAAAAGTTTCGCCAGCATTCATTCTATCGTTCGCTGGGAACTAAAGGCGACAGATTGTTACAAGCTTGGTATTGGTGGTTGCAGTCTCGGGGTACTAAATTAGTGCTAAAAGTATCACTACAGCCACTGCGGCTGTTGCTGCGTGGTTTGTTGGTGTTCTTGTTGATGTTGTCGGTGCTGCTATCTACCTGTAATCCTTTGGTGTGGTTAGTGCTGAGTGTTGTTTGTTTAGTTGGTTGGGCAGTGGCTCGACAAAGAAGCTGGATGTATCGGCAGCGGCGGCGACCGCGACAGTTTCAGAAGTTATTAACAGTGAAAAGTTTAGTCGATCGATAAGGTTAAAAGTGATATTTTAGACAAAGGAATTTAACATCAAAGATACTCCAGCCATATATTTTTCTGAGGTGATGCCGGAATGACTATCAGTGCGCTTAATCTACCAATGGATCAAATCCAAGATTTTTGTCATAGGTGGCAGGTAATCGAATTCGCCCTCTTTGGCTCTGTTCTGCGCGAAGATTTTCGCCCGGATAGCGATATTGATATCTTGATTGATTTTGCCCCAAATGCTAAACGGGGATTAACCGAAACTTTGCAAATGTGTGATGAACTCGAAGCAATCTTTGATCGCAAAGTAGATCTCATCGTTAAAACTGCGATCGAGCGGAGTGAAAATTGGTTACGACGCAAAAACATATTAGAATCTTCCCAAACAATTTATGCCGCGTGATCCAGAATCCCTGATTGACATTGCCACAGCGATCAAGCGGATTATTCGTTATACCGAAGGTGTCAGCCAAGTTGAATTAGAAGCAAACGATGAAAAATTATCAGCAATCCTTTACCAAATTACGATCATTGGTGAAGCTACCAAGCGGCTATCTCTAACGTTTCGTCAACAACATCCAGAAATTCCCTGATGTGAAATGGCTGGAATGCGTAATGTAATTGTTCATGAATATGATCAGTTAGATCTAGGCGTAATCTGGGATGTTGTTTACAATAAATTATCAGAACTGTTGATCTTAATTGATCCTTTGCTTGAGGAATAAAATCCGAGCAGCAGCAAAATTGCCTCGGCAAAATGGGCACAATAAACTCGATGTTAACGAGCTGATTGCGCCATCGTGATGACCTTATCCGAATGCTATGAAATATTAAATTTGCAGCCGGGAGCATCGATCGAAGAAATTAATTTAGCCTTTGGTAAACAGCGTACCAAGCTAATTCGGGAGGGTCGCAGAAGCGCCACTGGCCAACTCACCGCCGCTTATCATCAGCTCCGTAATCATTTTCTGGAACAACAAGCTACTGAAGCAACAGTGCCAGACATCCGTCTGCCGGAGCATCATATTAGTGAACAGCTCGATCGATTGCTGAAACCCCACAAAATCAAGGCAGCTGTGCAAATTTTGGAGCCGGAAAGAACGCTGCAAATCAGACTCCAAAGCCGTTTAGGCAAAGTATCGCGATCAGTAATCCCCCCCATTATGCAGTGCTTGCAAATCTTGGATCCTGATGGCATCGAGACCGTCATAATTGCAGGGCTGCAAGGGAGAGGATCGATCGACTGGCAGCAAAAATTCCAGATTGATGAGACTCTCAAAACAGCTGATACTGATGTTTACTCCTTTCATAATCGCTATATTTGGCGGGTAGCTCTGCCGATCGCCTTGCTGTTGGCCATAATTGCCCAAGCCTTAGTTTTCCCTAAATTATTGCTGCGCGGAGTGCAGCTTTGGATTCATGAAGTGGGTCATGCGCTGGTGGCCTGGTTGTCTGGACATGGTGCCACGCCGTTACCATTTGGCTGGACTAACGTCAGTGAAGATCGATCGCTGATCGTCTATTTTTGCTTTCTGATCTTGCTCCTGATTCTATTTTGGTCAGGCTGGCGAGAGCAAAAACGTTGGGCAATGGTGATGGCTGTGATTCTATTGATCGTCCAGTTTTATCTGACTTGGATCATGCCCGAATATAGTACGACTACTTGGATATCTTTTGGTGGGGTGGGTGGAGAGCTCCTGCTGAGCACCGTCCTGATGGTTTGTTTCTATTTTCCGTTGCCTGATCGGTGGCGTTGGGATTTTTGGCGTTATCCGGTGTTATTGATGGCTGCTTATACCTTCACGGCCAGTTTTGGGATGTGGCACCAAATCAAAGCCGGAGCCGCTGAGATTCCCTGGGGTACGATGCTGGGCGGACAGGGTGATACTGGTGGCGATATGAATAAACTAAGTGCTAATGGTTGGAGTGATGCTCAGATCGTGAATACCTATAGCCACTTGGGTAATATTTGTTTGTTGGTGTTGATTGGTATTTATGTTGTTTTCTTGCTCAAATCACTACAAAATCAATCTTGGAAACGGCTGAAGTGAGTAGTAAGACGAAGTGATCCGTGGGGAAATTGCATTGGTCTGCGTAGCTTTTCTGGCTCATCTAACATATTCATTGAAAATCAGAGTTGACATGTTTCCTTGTGAGTTAAATAATCGATATACTTTGCGACAATGCTTACCCTGGTTTAATCGCCATGCTGGAAAATCAGCGGATGGCAACCATCTCGAACATCTGATTTTGTTTTATTCATGTGAGCATATCATCTCAATCTTTTAACATGCTGGCAGCTCCTGTTAAGTAGTTTCCTAAATTTAATTAATTGGTCTTTGATTAGTAACTATTTCGTTAATTACCCTGTTCGCTTCGGCTGGTCCCCAACTACGAACTTTTTGAGACAAGTTAGCATCATCATCCTTGAGATGATTCGTATCAATATTTAGTGCATTCTTGGTATTTTCTTGCCAAGCTTTTTTGTCAGCATGAGTTGTCAACCAACTAGAACCAGAGAAACCAATGCCAAATGCACCCAACACAGAAGATATGTTTAAAAGATTGACATCCATGTCACTGAAAATACCTAACTTACCAATCGTAGCAGAACCATATAATCCCCAAGAAACCAAAGCTGCCGCAAATCCAGCAATTACATTCAACAAATAAGTAAGCCGAATACTCTTGTGTTTATCACTATCAATAGTTAAAGTTGTAGAAGCTTTAACTATATGTAAATTAATCAGCGCTGAATTAAGCAGCCCACCAACACCACCAGCTGTTGCAATAATTAAAGCTCCAATAGAAACCGGAATTTGTTCGATCGCCATCTGCTCAAAACCTCTATATGTATTGCTAAAAAATGGTTTTATCAGGTCAAGAGTTATGAATACTCACAACTCTTGACTTATTACAATATGAACTTTTCCAAACAGCTGCACTTATTTGAAAGCGTCAAAGACTTTACTAGCGATCGCTGTCCCAACTCGATCACCGCCAATCGCATCAAATCTCCAATGCACACCTAGATAAATACGACTGATATTGTTATCTTCGATCGCTTGCTGGAGGGTAAAAGTTTCTTTAAGTTTCGGACGGGTAGCACCCTTATTATCGGTAGTTTTACCATTGAATTCATCAGAAACAAACTCCAGAGTAATATCTTGTGGTTGCTTGCCCAGAAGAGCCGCCGCTAATTTGAAAGTAGCTGAGCCAAATGTCGCATGACCAGAAGGATAAGCCGGGAAATTGGGAGTACCATTGGGCTTAGTCGAATTACTATTTGGTGCGCCGAGAGGTAGCCAAAAAGGATCAACAACGGTGCCACTATTCTTGTCACCGATTCCAGTCGGACCCCAACCAGCATCCGCTTCCCGAATCCCCACAACTGGCCGCCAAATATCGTAAAAATACTTCCAATACCAGGCAGCAATTCCGGCATCAGCCATCGCGACATTGATAGCTGTCAAAATCTTAATTTGTTGAGGATGGGTAGCTGCTTGAAATTCTCGGATAGCCCGGACAACTTGGTTATAAATACGCGGTGGTACCCCAATTTTATTGGCTCCATCGTAACCCCAAAAAATACCTACCGTACCTTTTCGAGGATCCCGATTAATAATGTCATTTTTACCATTTTTGAGGACATCATTATAGGCCACAGCATATTCCGGACTATCTAAAGCTGGCGGTGCAGCCAAGGGGGCATCTGTAGTAACACTGTTAATCACAAACGGAGTTACTAAACCCCAAGTACGTCCTAGCGTTGGTTGTTGAGGATTAAGTGGATCGGGGCGATGCCGTCCGGGAGCTTGATTATAAAGAGTATCTGTCTGTGGGGCTTGGGAGCCATCATTCATTCTGGCGGCAATCCAAGCATCAGCAACTTGTTCACCATATCTGTAGGCTAAGTCACTCGGGTTGGCTACTTTGGCTATTTCTTGAGTAATAAATTCTTTGAAATCGGGATATAAAATTGCTGCTGCCCGAAAACCGGCACCTAGTAGGGCGATCGATCCAGTAGATGGCTTATTTTCAATGCTCGGCGGAAACTGCGGTAAGTTTTTCAAGCGCGGTTTAAATTCTTTGGTCACCTGGGCATAGGCATCATGAGCTGCCAGGTGAATAATAGCTAAAGCGCGAGAAGTTTTAGTGGGGCCAGCATTGTTGGGTGTATGCTCATTGCTAAAGTCGCGAGCGACTAGCTCTAAGGCCACATCATTAATAGTTAAAATGCTCATTTATTTAAAAGGTAGATGCAGGGTTCATAGTCTTAGACTATCCCCAATAAATTGATCTGTCAGTATGAAAAAGTATGGTGTAGTCTCCGAATCTATATGGATTTTTGTAACATGCTTTATACATCAGGCGACAAAAAAAGATGGGGCAATATGCCCCATCTACAGTTAAACCAGTTTGTTGGAAAGTATTAACGAACTACAGCCGATCGATCATAAGGAACGGTATCTGTACCAAAGTAGCGATTGTATTCTGAGCTAGTCACAATACTCGATACCAATGCATTCCAACCTTCATTGGCCAGAACTTGGTGATACTCCGCTACTTCATCAGCAGTAATTGTCCGACCGAGCAAATTACGACCGAGGAGTTCGATCGCCTTATTTGCAGGGTAAGCAGTATAGAACTGTTGACAGTAATTACCCGAAACAGCTAGTGCCTGCACAAAGTCTTGCACCGAGATAACTTGACTCTGGAACTGCACTTCTAGGTCTAAACAACGTCCAGCATCATTTGTCTGACCCAGTACTTGAGTATAGATAGCATCAATCACTTGGGCTGTCTCGGCATTAGTACTGCGATAGACCCGAGTAGCTTTTGTCGGCATCGTTTCGGCTTCAGCCGCAGTGCGACTCAACTCCCGATAAGCGGAAGCCGTTTCAGCCTTGCGCTCGTCCGCTGCCATCTTAGCCAAAGCCATTCCCATCAACGGCATCTTACTACCGTCCATGCGGGGCTTGATGGTATCAAAGCTCGGTACCACTAAGGTGCTATCTTGCTTAGTTAGCTTGTTGTACAGAGTTTGAGTATTGGGATAGTTAGCCGCAGGCAAGGTTAGGAAGCGGTTGTAAGGAACTACATCTTCACCAAAGGCTTGCAAGTACTCCATGCTATTGACCATCGCGTTCACAAAGCCCCGAAGACCCGCAGTAGCCAACAACTGGTTGTACTTACGGATTTCAGCTTGGTCTAGCGGTGCCCGACCCAAGAAGTGCTTGGTGCCTAATTCAATCACCTTAGTGTTGGGATAAGGGGTATAGAACTCTTTAATATACAAGCGAGAGCAACCGATGCCTTCAATGAATTCCTTCAGGTTGATTTCACGGTTAGCTAGTTTGCTCTCTAGGGCGCTGAACTCGCTACCAACGATCGCATAAGGAGCAATATCTCGCTCGAAGATTTGGCGGTAGGCGGCTTGCACGACGGTTTTGCATTGAACTGGATCGCCAGCTTGGGTAAGCTTAAAGACCTTGGTCTGTTCCCGTTTCTTGGTAACACCTTGATTGGAACGGAATTCAATATCGGCGATCGATCGAACTTCAGGTACATGACCCAATTCTACAAAACGCTGCGTAACTTCCGGCTGAATATTAGTGCCCACACCAGTATCGGCAATACTACCAACTCGCAGCTTCCGCTGACTAACCCCAGCTGGGGTTAAGTAACGCTCGTAAGGAATTGTGTCTTCCCCAAAAGCTTCGTTATATTCTGCTGTGCCGATAATCTCATCGACTAGAGCGTAGAAACCTTTCTTCGCACAGAGATCAAAATACTTGTTCATCTCTTGACGACCATAAGTTGGACGACCCAAGAGACGACGGTGGATGTATTCGATCGCCTTTACGACATAGAGCTTCGTCCAGTAAAGATTGCGGAAGGTATCAGACTTAGCTAGGGAGCGAATGAATTCGCGCATACTAATTTCACCATTTTCCAGCTTGCTTTCTAAAGCTGTCAAACGTTGACCAGAATATACCTCGCGGCCAAATACTTGCAGATAAGCTGCTCGAATCACTGCTTGGGTGGAGTTTTCACTAAACTTAGTGCTGATTCCTTGGCCCTTAGCATTACCTTGTTTATCAGAGCCAATAAAGCTTGGTAGCTGATCAAGCTTCCAAACCTTGGCCCCCAGGCTTCCAGGTGTTAGGCCTCTAGCACCGGGATTGCTCAACTGGTTGTTGATACCAGGACCTTGAGCGATCAGAATTCGGCGGGTGTTTTTGCCAAACGGTGCCGGGCTACTGCTAGGAGTGCGTGTTTCTTTGGGGAAAATAGCGCCAAATTGGATTTCTAGTGGGTCATTACCAGAACCATAAACATGCTGATCCGGCAGGGGCTGTTCGTAGGCAGCAAAGGTGGTAAGAAACTGAGGAATCTTACGGAAAGGCGCACTGTATCTAAATAAATCCTGTTGAGGACCCCAGTTACGACACTCTTGGGCTTCTTGACCCAAGCCGCGCAAATAAGGGACAGTTTCTTCCCCAAAATAATCTGAATACTCCTTGGAATCGACCAAGGCATCTACTAAACCGCCCAGACCTTTGTCCGAGACGATCGAGAAATACTTTTGCACTTCCTCGCGCGAAGAAGGACCCCGACCCAAAATATGCTTGAAGGCTAGTTCTAGGGCACGGCTGTTAATAAACGGCGTAAAGAACTGCTTGCGATATAAGGGGGACTTAGCCATCCTCCGCACGAACTCCTTCATGGAAATTTCGTTGTTCTTTACCTTTGATTCCAGATCAGACACCGACTGACTGTAAGCGCGAGTGATATCTCGTTCAAACAACTGCCGATAGGCCGCTTTGATCACATCATTCTTTTCGACCGCCGATAGTCCGGGCTTCATTGCAAACTTAGAACGACGCTCTGCTGCTTCGCCGTAAGCCTGGGGCAGGCTCAGACCTTGCTGATCATCAGTAGGGCGCTGACGTACTTTATCCGCTGGGTTTGATGCTCTGAACTCAGTGAGGAGGGCATCAAAATATTGAGCAATAATGAACTGGGCTTCTTCATCTTTGCTGAAGTAACCCAAAGAAGCTGCTCGCATTTCCTGAATGGCCACGATGGTGGCACTGGTCGAGCAAGCCTTTTCAATAATCTCGCGCAAACCCCGCGTGTTCACAATCAAGATATTTGGATCGCCAGCCACGATCGCATAGGTCAGGTAGCGCAAGAACCAGCTCATGTCCCGCAGCGACTTCTGCATGTTGCGCGGGCCATAACGGGAAACGTTAATGGGCTGAAATCCTACCGGAATTGGACCACTGCCACTGGCCGTAAATAGATTTTGAACGCCACTAAACAAACCATTACCTTTGCTTTCTACAAAAGTAACCCCGCCTAGTTGAGACTTCATGATGCCGCTGGCGGTCAGTGACATCGATTCATCAGCCTGCTCGGGTTTCTCTAAGAAAGACATCGGCGAACCACCGACAAAAATACGATTGGCCGCTCGGGACACAATCAAATCGGACTGGCTGGTAATAATTTGAGCGATCGCCAGCCGACGATTACCAGAGCCAAAATAACTGGCCAATTCTTGTAGCTCACCCATTCCTAAGAAACGGTCTTGCTGCTCGGCCTGAGTAATTTTAGAGACCGTTAGAGTTTGATATAGTTGCGGACGGGCAACTGAGCTTCCACCACTCGCTTTAACACTCATTGGATTTTTGATCTCCCAACATAAAATGTATTTCTTTTAAGCTTGATTGTTCTTGCAGCTACCCGTACCGCCATGAGGAGTCAGGATGTAAAGCTGTACTTAGCTGCTGGAGCTAAAACAATCTTGATTTTACATAAATGAGTCTAGTGAATTGACTAGCCTCAATAAAAAGAGTTGTCTAGGTAAAAACTAAACTAACTTTTAGATTAAAACGTTTTCAGTACCCATAGCTTCTTTGTAAAGAAGTGTATCGAAACTGGTGAGTCTAAGACCCGCAGTTAATCCTAGAGCGGAATCGATCAAATATTAGGAAAAAGATAAGCTTTGTTACAGTTGGTGAGGCTGGCTCTGATTCTGACTTCTAGTGAACTAGAACATGCGCCACAAGTGAAGCAAATTCATAGTTCGCAATATTTATTACTAGTGAAATTAATTTTAGTGATTTTGTTGCTGACGTTGGGCTTCGTAAAGCATTAGTGCGGCGGTGATCGAAACATTTAATGATTCCACTCCAGGCTGCATTGGGACTCTTACCACTCGATCGGACTGAGCCAACAATGCTGCTGATAATCCACTGCCCTCGTTACCCAGCAAGACTAACGTCGGTCTCGTAAAATCAACTTGCCAATAATCTTCTGCTGCATTCATACCCGTTGCTACGACCTGGACACCCTGTTGCTGATAATTTTTGACCACTGCTAGTAGATCATCACTGGTGGCCATCGCCAAACGAAACCACTGACCAGCCGAAGCTCTTAACACCTTCGGATGATCTAAGGCTACGCTGTCGGCGCTAACCCATAAACCATTCACTCCAGCAGCAACAGCAGTACGCATGATCGTGCCTAAGTTACCAGGATCTTGCAGTCTGTCGATCGCCAGCACTAATTTTCCAGTCAAGGGCGGGGGATTTTTAGTTAAACGGGGAGCGATCGCCATCACGCCATCCGGATGAACGGTGGTAGCCATGGCCGCTAAAACTTTATCAGTAACTAATTCGCGACGTTCAGCGGTGATAGTCTGCCATAGATCCAGATGAGCAACTTGCCATTCTGGGGTGGCACAAATAGTTTGCAACGGATAATTGGTAGCAGCAGCTTCTTGGATTAAATGCGTCCCTTCCAGTAAAAACAACTGCTCTTGCTGCCGTTCTTTAGCGTTATGCAGCCGCCGGATTTGTTTGACGAGAGGATTTTGGGTACTAGTCAACAGTGGTCTATCACCAGATTCCGAATCGATCATTCCTGATACTTCTTAAATACTAAAGTGACATTATGGCCACCAAACCCAAAAGAGTTGGACATCGCCACATTAATAGGCATGGATCTAGCCTTATTCGGCACATAATCCAAATCACATTCTGGATCGGGGGTCACCAAATTAATAGTAGGTGGTGCAATACTGTGCTTAATGGCCAATACTGAGGCGACACCTTCGATACCACCAGCACCACCCAATAGATGTCCAGTCATAGATTTGGTAGAGCTAATCGCCACTTTTTGGGCATGATCGCCCAGGGTTTTCTTGATGGCTGCTGTCTCTGTTGGATCATTAATCGGAGTGCTGGTACCGTGAGCGTTAATATAATCTACGGCACTGGGGTCAATGTCAGCATCTTCTAAGGCTAAAGACATCGCCCGAGCTGCTTCCACTCCACCGGGAATCTGACCAGTCATATGGTAGGCATCGCAAGTCATGCCATAGCCCGCTACTTCGGCGTAAATTTTAGCGCCGCGATCGATCGCCTGTTGCAGTTCTTCTAGCACCAAGACTCCAGAACCTTCGCCCATCACAAAACCATCGCGCTTCACATCAAAAGGCCGAGAGGCGTGTTCGGGGTCATCATTACAGGTGGAAACTGCTTTGCAAGCTGCAAAACCAGCAATCCCCAAAGGCGTAATTGCCGCTTCCGTGCCGCCACAGATCATTGCTTTAGCATAACCGCCCTGAATCAACCGGAAAGCTTCGCCGATCGCATTACTACCCGCCGCACAGGCTGTAACCGTACAACAGTTTGGTCCTTTAGCCCCCAATTGAATGGCTACTAAACCTGCGGCCATATTGCCAATCATCATGGGAATCATGAAGGGGCTACAGCGATCGGGTCCTTTGGTTAAATAAATTTCCTGTTGATCTTCTAAAACTTTGAGGCCACCAATACCGGTGCCAATAATGACTCCTACATCCGGAGCATTTACTTCCGTAATTTGCAGGCCAGAATCAGCGATCGCCTGTTTACTAGCACAAACGGCAAACTGCGCAAACCGATCCATGCGCTTGGCTTCTTTCTTTGCCAAATATTGCAACGGGTCAAAACCCTTCGCCTCTCCAGCAATCCGGCAATCATGCCGAGCTGCATCAAATGAAGTAATCAGCCCAATACCGTTTCTGCTACTGGTGAGACCAGCCCAATATTCATCTAAAGTAAGGCCGATGGGAGTAATTGCGCCTAAACCGGTTACAACAACACGTTTGCGGTCTGAGTTTGCCATGGTGCTAGAGAGTGAGATCAAAAATACAAATTTATTGAGGCCATGGTCTGGATAGATAGACCAACTTAATGTACCTATCCTTAACCATTATTAGCCCTTAGCAGTCTTGGTGTTGATATAGTTCACCACATCTTGAACGGTTTGCAGTTTTTCTGCTTCTTCGTCAGGAATCTCTACTGTAAACTCTTCTTCTAGAGCCATTACTAACTCCACAACATCCAGAGAGTCTGCTCCCAGATCATTAGCAAAACTAGCTTCAGGGGTGACTTTAGATGCATCTACATCTAATTTATCGGATACTACTTCTTGAACCTTTGCTAAAACATCTGCGCTCATATTTTTATGTTCCTTGTCTAGATTTTTGACGATATTAGATAATTAACGGCTATTAGCTATTGCTTTGAATTACCGCACTCCTAATCTTATCAGCAAAGCCGCCTCTGAAAACCAGACACCAAACCCAGGCATTGCCGTCTTTAGAGTTAAGACCTACTATGGGGATTCATCGTTGTTATTGATCCCGCATCTATGTCTGAACAGACTTACCGCGTCACAGTTATCGATCGACAGCGTAATTTGGAGTATGTGATCCAGGCAGCACCCGATCGATATATTTTGCACACAGCGGAGTTCCAAGGAGCCGAACTGCCTTTTTCCTGTCGGCAAGGAGCCTGTACTGCTTGTGCCGTGCGGGTTAAATCTGGGCATTTAACTCAGCCAGACGCGATGGGTTTATCGCCCCAGCTCCAGGCCAAAGGTTATGCCCTACTCTGTGTGAGCTACGCCCATTCTGACTTAGTAGTAGAAACCCAAGACGAAGACGAAGTATATGAACAACAGTTTGGACAATATTTCGGCAAAGGCAAAATCAAACGGCGCTTACCATTGGATGAAGACTAGTCTGGTTGCCCTGTGTTTACTACTCGGAGCTTGTCAATCTGCCAGCATTCCACCAGTCAAAACGCCGGTGCAGGTCGATCGAGCAATTAGTGGCAATACGATCGAACTTTCCAGTAAACAACGAGTGCGATTGATCGGACTGGATGCTCCCAGCTGGGAGCAAAAACCCTGGGGCAATGCCGCCAAGGAACGCTTAGATGCCATTATTCAACAACACAACCGCCAGTTTTTGCTAGAGCTGGAAGCTAGCGACACCAAGACTACTGATGGCCGTCAATATGGCTACCTTTGGCAAAATAACCTATTAATCAACGCCCAGCTCATCAGAGAAGGCCACGCTCTAGCTGTTACTAAACATGCTAATCCCCAGTACGAGCAACAGTTGGTACAAGCTCAAGCCTATGCCAGGCTCACCGGAGTAGGAATCTGGAACCACGAAGCTCCCATGCGCACTAGTCCCAGTGACTTCAAGGCAAAAAACTAAGCAGTAACACAAAAGAAATTAACCAATTCTCGGTTGACTGTCTGGGGAACTTCCTGTTGAATCCAATGGCCGCATTGTGGGATCAACTTTAACCGAAAAGAAGCATTGACTAGTTTCGACATTCCTTCGGTGAGATGATTACTTAGCATGTTATCTTCTTCACCCCACAGCACCAAAGTTGGAACAGTAATTAGAGGTAAGGAACTGTTCCAGCTGCCCAGCCAATTCTGAGGAGCCAATAGATTACGGTAATAGTTCAAGGCTGCTGCCAAGGCGCCTGGTTTTTCTAGAGCCTCTTGATAAATTTGGTTGTCTTCGGCACTGAAAGCCCCCTTGCGCACCGCCTGACCGCGAAAAACTTTTAGTACAAAGTCTTTGATATTTTGTTGAATCAACCATTCTGGAATGCCCGGAATCTGAAAAGCGAGCACATACCAACTGCGACGTAACTGATCCAAATTGGTACCGATCGCTTGCACAAATTGCTGGGGATGAGGTGCGTTGAGAATAGCTAGTCGATTTAGTACTTGGGGAAACCTTTGTGCCAGGTGCCAAGCAATCACTCCACCCCAATCATGTCCGACAACATGCGCCTTGGTATAGCCCAAAGATTTAATTAGACCCATGATGTCATTGCTCAAGGTGTCTAGGTCATAGCCACTGGTCGGTTTATCGGAATAATTGTAGCCACGCAAGTCCGGGACTACCACTTTGAAATGTTTAGCTAAGACGGGGATTTGATGTCGCCAAGAATACCAAAACTCCGGAAATCCGTGGAGCAAAACAATTAATTCACCCTCTCCCTGCGTGACACAGTGCAGACGAATATTGTTAGTCTCAACAAACTGATGTTGCCATCCTGCCTGAAGCGAAGCCGTATATGGTTGCATTAATGCGACTGGGGGTAATATCTACACATTGCTATTTCCGAGATTAACACTAATTATCAAGAATTAGTATCAATGATCTGGTTATTTGGCATAGGTTGGCACTAGATCTACCACCTTAGCTAGAGCCGCTAGTTCCTGGAGCTGGTTGATCGCCTCTGCACCCTCTAGCTTCATAAGTTCTCGATCGTCCCGAATTTCTGTCCAGGTAATGCCGTAATCTGAGACCAAAAATCGAATTTGGTGACCATCAGTCAAGCTCACCATAAAAGAAGCGCTATTCAGCTCGGCTCCACAAGTGTACCAAGCCGTCAGATAACCTTTCTTCTCTAGGACAATAGACAACGCCTGGAGATTCATTACTAGTTCTTTGACTAATTCGCGGTGCTGATTTGCTAATCTTCCAAACATTAAGAATTTCCCCTATACACCTTACAGACTTAGATTATAACCTTAATTATTTTTTAATATTCTTTTGTTCAAAAATCGTAAGGATTAAAACATTAGTTTATGGGTTAATTCCTGAAAACTACTCTGAACTTGTCTAGGTGATAGCTCTAGACAATAATACTAAGTGTTCACAAAGAGACTTACTGAGCTGTCCACCAACCCGCTGCTGGCCCAATGAAACGCACCGCAATCCATAGCAGTACTAATACTGTTATGCCTGTCCAGGCACCAGTGGTGGTAATTTTAACGAACCTGGAAGCCTGACTGGTGGTGAATGGTAACCAAGAAACAATCCGAGCCTCTTGGCCATAATCGTCACCAATTTGCTGTTTGCGCCGTTTTGCTTCACCCATAACTCTAATCTTCCTGCAATTTTTGGGAATCTTTATGTCTACGTTCATCATAACTGTGCTTATGGGGAGTACCAGCAAAGAAATGTGAAATTTGTAAATTTTTGTAAAGACTGCTCAGAAAATCTGGAAACTGTTCAAACTCAATAGGCTGAACTGTGCCGTGCGATTATACCTAGCCAAATACCCAGCAAACTTGTGTCAACTGTAGGGTTAGCCTTGATTCTGAAGGCAGAAGAAGATTAACATAAGCTATGAAATCGCAGCATCAATCACTGCTATATAAAAAAATCTCAACATTTAGACACCTTATTAACTTCGAGGAGGCGTGTAGTCAATGGGACTACCCTGGTATCGAGTACATACAGTAGTCCTGAACGATCCAGGTCGGCTGATTTCTGTACATTTAATGCACACTGCTCTAGTAGCAGGTTGGGCAGGTTCGATGGCTCTCTTTGAGTTGTTAACCTTTGACCCCAGCGACGCTATTTTTAATCCCATGTGGCGACAAGGAATGTTCGTGCTGCCTTTTATGGCACGCTTGGGCGTTACTAAATCATGGGGAGGCTGGAGCATCGTTCCTGGTGAATCAGGTGCGGATGCTGGCTATTGGTCTTTTGAAGGCGTAGCCGCTGCTCATATTGTTCTATCTGGTCTATTATTCTTGGCGGCTATTTGGCACTGGGTTTATTGGGATCTCGATTTATTTAAAGACCCGCGTACTGGTGAACCGGCGCTGGACTTACCCAAAATGTTTGGGATTCACCTGTTTTTATCTGGTCTACTCTGCTTTGGCTTTGGGGCGTTTCACCTCACTGGTCTATTTGGTCCAGGAATGTGGGTTTCCGACCCTTATGGTTTGACTGGACATGTTCAGGCGGTAGCTCCGGAATGGGGACCTGCTGGTTTTAACCCCTTTAATCCGGGGGGCGTAGTTGCTCACCATATCGCTGCTGGTACGGTAGGTATTATTGCTGGCTTGTTCCACTTAACGGTACGTCCACCAGAGCGTCTGTACAAGGCACTCAAGATGGGTAACATTGAAACAGTGCTGTCTTCCAGTATTGCGGCGGTGTTCTTTGCTGCTTTCATCGTAGCTGGAACCATGTGGTATGGCAGTGCCACCACTCCGATCGAACTCTTCGGTCCCACCCGCTATCAGTGGGATGGTGGTTACTTTACTCAAGAGATTCAACGCCGGGTACAGGGTGATATCAGCAATGGCAAAAGCGAAGCGGAAGCTTGGCAAGCTATTCCTGACAAACTTGCTTTCTTTGACTACGTCGGTAATAGCCCCGCTAAAGGTGGTCTGTTCCGGACTGGTGCTATGGACAAAGGCGATGGTATTGCTGAGTCTTGGGCTGGTCACCCCGTATTTAAGGATGGTGAAGGTCGTACTTTGACAGTGCGCCGTTTGCCAAACTTCTTTGAAACGTTCCCAGTGATTATGACTGACTCGGAAGGCGTTGTCCGGGCAGATATTCCTTTCCGGCGGGCGGAGTCCAAGTATAGCTTTGAACAAGCTGGTGTAACTGCTACTTTCTATGGTGGTTCTTTGAATGGTCAAACCGTCAAAGAAGCTTCCAAAGTTAAGCAGTATGCCCGGAAGGCTCAAGGTGGCGAAATCTTTGAATTCGATCGCGAGAAGCTAAATTCTGACGGCGTATTCCGAACTAGCCCGCGTGGTTGGTTTACTTTTGGCCATGCTGTATTCGCTCTCTTGTTCTTCTTTGGTCACTTGTGGCACGGAGCCCGGACTATCTACCGCGATGTATTCGCTGGGGTAGAAGAAGGTATCGAAGAGCAAATTGAATTTGGTAAGTATGCGAAGTTGGGTGATGCCACTACGCTGAAATCTGAAGGTTAATTGCTAAATCGGGTGGGGAGCAAGCTCTTCGCCCGATAATTTAAAAAGTTCTGACAAAGTTCTTACATAGTATTCATCATGGAAGCTACTATTTACATTTTGGTAACAGCGTTGGCTTTAGGAGTGATCTTCTTTGCCATTACGTTTCGGGAACCGCCGCGTATTCCTCGGAAAAAAGATTAATTTTTTCTAGCAAAACCCCAGTTCCTTTCAGTAACTGGGGTTTTGTTTTTGATCAATCTTTGGTGGAGCCTCCTGTTAAAGTGAAGAAAGCAAAAATTCCATCCTGATATTTTAGTGAGCTACCTTCCCACCGACTTCGATCGACAGATCATGCAACGCTGTCTTGCTCTAGCTCAAAAAGCCCAAGGACAAACGGCTCCTAATCCAATGGTGGGGGCAGTTGTTGTTCAAAACGGTAATATTGTGGGTGAAGGTTGGCATCCTGGCGCTGGTCAGCCCCATGCGGAAGTTTTTGCGCTGGCTGCTGCCGGAGCTAATGCTCAAGGTGCCACTATCTATGTCAGCTTAGAACCTTGTAATCATTATGGCCGCACGCCACCCTGTACCGAAGCAGTAATCGCAGCCGGAATCAAAAAAGTGGTGATCGGGATGGTCGATCCCAATCCCTTAGTGGCGGGTGGCGGGATCGATCGATTGCAAAGCGCCGGCATCGAAGTAGTCACTGGCGTAGAAACGCCGGCTTGCGAGGAACTCAACGAAGGCTTTATCCAACGGATGCGCCATCAGCGCCCTTTAGGCATTCTTAAATACGCCATGACGATCGATGGCAAAATTGCCACCCAAACTGGTCATAGTGCTTGGGTCAGTAGTCCAGAATCGCGAAACTATGTTCATCAATTGCGATCGACCTGTGATGCGATTGTCACCGGGGGCAACACCCTGCGGTGCGACAATCCACTGCTCACCAGTCACGGAGCTGGTCAGCATAATCCCTTACGAGTAGTATTGAGTCGTCATCTTGATCTGCCAGTAATTGCCCATTTATGGGACACATCGATCGCACCTACACTAGTAATTAGTGGTCTAGATACTAATCAGCCTCTCCAGGAGGTTTTGCGCGATCGAGGAGTCGAAGTTGTCATCTTAGAACAGCTTACTCCAGCTTTGGTAATGAAATATTTGTTCGATCGAGGCTTGTCGTCGGTGCTATGGGAATGTGGTGGTACCCTAGCCGCAGCAGCTATTCGGGAGGGAGCAATCCAAAAAGTTTTGACTTTTATTGCACCTAAAATTGTGGGTGGCCAAGCAACAGCTACCCCAGTCGGAGACTTAAACATTTTGAAAATGAATGATGCCTTGAACTTAGAGCAAGTAACTTGGGAGCAAATTGGGGGAGATATGCTGATGCAAGGATATTTAGCCCCTAAACCGACGACTAGGGAGAAATTTTAACCAAAAGATTTTCCATTTTTTCCAACAGCCGTTGGAATTCAACTGGTTTAGTATCATAATCATCACAGCCTGCTCGGAGAGCCTTTTCTCGATCGCCAACCATCGCATGAGCTGTCAAAGCAATCACTGGGATCGTCTGAGTGACCGGATCCGCTTTAATCTGGCGAGTGGCCTCCCAACCATCCATCCCAGGCAAACTCATATCCATCAAAATTAGATCGGGTTGTTCCGTCGTGGCCATCGACAAGCCTTGCTCACCATCCACTGCGCTCACCACTTCATAACCTTTACGCGCCAAACGCCGTACGAGCATATCTAAATTGAGTTCATTATCTTCGACGATTAAAATTTTAGCCATGATTTAAACAGTAGAGTAGGTAAGCTTGTCCACTAGTGATTGCACTTCGGTGATTAGCTGTTGTTTATTATATTTGCCTTTTTGAAACACATTCGTAACTTGTTCGTTCAAAAGTCCATGCTCGACTGTGGTCAAATCCATCGCTGTTACTACGATGATGGGGATGTCATGCCAATTCGGATTCTGACGTACTCTTTTAATCACCTCAAAACCATCCATCTCTGGCATCATTAGATCCAAAAGGATCATTAGTGGTTGCTCGGCTTGGATGCAATCGATCGCCTTCAGACCATTGTCAGCAGACTGCACAGTCCAGCCTTCTTGTAGCAATATCCGACACAGCATTTCTCGAGAAGCTGCATCATCTTCTACTACTAAAATGCAGCCTTGCTCATTTCTACCGATATGTTTATCGAGCACGTTGACTAATCGCTGTTTATCAACTGGTTTAACCAAGTAATCCGCAGCGCCTAAAGTCTGAGCTAGATGACGATCTTCAACAATGCTACTCATCACTACTGGAATATTGGCAAGCTTAGGATTGTTTTTTAGCCTTACTAATGTTTCCCAGCCATCCATTTCAGGCATCATGACATCAAGCGTAATTAAATCAGGCACTATTTCTAACGCCATTTGCAAACCTTGCTGACCGTTAGTAGCTAGAGCCACATTATAACCTTCCCCGGTCAGATAACGATGCAAGAACCGACGATCATTATGATTATCATCAATTACCAACACTGTCTTAGTATAGTGCGGGTTGAAAATCCCTGAAGGAGTAATATTCTCCTCAAAAGAACTAGTCACATCATCTTCAAATTGTTGGGCAATTTGCGGAAGATTCAAAGTAAAAGTAGAACCTTTACCATATGCACTCTCTACCAAAATTTCCCCATTCATCATGGTGGCAAATTGCTTGGTAATAGCTAGTCCTAGACCAGTCCCCCCATATTTACGAGTTGTAGAATTATCAGCTTGCGAGAATGCCCGAAACAGCTTTTTCAGCTGATCTGGCTTCATCCCGATTCCTGTATCACTGACTTTAAAAGAAATCATCTTTTCGCCGACATCATTTATTTCTTTAGTGATACTTAATTTAATTTGACCAGCATGAGTGAATTTACTAGCATTACTTAAAAGATTAAACAAACTCTGCTGAACTTTGGTTAAGTCACTCCGCATTAAACCGACATCTTTAGCACAGTCCAAAGTAATTGTATTATTATTCTTGCTGCATACTGGTTGTACCGTGTTAATCACATCTTGAGCCAGTTTTGTAACATCAAAAGACTCAAAGTACAGGCTCATTTTGCCAGATTCGATTTTAGCTAAATCAAGAACATCATTAATCAAATTCAGCAGATGTTTTCCGGCATTACGAATTTTTTGTAAGTCATGAATCAGCTCAGTTTGACCATTATCTTCGGCATCTTCTTCTAGGATTTCGCTGTAACCAATAATGGCATTGAGAGGAGTCCGTAACTCATGACTCATATTGGCCAAAAATTCGCTCTTGATTCGATTCGCATCCTCCGCTCTTTCCCGGGCTTCATCAGCAATTTTGACGTGGTGTGCCAACAAGCTTTCCATCAACTTGCGTTCTCGGATTTCATCAGTTAGTTGATCGTTAATGGACTGGAGATCTATCGTACGCTTTTTGACTTTATTTTCTAGTTTTTGATTGAGCCTTAATAGTTTGTCTTCTAATTCTTTGAAATCATCAATATTTTTTATAGTCTTATTTCTATTTTTAATATCACTACGAATAACTACTACAGCACAGGCAGTGGCCATGACCATTATCAACTGTAATAGACTGCTGATATATAATGTTGGTGGTGAGTTTTTGCTGAAAGAAATGTAACTCGAATATAAACTAGCTCCGAGCACGCCGAAATTGAGTATTGCGACGTAGTAATAAAATTGAGTATATTTAGAATCCAGATGGAGTTGTCTCATTCACTAATACACCGTAATCAAAATATCGAACTTAAACCTTACCCAGTTATAATTCCCCAGTTTTTATTGACCAAGTTCAGTGTTAATACGCAAGTTACTGCCTAATTGCATTGATAATGTTAATATCTTCGACCTATCCAGAATCATGATGACCATTTCTGCTGACGCGATTAAGTACGATGAGCGCGGGTTAGTACCCGCTATTGTTCAAGATTATTTGGACGGTACGGTATTAATGATGGCTTGGATGAACAGAGAATCTTTGTCGAAGACGATCGATACCGGCGAGACTTGGTTTTGGAGCAGATCGCGGCAGGAGTTTTGGCATAAAGGCGCGACTTCTGGGCATTTACAAAAGGTAAAGGGTTTGCGCTACGACTGCGATAGTGATGCTTTGCTGGTGACCGTCGAACAAGTTGGTGATGTGGCTTGTCATACGGGTGAGCGCAGTTGTTTTCATCAAATAGAAGGCGGAAAAGCCATGCCCCCGGCTGATACTCTTTCCAATTTGTATGGGGTGATTGTCGATCGCCGAGAAAATCCGGTAGCTGGTTCATATACCGCTAGCTTGTTTGCTGGTGGCGACAATAAAATTTTAAAAAAAATTGGCGAAGAATCTGCCGAAGTTGTAATGGCCTGTAAAGACGACCAACCCGACGAGATTGCTGGTGAAGTGGCGGACTTGTTCTATCATGCGCTGGTGGCCTTAGCCCATCACCAAGTAGATTTGCGGGCAGTGTATGCCAAACTTGATAGCCGCAAAGGCTAGTGGTAATGGATTTATCGCAGATTGGTGATGTCCATATTTTCCAGCTGCCGATCGATACTTCGATGTTGACGACTATTCGTCAGCAACTCTGGGCAAGTGTCGATCGATTCCCAGATATCCATAATTTGCGGGCAGCGGATCTGGTGCCATGTAAAAGAATCGATCGGCAACCTTGCACTTATCTGAGCGCTCTGCCCCACCAGTTA
>CAXTSX010000026.1:0-44305 GCA_964247085.1 uncultured bacterium
GGTGGCGACTGCGCCGAGTTATCATCAAAATCTGGATCAGCGACCACCAAGGAAGCACTGGCTGATTTGCTACTAGCACTACGCAGTAAATCGCGACTAGTCGTCAGATAAGTCACAATATATTCATCTAGCAATAAGTTAAAGGGCAGATGGGAAAGAGTACCATCTGGTGCCAGCACCAAGTGAAAGCTTTGCAAATAATTAGTTAAGGGGAAAATCAGCTTTTTGGATAGTCTGGCTGCCGCAACTTCTGCCGAAATGTCCTGGGTATTGTGGAGGTTAATAGACTGACGGTAGGTAGCTACTAGTTCATCAATATCTTTGACTGGTGCCAGCGGCAGCATTTTTATGGAATGGGACTGGGTTTGGGGCAGCAGCAAAGCAATGTAATGTTCATTACCCCAAGATTGATGCTCGAAGTCGTAGGGATGAAATTTAAGAAATTCAATTAGAGTGCTATCAGCAGGAAGAGCTAAGGCGATCGACTGATTATCAATCAGCGATGCTTCCGGAATCATCATGGCCAAGGCCGATTGATCAATCTCGCTCTCGATTTCCCGCACCTGATCCAGAATATTGGCTCTAGCTGGATCGTTATCGTCTAGCTCGTTACCTTGAATAATTAGGTTCCGAATCTGTTGAAATTTAGGCTGGAGATGAATGTAGCGATCACTATGCATCAGGGCATTCCGAGCAGCCGTAGTCGTAATGCCCAGCATTTTAGCGCGGCAAACAGCAGCAAAAGCGGACTCGCTAGCGGTAGGCTCATCGGGGAGATAAGTGAAAACCAGGGAAAGAATAATATCGAGGGTGAATTTAATGTTTTGAAGATAGAGCTGATGTTCCTGCTCACCCACAAAAACCAATTGATGGCGCAGGAAGTTGTATTGACAAATCAAGGATGATTGATAATGCTTAAGTGCCTCGTCATAACATCCTTTGGCATAATGCAATTCGGCCAAATTATTGAAACTACTTGACACCAAGGGATGCTCATTGCCCAGTTGCTGTTCGTAGATGGTGAGAGCATGTAGATAATGTTGCTCAGCTTCAACATACCAACCTTGCGATTTACACAACCTTGCCAGACCATTCAAGATGTTCGCTACTACTGGGTGCTCCTTCCCCAGCTGCTGTTCGCATATCGCCAAAGCTCGCAGATAATGCTGTTCAGATTCAGCATAACGCCCCTGAGATTCACACAATTGAGCTAAATTATGGAGAGTGTCGGCGGTATGATGACCTAAACGGTTTTCCCGTACCACCACATTGTTTACACTGCCGCTGCCAGTAGGAATAGTCGGGGTGTTAGCCAGGGCAACTTGACCCTGCGGTTCGAGAGAAGAGTTGTCTGGTGCTGATATTTGTTCTATTTGCTCTAATTTTTGATCGGCGATCGATAAAGCCTGACGATAAAGAGGCTCAGCTTCGGTATAACGACCTTGGGCTTCATATAAACCAGCTAAATTATGCAAAGTGCTAGCTACTAAGGGATGGCCATGACCCAGTTGGTGCTCTCGAATGGCTAAAGCCCTTTGATAAACCGGCTCCGCCGCATCGTATTGTTGCTGGGATTTGTATAAACCAGCTAAGTTTTGCAAGGTGTTGGCTACGGAGAGATGCCCGCCACCGAGATTTTGTTCTAATATCTCGATCGCTTGTAAATACAAATGTTGCGCCTCACCAAACCGCCGTTGAGCCTTACACAATACCGCCAAATTGTTCAAACTAGTAGCTACTTGCGGATGCTTGCTACCTAGCTGTTGTCCCCTAATGGCGAGCGCCCGCAAATATAGAGGTTCGGCTTCTTCATACTGTTGTTGGGATTTGTATAACCCGGCTAAGTTATTTAAGGTCAGAGTCAGATCGGTTGAAGAAAGATTTTCGGCTAGTTTAAGGGCTACTTTTCCTTGGCCAATGCCTAATTCGTACTCCCCTCTACTGCGTAGCTCCTGCACCTGCTGCATGAGAGCTTGCCACTGTTCCCGATGATCCATCACTTCCTCTATGGTATTAGATTATCTAAATCGATTTAATAATTTGTTATTTAAAATTGGCATATTAACTATCCAAACTGTGATGAATCCTGATATACACCGATACTGGTTAGTTAAATAACGATCGCTGATATCAATTTGTGTTGATGCGATCAGCCGGGGTATATCATTCTTGCAATTCTGTTCGATAAAATCATCGTTCAAATTGCTGACTGTGGTCTAATTGACCAGGATTTTGGCATCACCAATTAACTACACCTCGATGTTATAAAATTTCGGGTGCTAACTTAAAATGGCAGATACTGTTAGTATTTAAGACGGTATATAAATACCGTGAATATAGATTTGCAAATCCAACATCGAAGAGGTCACAGATTCGAGTTCTGTTGTGTCCATTGCTTGAAAGGGGTTCCAAACACAAGGAAAATCAGCATTAGAAAAGGTTTTGGTAAGGCTTAGGCTTTGTCGAAATCTTTTTGTGTTTGCATTCAGGCAAAACAGTAAAGGTGGGTTTGGGGGGTTTAGACCTGTAACTTTTACCCTGTTTTTTACCCTGCTATGAAAATCACGATCGAGAACTTGAACGATAGACTGCGCCTTAGATGGATCTGCCCAATATCGGGCAAGCGCAAGACTTTTGCCGTGGGTATGGCCGATTCCCCTGCAGGGCGGGCTTATGCTCGCAGCATTAAAGACAGAATCGAAACCGATGCTCATCCCCGGAATTTGCACGAATACTATGACCCAACGCTGTTGAAGTACCGGGACAAGGCGATCGGCAAGAATGCCAGTGAGGTTACAACGGTTGAATTGTTCGATCGATTTACCAAGCACCAGCAAAAAAACAAAGCACTTGCACAGTCTTCTGTGAACTACCGCTATGTACCAGTACGGCGGATGTTGGAAAAACACTTGAATCTACCCGCCGCCAACGTGGACAGGAAACAGGTGGAGAAATTCGCCTTGGTTTGTGGGGATACCCTGTCATCCAGCACAGCAAAAGAGCGGATCTGGTTACTGAAATCCGCTTGGGAGTGGGGAGCCAATCAATACCAGCTATCCGCAAATAATCCTTGGGCTGGCATAGTCGATCGATTTAAGCCCAGCCCTAAACAACCCATCAAGCCCTTCACCATCAAAGAACTACAGGCAATTCTTAGCGCCTTTGCTAATCATCATGACTACCGGCATTACAGCGATTTTGTCACCTTTATGGCTAATACTGGCTGTCGATTTGGCGAGGCGGCGGGGCTATGCTGGCAGCATTTAGGAGATGGTTACAAAACAGTATGGATTGGGGAATCTGTCAGTCGTGGTGTGCGGCGCAGTACCAAGACAGGCAAGGCGCGAACGATGCTGTTATCCCCCACTATTCAGGCCATGTTAGCGTCTCGTTTCGAGAGGTTTCAGCCCCAGCCAGATGATTTAATTTTTCCGGCTCCTCGGGGCGGGGCGATCGATGACCAGAATTTTAGACCCAGGGCGTGGAAACAGATTTTAGCAGCATGTTCGATCGAGTATCGCCGCCCCTATGCACTGAGGCATTCAGCTATTAGTCATGCCCTGGCTAATGGGGCAAACCCGATCGCTTTAGCTGAACAAACTGGGCACGACAAACGGGTTTTGCTGGACACATACGCCCACGCGATCACTAAAGAATATTTATTTGTGGAGGTTTAGATATGAACTATTTGACATTGAATGTTTATGGGAGAGAGATTCCTTCAAAATCATCAATTAAAGCTATTTTGAATGATTTGCCAGATGAAGAAAGTCGAGAAACATTTCTTCAATATTCAAACAATTTGATGCTTCAGCAGCAAAAGATTATATACCCTGATCTTTATCTTTGGGATTCTAATAAGACTGAGAAAGAGAAAAAAGTCCTTCGACTATTTTTGTACTTGAAGCAAATCGATGAGAAACAGGCTATTCTATCAGGCTTTCTAAACTTCAATCTCCTCATGCAATATCAAGTCATTATAAAATGGCACGAATCCGTAAGAGCTAACTTTACTGGAGGCGATGGCTCAAAGCTCATGAGGGTTGCCAGATATTACCGCCAAGTTATGGAAGGGACAAAAAGTTATGAGCCAAATGAAGAACTATTAAAAACAGATTATCCCCATCTACTTGAATGTAGGGAGTCAGAAGAATACTTGAAATACTCGCTTACTCATGAATACAAAATTGCTTTAAGTTACGAAAAACTTTTTTCTGAAAGTATTGGAATAATATCCAGGACAAATATTGAAATGCGAGAATTGTTAGCTGAAAGCGTAAAAATACGCGAAAAACTTAGTAAGATTCCTGATTCCAAAACTGATACAGAGTATCTTTATAACTGTCTTTTTTGTGAAAATTGCAAATTAGTAAAGCAAGGAAAAACACCACGTCATTGCGGAAATTGTGAAACTGATTACCAAAGTAGTCAAAAAAAGATTAATAGGCCACCGGTAACGCCTAATGAATGGGTAGTAGCCTATGAAGGAAAACGTCGCACCTGTGTTGATTGCGGCGAAAAAAGGCAGGTAAACATTAATGTCATTTGCAAAAAGTGTTTTCCTCAAAGCTTTACTCAGTAAGGAATATCAGGTTTTGGGGAAATGTTGGACAAAAACGTCCTTGGATTTTTTGAGAGTTGGGCTATATTTTCCATACCCAACCCCAAAACCCCTTTTCTAGCAGTTTTCCTACTTAAACCAACTCATTCCAACCTAATAGCAATTAAAAATAACCACATCATGACAAAACAATACCCCTGGCCAACTGTTCGTCTCGCAGTTTTATTGGACATCATCGGAACCTCCGAAGATTTTGTTACCAGTGAAATCCGAGGAAAGCTTCCAGAAGGCATTTATTGGTTCAGAACTCCTGGATCTATTCGTATTCTCTACAACTTAAGTTTGATTCGGGACTGGTTAGCAAATGGCGACTGTCCAGCTCACCAAAAGGCTATTAAGAGATATTTAGCATCATTACCCAGTTCTGATGCTGCCTAAGAAAAGTCGCCATCACCAAGACGGCGACCACAAATTAAAACCATTTCAACCATGCCACATCTAATTTAAATCTCCAAGGGTGATTGATCGCCACTTTAAAACACAAACACCACCAGAGCTTCAATCTAGTGGTGTTTTGCCAAACTGAAAACGCCGTGGGGCGGGCTTCAGAGCTGTTAATACTTTGGCTGGGATGCCATCAGTATAACACCCGACTCTTACTAATCAATCCGACGAGGGATCTACTATGGCTGACTTAAACACTGATCGACTTGCGGAGACTCATCGAGCCGAGCTGCGGGCTAGCTCGATCGATCTACAGATTATTGCTCTCAATTTCGAGTCGCTGGATGGCGAAGGTGCGTCCGATGCGCTGCTCTATAGCCCAAACATTAAAAGAAAAAATGATGGTGGGGTGACTGCAAAATACCAAATATATCAAGATTTAAGTTCGGGTTGGTGGTGTTGTGGGACAAATATTGACACCGGAGAGACGATGGAATGGGGATGTTTTAAACCAGATAACCCACGATTCGACACTCGGAAAAATAAACCCATCAAATATGAACATCCGCCAGTAACAAAAACCGAGTATTTCGCCCTGAGGATTACATATGTCATAGGTTTGAAAATTGCCCAACGGTATAGATTAGAGGATGATTACATCGCTCACCAGGGTCAAAATCCCAGTGATTCAGAGGATAAATATTTTTGGGGTTGGGTGCTCAATCAAAAACAAATTCCCCTAACTTTAGCTGAGGGGCTAAAGAAGGCAGCGTGTCTGCTATCGATCGGATATTTATCGATCGGATTGCCGGGTATTTGGGGCGGGCACCGGAACGGAAAGGCCGAAGGTCTAGAACCATCATTAATTCCTGGCTTACGATCGATTGTTGCTGGGAGAGAAATTCTATTTGTTTTTGATCAGGACTCAAAGCCAGATACTGCAAGAGAGGTGAAGAGAGCTGTGAATACAACGGCCAAAGACTGCCTAGCAGCTGGGGCAATTGCGACGGGGCGCATTGCGTGGGATTTGTTCGATCACCCACATAAAGGAATCGATGATCTGATTGCTGCTGAAGGCGCTGGTGCGTTTGATCGATTAGTAGATGAGTTCAACGATCGGGAGACTGAGGGTGAAGCAAAGAAAGAGGATAAAGGAACTATTGCCGAGCGGGTCTTAAAATTGGCATTTTCCGCTGAATACTTCTGTACTCCCGACAAAGCTACTTATGCAGATATCCGAGTAGATGGTTTTAGGGAGACGCACTCTATTCGCTCAAGGGTTTTTCGATTATGGCTTACAGACTTATTCTACGAGTCTGAGGGAAAGGCTATCAACTCGACTGCAATGGCCGAGGTCTTGGGTGTTTTGGATGCAAGAGCTATGCGATCAAAAGTGGTGAGGGATGTCAATCTAAGGACAGCCGAACACCAGGGAAAAATTTATCTAGATTTGGGTTCACCTGACTGGTCGGCGATAGAGATAGATGTTCAGGGCTGGCGAGTTATTTCCGAACCACCTATTAGATTTACTCGACCAGAATCTTTACTGGCATTGCCTACACCGGTCAAAGGTGGATCAATGGACGAACTGAAAGAGCTAATCAATGTAGACGGTGATTCCTGGGTACTAATTGCTACTTTTCTACTGTTCTGCTTTTGTCCTAATAAGACTTATCCGGTGCTGGTTTTGGTGGCTGTTCGTGGCAGTGGGAAAACGGCGGCAGCGGAGATTCTGAAGGGGCTAATCGACCCTGGCAAAGGTGGATTAATTAAACTCCAGAAGGACATCAGGAACCTAGCCGCAGCTGCGGTGAATCGTTTGCTGCTGGTTTATGACAATGTGGGGTACATCTCACATGATCAGTCCGATGATTTATGCAGAATGGCGACTAATTTTGGTTTTAGTACCAGAACACTCCATACCACTGCTGAGGAAACAACACTGGAATTCACCCGACCTCAAATCATCACTGCGATCGATGCCCTGGTCACACGAGACGATTTAGCTGATCGGGTTCTGATGGCGCGATTGGGTGAAATCACGGAGGATAAAAGACTCGCACAAGGCGAGTTATCCACCAAAGTAGAGACAGCTAGACCCAAAATACTTGGAGCAATGTTAACAGCGCTCAGCCAGACTTTAGCCGAACTGCCCAATACAAAACCCAAGAAACTTCCGAGGATGGCGGATTATGCCCTGTTTTCGATCGCCGCTGAAAAAGCGATTGGCTTGGCTTCTGGAGAATTTCTAGAGGTATTTGATCGGAGTCGCGAGCAGTCTCGACAGGTGGTGTTAGAAGCTTCACCATTATCTGAGGCCATCATGACAATGATGCAGGATTATCCACTTCCCAAAACCTATACAGGCTCAGCATCCCAGTTACTAGAAGCGCTGGAGGGTTATGCAGAGAGAGGTGTTCCCCAATCAAAGAGCTGGCCACGTACATCAATCGCCTTTAATCGGCAGCTGGATCGATTAGCTCCCGACCTAAAAGAGTGGGGAATTGAGATCACCAGAAGTAGAACAAACAAAGGGCGTTTCATTCATATACAAAAAAGCCTAAAAATCCTGTCACTCCCGTCATTTGGTCACGAACCCATAGAGGACAAAGGTTTAGGCGGTGACAGGAATGGTGACAGCTTCTCAGGTGAGCAAATTCCTGTCACCGAGCCTGTCAGCCCGAAATCCTTGCAGAGTAAGGATAGTGACTGGAGTGACAGGAATGACGAGAATTTTGACCCATTCCCAGATAAAAAACAAGAGCAGGATCTTTCTGAATATTTGGATGAGGTTTAAGCATGTTGCAAATTTTGGAAGGCTCAATCGTCACTGGCAAAAGTGGAAAACCCCTGAAAGTGATCGGTGTTGATGGTGATGGCTTGGTTTTGGAATCTGATAGCGGACTGCTCAAGGCCAAGCGATCGGCAATCTTACAGGTTCTAAGATCACCACCTAAACCCACCGAAATCCTGATAGGCGATCGACTGCAACGCAATGTCCAACCACAAATCAAATATCCCCAAAAGTGGTTTTTAGGTGAGGTGGATGATCGATCGCTTTCAGTACCCCCGATCGAATCGGCCACAGTCGAAAGATTTAGCCCCAGTGGCTATTGGGTAAGAACAGTGGCGAGAACTCTCTACCATGTCCCAGAAAGTGCGATTAACGATGGCACATGGGAATTAATAAACGAATACGATCGAAATAATTGAGCAATAACCAAAAACATTTTCGGTGCCTGCGGAAGAATGAAGACTAAGGGTAAGACATTAGTTCATGTTAATGGTGGGCTATCATGCGGTTGGCACGTTCATTTTTTGTCTTTTTGGTGCCACTTATTTGTTTTGCCCGGTTTTTTTCTGGGGGTATGACTGCAATAGAAACTCTGAAGTACAACCTATTGAGGGCTAAAGTTAATAGTGCTGGTTGCTTCTATATCGTAGCTACGCTGTTTGCCCTGCCGCCCTGACGTGCCGCAGGAGTGCCGATTGTAAAGCCCTTGGAGCAGGATAGCATTTGCTGCTGGCGCTGCAAGTGCATCTGCTCGATCAAGGGGCTTTACATCGGCAATGGCAGCGTCTCGGCTACGCTCTACCCTGCGGGAAAGAGAAGAGAGAAAAAAAGAAAAGGGTAAGGGTATATGACCTTGGTCGGGGAATTCTCTTGGGGTGTTTTTTGCTTTTCTGGAGTTGGATAGACTTATGCCGCCCTCACTGATGAATTCCACTTAGTTGTTATATCTTCTTAATCGGCTTTCAGCAGCTTAATGCCACCCTTTTTTATAGCTACATAAGCCACCGAAATAGCTTTTCTCAGCTTTTTGTAGTGCCATAACCAGCAGAGCAATTATTGCCGGATATTGGAAAAGTTCGGCTGGTGTATTGATCACATTGTTTAGCTGTGTTCTGGCGATCGCCAGTAATATCACTGCTTGCTCTAAATCCCCTGCCAGCCCAAAGTTACCATCTTTGACTAGTGCTGCTACTCCCTTGGCTGCTTCTCGGCTGCGGGTGGTGTTACTGGCTTCTATCGCATAGTTGCAGGCTTCCCAGGCTAACAGGTATTCGGATTTAGCTGCATATTTTATGGAGTTTTTAATCTCTTCAATTATTCTACTTGACATATTCTCATATCAGTAACTATGTACCATTATAGCCCATTCCTGGTTATAATATAGCTATGCTTTGAATATTTTGTAGTTGTAAAATTCATTATTTCCTTAGTCGTGATAATAATCAAAACAAGATCCTGGTATTGGATTCAGGCTTTTTGTCCGTTGGCGTAGTTTCTCCAATCACCCTTCTTTGGTTCTTGCTGATGTCACCAGTGAAAGTCAGCTCTGCGGATACTTTCAGCAATCGCCTTGAATAATTTCATGTTTAAGAATCTCGGCAGTTAACGGCAGTTAAAATCCAAAAAGAGGCATATTTCCTCTATAGCTTATACCGACACATAGGATATATGTAGGTTATACTTATATATAGATAAACGGAAAGCGATCGCTAGTTTTCGAGGACGGGCGATCGCTTTCACCCCTAACCAAAATCAGCAAGGAGTAATCCCCATTATGAAACTAGTTAATGCCAAAGTAGCAGGACAGCCCAGAATTACCGCCACTAAATTTGGAGATCGATCGGTGATGGATTGTCGGACGGAAGATGGTCAAACAGTTACCATCTGGCGACCAGCCGGAGATATGGAGGTCATGGGCAGAGCTAACGGAGAAAGGGTCACCATTGTCCTGGACTCCAAAGGGAAAGCCTCACTGATAGAAACTGCCAGAACCCGTGCAGAAGAAGCGGTAAATCGCCCGATGGGTTTTGATATTAAAACAGCAACTCCACAAATGGCCACCAGCCGGACTGAAGAGATTGCCGACTATATCGAGCGCCTGGGCAAGCTCTATACCCACACTTATAAATCCATTGCGGTGAAGCTGGCCGAAACCCCATTAGCTACACCAGAAATTAAAGATGTGGCGACCACGCTGTTTATCCAGACGGTCAGACATTTTAATCTTTAATGCCTATTAGCCCCAGCACTCAGTGTTGGGGCACTCCCTCTATAATTCATAGGCGAACCCCCTCAAGGTGCAAATCATGCCCAAGAAATTAACCTCTAAACAAAAAGTTGATCGCGAGAGCTTCGTTTTTGCCAAGATTCAATTGGGTCTTTCACGTAAGCAGGTGGAGTTATCAATATGTGATGAATTTGATGTTGCCATCAGAACAGCAGCGAATATTTATAACGCGGCCATTGAAAGTTTGGCTGATGAACACCCAGGGCATCAGCGTCGCCATCGAGCAGTGATCTTGGAAGTACTGCATTCTCAAGCAAATGCCTTCCAGGTAGATTTACTGGCAATGCAGAACCAGATTCAAATCGCACTCAACCTGCAAGAACATCGCCAGAGCATTAACGATCAGTTAACTGATGCCGCTCTCAGTCAGACGGATCGAGAAGAGCTACAAGCTAAGTTGGATGTAATGCCCACCGTGCGGCCGCAGGCGATCGTGCAGATGATTGTGGCCAAGAGCCGAGTCCGTAGTCAATTGATACAGACTATTTCAGAAATTGCCCGAATTCATGGTCTTTATACTGATATGCCTTTGTTGCAAGCGATTTCTGTTCTGGCTAGCAGTGAAATGATATCGCCAGAAGTGGCGGGTCGGATGTTGGTGGCAGTTGAAGATATTTCTAGTTCGCTGGAAAAGGCTTTTCAAGAAGTTTCTCGATCACTAGAAACCAATGAGAGAGATTTAAATTAGTAGTTCCCGAAGATAGAAAATCCACGCGCGTGGATTTTCTATCGAGATACTTATACTATATTTAGGTGATATGTATACTGAGATTATATAGATGTTCAGTGTAGGATGAATTATGGGTGCTAATAGCAAGCCAATACTCTCATTGTTGGTAGATGGGCAAAAGAAGGAACGATTTGCTGAACTCGCTAAAGCGCATAGTCGTTCGATGAATTGGTTGTTGAATCAGGCGATCGACAAGATGCTGGAAGCTAACACTATTGATATTTATCAAGATAGTTCAGTAGCTGATGTAGGTGATGTGGTCAAGAATTATGTGGATCAGGCTGTTGATCCGATCGCTGCTCAGGTAGCTGAATTATCAAAGCAAGTAGATGAGTTGCGTCAGGGATTGTTAGATAGCAGCAGTTCTACTACTAAAGCAACGGCAATAACGAAGAAGACGAAATCAACTCAAAAGAAATAGATTACAACTCACGGAAAATTAATGGTGAAATATCATGTCTACGATTGGAACGATGGTCATGATAACGATGCAAGCATATGACAGATAGATCATGAGCTTGGTTCTCTTTGCAGTTTTCAAGTAATCATCATGACCGTTTACTTTGTTGGCCGAATCAGATTTTGTTTTGTTTTCGATTAACTGAGATATAGATTTAACATCTGCTCTTAATTCAGCGATCGCCTGTAGCATTTGGCTTAACTGAGAAGTGTGAAGCGTTGTTTGTTGTCTATGATTATGTAGCTTTTTCTGTTCAGAGCTATCGCTTTCCACGCTATCTTACCTCTCAGCATTTTCAGAAGTCTTCTATGATTTTAGGGCTTTCTGCTCTCAGTATATTTTCTAGGGTGGCTTAACGTATTTGCGGCCTAAGAAATTCTTGATTAAATGCAGGGCACTCTAGTCATATAACAAAACTTGAACTCCCCAATTTTGGGAAGTCATAGGGTGCATGACTAAATCCAGCTCTTTTCCTTTGGCAGTGCAAACTGCCCAGCCTTTGCCATGTGGAATCGTGACCTGTCGCGATCGACATTGGGTCGTATTACCGCAAGAAAACTCCAATCTGATTCAACTGCGCCCGATTAATGGCAGTGAAGAACAGATTTGTGGAATCTACCAGCCGTTGGGGTTAGAGGAAATCCAATCTGCACAGTTTCCCTTGCCAGATCCAGCCACCATTAGCGACCATACTTCCCTTCAGCTTTTGATGGATGCAGCGCGGCTGAATTTGCGGAGTGGTGCTAGTCCATTTCGTTGTTCTGGGAAATTGTCGGTGCAACCTCGGCCTTTTCAGTTGGTGCCATTGTTGATGGCACTGAGGATGCCCACGGTGCGGATGTTGATTGCGGATGATGTGGGTATTGGTAAGACGATCGAGGCGGGGCTAATTGCCCGCGAACTGCTGGATCGGCGAGAAATCAAGCGAATCGCCATTCTTTGTCCACCACAGCTTTGTCAACAGTGGCAAAAGGAACTGAGGGACAAGTTTCAGATTGATGCGGTGGTGGTACGTTCTGGGACAGCAGCGAAGTTAGAGCGGGAAGCTGGCGGAAATCACATTTTTTCCTACTATCCACACATTATTGTGAGCTTGGACTATGTGAAGTCCGATCGCCGACGGGCGGCGTTTTTGGCACAATGTCCTGATTTTGTGATTGTGGATGAAGCGCATACTTGCAGCAATAGCAGTGTAGATGGCAGTACTCAACATCAGCGATATCAGCTCGTTAAAGAACTGAGCGGTCGATCGGAGCGTCATTTAGTATTGTTGAGTGCTACGCCGCATAGTGGGATTGCTGAAGGCTTTCTGTCACTGATTGGTCTGCTGAAGCCGGAATTTGGTGAACTCGATCTCGACAATTTTACGCTTCATGATCGAGTAGGCTTGGCCAAGCATTTGATTCAGCGGCGACGGGGAGATGTCAAACAGTGGTTGGGTTCAGACACTCCTTTTCCTGAGCGAGATGCTACTGAAGTCAGCTATCAGCTTACGGCGAAATATCAAGAGTTGTATGAAGAGGTCTACAATTTTGCACGGCGGTTGGTAACGACCACGGATGGATTGAGTAAGGCACAGCAGCAGGGTAGGTATTGGTCAGCTTTGGCTATTTTGCGCTGTGTGATGTCTTCGCCCGCCGCTGCGATCGCGACTTTGAGTAAGCAAGTTGAGAGTCGGGGCACTGAGAGTACTTCGGATTTGCTAGACGACGAGTTGATGAGTGCCTATGTGTATGACCCCACTGAGCAGGAACAGAGTAATGATGCGACTCCGACCGTGACAGTGGAAATCGGTGGCCAGGAAAGCGATAGACGGAAGTTGGTGCAGTTCTTGAAGAATGCCAAGGCGATCGAACCCAAGCAAGATCGTAAGTTGCAAGAAACGATCGATCGCGCCAAAAAACTTTTGGCTGAGGGGCTGAATCCGATCATTTGGTGTCGATATATTGCTACGGCTAACTATGTGGCGCAGCAGCTTCAGCAGGAGCTGGAGAAAAAGAAGGGTAGTGGGATACGAGTGATTGCCATTACTGGCGAACAGTCTGAGGATGAACGGGAAGAGCGGTTAGAAGAACTGAAGGGCTATGATCAGCGGGTGATGGTGGCTACGGATTGTCTGAGTGAGGGGGTAAACCTGCAAACTCATTTCCAAGCAGCGATTCACTACGATCTGCCTTGGAATCCCAACCGTTTAGAACAACGGGAAGGACGGATTGATCGCTATGGTCAAAAAGCACCAGTGGTCAAAACTTGCTTGCTCTATGGCAGTGATAACAAGATTGACTTGGCGGTGTTGGAAGTCTTGATTCGCAAAGCTGTGGCAATTCGGAAAACGCTGGGGGTATCTGTGCCTCTGCCGATCGATAGTAGTGCGGTACAGACAGCAATCTTTAAATCCCTGTTTGAGCATCCCGGTAGGGTCGAGCAGCTCACGCTGGACTTATTCCAAAATGAAAGCCAGCCCATTCGGGAGGTTCATCGACGCTGGGATAATGCAGTAGAACGAGAGAAACGATCTCGGACTAAGTTTGCCCAAGATGGCATTAAGCCAGAAGAAATTGCCAAGGAGTTAGAAGCCACTGATTTGGTGCTGGGTAATGCTGCCGACGTGGAGCGTTTTGTACTGACGGCCTGCGAGCGGTTGGGTCATGCTTTGAAGCGTGAAAAGCACTGGTGGCTATTATCTTCACTGCCGGAATGTTTGAAGGAGACAATCAAGGAAAAGACTGCGATCGCTTTCCAGTTTCCGGTACCAGAAGGGGTGGAATATATCGGGCGCAATCATCCGGTGGTGGAGAGGTTGGCGAGCTTTTTGTTGGAAGAATCTCTGACGAATCAGCAAAATCCTACGGCAGCGCGTTGTGGCTACATCATCACCAAGGATGTTCAGCAACGGACGAATTTGTTTCTGTTGCGGGTGCGGTATTTGATTGGAAATTTGGATGCTGGGGGTACAACGGCTCCCCTGATGTCGGAAGAGTGCATTGTAGCGGGGTTTACTGGCTCCCCGCGTAATCCGCAGTGGCTGAGTTCTGACCGGGCATTGGAGTTGTTGAAAACTGCCAGTGCCAGTGCTAATGCCAATTCGGAGATTAAGCGGAAGGCGGTGAGTGATTTGATCGATCGCTGGCCGGAGTTATTAGGTTCTTTGGAAAATTTAGCCCAGGAGCGTTCTCAGAATTTGGCTGCGACTTATCACCGCATCCGAGAGGCGACTAAAGGTAAACGTCAGCAGATAGAGGCACAGATGCCGATGGATTTGTTGGGGCTGTTGATTCTTAATCCTCAATAGACCCGGAGTCTGGCTAACAATCACCCGATCGATCGACTTCAGCACATTATTTACCAACCTCATCCCAGAAATATTCCATGCCATCTATCACTAATCGTCCTTACCAGTTTGAAGGCAACTTGTTTGTTGCTGATATTGCCCAAGATCTGCTGTCTGATAGCTATAAAGGACAGCTACCGAAGGATTTTGATCTGGGAGAAAAAGATAAGTTAGCGGATGAAATTGCTCTGACTTGGGGGATTGCTAAGGCGCACTGGTTGGCCTTTCAGCAATCATTAGATCGGCTACCTGCCGACGATGTGGCTACTACGGTGACGCGGAATAAATGGGTCGTGCCGCTCTTGCAGAGTTTAGGGTATGCACCGGTTTTGACCAATGCGGAAATCATTGATGGCCAAAGCTATGCCATTTCTCATCGGGTGGAAGATGGAGAAAATAAGCCACCGTTGCATATCATTGGCTGTCGGGTGGGGCTGGAAGTGCGTCCGCCCAGTGGCAAGCCTCGGATTTCGGCGCATGGTCTGCTGCAAGAGTATCTGAATCGGACTGAGCATCTGTGGGGTGTGGTGACGAATGGCTACCAGTGGCGGCTGTTGCGGGATTCTAACCTGATGACCAAGCTGACTTATGTGGAGTTTGATTTAGAGCAAATTATGAATGGTGAGAACTTTGCGGAGTTCGGGCTATTTTATCGTTTGTTCCATCGATCGCGTTTGCCACAGGGCATGGATGATACGGATAAGTGCTTGTTGGAGTATTACCATCAGCAGACTTTACAGCAGGGTGGCCGGGTCAGAGATAAGCTGCGGAATGGGGTAGAAAGTGCGATCGAGCGGCTAGCTAATGGTTTTCTTCAGCATCCTAGCAATGGGGCGTTGCGGCAGCGGGTCAGCACAGGGGAAATTCAGGCGACGGAGTATTATCGGCAGCTTTTGATGCTGATTTATCGGCTGTTATTTTTGATGGTGGCGGAAGCGCGGGATTTGTTGCTGAATGACAACGATACGGATTTGGAGCAACGCCGTATTTATCAGGAATATTACAGTGTGGAGAAGCTGCGGCGGCTAGCGGAGCGTCCGAGTCTGCGGCGGGAGGGGTTTCAGGATTTGTGGCGGGGTTTGGCGGTGACGTTTCAGCTTTTTGATGAAAACTGGCGTGGCCAAGCTTTGGGGCTGTCACCGTTGAATGGCGATCTGTTTGGTTCTAAGGCTTTGAGTTACATTGACCAATACTCGATCGATAACTACGATCTACTCGGAGCGATCCGTCATCTTTCTCTGTACGAGCATCAATCGACCCGTGGCCAAGCCAAGCAGTTGCGGCGGGTGAATTATGAGGCTCTGGACGTGGAGGAGTTGGGTAGTGTCTATGAAAGTCTGTTGGATTTCCATCCACAGATTAGTAAGGGGGAGTCAGGATACCAATTTCAGTTGGTGACAGGGAGCGATCGCAAGTCCACGGGTTCTTACTACACACCGCCGGAGTTGGTGGCGCAGCTTATTAAGACTGCTCTGGAGCCGGTGATTGCGGATAAGTTGGCAGGGTTGAGTTCGATCGCCGATCGGGAGCGGGCGTTACTGAGTATTACGGTGTGCGATCCGAGCTGTGGTTCGGGGCATTTTTTGTTGGCGGCGGCGCGGCGGTTGGGGAAGGAGTTGGCGCGGGTGCGGACGGAGGAGCATCAGCCCGGTTTGGAACATTTGCGTCCGGCGATGCGCGATGTAATTCAGCACTGTATTTATGGGGTGGATCTGAATCCGCTGGCGATCGATCTTTGTAAGGTGGCGTTGTGGATTGAGGGTTATAACAAGAATCGCCCGTTGAGTTTTTTGGATCACCGGATTAAGTGTGGCAATTCGCTGGTGGGCGTGTTGGATTTGGATTGTTTGGCGGATGGGATTCCTGATGGGGCGTTTACGGCGGTGACTGGGGATGATAAGGCTTTGGTGACGAAGCTGAAAAAACGGAATAAAGAGGAGCTGAAGCAAATAGACCAGCGGAATTTGTTTGATTTGGAGGTGGTCAGGGCTGGACGGGTGAGTTATGCGCAGGCGGCGGAGCAGGTGGGGGAAATTCAGGAGGATACGGCGCAGGATGTGCGATCGAAGCAGGAGCAGTATTTGGCGAGTCGGAAGGATGCTGATTGGTTAAGGGACTATACGCTGTGTAATTTGTGGACGGCGGCTTTTTTCATGCCACTGACGGCGGAACAGCTTCAGTTAATTCCGACGACGGCGGCGTTGAATAGTTTGATGGCGGGGAGTTTGGTACATCAGAAGGTAGCTGAGGCGGCGAATGCTTTGGCGGCTGAGAAGTCTTTCTTTCATTGGTGTTTGGAGTTTCCAGAGGTGTTTCAGGATGGGGGTTTTAGCTGTATTTTGGGGAATCCACCGTGGGAGCGGATTAAGTTGCAGGAGAAGGAGTTTTTTGCGGCTCGTGATGCTGAGATTGCCAATTCTCAAAATGCGGCAGCGAGGCAACGGCTGATTAAGGAATTACCACTAGAAAATCCTAAGCTGTTGCAGGAGTTTGAGATTGCTAAATACGATGCAGCATCTCAGGGAAGATTTGTTCGCGGTTCTAGTCGATTTGCTTTGACGGCGGTGGGCGATATCAATACTTACAGCATTTTTAGTGAGACTGCCAGAAAGCTGATTGCTCCTGATGGCCGAGCTGGAATTATTGTCCCGACTGGGATAGCTACAGATGATACCTGCAAGAAATTTTTTGGTGATTTAGTTCAAAGTCAGAGCCTGACAGCTTTAATGGACTTTGAGAACAGAGAAGCTTTATTTGCTGACGTAGATAGCCGCATGAAATTCTCGCTATTGAGCATCAGCAATCAGCCTACTCTCGAAACCCAATTTTCTTTCTTTTTGACCCATCCCCGCCAACTAGAAGACAAGCAGCGGGTATTTACCCTCACGCCCCAAGATATCGCCCTGATCAACCCTAATACCCTGACTTCTCCGGTGTTTCGGACTCGTGCTGATGCGGAGTTGACTCGCAAGATCTATCAAAGGGTGCCAGTTCTAGAAAACGAGCGCACCGAGGTCAATCCTTGGGGTATTTCGTTTATGACGATGTTCCATATGTCGAATGATAGTGGTCTATTTCACGATTCGCCTTCATCCAATACCCTACCTCTCTACGAAGCCAAGATGCTGCACCAGTTCGATCATCGGTGGGCGACTTATGAAGGCTTAGATGTCCGAGATTCGTTGTTGCCTGAGAAGCAAGATCCCGATTTTGCAGTTACGCCTCGTTACTGGGTCGATCGGCAGGATGTAGACAATAAACTCGCTGGCAAATGGGATAAACAGTGGCTGTTGGCGTTTAGAGATATTACCAATGCTACTAATGAACGGACTTCGATCGCTAGTTTTCTCCCCAGAGTCGGGGTTGGTAACAACGCACCAATAATGATACTAAAAGAAACTGATGCAGCTCTTGTAAGCTGTCTACAAGCTAATTTGAGTAGTTTAATCTTTGATTTTGTTACTCGTCATAAAGTAGGCGGAACACATATGAATTTTTTCATAGTTAAACAGCTCCCCGTGCTAGCACCAGAATCCTACACACCCAAAGACATCAAATTTATCAGCAGTCGTGTCCTCGAACTCGTCTACACCGCTTGGGACATGCAGCCCTTTGCCCAAGACATGGGTTACGAAGGCGCACCATTTGTTTGGAACCCAGAACGTCGCGCCCTCCTCCGCGCCGAACTCGATGCCAAATACGCCAAACTATACGGACTCACCCATGAAGAATTACGGTACATCCTCGATCCTAGTGATATTTATGGTGCAGAGTTTCCCAGCGAAACCTTCCGAGTACTGAAAAACAAAGAGCTAAAAGAACACGGCGAATATCGCACTCAGCGGCTGGTATTGGCAGCATGGGATCTGCTGGAGTCGGGGAAACCAATGCCCAGTGAAGCGCGATCTATTGAGGATTATCAGATGATTGCTGTACCGGGTGATCATCCTGTAGTCGATCTAAAAACAGTCTAAAAATTAATTAAATTTGGAGCAAAGGTATGAAACGAGATATGGAATTAATCAGAGAGTTGATGCTGGCGATCGAATCGAGAAATGATACTGAATACTGGGCTGAAGATTTGGAAGTCAGCGGCGATCGAGATATTGTCGAAATCAAGGGTCACTTGCAACTACTTGTTGATGCAGGATTTATAAAGGCAACTGTCAACCACGATAATGGATCTGGCAGCCCTTATATTTTAATAGATAGAATGCTACATAATGGTCATGAATTTATTGATAATGCTCGCAATGAACCTGCCTGGAAAGGCGCAATGAAACAAGTTCAAGAAAAAGGAGGAAGCATCAGCATTGCAATATTGACGCAGATCCTTATTGCTGAAACTAAACGATTATTTGGATTGGGTTAGTCACTATGGCCTACACCAAAAAGAACCCACCCGCAAACCACTGGCGCGCCCTCGTAGCCCAAAGCATCCATGACCCCGAGACGATCGACTGGCTAGAATCCAACATCGAAAACGTCCTGCGCGGCTACCTGCTAGAAATTGGCTACTACGGCAACATCGATCGCATTTTCCCCACCCCCTGCCAAGAAAACCACTGGCTCTACGATCCTGAAACCGATAGCTGCACCGGCTATTTCATCGCTTGCTATGAAGGGCTATACGGGGCTTGGAGTCATGACTACGCCTATCGATCACACCTCTTCCACATCGATTTTAAAAGCTGCTCCTCCTACTACAAAGCCGGAGATCCCCCCGAATCTGTAGTCGAAGAGT
Organism: uncultured bacterium; assembly: GCA_964247085.1. GTDB lineage: Bacteria > Cyanobacteriota > Cyanobacteriia > Cyanobacteriales > Chamaesiphonaceae > JAAFHZ01. The sequence goes on from CAXTSX010000026.1 coordinate 19,352, forward strand.
TTCGTAGCCAAGGAAAAGAGATAGCCCTTTGGGACGGCATTTGCAGCAAAGATCACCCCATTTTACAAAAAGCCAAAGCTGAATGTGAGGTATTGGGTTTGAATAAATCGATCGCAACCCGCATCTGGAACAAAGCCACCCCAGAAACCTTTGAATCAGCTTGGGAAGCCAGAAAACAAAAATAGTATTGATGATCGAGGTGCAGCCAGTCTGAATAAGCTATGATCATCTCATCCCAAAGCCAGGACAACTTACCAATGAGTCTTGTTTTAGAGCGTGAAACCCCACCCCTTCAGGAAGATTCCACCGGAGCAATTCGAGTCGGTAATTCCAGAGTTCTGCTAGAAACTGTGATTCGAGCATTTCAAGATGGTGCATCCCCTGAATCGATCGTCCATCGCTACTCGTCCCTATCATTATCTGATGTCTATAACGTCATTGGTTACTACCTGCGGCACCAAGACAACGTAGAGGCATACTTACACCAAAGAGAGCAATTGGCTGAATCTGTACAGCAAAAATTATCCGAAATCCAACCTGATTTAAGCTTCATCCGTTCTCGTTTGTTAACTCAGCAAGCATTACAGCAGTAGTTATGCTGAGTTTACTAAGTGATGAAAACCTCAACGGAGATATCATTCGGGGACTTTTCCTTCGTCAACCCAGCCTTGATTTAATCCGTGTGCAAGATGTAGGCTTAATCGAAGTAGAAGATCCTGCAATTTTAGCTTGGGCAACAGGAAATCAACGCATTATTCTTACCCACGATCGTGCAACAATGCCAGATTTTGCTTACGAGCGATTAGTCAGAGGAGAAGCAATGTCAGGTATGTTTGTGATTAACGATCGAATGCCTATTCGTCAGGCGATCGATGAACTGCTATTGCTGATTGATTGCACTGAGCAAATAGAGTGGAAAGGCGTTGTACTATATCTTCCATTATAATTCCCGCCACAATGACTAGCCTCGAAGATGTTTGCCATCAACCTCCTCACAATATCCTCAAATCTAGGCCCATCCCCAGTCATTTGATAAAGAAATTGATGTAGGCTTGAATTTTAGACGATCGGTCCAGGTGGCTCACTTCGATAGCTTAAGTGTTCAAGATGGTACTCCACTGTATCGCGCATATCCCGAACCGTGAATTCCATTTCTGAAACGGCTTCACACTTTCGTAAATCTACCGATCCGTAAACCTTGGTTTTTTCCAGCAACGCTGAGAATTTGGCTTTTAAGTCTTCTGCCATTTCCTCAGCCATTGATTCATATTCATTCTGATCGGTAACATAGACAATACTCAGCCACAGTTCATAAACTTCTTCCGGCGGTAGTTCATCCATTGGTTCGTAGGAAAGCCTGAAAGATAAGACACCATCAGATTTTTTCTTTCCCTCCTTCTCGATATAGCCAAAAACCCCACGCAGTCGATCGACTAAGCTATTTGGTAAAGCATGGCGACGATATCTCGCAGCCAGCCAGCTTTGCAGAACTTGGTGAGAGCTAGTTAGCTCATAAGCCTCATCTGGTTGAATCTTTCTTAAATCACTTTTTGATACAGTGAATTTATCCAAGGCCAGTAATTCCAGGAAAATAGCATCTTCCCCATATTTGTAGTTTAAGTGCAGAATGCGAGGATTCTTCCCATTAGTATAGTTACCATTTTTCTCTTCTATCCTCTGAGCATAAACAAACTCCACAAACGGCTCAACATCCAGATTGTCATTAGCGATATCACAATCATGTGATATCGCTACAGCTAGACCATAAGGACATGAATCAAGCAACCCCGCTTTTAGGAAGTCTTTTTGAGTCAAAATGCTTCCCTGTCGCCATGAAGTGTTTCGAGACCACAGCATTTTTTTACCCTAACCTTGCAAATCGATAGCTTCGCTTGCACCTTTGGTGATCGCAACAGAAGATTCACCCAGCACATCATCAAGCGATCGACGGTGCTTACTCGAACCCTTCGGCTCACGACGGGTCTTGGCTTCTTTCTCGCTAATTTCCTTAACTAAAGGTAAGACCACAAGAGGGTCTTCATTTGCCTTCAGCATATCTAGCAACGAACGCCCATCCAAAATCGGTCGCTGTAGTAGCTTATCCAAACGTTTGATGTTAGCTTGACCGAACACATCAGCAGCGCTAGATAATTGCTGAATGCGCTTTACAGCTTCTGGCTTTGGTTCCTGCCGTCCTTCCAGCCAAGCATATACTGTAGGCCGAGTTACTGCAAACACCGCAGCTAAATCTGACATATTTATAGCCAGTACATCCCGAATATTGGCGATATGTTCAGCAGTCGATCGGGTATCAATCTTTTTGTTTGTAGATCGAGAACCTTCAATATGAATACGTGAACTGTTAACACAACAGTATTCCGACATCTTTACAGCACTATTGATAGTCATTAGACCACCAGTACCAGCCACCATAACCATAAATGGAGCAATAGATCTAACTACTGGATGATGCTCACCAGTATTTGCAATTTTGGGAGCAATTGCAGAATAAGGTCTTGTTGTTGTTGTCATGGTCTTAAGCCCACTTTTCCTTAGAGTATTCAGTCACTGAACTATCAAAAGCATTGGTGACAACATCATGTGCGATTAGCATTTTTTTCCTGATCTCAGCTATATCAAGAGTATTACGCTGAGCAACAAAATAATCAGTATCCAAAACAGCATGAAGACTTTTTATTTTTTTAAATCTAGATGCCAATTCGAGTTGTAAAGGAAATAAATCTGGTGACAAAGATAAAACGTTGTCAGTGATAACTGCTCTACTTACTAAAGTACCGTCTCCAATAAACTTAACAGTCTCCGTAAAACTATGACCTAATTGACCATCTATACTATCAGATAAACCAAGCAGAGAAGAATTCAAATATTGCTGTAGTGTATCGCCTTCCATTGGCGCAACAGCATCTAAATAACGAAGTCCAATACGTTCTGTATAAGCAAGTTCAACAACTTTATGTACTAGTTCTAAACCAGATATAGTCTTCTCCAAAAAATCTTGGAAAGTATCATAGATAGTAGTATGAAAAACCAGCATATTTCCAGAAAGTTGATAGCCTTCGGTACGATCTGAGTTTGTAAAACTCCACCGAACATGCTGCTGTTGTTGCACATCTGGCTGTGATTCGTCTAAACGACGAATTGCAAATTCAATCTGACTATCAGCCTGAAAATCAGGAAAGCCATGACGACGTAAATGTTCCTGTAAGGGAGAAACATAGTCTGACATTTTGGTGATCGGATTGAATTGTACTTGAGCCAAAGTATAAAATACAGGCGCGAAATTCATCTTAGATATCACTGTTTTGATTACTCATAAAGTATTCCCAATAAATCAACTTTACACTCAATTTTACACTTTCGTCAAGCTTTTGAATTCATGGGTTCAACAAAACTAAGGTAATTACAGACCTTTTTAGCGATTCTCCAAAGGAGACACTGCGTGAACGAAGCCATCCAACCGGGCAGCAGGTCGAAATATCATAATATTTGCCAAGCTGCTGGCAAAAGTACATTCACCAGCACTGCTAAAACACACAGTCCCTAATTGAGTGAAGCCTTTAACTCCGCCAACTTAGCATTCAGATCTTGGCTGTAATGGAAAGTCAACACCGAATACCCCGCAACGTATTGGAGATCATCCCGATCGATCTCATCCCGCTTGCGCTGCTCCGGCGAATCATGCACCGAGCCATCACAAAAAACCGCTAACTTCTGGGCAGTATAGACAAAATCCGGCTTGCAATTAGCCTCAGCAATGAGCAACTGTGCCGTATCCGGCAGCTTAATCCCCTGTTGATAAATCGCCTCCAAGACCACCCGCTCATAGTCAGAACTAGGATCGGTCTGGCCATAGAGCTTTTGGTATTGCTCCTCTCGTGAAACACCAGCAGCATGTCGATCGAGCCGACTACCTCTCAACTGCTCCAGAAAACCACCAATCAAATGCCGATTCAACAGCGCATGATCCCACTGGTTGCCATAAGAGAGCAGGCACTCATAACAAGCCTGAGCACAGCTATCTTTCTCCTGATGAAAATGACAGACTTCCTGCGCTGCATTAGCCAGCTTCTGAAAAGACTGCGGATCTTCCAAAATCTGCGATAGCACTCCAGCACCACCCTCCGCCGCTTCCCAAAACAGAATTTGGTTGCCCTTCTCCCCTAGCCTTTCTGTACCCAGCTCCGAAGACTCCAATTTATAGAGATTCTGGATCGATCGAGCCAAAGCATATTGCAGCGTAGCCGTGAAAGCCTCTGGATTTTGCTCTGGCAAATCAGTCACTTCAATCAGCAGAATATTAGAAGTATCCTTGACCAGCAGATGAACATCAGTTTCAATACTTGCCGCTGAATTTGCCTGGGCATCAGCCGAAGCCACCCATCGCCCAGTCCCAGTATCCAATCTGAAGCCCCATTCCTTGGTTGATCGAAGCCCCCGATTCAACCGCATCATTTCAGCAGTTTCACCATAAGTCAGCTTCAGCAGCGGTGTATTATCCACGTCTGCCACGATCGCTGATTCTTTCCGTTGGTCAGTAAAGCGGAAGTAAGTATTAATCTGATAACCACTCTTCAGACGATCTTCCTCATCACAAGTAATCCGCTCCCGCCGCCGAGTAGACATCGTATCCATTTCCAGCGCCTTGGTAATATTCGCTGGCTTGCCCTGCTTATCAGCAGTCGGCTTCTGACCACAATTTTCACAAATATCCACAACACTTGTATGGAAATAACCACAGCCATGACAAACGACCAACCGCTGATACTCATTTTCAGCGCCCTTGGTAAAGCGCTTAGTGCGATCGATCTTAAACTTGCTGCCTTCATAGTAAAGAATATTACCCGGAGCCATTTCTCGAATTGCCAAATTACGCGGACGAGAAATATAGTCGCCCTTGTCTCGACCAGTCGGAATATAAGCCCGCACCGGCAAACGCGGAAAATTAAAACCGGGTAAGAAACCCTCCGCCGCAAAGTAACGATAGGGATAAAATTCAAATTGACTATTATTCTTAGTTTGGTTCTGACCCACTAAAATATCAATTTGTCGCTGTGCTTCCTTCTGAGATCGATCGGCAATATCTTTCTCTTCCTTAGTAGCATTGCCAGCAGTCACCCGATTAATTGTTTTCAGAGCCTCCTCTCTCTGTTCCACTGCATCACCATAGAGCTTCCGCCACCGGTCACAAGCACGATCAAAAGCAGTCAAAGCATTATCCAAAGTCTGTTCTAGCCAAGCAGCACCATACCAAGAAACCCGCTCCAGATCGTTTTGACAGAAAGCATCAGCCAAGATCGATCGAGCAGCATCCAAACATTTTTGGAAAGTCACAGGCTCTTGAGCCGCCTGAAGCTGTGCCACCAAATCGGCTTTTAGTGGATATCCAGGCTGCTCTAAATCCAGAATCTGATTCATCGAATCGCCAAAATTAATTCCAGCCTTACTCAGCCAAATAGAATAAATATGAGACTTCACCAAATCCTGATTAGCCAACTCCAGCTTTGGTGGAGCTACAGCACCAGCTACCATATCAGCCTGATGCTCATAAAAATACCGATCGTGACCACTACCAGCACCAGCGTAGGTAATCACCATCGCCGCTTGCCCACTACGCCCAGCTCGTCCACTGCGTTGAGCATAGTTAGCCGGAGACGGCGGCACATTCCGCAGGTGAACCACACTCAAATCAGAAATATCAATACCCAATTCCATCGTGGGTGAACAGAACAACGCCGCCAACTTACCAGATCGGAAATCATTTTCCCGTTCTTGGCGCAGGTAACTAGGTACTTGGCCAGTATGCTCACGACCTTGCAGCTTCTGAATTTTGGCAGCAGTTTCGATGTAAAAATTCTGGAAAAACTTATTGACCAGTTTAGAGTGAACTTTACTTTCCTTCAAAGTTTTAGTGTCTAGCGGATCGGGCGGTAACTCCTGCACCCTTTGAGCTTGCCAAATCAGCGCATCAGCCCGCAACTGAATATCTTCACCTTGCTGAGAGAGATAGCCAGAATCTTGCAGGGCTGCCACCAAAGTTTTGATGAGGCTGTCATAGCTATCAACTTTAATGTTTTCAGTCAGCCACGGCCAAGCAGCAGGCGATCGCAGAAACCTACCAATTTTACTCGTTGCCGTCAGTTTAACGCTAGCACTCCTACTTTCCCCTGGCTTAAAGGTAGCTTTGGCGGCTTCATGTAATTCTTCATTATCACCAATTGACCAAGGCTCTTTCAGGGCTTGATTTACTTTTCGCTTCAGCTCTTCGGTTCCCTGCGATTGTAGTAACTTGGCATCGATCGCCAATTCCTTCCGCAGCATGTCTAGTAATGGCAAAATCGCATGATAGCGTTGCTCTGGCGTAGCCTTAGATAAAATTGGATGATGATGCTTGGCAAAAATCTGCTCATTACCACATACTTCCATTAGATCTACATAGTCAATCTTAAGTAACCCAGACTGTTCTAAGTTAGGCTGCACAATTCGCCAGCCCCGGCGCAGATCTTCATAGAGACGGTATTCAATTAACTGTTCAAATGCCGATTGGTTAACCTTTTTACCATTACCAAACTCCGCTGGCGATGCGGCATAGTCCAACTGTTCTAGAGCCATTTGCTCCACCACAGCCGCTGCTAAACGCTCATGACTAAGAGTTGGATACTTGGTTAAAGCGGCATACAGACTAGCCCGCAAGAACGAAGTTTGGACAAAATCATTGAAGTGTCCTGCTTGCAGAGAAGCATCTTGGCGATTGTCAGTAAAACTTAGTACCTTGGCCGCCGTAGAGTCAGCCGGTAGTAAAGTTTGTAACCTGCTAACAGTAGCGATCGACAACAAAGTAGTGGCAGTACTGCGACCCTCACTACTCAAACGCGAAAACTTAGCATAGTCTTTCTTCTTACCATCATGAATCACATTACATTGCAAACAAATTTTTAGAGGGCGCGGAATAAACCAGCAGGGTGTCCCCATCATCGAAACTTTGCCATCTGGGGTGATAAATAACTTTTGAGGTAGCTCTTTTTCTTTTTTAGGATCGATTCTTCGCCCTGCTTTCTTGGTCGTTTTAAACCAGCTATCAGGCAGTCTCTCTAGATCGGATTCATCCCATAGCTCTGGTTCATCAAGGGTGAGGTAGCCTTCCAGAGTATCGTCATTTTGCTCGTCACTCTCGATCGCGTTAGGCAACAACGGTTTAATCACATTGCTGTTGGAATCATATTTGACCACATAATAATCATGACCACATTCCCGACAGAAAATTAGTGGGTAAAGCAGTCGATTCTCAGTAGTTGCATATTGTCCTTCCAGAGTTAGAAAGCGGCGATCTGCTGGCTCAATGGTGGCGTAAACACTACCCCCTTGAGCAATGAACTGGTGCAGCCGAAAAGCCAAGCCCGTGGTTTGACTGCCCCATAGAAACATGTCCTGCAAAGCTTTAGTGCAGTGTTCGATCGACTCCCCAGTCAACTCAGCTAACTGTCCCGCCCCTGCCTGCAAAGAAATAGGAGTCCGCCGAATCAAATGACCATCCTCATCCTGTAGTCCAAAATTCATCTCAATCCAAGCACTGAGCGGATGACGACGGAAATTATCAAGAGTCCGCTCCGCTGGTAATTCCCCAGCAAGACAATCCCTCAGTTCCTTAGCATCGGGCACAGGAACATTGATCGCCTGTTTTAAAGTTTCATCGATGACATTACTAGCCAGTACCTCCACCCCAAACAACTTACTAGCAACCCCAGCCACAGTTGCACGGCGCTGTATTCGATCACCCTCCGTAGACATCGTGGCAGAAGTCCCAATGCACAACAAATCATGCCCGCAACGCTGCCGAAGCTTACGAATCACCATCGCCACATCCGCGCCCTGTCGCCCCCGGTAAGTATGCAGCTCATCCAAAACCAAGAACTTCAGATCCGCAGATTCTACAAATTTAGCTTCATGGGTGCGACTCAGCATCAGCTCCAACATCACATAGTTGGTTAGCAAGATATGTGGAGGATTGTTCTGAATCTCACTCTTACGCTCAGAATTTTCTTGACCAGTGTATTGCTCAACCCGAATAGGAGAATTTGGGACTTGTTTCAGGAACTTATCAAATTCCTCCTTCTGCGAATTAATCAGGGCATTCATTGGATAAACCAAAATTGCCCGCACCCCTTTAATTTCCGGGTGTCGCAGAATATCATCAATAATCGGCACCACATAACTCAAACTCTTGCCCGAGCCAGTCCCAGTGGTCAAAACGTAAGGCTGTTGAGCTTGAGCCGCCAAAAAAGCTTGATATTGATGGCGATAAAACTGAAAAGGTTGCTCCGTCTCGGAATTATAGAAATATCTAGCACAATCCTGATGCAAAATCCCCTGCTGAACTAAATCCGTAGCACTAGCCCCAGCAGCATAAGCGGGATTAAGTTGAATCAGTGGATCTTTCCAAAGCTGGCCTTTATCAAGCTCTGCATCCACAAATGACTTAACTCTGGTGTCACGAATATTCAGGAAGCTATCAACATATTGATGGTAGTCGCCAATAATTTCATCACGCAGGGCAAAAATGTCTAAATTCCCTGTAGGCTGCTTAGCTTCAACTGATAGATCTTGATTCTTCATCTGGTCACCCGACTAGAAATTCTCTATTATTGAGAATGCCCAGATTCGATCAAGATCGCGGCATTGTGCCACAAGTAGTAATAGAAATGTGGAGCAATGGTTTAAGTAAAAATTCTTAAGCGGTCAGTTGTTCCTCAAAGCCATATATATCGAAACAGCCCTAACCAGTGCTGCGACAGTTTTGCCTGAACTCGTTCAGGCACTTGTCTGGCAGGTGAAGGTCAGAGCTAAGTTGATCGCATAGCGTCTCCGCCAGGAGAATCAAAAGACTATTAAGCAGCGCGATCAAAAATAAAGCTACAATCTCCATTTTTCAGAAGATGATCGGCTTAATTCGTCTCAAACAATCTTGTAGCAACAGCTCTGGGCACGCACCTTTGTAAGTAGCTTTCCTGGCTCTAAAATCTAATGATCGCATCTGTTCAGTCATAATCACACCAGTCACCGCTTCACCCTCCGGGATGACCACATAGAAAGGATTCTTTCGCTGGGTATTACTAATGGGGCAGACATAAGCAAAACCCATCTGCTCATTAAAATCATCGTGACTAATTACCAAAGCCGGTCGATTACCCAGACGTGCCACGCACGCTCCTGAGGCGACCTCAGGAGAACGTGAAGCACTCTGCTCATGACCAGCTTGTGGATCAAAATCGATCCAAATAAAATCGCCACGCTTTGGAATGTACACTACCAAACCTCTTGCCCCATGGGTTTACCCCATTCCACTTCATCTTCAGGCTCTTCAGTGATGCCAGCCAGCAATTCATCCAGCGTAAATTCTGGTAACGCTTGGATGCGCTGCATCACCAACTTACCGCCTTCAACAGTGCATTCGATCGAATCATTAGGCTTTAAATCGAGTGCTTCAACTGCATATTTGGGTATCCGCAGAGCGAGAGAATTACCCCACTGACCAATTTGTGACTTCATGATTTAAGTCTTCCATGTTTAATCTGGATATCTAAAGTATATCATTCCCTAAACACCTTAAATCACCCCTAAACACGTCATAACTCCCCAACCCAATGCAATAATGTGAAAGCCCTTCATGGATGATTGCTACCAACAATCGATTCCCAAGGGCGGTAAACCCTTACAACACAAGGATTCACATGAATACTTTAGCGCACTAAACCCAATAAATCTCTAACCTACCCAACAAGGATAAGTAACAAATTGCCCTGTTATTTACCCTGCACCTTTTTCTAGGATGGCTGAAATGCTTGTGTATTGTTTGATTGAGGCAATGGTTACTCTACTTTGACATTGAAGAGAATTAATGATTTGCAAATCGATGACAGGGTAATTCTTGGACTAGATTACCATTAGATGCCAATTTGGATGGTGTTATTCACTACTTGCACTGCATAAGTAGCGATCGAGACAGTTTCGTCGTCGAAACATTGGCCGGTGATTAAATTGAAGTTCTGCTTATAAATAGGAGAGGCTACTTTCGGGATGCCATTTCGATCACCCACAATACCGCGTGACAAGACAAAGGCTTTACTGAAAGGGTCGTAGTTGTCGATCGCATATACGTCTGACTCGCCCACCCGAAAAATTGCTACCTGCTGACCGGCGACTAGGGCACAAACGCCGGTATTAGGCAAAATCCGATCGATCAAGCAAACAGTAGTCCAGTTCATGGTTAGCGATGAAGTCATAAAATCAGAGAATGAGTGAAGGTCAATTAAGGGCAGCAGGTAACGCCCGCTGCCCTCAGCATCATAAGCTAGGACTGAGTACCGGAGGCAACTAAAGTCTTTTCATGCTCGTAAGGCGGACGATTTTGTCCTCGTTCCGGCACTCGTACCAAGCTCGGATCGGCTTCTGCACTATTTACAAAGTGGCTAAACCGCTGCAGTTTAACTGGGTCAGCAATAGTGGCCTGCCATTCGCATTGGTAAGTAGACACCTGACTAACCATTTCGGCTTCAAACTCTGCGCAGAGACCCAGCGAGTCATGGATCACCACTTGCTTTAGATAATCCATCCCTCCTTCCAATTTGTTGAACCAAGTGGCGGTGCGCTCTAGGCGGTTGGCGGTGCGGATATAGAACATCAAGAAGCGATCGATATATTTGATCAAGGTCTCGCGATCGAGATCCTCCGCTAGCAATTGAGCATGTTGCGGTTTCATGCCGCCATTACCACAGACGTAAAGATTCCAGCCTTTTTCGGTGGCAATCACCCCAAAATCTTTGCTCTGAGCTTCAGCACATTCGCGAGTACAGCCCGATACCGCTGATTTGAACTTGTGGGGAGCTCGCAATCCTCGATAACGCAGTTCTAGATCGATCGCCAGACTCACGGAATCTTGGACTCCGAAGCGGCACCAAGTACTACCCACACAGGATTTGACCGTCCGTAGGGCTTTGCCATAGGCGTGACCAGATTCAAACCCGGCGGCAATCAACTTTCGCCAAATGTGCGGCAATTGATCGACCCGCGCTCCCAGTAAGTCAATGCGTTGCGCTCCGGTGATTTTGGTATAGAGGCCAAATTCTTTGGCAATGGCTCCGATCGCCATCAGACCATCTGGGGTGATTTCACCGCCTGGCACCCGTGGAATTACTGAGTAGGTGCCGTCTTTTTGAATGTTGGCCAAAAAAGCATCGTTGGTATCTTGCAATCCCACATGGGATGGGTTTAAGACGTAATCATTCCAAGCTGAGGCTAAAATCGACCCCACAGCTGGCTTACAGATTTCGCAGCCTTTACCAGCACCGTGCCGGACTAATAAATCATCGAAGGTGTGGATTTGTTGCGATCGCACCAGCAAGTACAAATCCTGGCGGGAATAGGCGAAATGCTCACAGAGGTTGTTTTTGACCTCTAGTCCAGCCTTCTTCATCTCCATCTTCAAAATATCGGTAACTAGCGGCACACAGCCGCCACAGCCCGTTCCAGCATTGGTGCATTTTTTCACCGCCCCAACTTCCGTAAAGCCATTTTCTTGAATGGAGGTGCAAATTTGGCCTTTGGTGACGTTGTTACAAGAACAGATTTGGGCGCTATCGGGGAAGCTGTCCACGCCCATCCCAGTGGGCTGGCCGCTGCGTTCGGGCAAAATCAAATCTTCGGGATGGGGTGGCAAGACAATTTGGTTTTGCACTAGTTGCAATAAGTTGCCGTAGGCACTGGCATCACCGACCAACATCCCGCCCAGTAACTGATTGCCAGTTTCATTTACTACTAATTTTTTATAGGTACCAGCGATCGCATCCGATATAGCAATTTCCTTGGCTCCGGGCGTGGTGGCAAAAGCATCCCCAAAACTAGCCACATCAACTCCTAGTAGCTTCAGCTTGGTAGACATGTCCGCACCAGTAAAGGTGTTGCTGCCCGGTTCACAGAGGTTGTCGGCAGCGACAGCGGCCATCGTGTAGCCGGGTGCTACTAAGCCATACACCCGATTTTGGTGCAGCACACATTCGCCGATCGCATAAATATCTGGATCAGAGGTTTGACAGTAATCATCAATTACAATGCCGCCGCGATCGCCCACCGCCAGACCACATTGCCGGGCTATTTCGTCGCGGGGGCGGATCCCAGCAGAAAAGACAATCATATCGGTCTGTAGCTCGCTACCGTCAGCAAACAGCATTTTCTGTACTCGACCGTTATCGCTGATAATTTCGGTGGTAGATTTGCTGGTGTGAATGGTCACGCCCAGTTCAGAAATTTTATTTTTGAGCGTCAAGCCGCCCATTTCATCGACCTGCACCGGCATCAGGCGCGGGGCAAATTCTATTACATGGGTGGTTAATCCCATATTCTGAATGGCATTGGCGCATTCTAAGCCCAGCAACCCGCCGCCGACGACTACCCCCGTTCGACAATGGGCGGCATAAGCTGACATTGCTTCTAGATCATCGATCGTCCGATAAACAAAAGTACCCTCGGTCACACTGCCCTTAATCGGTGGCACAAAGGGGTAGGAACCAGTGGCCAGGACTAATTTGTCGTAAGGGGTGATCACGCCGTTGGCGGAGGTGACTGTTTTGGCCGCTCGATCGATTTCCATTACTCGATCGCCTAGATGCAGCTGAATGCACTGATCTTGATAGAAATTAGGCTCCACCAATGTGAGGTCAGCGACGGTCTTACCGGCAAAGAAGCCGCTCAAATTCACTCGATCGTAAGCTACTCGCGGTTCTTCGCAAAAGGTGATCAGATTCCAATTTTGCTGAGTATCCTTGCCCACCATGCGTTCTAGAAACTTATGCCCGACCATGCCATTGCCGACAACTACCAAATTCTGCTTAATCATATTTTGTAATGAAGATCGATGCTTAGAGCCTATTCCTTTTGTTAAGGTTAATCGGATTAACCAAAAATTACTATCAGCAAACCACATTATTTGTCGTTAAACAGTTACTTTCAATGCATTTATTGCATAATCTTGATTTTTCTCTTTAGATAAATTTTCTAATTATCTAGAAATTTGTGGTGTCTTAGGATCTATGAGGCTTAATTTGCTAGCCGTACCAACCGATTAAAACTCCACTAAAGAGTACTCCTGACTATCTTCTGGCTCTGGATCAAAAGCTGGCAGACCCGCCGCAATTCTCTTTTCATTTTCATTCAGCTCATCGATCGAAAAACCCTCCGCTACCATCGGATCAAATTCTTCAAAAGTAGCGGCTAAATCCAAGATATTTACAAACTGCCTTAGAAACTGCCGGGGAACTACACCCACATCTCCCCGAAAACCGGCAGTCACCTTCGCCACCAACTGGGCGACAAACTGCGGTGTAACTTTATCAATCAAGCTCGATCGATCGGCAGTGGGATACAACTCCCGCAGTTTCATAGCGACCTCTTGCAAGCGATCAGCATCAAAGGGCTTCAACTCCAACTGTGGCTGACGGGGACTAGAAAAATTACCAGAACTCAAAAACTTGATCCGATCGTGTAACGGTGGTAATCCCGCCACCCCGCGTTTGGTATCAAATAACTCTGGTGTGCCAGTGAAAATCCAAAATAAACCGCGATAGCGATCGGCCGCATCACAAATTTGGCGAATCCCATTTAGCGACTTGCCCCGAACATCATGGCGCATCCGCAGAATAGTTTCCACCTCATCAATCACAATCACCAAACCCTTGTAACCAGCCGCCTTGGTGATTTCTAAAATACCTTGCAAGTAGTCCAGCGCCTCCCGTCCCCCAATATCACCTTTAATGCTGGCTAGTCGCTTGGAACTACCGGCCACATTCTCACTCCCGGAGAGCCAGGATAAGAGGGCGCTAGCTTCTACAATATTGCCCTGTTGCTTCAGCTCAAAGATCTTCCGCAGTACCCGGATCATATCCTCGGGAGCCTTGCCCCCAGTTAAAGATGCCAAATCTTCCTCAATGCGGGTCTGAACTTGGTCGTCAAAATCTGCACTATCCGGGTCAGCCCCAGTGGCAATCAGGGCATCTTCGACCCGGGCAATCCACCGATCGATCACATCACTCAGCGCCCCTCGATCGCATGAACTAGTGCCGAGTTCTTGTACTACCTTTCGATAGACATCATCAAACCGATGAAAATGCAAGTCGTTATCTGATACCACTACAAAACTGGTGGCAAAACCCTGCGCCTGCGCATCTAAAATAGCCAGCCGCGACATAAAAGTTTTACCGCAGCCATAGCCCCCCCGCAAAAATTTAAAAGTTCCTTCATGATCTGCGGCTAAGGCCAGTTGACGATGGACTTCGTTACGCTGGGAATTGATGCCCACGGCAAAAGCTTCCAGGCCGCGATCGGGGACGACTCCGGAGCGCAGTCGCTCAAAAATATGTTCAATGTCGCGGGGGGTAATATTCATGCAGAGGAAGAAATGCTAATAGCAGTTTACAGGTTAAAACCCACTAACAGGGTGACGGCTACCTCCCCAATCTGAATCTGTCGTACATTCTACTGGATTTTCGATGGCAGCTCTTACCCACAAACATTCAGTGCTGACGCTCTAAAGCTTCTCGCACATCTTTGTACACCTCATTAAAAGTCCGGAAAGATTCTTGGGAAATTTCTTCCCCAACCAAAGCGGCTACCGCCTGGGCAAAAATCTGGTCTAGTTTTTGTTGCTGCTCTAATTTTGTTTCCGAATTAGTCTGGTCGTCAGTGGAACGATCGATACTCAAACAGCTCACCGCTAGCTTAATATATTCATCCGTTTGATCCTTTTGATTTTGTTGCATCCGCACCCGCAGACCAACCAGGCCGGAACCCAACAACGTCAAGCCGCTCAACAGCAAACTCAATAAACCGGCATGGGCTTCTACAAAAGTGGGCTGATTGCGATCGAAATAAGCTTTTACCCCAGGATGAACTGGGATGCCGATCCCAGCCGTGCTGCTTGGTCGACCAATCCTGGCCACTAGGGGCTTGAGATCAGCAAATTCAGCGGGAATCGCGGCGGTAATTTGTTGACGATTTTCTTGCAAAATGCGCGAGATTTCCCGCACCACCCAATCATCCAGCTGTCGATCGACTAATATCAAATGCTCCACCCCCACGGTTTGCAGATCCTGCCGGGGAATTGCTGGATAACCCTGGTAAGCACCTGCCGGTACGATGGCCGGGGCAAAGGCCGGATACTTGAGCCGCATCGCTTCCGCTTGATCGATTGCTAGGATCTGTCCTTGGTATTTTTGGACGAATTCAATAATGGCCGGACTACCAGGGGCGCGGGCACTAAACAAAGCATCAATCCGGTTTTCCCGGAAGGCGGCGCTGACCTGGGCGGGATTCGTACCGACAAATTGCAAGTCGGCGAGGGTCAGGCCATAGTGGTTAGCTACTTCTAAAAAGGAGTGAAATTGGCCACTGGTGGGAGCGAGTCCAATTTGCTTGCCTTTGAGATCGACAAAGTGATGGATATCGGAGTTTTTCTTGACGACTAGCAAAAATAAATCGCGGTAGAGGACGGCGATCGATCGAGCCATGTTACCACTAGGGACATCGGCTTGGGCCGTGGCTAGTTGTACTTTAGCGGCTGTCAGCAAGTCGATGTTTTCGACGGTGCCCCCGGTGGGAATGACGTTGATCTGAATCCGGGGTTGATTGGTGCTGACGACTTGGGCGATCGCTTGGCTTAGGATGTAGCTTTCGGCCTGGGGATCCCCGGCGGCAAAGTCTAGACGATAGACTTTTTGGTCAGCTGTGAATTGAAAAATAATGGTGAGGCTGAGTACCAGGATCACGATGGCCAGGATGATTTGAGGAAGGAGGCGTTCGCGCATGGTTAGTCCTGATCGATCGAGTTTTAATCCCATGGGGCAGGTGGATCTATTTTGGGGTTTCCGGATTATAGGACTTGGCCGGCGGGAATGAACAGTCGATTCCACCCACGTTTAGTTTTTCAAGAATGAGAGTGCAATGTTTTTGCACTATGGAGCGGTTAGGATATTGATCGAATATTTCAATGCTCAGTTTATGCTTCCTAAACTAGAAAAGTTGGTGCAGCTCGATCGACTGCTGCGCGGCAGTCGTAGGTATACGGCGGAGGATTTGGCGGAAAGGCTCGGTGTCAAAAAGCGTACTGTTCATAATTATTTGGACGAATTGCGCGATAAGCAAGCACCGATCGAGAACAGTCGAGAACGGGGTTATTTTTATAGCGATCCAAGTTGGCGATTAAAGTTGCCTTTAACCGAAGGAGAGCTATTTGCGCTAACCCTGGGTGCTCAAATGCTCCAGAGTTATGTAGGTTCGGTGTATGAGCAAGATTTAAAAAGTGCGATTTCACGGTTGGCCGATCGCTTACCGGAGGTGGCTTGGGTAGATTTGCAGCAGTTGGCTGAAGAAAATGTAGTGTTTCGGGCGAGTGCCGCGATCGATCTGGATCCGATTATTTGGCGAGATTTGGAGGCGGCTTGTCAGCAAAAGCGGCGGGTTTCGATGGTTTATTTCAATCCGCAGCGACGAGAGGAATTGGTGCGGGAGTTGGAGCCGTATGTTTTGCATTTTAATCGGAATAATCCTTATGTGACTGGTTTTTGCCTGAAAAATTTTGAGGTGCGGGATTTCCGGGTGGATCGGATTCGATCACTGGGGTTGTTGGCAGATAAGTTTGAGGTGAAGAGGGATTTCGATCGGCGGGAGCATTTTGGGCGGGCTTTTCAGTATCAGACGGGAAAGGAGGTACAGGCGATCACGATTTGGTTTGATGTGCAGACTGCGCCGTATATTCGGGAGCGGCGGTGGCATCCGACGCAGGTAATAGAGGAGCTGGCGGCTGGTGATTTGGTGTTGTGGTTTGAGGCTCCGGCGTTGGAGGAGGTGAAGCGGTGGGTGATGTTTTATGGGAAGGGGGCGGTGGTGCGGGAGCCGCCGGAGTTGGTGGCGATGGTGAAGCAAGAAATTATGGATATGCAGCAACAATATTGACCAATTAGCAATAGGATAGAAACCCTGTCTTAATTTACTAGAGACATTTATATCAATTTTAGTCAAGCAGTCTTGACTAGAAATCCAATAACAGACTATCGATAACTTCAAGGACAGTAGCTTATGAATTTTTTAGAGATTCAGTTTTCATTACGAGGCAAAACGTTGCCAGCAGACCATGGCTATCCAATGTATTCAGCGGTTAAAAATTTTCTACAAGATTCAGAGGATGATTCTATACCAAAAGATTTGCCGCCAGCAGTACGGCTATGTACTGTGCCGGGGATACCCGATCGAGCTGGAATGATTTATTTGAATCGTGGTTCTAAGCTTCGATTGCGCTGTTCTTCAGAAGAGGTGCAGACGTGGTATGGGCTGCTGCAAAATCAGGTTCTAGATATTCAGGGGCATTTGATTCGGTTAGTACAGCCGAGAATTACCTTGCCAGAGACTAGCGATAAATTGATGGCTAGGTTAGTGACTTTTAAATTGAGTACGATCGATCATGCCGATGTGCCACGTTATTTTTTAGAGTCTTGTCAAAAAGGTTTAGATAAATTAGAAATTAAGGGCAAAGCTTTTATTCCTAGTGATACTGATGGTAATTTGGCGCGGCGGACGTTGCAAGTTAAAGATAAAAAAATCTTGGGTTATGGAGTGGCGATCGAGGGTTTGAGTCCTGATGATTCGCTCAAGCTGCAATGGCATGGCTTGGGTGGCAGACAGCACTTTGGGTGTGGTTGGTTTTATCCAACGCCGGAGGAATTTGATGTCATCTAATACCATCCCCGGTTTAGGTAAGCCTAATCTACTGTTAGCCAAATCCTTTGAAAATGGTTGGAAAGGCTCTTATTCTCTGATTGGACATACCGCAGATGTGATTAATGCAGTCACAACATTGGTTGATGTTTTAGGTGAACGATTAATTTTACAGTTTGCTTTGAATTGTACGTTAGAGCAATTAAGAGCGATCGTGCGGCTGGCCGCGTATCTTCACGATTGGGGCAAGGCCAATAATCACTTTCAGATGATGGTGAGAAAACAGCGTCATGCTCTCAATGAGCCACAATTGATTCGCCATGAGGCTTTATCGGTTTTATTGGCGATCGAATATCGAGAGTGGTTAGACAAGGGGGATGGTAGTTTTTTAACCGCAGTTGCTGCTGCTGGTGGGCATCATCTGAAGTTTGGCGGCAAAGGAGGTAAGATTACCTCCGATTTATTTGAGTTACGCCCTTGTGGTGATGATCGACTGTATTTATACGTCGCTCCGAAATACTTCAAATCGATGCTCAAGTACGGTGTAAAAGAGATTGGCTTGCCGCGCGCTCTGCCAGCTAAGCTTTGTAACTTGCCTAGTCATTGGACAGTAGCAGATTTTACTCAGCGAAGATCGGAGGTAGAGAAAATATTTGGAAGTTGGGAACCAGATATCTCATTGGTGGCTGTAGTGAAATCATTATTGATTGCTGGTGATGCGATCGGTTCTGCAGCTGCGCAAACCAGTTTTAATATTCATAAGTGGATGAAAGATGAATTAGAGTCAACACTGACAAATGCCGATTTGCAAAAAGTCATTGATGCTAGGCGTAAAAATAATGATCTGCGACCATTTCAGGTGGCATTGGGTGCATCTCAAGCTAGGGTGACAATGGCTAAAGCTGGTTGTGGTACAGGAAAAACTTTGGGTGCTTATAACTGGGCAAAAACTCAGGCGATCGGACGTAAGCTATTTTTTTGTTATCCAACCACCGGTACAAGTACTGAAGGCTTTTTGGACTATGTGCAGAATGAGGTGGAAGCTGTTTTACTACATTCTCGGGCTGAGGTAGATTTAGAAATAGCCAAAACTGGGGAAGAAGAAGATAGTGGTGGAGAGCTATTAATTGATGAAGATGGCAAACCTTTCCAGGCTTTTGAAAATGAGGCTGCTCAGAAACTTAGCTCTTTCAAAGCTTGGGGGCCAAAGGTTAGTGTCTGTACTGTAGATACTGTCTTGGGTTTGATGCAGTGCAATCGTCGTCCTTTGTATTGTTTTCCGGTGATCGCTCAAGCGGCTTTTGTCTTTGATGAGGTGCATTGTTATGATGATGCTTTATTTGGAGCTTTACTAAAATTCTTAGAAACTGTGAAAGCCCCGGTTCTGCTGATGTCCGCGTCTTTTGTCCCTTGGCAGATTCAGGCAATTGAGGAGGCTGTTGGTGAATCGGTAGAAATTATTTTGGGTCCAAAAGACTTAGAGGAACAACCGCGATATCATTTTCAGCTTGCAGATTCGCCTGATTGGGAACAGGTTGAACAAGAGCTAAAGGGGAATGGCAAGGTGCTATGGGTTTGTAATCAGGTAAATGTGGCGATCAAAGTTTACAAGGAGGCGAAACGGCGCAAGCTAAATGCGGTGCTGTATCACAGCCGCTATCGCTATATTGATCGAGTCACTCATCATCGAGAAGTTGTGGATGGATTTAGAGCCGATCGACCAATTTTGGCGATTGCAACTCAGGTGGCAGAAATGTCTTTGGATTTGTCAGCTACTTTGTTGGTATCTCAAATAGCCGATCCGGCTGGTTTAATTCAGCGATTAGGACGATTGAATCGAGTTTATTGTGGTCATTCACTTAAGGCAATTTTTTACACCCCCAAAAATCGCTATCCCTATGATCAATCTCAGCTTGATAATGGGCAGAAAATGCTTGAAGAATTTAGTGGAGATGTTAATCAAGCACAGTTAGCTATTTGGCTAGAGAATTCTGGTGATACTGGTGATCCCCAAACCCACACAGTTTTACTGGATGGTAAATGGCGAACTTATTCTGCGCCGCTTCGAGATGGTGGATTTACTGTCACAGCGTTACTGGAAGAAGATTTGCCAAAAATCGCTACTGTCAAAGCCAGTGAATTACCCAAATATGCAGTACCTTTAAATGCTAAAAAAACCAGACATTGGAAACGACATAAAAAAGGATATCTTATTGCTCCTAGCAATGAGTGGACTTATAGCCCCAATGTGGGCGCACAGGAGCTGAAGTAAAATATGTCTGAATACACATTGTCATTATTTGACCCTAATACTCTTTTGCCCCATCGGGCAGGAATTGCTGGTTTGGCGCTGGCTCTTTCGGTGTTGGATTCCCAAGATGCCCCATTGAGTTGGGATGTAACCGAAGATAGCATTCAGCTTAATTGGGAAGGGTTCGATAGCTCCGCTTGCGCCTCCGGCGATCGAGATGCTGTCAAATGGCTGTTGGATAATACTTACCGGATTAAAAATGGCTACTTAGATGCACCAGCTCTGAAGCTAGATCCACAAAGTAGCTATACTTTTACTAGGGGAATTACAGCTAGTTTTTTGCAGCATAGTCAGCAACGTAAGTTGGCTGAAACTACTGATCCGTTGACTTTTCAGATTGAGGAAGGACAGCCGGAAATTAAAGTCGATTTTCGACCATTACTGAGTTGCTACTATACCGGAGATATGAAGGAAGCTTTTAATACTAAAGGTGACTTTAAACCCAATATCTCTCTGAAAGGACATCATTTACCGGGTTTAGTAGAATGCTTTGCTAATGGCGCTTATCAAGAATCTCCTACCGGATTTTTGTCTTTGCTGTTCTTGCCTTTAGCCTGTGGATATTATCAATTACCCAATTTGCGATCGGCTGTAGTAATTCCAGAAGTTCATAATTTAAAGAAATGGGTGAGGCATAAGCAAGAAAATTTTGCTCGAACTTATCGTGATTTTCTTAGCAGTGGTGCAGGCGAATCGGCTCTGCGTTTTTTAGTAAAAGAAAAGACAGCCAGCGATGCTGACTTAGCCAATGTAGATTATTGCGAGGTTTATCAACTTGGTGGACAGACTTGGGATGGTCAACAAAAGTATTTGAAACAGGCGGTGTATCGCGTTAAAGCGATCGATCGAGTCTTGGAGATTTATCAATCTGCTTATTATTTGTTTCCGGCACAGGTCAAAAAAAATGATAAAGGAGAGCCTTGGTTAGCAATTTCTAAAGCTCTGCCTTGGATTTGCGATAACTTGGTCGCCGATAAACCTTGGTATAGCGGATTTTTTGAATTTCGCAAACAAAATGATTTTCTTGAAAGAAAAGGATTAGTAACAATGACTGAATATTTGAATGAAAATGAGCGGGTACTGTTTGATGCAGTGCAAGGTGCTTTTAGTGCTTATCTGCGCGGGCAACATGTTCAGGCTACGAAGCAAAATAGAAAAATAGATTATGGCCAAGTAACCGATAAAGTAGTTTATCGATTGCAGCGCCCGAGTACTCAACAGGAGTTTGCTACGGCATTGGTAGATTTTTTAAGTCAGTTTCGCAGTAAAGCAATGAGGGCTGCTGGGCCGCAAATATATTCTTGGATTCATCGGGAGGCAAACTGGCGATCGGCCAGAGATCTGGCATTGTTGGCGGTGGCTACTTATACCAGCAAAAAAGGTGATGCTCTCGATGGTGCAGATATTTCGATCGAATCAACCCCAGATGCTGAAGATACTGACCTTGATTTACTTGCTTAAATATCAACAATTCACACTAATTACCAACCAGGAAATTTAATTATGTCTATGCACGTTTTCGCTACAATTGTCACATCTACTGCTGTTGCTGCCAATAATCGGGGCGAGGGAGATGGAAGTACTTTGTCCACTTTGCAAAAGATTACGCGGGGTAACGATCAATATACTACCGTTAGTGCTGAAGCAATTCGGTGGGGTTTGCGAGAGTATCTGCAAAACCTCGACCCCACAAAGGTGAATCGGACTTTTGACCCGGATAAAGATCAGTACAATTTTAAAAAAGATGGTCAGTTTAATGCTACAGAGTTTGCTGACGATGATTTGTTTGGCTTTATGGATGCGAAAAAAAATGCCGATAATAAAGATGCAACTACGAAAAGACGTGGCGCGTTAGAAGTTAGTCGGGCAATGAGTCTTGATCCTTTTTGGGGTGATGTTGCTTTTGGCTCTAAGGGTGGAACGAAGGGTAAAACTTCGATTCATAGTTCGGAAATGCACTGTACTAGCTATCAATATACTGTGGCACTCACGCCGGAAAGCTTGAAGTTGATCGATCGAGCAGCCCTGATGCTAGATGCTATTTGTGCCCTGCGTCATGTCGGCGGTAATCATGCTAGATTTTTGTACGATTTTCGTCCAGAGTCGATTATTATTCGGGTCACTACTGATCCTAGTCCTTGGATTATGGATAGCTTTAAACGTATTGGCGAAGGCATCGGTTGCCCAAGGTTGGTGCGATTAATTGAGGTAGGAGATGTTGCAGCTAATGAACTTATTGTTGGTGGCGAGATTGCTGATACTCCTCATGGTAAAGAGCTTCAGGAGTTGGGCGCTACCGTTCATCGTGGGGTTAAAGAAGCTCTTGGTGTTGCCAAGAAACAGTTGTTTAGAATCGAGGTGAAATCATAGTTATGACCATGTTATATCTAGATTGTCCTTGTACCAGCTTCCCCCGCAGCTTTGCCCGTGATTTCAAGGAAACTTATGTCTATCCACCGCCATCAACGGTTTATGGGATGTTACTTTCTTTGGTGGGAGAGGTTGATATGCTGGCGCATGTTGGTGTGAAGTTAGCGATCGGCATTATTGGATCTGATCCGCCAATTTCACGGATTGTGAGGAAGCAACGCCATCATAAGTTTAGTAGGCAACAGTTGGGGGCTTATCCTTCAAGTCAGTTTTCTAAACCAAATCATCATGAGCTGTTGACCGATTTGCAGTTTGTGGTGAAGATAGATTCTGAACAAGAATCGGGGATGGTTAAGTTGATCGATTCTCCTACAGAGACGCTACGTGATCGAGTGGCGATCGCTTTAACT
Source organism: uncultured bacterium (assembly GCA_964247085.1). GTDB lineage: Bacteria > Cyanobacteriota > Cyanobacteriia > Cyanobacteriales > Chamaesiphonaceae > JAAFHZ01. The sequence continues at coordinate 42,218 of CAXTSX010000026.1, forward strand.
AATCCTGAGCAAATCAAACGTTTTGGCGGTTTGAGCTTGGGTGAATCTTGGGCGATGTTGAATGGAGTCAGGATTTATCGACCAGAGGATGGTGATATTCGTTGGCTCGTGAAAGACGATCGAGGTTTAATCGGTTTGCCGGTTTGGATCGATCGAGTTAGTAGTCAGGGGTTTTTCAACCGTTTTACGGTGAGTGATTATGCCACTGATTTTACAGATAACTGTTGGGTGGAGATTCGGCCTCCGCAGGTTACTGTTTCTGCTGTGCCAGCGAAGGCTCGGCGATCGAAAAAATCGGGGTGATAATTTTTACAGGCACCTCTGCTTGTGTGGTTCGATCGATCGACTAAACACGCTGGAACAATTGCAGGGTATGAAGTGTTGCCTCTCAAAAAGTTCCAGAGGTGCTTGCAAAGCTGCAAAAGCCTTTGTGCTATTGGTTTGAGAAGATGGTAAAATAGTTGAAATGCAATTTGGGGGCAAATAATGGAATTTTGTTGGAGGTGCTTGCAAAAGTGTCTACAAGCCTTTTCTAGGAAAGAGTTCTAGCCCTCGCTCTGCTAAACCACTGATGCCGCAAGGCGTTGAGCACCCAACGTCCCAGGTAGCCTGGGATGTATCGTACTTCTGCTAAACCACTGATGCCGCAAGGCGTTGAGCACGATTACTGGGCGTAATACCCGGCGTTGGTAATGGCTGCTAAACCACTGATGCCGCAAGGCGTTGAGCACTTTCGGATATCGGCGGATCGTTCGATATATTTTGCCTGCTAAACCACTGATGCCGCAAGGCGTTGAGCACCCAACGTCCCAGGTAGCCTGGGATGTATCGTACTTCTGCTAAACCACTGATGCCGCAAGGCGTTGAGCACGATTACTGGGCGTAATACCCGGCGTTGGTAATGGCTGCTAAACCACTGATGCCGCAAGGCGTTGAGCACTTTCGGATATCGGCGGATCGTTCGATATATTTTGCCTGCTAAACCACTGATGCCGCAAGGCGTTGAGCACCCCAATTATCGGCTTAAACTGAGTCGGTACGATCTCTGCTAAACCACTGATGCCGCAAGGCGTTGAGCACGTATCAGCTATATCGTATTCACCGCGCACAATTTTACTGCTAAACCACTGATGCCGCAAGGCGTTGAGCACAATTAAATAAAGAATTAGATACCCAGCACTGCTAAACCACTGATGCCGCAAGGCGTTGAGCACCTGTAGAGAGTTCAGCACCCAAAAAGCATCGCAGGGTCACCTGCTAAACCACTGATGCCGCAAGGCGTTGAGCACGACAATATATGTACTACAAAATCTTTGCTTTATAGCTGCTAAACCACTGATGCCGCAAGGCGTTGAGCACTTAACCTATACTTTGTGCATATGGCTGATGATCAATCTGCTAAACCACTGATGCCGCAAGGCGTTGAGCACCCACAGGGATCGGGCTAATTGTGGAGATAATCCCGATCTGCTAAACCACTGATGCCGCAAGGCGTTGAGCACTTCCCATAAAGTATCTAGATCTACCGTTTGTTTATTCTGCTAAACCACTGATGCCGCAAGGCGTTGAGCACTGTACAGGGTCGCACGTTTGCAATGCAAACGAGGGCTGCTAAACCACTGATGCCGCAAGGCGTTGAGCACTACCGTGAGTGTGGACGTTTCCTTCCGCTCCAAAACTGCTAAACCACTGATGCCGCAAGGCGTTGAGCACTTGCGCTGCTTTTAAGGCTGGCGAGAGATTAGATCTGCTAAACCACTGATGCCGCAAGGCGTTGAGCACGTGAGTCGGTCTCAGCGGTGTTCATCCGGCTGGCTCTGCTAAACCACTGATGCCGCAAGGCGTTGAGCACTATATCGTGGTGGCCGCAAATGTTTGAATGGTACCGACTGCTAAACCACTGATGCCGCAAGGCGTTGAGCACTAGCAAGGATGATGTTATGATTAGTCACTTAATTGGGCTGCTAAACCACTGATGCCGCAAGGCGTTGAGCACTTAACGAGGTGCCTGGCTTCGTTCCGATCATCCTATCCTGCTAAACCACTGATGCCGCAAGGCGTTGAGCACTTAACGAGGTGCCTGGCTTC
>CAXTSX010000026.1:44405-47960 GCA_964247085.1 uncultured bacterium
GTTCCGATCATCCTATCCTGCTAAACCACTGATGCCGCAAGGCGTTGAGCACTGCCCTGTGGGTACGAAATTGCATGGCTGTATTACTGCTAAACCACTGATGCCGCAAGGCGTTGAGCACATATTAAAACTAATACCGCTGCTGGTGCTTATGCTCTGCTAAACCACTGATGCCGCAAGGCGTTGAGCACTATAAGTACGTTTTGAGTAAGGGTGTCGGAAAAGCTGCTAAACCACTGATGCCGCAAGGCGTTGAGCACGAGTAGATCAGGCTCAGGCATTTCGATCGAGAGAACAACTGCTAAACCACTGATGCCGCAAGGCGTTGAGCACATCAGCCCAAATTTTTTATCAACGTCGGTCTTGCCTGCTAAACCACTGATGCCGCAAGGCGTTGAGCACCTGTACTGACTTTCCCTGTCGCCCGATAGCTTTTCTGCTAAACCACTGATGCCGCAAGGCGTTGAGCACTTCTGACCACCAGTTTGGCGTTGGCCTTTGGTGACTGCTAAACCACTGATGCCGCAAGGCGTTGAGCACATACGCAAATCGACCAGATTGTACTAAATGGTGTACCTGCTAAACCACTGATGCCGCAAGGCGTTGAGCACGGGAAGGTGTAATAAACCAAGCACTATATACTAGTACCAAAAAACGACTAATGCTCTAAGGCGTTAAATATTTCATATTCCAACCTAAATTCTAATTATTTAAGATATTTTGCTGATTTCCAAAATAGAGTGCAAGAAAATTGCATAGTACCTCTGCCATAGTAGATTCAAACACCTACAAAGCAAACAACATGATCGCCTCAGACACCCCCACCATCCGCATTTCCGCCCTCCACGCCCTCGCCTACTGCCCCCGCCTCTTCTACCTCGAAGAAGTCGAAGAACTATACACTCAAGACCCCGCCGTCTTCGCCGGTCGCCGCCTCCATGTCGAACTAGAAAAAAAAGAAGACGAAGACTGGCAAGAACTATTTCTGGAAAACACCACCCTCGGCATCCGAGGCCGCGTCGATGCCCTCCGCACCCGCGATGGCTACACCATCCCCTACGAACACAAACGCGGCCGCTGCCATCGTGACAACAACAAACAACCCCAAGCCTGGGAAAGCGATCGGATTCAAATCCTGGCCTACGCCTACCTCCTCGAACTAGAACTCGGCATCCCCATCACCGAAGGCCGCATTCGCTACCATGCCGACAATGTAATGGTCACCATCCCCCTAGACGAACCAGGCCGTCAAGCCGTCAAAGAAGCGATCGATCGAGCCAGAATTCTGCGCAACTCCCCCTCTCGTCCACCCGTCACCGACAACGAACGCCTCTGTCCCCCCTGCTCCCTCGCTCCCGTATGTCTTCCCGAAGAAGCCCGCCTTGCCCACGATCGCGAATGGCAACCAATCCGCCTATTTCCAGAAGAAGACGATCGCCAAATCCTACATGTGCTCGAACCAGGTACCAACATTGGCCGAACCGGCGAACAACTCAAAATTTCTCGCAAAAAAACCTTGATCGAAAAAGTTCCAGCCCGCCAAATTGGTCAGGTAGTACTACACAGCTTTTCCCAAATTTCTACCCAAGCCCTATACTTTTGCGCCGAACAAGGCATTGGCGTACATCTGGTTTCTGGCGGTGGCCGCTATCTGGGCAGCTTCGATAGTCGGCAAGGCAGCATTCAAAGACGAATCACCCAATATGCAGCCCTGAGCCAACCAACCCAATGTTTAGAACTCGCTAAGCAACTAGTTACCTGTAGGGGGCAAAGCCAGCGCAAATTGTTGATGCGTGGTAAACGGAATGGAGCCACTACCGAACTCCAAAAAGCGATCGATCAAATCAAAATCATGCTAAAACACGTCCCCACCGCCTCATCACTAGAATCCTTACTGGGCATTGAGGGTAATATAGCAGCCCTTTATTTTGGAGTGTTCGATCGACTACTGCTTGATACCGTGCCACCAGCTATGCGTTTTGATGGTCGCAACCGCCGTCCCCCCCTCGACCCAGCAAATGCACTATTGAGCTTTGGTTATTCATTGCTACTCAAAGATATCATGAATGCGATTTTGGCAGTAGGCTTAGAACCATCCTTGGGTTTTTATCATCAACCCCGCACCCAAGCACCACCTTTAGCACTAGACCTCATGGAAATTTTTCGAGTACCCTTGGTCGATATGGTAGTGGTTTCCACGATTAATCGTGGTCAATGGGAAGTTACAGAAGATTTTACACGGCGAGGTCAGCAGGTGTGGTTGAGTGATAGTGGTCGCAAAAAGTTTGTACAAGCTTATGAACGTCGCAAAGAAGAATCTTGGAAGCACCCGGTAACAGATTATGCGCTCACTTACCGCCGATTATTAGAATTAGAAGTGCGATTGCTAGAAAAGGAATGGCTGGGTGAAGGTGGATTATTTGCCAAACTGGTATTGCGCTAATGGCTGAGTCTAAAAACTGGTATATGATTTGCTACGATATTCGAGATCAAAAACGTTGGCGGAAAGCTTATAAATTATTGCAGGGCTACGGTGAGACTATTCAGTATTCGATTTTTCGCTGTCGTTTGAGTCAACGCGATCGAGAGAAGCTGCGTTGGGAGTTAGAGCAAATCCTTGATCCAGAAGATCGGATTTTGTTGGCAGGGCTGTGCAATCGCTGTGTCGATCGGGTGCAGAAGTGTAATCGGTCTAATGCCTGGGGCGAAGAAGTGGCAGGTTTTAGGATGCTCTGAATTAAAGCAATTGCTGGGAAATTTTATCATCCAGTAGCTTTGCAGGCATGTTTTTTTGACAAAATATTCAGTAATAGCTAGTGCTAAACTAGTTCTATTGCAATGGCTATATTTGATGTCACTGCCGCCAGCTCTCCCCCCGACTAATTTTAGCCATTTGTGAATTTGAGAAGCCCCCGCTAGACCGCCTAAGCGGTTAGCGGTGGGAGTACGTCACTAGGGCGATCGAGGCGCGGATTGCAACGGAGCAGCGGGAGTTGTTGGTGGCGATGGCTACTGGTACAGGTAAAACTAAGACTTGTATTGCTTTGATTTATCGGTTGTTGAAAGCGCAGCGTTTTAAACGGGTGTTGTTTTTAGTTGATCGATCGGCTTTGGGTGAGCAGGCCGCCAATACATTTAAGGATACGCGCATGGAGAATTTGCAGACTTTTGCAGATATTTTTGGGATCAAGGAACTAGAGGATCAACGCGCTGATACCGATACAGCCGTGCATATTGCCACGATTCAAGGGATGGTGCAGCGGATTTTGTATGCGGGAGAGAATGCGGTGCCGCCTGCTATCGATGAATATGATTGCATTATTATCGGCAAAGAGGCTTTTCGGGTGTTTGATGCAGTGCAGCTCTATGATGCGTTAGAGAAGGTGACGGCCATGAAGCCGGTGGTGGTGAATCCGCAGATTTCTTTTGGCCAGTTGGCGGCAGAGATGCAGACAGTGACAGATGATGAGGCTAGATCGTTAATTCGCGATCAATTTGTGGCTACTCCCTTCCCAGTGTAGAATTAGACATAAAGCAGAGAAACATTGATGAATC
>CAXTSX010000027.1:0-45354 GCA_964247085.1 uncultured bacterium
GGGTTGATAGCCAACAATCCAGGATAGCGGATTATCAGCGCCGATTGAATAATCCATTCAGGAGAGTAGAGACGATCGATAGAATAAATGTCCCTAAAATGGCTGGTAGCCAGCCGTTAATTATAAAATCTGGCCGATACCAATCCACTGCTAATAAACAAGCTATGTTGAGGACGATCGCCGACAAACCGAGAGTCAGCAAAGTCAGAGGAAAAGTCAAAATCTTTAATACTGGCCGAATGAAGGTGTTAACCGCCCCCAAAAGTATCGCCGCCCCGATTACTGCAGTTGTATTCGTAAAGCTAAACCCTTTAGGGATCAACTGGTTCACAATTTCGGATGTAATGGGCAGCGAAATTGCATTAATTAGCCAGGTCATGAATAGTTTAATCATAGGTCGCAAGTGATTCTGCCATACAATAGCAGAGGCATTATGAACTTTCTTTAATTATCCCATGTCCCAAATTTTTGCTGTTATTTTGGCCTGCTGTTTGTGGCTTATTCCTACCACTGCTTGGGCATTACCCGCCCCACCACTATCTTTTAGTAATTCCAAGTTGGATCATAAAGACTTTTCTGGCCAAAAACTCCAAAAAGCTGAATTCTCCAATGCCAACCTAGAAAGCACTAACTTTTCCGGCGCTGATATGATGGGAGCGGTGTTGAGCACCTCGTCACTGATTAATACCAATCTGCATGGTACCAACCTCACCCAAGCACTAATCGATCAGGTGAAATTTAATGGCGCGGATTTGAGCGATGCCATTTTGGTAGATAGCATCATGCTGAGATCTAGATTTAAGAATGTCAATATTCATGGCACCGACTTTAGCGGCGCAATCTTAGGACGGGCACAAATCAAACAACTTTGCGAGCAAGCCGATGGCGTAAATCCGACCACTGGCGTTGCGACCCGTGATTCTTTAGGCTGTTAATGACATTTTTTGTAGAGAACATGAAACGAGTAGGAATTATTGGTGGTGGTCAATTGGCCTGGATGATGGCAAAGGAAGCTGCCGCGTTGGGGTTGGAAGTAAATATTCAAACCCCAGATGCGACGGATACCGCTGTTAGTTTGGCTCATCACACCGTTTTGGCGGCGATCGATGACGTGCCAGCCACCGCTCAATTAGCTCAGAACTGTGACTGGGTTACTTTTGAGAATGAATTCGTGGATTTAGCGGCATTGAGGGCGTTGCCAGGAATTTGCTTTAGGCCGCCCTTAACTGCCCTCGCACCGTTGTTGGATAAATACGACCAACGTCAATATTTGCAACAACTAGGCTTACCAGTTCCTAAATTCTGCGCTGGCTTGGATTATCAACCTGCAGATTGGCAGTTTCCGATCGTGGTGAAAGCGCGGCGCAATGGCTACGATGGCCAGGGCACCCACATAGTCAAAGATGCCGCAGCGCTGGCGACCCTGCCTTTAGAACAAATGCTAATCGAAGAATTTGTGCCTTTCACTTGTGAATTGGCCGTAATGGCCGCTCGATCAATCACTGGCCAAATAGTGGTGTATCCGGTAGTAGAAACCCAGCAGGTGCAACAGGTCTGCCAGCGCGTTTATACTACTGTAGATATCAGCGATCGGCTGCGCTTAGAAATCAACAAAATAGCCCATACTATTCTTGCCAATCTCAATACGGTGGGAGTAATGGGCATTGAACTGTTTTTAACCGCTGATGGTCGGGTATTAATTAATGAACTAGCGCCGCGCACTCATAATTCTGGACATCTCACCATTGAAGCTTGCCATACTTCCCAGTTTGCTCAACACCTACGAGCGGTATCAGGAATGGAACTAGGCGACCCCAGTCTTCACTGTGCCGGAGCGGTGATGGTGAATTTATTGGGATATGAAGCCACGACTAGCGATTATCTAGCCCAGCGCCAAAAAATAACAGAGTTGCCTAACACTTATCTGCACTGGTACGGAAAAAATCAAGCCCGGCCAGGTCGCAAGCTCGGTCATGCGACCGTCATCTTAGAAGAAAATAATCGAGAAATGGCGATGTCGATCGCTCAACAAATTGAAGACTTATGGTACCCAGCTCATGACTAACCTGGCTAAACCTAAATCAGCGATCGGACGAAATATTGCTAACTATGCTCTACTGGGCGGCTTAGCACTTTTGACCCTCGCCCCCCTGTTGTGGCTGAGTAGCACCGCTCTCAAATCCAGCTCCGAGAATGTCTTTCAATCGCCACCCCAGCTGATCCCCAGCGCCCCCACCCTCGATAATTTTGTAGAGGTTTTTCAAAGCAGTAACTTTGGCCAAGCCCTCTGGAATAGTCTAGTCGTGGCCGTACTCAGTGTTGGTTGTAATTTGCTATTTTGCAGCTTGGCGGCCTATCCCCTGGCCAGATTGCAATTTCCCGGCCATAAAATTATCTGGGCGATGGTACTATCGACGCTGATGATCCCCTTTCAAATTGTGATGATCCCGCTTTATATCATCACAGTGCAGCTGGGACTGGTAAATAGCTACTTGGGCATTGTCTTACCCAATGTGGTATCTGCTTTTGGAATTTATTTACTGCGTCAAGCTTTTCAAGGGGTTCCCCAAGAATTAGAGGAAGCGGCACGGCTGGATGGCTGCTCTGATTTGGGGATCTGGTGGAATATTATGCTCCCCGCTGTTCGCCCTGCCTTAATTACCCTGTCGATTTTTGTATTTATTGGAGCCTGGAGTGATTTTCTGTGGCCGTTGATTGTGGCCAGTGATGAAAATTTTTACACTCTGCCCCTAGCCGTTTCCAAGTTAGCAACTGGTGCTTTCGGTTCTAACTGGCGACTAATAGCAGCGGGGGCGATCGTATCGATCGCCCCCGTGCTAATTCTTTTCCTGTTTGTCCAGAAATACATTGTACCCACCGACATTAGCAGCGGGGTCAAGGGGTAGGCTTTTTAATCCAAGTCTTGGTTGACAGTATCTTCGTCATTGAAGGACGACACATTAACAGTGTGAGTTGCCTTCGTCGCTTCGTGAACCCGATAATTTCCCCGAACATTTTTAGCCTGGACTGTATAATGTTCCTGGAAATTATTTTCCACCTGATACAAGCAAGCCGTAATTGCTAACCACAAAGCCCAAGTATAAAGCTGGAAGTTGTAGGCATCGATATTAGCGGCTAAGTCTTGAATTCCAGTGGGCGCAAAACGACCCATACAAACATTGGAAGCAGAGAAGGATTGCACTACCTGACAAATAGAACCTTCAAACAAATTGGTAATAGTAGCTGTACCTGCAAAAGACAAAAGAATGATTGCCATCGTAGACAATGCAAACCAAGTTGTTCGGGATATTGATCGACTGGAACGCTGCCACCTGGATACTACCAACTGGTAGAGACCAGCCAAAATCAGGAATGGAATAGCCACATGCATAGTCATGAACATTACAGCTGCCAACAGCCAACCCAAAGGAAAGGTGAGCCAATTAAACCAAGACAGTCCAGATGACACAACTCTCATGCCGGGGAGCACTAGTGGTAACAGACATAAAGCTCTAATCCAAGAGGTCTTGGTCGGTATCAAGTTCGCCGGTAACTTGATAGCAGGGCGACGAAAGCGAGGTTGAGAAGAATCTATTTCTGGCAGTACAGGCGAGTTCATAAACTGAGGACTATTTGTAGGCGGTAAACTTGAAGCTGGTAGTTTTATCATTCCCCGTTCCTGAAGATAAGAACACGCCATATGTTGAGATTGTGATCGTTCACAAACCGCTCCATAGATTCTATTCATTAACGAGAAAGGATGCGGTTATATAAACTACATCTTAGCAACTACTAGTGATTTCTCCTTCAAATATAACAAGAACTTAATTTCTTTAAGCTTGTCAGGGCATAGTTTACGGCTTCTGGCTTAGTACGAATTTTGTTACATACTTGAGCCAATTGTAATTCTTGTAATAACTGACCAACTAGGGGAGATGGTTGTAGAGATAGGGCTTGCATTAACTCGGTACCATTTAGCAATGGCACTGGATGAGCTAGGGGATCACTAGGATCTAGATATCGCTCAATCAAATGGCTGATCTTTGAGAGCGGTTCACCGCTGGCTAAACTCAAAATCACTGCTACGGGAAATACAGTGCCGACTTCTCGAAACAGGTGATATTGAGCCACAAGCTCCTCTGGTGGAGACTTTCCCAATTTCAAGAAGTGAGCGATCGCTATCTGAATTGCTTTGATTTCGGCAGTACTGGCAGTGAGTTTAATCAGCAATTGTTCGCTACTTAAAGAGATGGGTTGTAGTAGAAAAGCGAGTAAGGCCACTCCAGCACCATTCATGTTGATAGTAGAGCGTAAGTTGGTGTGGAGGAGCTGGCTTAAGTCTGGATAGGTACGATCGATCAGTTCCAGAGCCGTGATCACCATCTTTAATCCATCTGACAGCATGGAGCCACTATAGTTACTATTAATACCCGACAGCCAATCATTGAGCAATCCGGTCTCTACTACGGCCACTAATGATTGGGGATCGCTGAAGCTGCTATTGATCAAGTAACGAATTTCGGTAAAAACTCGTTCGGCAGCGACCTGGCTTAAGAGTGGGGCCAGTTCTTGAATAGTTTTTTGGGTGACTGGATCGATCGAGAAGCCCAATTGTGCTGCTTGGCGATAACCCCGCAATAGTCGCAGGGGATCAGCGGACAGATTTTCCGCCGCAATCATCCTGACTACTCGCTGTTCAATATCGGCCACTCCCCCCACCGGATCGATTAGTTGCTGGCTGGGAAGATGGTAGGCGATCGCGTTCATCCGATAGTCCCGGCGGTAGAGATCGGATTCTAAGCTACCGCCAACTCGCTGGGCAAAGTCTACCGTCATTTTAGAAAATACTAGGCGGGCGATCGATCGATCGGCATCTAGAATCACAAATCCAGCATTATATTGACTGGCAATAGTCCGGGCTAGTTCGATCGCATCTACTGGTACAACTAGATCTAGATCGATCGGGTAACACTGTCTATTTAATAGGGCATCCCGCACGGCACCACCGACTAGGTAAGTATCGGCTGGTAAGAGCGCCAAGCTAAAAGGTAGAGAAAATTCCATAGAATGGCGGTAGAGTAAAATATATCTATATCATCATGTATCTAATGCTAGCAGAGCCAATCTGACTTGACTTCAAAACGCAAAATACATTATATGCATATAATATATGTATGGAAATTGAGTGGGATCCCAACAAAGCTGATATCAATTTGCAAAAGCACGGCATATCTTTTTCTGATGCTGAGGCAGTTTTGTTCGATACGAATGCTCTGTCTTGTGAAGATATCACAGCTCAAGGAGAACAACGATTTATCGTGATTGGGATGGATCACTGCTGGCGTTTGCTGGTGATAGTTTATACAAATCGCGGCAATCGAGTTAGACTCATTTCGGCTCGTCCGGCCACTCGTTCAGAGAGACATAATTATGAAAGCGGAATATGATTTTAGTCAGAGCAAGCGCGGTGCGGTCATTCCTCAAACAGGCAAGACCCGCATTACGATCTATATTGATGACGATGTACTAGAGAAGTTTCGGCAACGCGGTGATGCTGTGGGTAAGGGCTATCAAACTGCTATGAACAAAGCTTTACGCGAGTATCTAGACAAAGCAAATGAACCTTTAGACGAAGAAACACTACGTCGAGTTATTCAAGAAGAACTACGGGCGTCTCGATAGTTGAATATTAAGAGCATGTCTGAAATTATTGAACGATAATATTTAAAAAATATTAGCTTTTGTTCAACTTGTTACAGAGAATTATTTACGTTTAGTATCAGCATTTTTCTTGAGCTTGATATTCTCAGATCTCAATTGCTGATTTTCCCTTTTAAGAACCTGATTTTCCGAGTTAATAAACCAGTGATTTACAACCATGAACCCCAAGTGAAATAGCACTATAACAACAATTGCTATCCAAATAGTTTTTTGTATTTTCTCTGAGGTTTCTTTGGTTTTTTTATAATTATTATTAGCAGTCTTCTTTAGGTCATCAGCTTTTTCTTTGAATTCACTTAACGATTTATCTATCAAAGAATTTTCAATTTCTTTTTGAATAGCAATCTTAGCTTCTCTTTGGATTATTCCATCTAGAGATTTAGCTTTGTTCTCAAGATTTACAGCTGCAATACTTATTTGGTGAACTACTTTATCTGCAATATTTTGCTTGGTCTCAGCAATGTCTGTAAGCCGATCAAGAGAATCAACAATGCGATCAATTTTATATTTATCTGTATTCATCATAAAATTTAGACTAATAACATATTTTATCTTTCTAATGAAATATCTCGTGTTATTCCTTTTTCATATTTAGGCTTAACTGTTGGAATGGGTTGTATTAATAATTCTTCTTGTTTTTGTCGTACATTAATTAATTCACTGCGATAAAGGTTCAACTCACTCATATCTGTTAACTCAATAAATCCAAGACTTCCCGAGGAATTTGCTGACAGAAGTAATCCTCCTGTTCCAATCTTTTTAGTTCCCAGTAAGCTGGAAACAAAATGAATATAGTTGCACACTTCTTGATGAGAGCATTTGGATTGAGCCTTCAATATATCTTCAGCTGTAGATTCAATAAATTCTCCTAAATCAAGTAAACTATTGTCCTTTGGGTAGGCATCTAAATATGGGACAATCCGCGAAACGAAGTTGTTTTTTTGAGGATGTGTTTCAATAAACCAGTGTATGGATCTAGAGATTCTTATATAATCATCATATTCTTCAACTTGACTCTTTATTTTTTCAGTAAGACGTTTGTGCTTTTCTTTTTCTTTATTTGATTTATTTTCTCGATTTTTAAATTCGATAAGACGTACAACGCCAGGAAACTCTAAAAGTAAATCTCCCAGTAGCTTGTCCGCTGGAGTTTGCTGTAACAGACTAACAACTGACGGGACATTTTCAGACTGATTTTTAACTCCGACTGCAAAGCCTAGTCCATACAAGAAATTTCCAATTACGACATTTTCATAAAGTTTCAAAATTTATCTTATCCTAAACTCCATAACTGATATTCCACAGGGATTATTATATCCACTTTTTGCTAAAAATGATTGAGGGAGTTATACGTATTTATATTTTATGATGATAAAACCAATCAACTAGAAGCACTGGTGTAAAAACGTAAAGCAAAACGCCAAAAGCGATTAGCCAAAAACATTAATAAGATTGCCAGTCCGATCGACCCCCCCAAACTCATTGCATTAACCCGACCCAACAAAGTCTCCGCTGGTACCGTCGTAATAAAAGTCACTGGCACCACAAAAGTAAAAAAGAACCGATAGGCCACCGGATAAGCCACCATCGGATAGCGACCAGCCTCCAACAAACCGCGCAACACCTCCGTAACGTTGTAGATTTTGACAAACCAAATACTGGTGGCTCCGAGCATAAACCACAGACTGTACAGAATCAAAAAAGCCGCTGTCAGCGGAATCAAGCTCCAAAAATAATTCTGCACTGGCAAGTGCAGTTGATTTCCCGCGTAGATGACCAAAGCTATCCCCAAAAAGACGTCCGGCAATCCCCAAGGTGAGATCGATCGAGTGGATAGCCAAAACTGACTGCTGACCGGCTTGAGCAACACAAAATCTAAGGTGCCTTTTTGGATTTGTTCAATGATTTTGCTCAGATTGGGGCTGAGAAAAGCCGTCGCCATCCCCTGGAAAAAGGTAAAAACCCCGACTACAATCAAAGCCGCTGACCAAGACCAGCCCGGAAATTGGTAGCCCTTTTGATAGAACAAGTACAGCCCAAACAGGCTCCCAGCAAAGTTCCCCAGACTGGTAAAAGTTTCGATCCAGAAGTTTAGGCGGTATTCCATTTCAGCTGCGATCGCCGCTGTCCAAAATCGCTGGATAATCGAGAGGTATTTGGAAAGCATGGTGGTTAATTGATTGACAACTAACATTGTGCCGGATTATTGCAGTAGCTAATTTTTACGATAGTTTTATTGACAGTATTTCTCAGAAGAACTAAGATAAATATGTTGCAAATAAACCCTATTATCAAAACTCTCCACCAGCTCATTACCAGGAAAATTGAATGTCTTTGACTGAACTTAGTATTTTGCCATTGGGAACCACGGCTCTGATCCTAGGACTACAAGCCGAGGCAGGTTTAGAGCAAAGATTGCAAGCCTTAGGGTTTCGAGCAGGTAAGCAAATCTTGATCGTCCGCAAAGCTTGGTTTGGTGGTCCGCTGCATGTGCGAATTGGCACTACCGAAATAATTATGCGCCGCCAGGATGCCAAAGCCATTCAAGTCCAACCCGAATTCATCGGGTAATTTTATAGATGACCAATTCCAATAGTTGTAGCAAATGCAATCCCGATGGTAGTCCGCTGCTGGATATCAGCACTACCACAGAACTGAAGCAAATTGCCGTATTGGGAATGCCCAACACCGGCAAGTCTACTTTTTTTAATAGGTTCACCGGTGCCCATGCCAGTATTGGGAACTGGCCAGGGATCACCGTCGATTTGATGGCCGCCAAAATAAAATTGGGTCAACAGGAAACACAAGTAGTTGATTTACCTGGTATTTACGACCTGCGCGGCTTTTCGGAAGATGAAGAAGTGGTACGCCGCTTTCTAGAAAATAATCCAGTCCATTTAATAGTTATAATTCTCAATTCAGTGCAGCTCGATCGACAGATCAGCCTCGCCCTCCAAATTAAACATCTGGGTTTGCCAGCTTTACTGCTATTAAATATGGCTGATGAAGCTCCCAAGTTTGGAGTGCATATAGATCCCGATCAAATCTCCCGTCATTTACAAATGCCCGTAGTGCAGATGAGTGCCAAGTATGGACAGGGTTACAGTCAAGCGCGGCAGCTGATCGCCCAGCAATTGGGATTGAAATCAGAACCAGTCTTGGCCGGTAAAATTGATAAAAATGTAGTGGCCGACCAACAATTCGCCACTGAAATGGGCGAATTACTCCAAGCGGGCTTCCAGGTCGAAGCTAATTTCAAAGATACTTTTACCACTAAGCTCGATCGGATCTTGCTCCATCCGGTTTTCGGTCTACCAATTTTCTTTGGTTTCATGTACCTGATGTTTCAGGTGGTTTATACCGTCGGCAAACCCCTCCAAGATGGCTTAAATGGTGGAGTGGAATGGTTCAAAACCGCTGCCTTACAGCCAGCTCTGATTTGGTTGCCCCAATTCCCCCACGATTTGTTAATTGATGGACTGTATCAAGGGGTGGGCACTGTGGCAGCCTTCATTCCGGTGATTTGGTTATTTTTTATCTGCATGGCGATCGTCGAGGATAGTGGTTATTTATCCAGGTCGGCCTATTTGATGGATGCTTTTATGGAGCGCCTTGGTCTGGATGGTCGCTCTTTTGTAATGTCTTTGATGGGCTTTGGCTGTAACGTGCCCGCGATTATGGGTTTACGGGTAATGCGATCGCCTGGTCTGCGGCTACTATCAATGCTGGTGATTCCGTTCTCACTTTGTTCGGCGCGGCTGAATGTTTTCATTTTTATGACGACAGCGCTGTTTAGTGCCAGCGTGGCTCCCTTAGTGTTGTTTAGCTTATACATGTTTAGCTTTGCAGCTGCTATTCTCACCGCTTTTATTTTCAAAGGAAAATACCCCAATCAAGAACCGCTAGTTTTAGAATTACCTCCCTATCGCTTTCCCACCATCCGCCAAATGCTACTGCGGGCATGGCTAGAAACGAAACATTTTCTCCAATTTGCCTGGAAATTCATCATTTTTGGCGTGGTGATGATTTGGCTGTGCAATAACTTACCTACCACAGCTGCTCCTGCTAGTGCCCAAACTATTTCGGGGATGATTGGCCATGCCCTGCAACCGATTTTGGGTCCGATCGGGATTAATCCCAAGCTATCGGTGGCGCTAATTTTTGGATTTATTGCCAAAGAGATTGTGCTGGGCGGGCTAGCCGTAATTTATGCCACCAAAGAAGATGCTGGACTGGCGGGCGTGATTGCCAAAGAAATCGATTGGGTACAGGCTTATAGTTTCATGCTGTTTACGTTACTCTATGTGCCCTGTCTCTCGACTGTAGCTGTGATCAAGGCGGAGTCGAAGAGTATCAAATTTGCTTTGCTGTCAGTTTTTTGGTCGATCAGCTTAGCCTGGGTCGTCAGCTTCTTGTTCTATCAAGGAGCGCGGGCTTTAGGTTGGTAACGATGGCGACTATTGGCCAGCAGGGCGAAGAACTGGTGGGAGCGTGGCTGCAAACTAAAAATGCTCGCGTTTTGCACTATCGCTGGCGCAGTCGTCAGGCCGAGATTGATTTAATTGCCCAAAAGCTGGATGGCACGATCCTGTTTATTGAGGTCAAAACCCGCAATAGTCGGAACTGGGATGCTAATGGTTTGCTGGCGATCGGTCAACCAAAGCAATCGAAAATCATTCGTGGTGCTCAGATGTTTTTGGGGCTAAATCCAGATTTGGCCGAACAGCCCTGCCGGTTTGATGTAGCTTTGGTCGGCCTCGGAAAATTAGAACCAACGGCTTTATACTCCAGCCAGCTAGAAAACGGTAGTTACTTGAATTTGCAAAGGTATTTGGTGAGCGCCTTTGATGGAGATGGCTAGGTTTAGTGATCGATCGATAGCTTGGCAAATTGTTGCTAGGTTTCTGGCTTCAGTTAAACTGAAATTGGCAATTTGATCGCGACCCCCATATCTAAAATGTCAGCAGCCTCTTCTCGAAACACATCCACCACCAAAATTTTGATCGCGATCGCGATCGGCTACCTAGCCTTAATCATTTTGCTGCCAGCCATTAACGTAGTGATTCAAGCCTTTGCGGGTGGCCTACCCAGCTTACTTAGCTCCTACGGCAACCCGGAATTTTTCCAGGCGCTGTTACTGACTTTATCGATCGCTCTGCTCGTTCTGCCCATCAATATTATTTTTGGACTCTGCGCTGCCTGGGTGATTGCCCGTCATCAATTCCCTGGCCGTACTTTGCTAATTAGTGTCCTAGATCTACCTTTTTCCATCTCCCCGGTGGTCGTTGGCCTGATGATGATTTTGCTCTATGGCAACAAGGGATGGTTAGGTGGTTGGTTGCAATCGATCGGACTCAAAATAATTTTTGCTTGGCCCGGTATGGTATTAGCCACTGCGTTTGTGACCTTGCCCTTCATTGCCAAAGAAGTAATTCCGGTGCTCGAAGAAATCGGCACTGACCAAGAAGAAGCCGCCCGGACTCTGGGGGCAAGCGAATGGCAAATCTTCTGGCGGGTGACTTTACCCAATTTGCGCTGGAGCTTGCTCTACGGCGTAATTCTGACTAATGCGCGGGCGATGGGCGAGTTTGGGGCAGTGTCGGTGGTATCGGGTAATATTGCCCGGAAAACTCAAACCCTGTCGCTATATGTGGAAGATGCCTACAAGCAATATCAAACCCAGGCCGCCTTTGCGGCGGCTTTACTGCTGGCTGCCCTGGGACTGGTGACGCTCTTGATCCAAGAATGGATTAGCTATCGCAATAGCAAACTCCAAGGCTCAGATGCGGAGTAGATTATGGCAATTCTACTGAAGTTGGCTTGGCAATATGCGGTAGACCCCAACCGAGCTTCTCGCGCAGAATTCGGAAAAATTCTGGTGGTTGGAGACGAATGAAATTAGCCGTATAAGCTGATTTCACAATATGCACATAGTAGTCTGGCAAGATAAAACAGCCACCATTACCATCTACCACCATCACCAGTCGGTTGGGGTTAGCTGGATAGATGGTAACCGGCTCCGTATCGGGAAAAACTAATGCCCGTGAAGCCAAAGAATGTGGACAAATTGGTACCAGTTGTAAAGCTTCCACCCCTGGGGCGATCACTGGCCCACCAGCACTCAACGAATAGGCTGTCGAACCGGTGGGAGTGGAAAGAATAATGCCGTCAGCGGCGATATCTACTGGGGCATGTCGCCCCACTTCGATCTCGAAGTGGCACATGCTGGTGAGCGGTTCTCTATGGATTACCATCTCATTTAGGCATAGAGCTTCCCATAACAGAGTTTCCTTGTGGCGTACCTGCACGGTGAGCATCGCCCGTTCTTCAATTTGATAATCACCAGCGATCGCCTGCTCTAAAGCATCTGGTAATTGATTGACAAAAGTTTCCGTTAAAAATCCCATATGACCAGTATTTACGGCCAACAATGGAATTCCTAAAGGAGCTAGCTGACGGACTGCCGCCAAAACGGTGCCATCACCGCCCAACACTAGGGCAAACTTCATGGTGGAATCAAAACCGGGAGCGGCCAGGGATTCGATCGGAGTATAGCTAGCCGTAGCCGAGGGGTGTGCATACCCCAAAATCCCCCTTTTACCCATTGCTAGACAGACTTCCCAGCCTAGACCAGTTAATTTATCCTGCAAATCGGTGGCAATATTGCAGGCTAAGGGCTTGCCTTCGTTATAAATAATGCCTATTTTGGGCACGTGAGCACTGGGGCTGAATGTTTATGTTCTGGAGCAAGCGATGATGCTACAGAGTGGAGCTATTCTATCACGATCCAGCAGCGGGGATCGTTGGCCACTATGGTTAGTAGAATGCCTTCTTTTTTTTACTTTTGCTGGCTTTGGCTTGCTTTTGCTTTTCCTTTTCGTATTCCAGCTCTCGCAGCTTCTTCACAATGCGACTGAAGTATTCTTGGAAGTAGGATTCTAAAGTGGTGTTCTCTTTTGGATCTAAGCCTAGGATTTGGTAAGTTTCAGTCATATCGGCATTTAACGGTTGTCCAGTAGCTAGGACTTCGGCGAAAGCTAACCGATCGGCAGAGTTCCAACTCCATTCAAAAAACTGGGCAAATCGGCGTACTGCTGTGAGTAAGCCTAACGGTACCCTGGTAACTTTCGCTTCTTTGCCAGACAACCGCTCACATAAGCCAATAATTTCGTCACCACTCCAAGCCTTATTGCCAACTACTGGCAAGGTTTTGTTAATTGCTGCTGGCATAGCCAAAGCTTTGACGGCAAACTTGGCCACATCTTGGGTATCCATAAAGGCTGTGGGAGCCACTTGGCCAGCCATCCACACAGCTTGACCTTCTAATACGGGAATGGCATACTGACCAACCAATCCTTGCAAGAAGCCACAGGGCTGCAAAATGGTGTAATTCAGACCCGATTCAGCCAAAAACTTTTCGGTGCAATATTTAATATCCATCAGTGGTACCGATCGATACTTTTCGGCATCCAATACAGACATGAAAACAAATCTGTCAATCTTGGCAGCGGCGGCGGCCTGGATTAAATTGACTTTACCTTGCCAGTCTACTTGGTAAATACTCAAAGAATCATTGGCCCGCGCTGTGGCGGCATCTATTACTGCCGTAATGCCTTCCATGGCTGGCTTTAAGGACTCCGGCTTACACAAATCGCCCAGAAACAGCTCCGCTCCCCATTCTTTGAGGAAAGCAGCTTTTCTAAAACTCCGCACCAAACAGCGTACTTCTTGCCCTTCATCCAAGGCTCGGCGTACAATCTGTCTGCCTAGAGTGCCAGTGGCACCGACGATTAGTAAAGTCATTTATATAAATTAAATAATGTTAAGCATTCCCTCAAATATTAACAGAATTTCTCAGTTTCTGACATGAAACGTTACATCAATGGCAAGCGGGGGATCACCCCCCAGTGCTTATGCCACTTATTCTTCTTCAGGACCCTGAATCTTGAGGATTAAGAAACCTAAGCTCAAACCCACTAAAATTAGGGTGAAAGGGATAATTGCTGCCGTAAAAATTTCACCAACCATATTGTTAACTCCTGAATATTAAGCTATGACATTCTCTCATAAAGATCGGCCCCGGTTAGCGATCTCTCTCGGTGATCCGGCTGGGATTGGGATAGAAGTCGTACTTCAAGCCTTAACACCAGAAATTATGGCTGGAGCGGACTTAACCTTGGTTGGTAATGGGCAATTACTGGCTAGCTATCATCAACAGTTGGTGGCCAGGGGAGCAACTGATTTACCCCATCTGACCCAACTGAAATTATGGGAGGTGCCATTAGCCTCAACTTTGATTGAGCAAATTCAGTTGGGTCAAGAGAATGCGGCTAGTGGTGCGGCTAGTTTTCAGTTTTTACAGACGGCGATCGATCGAACTCTGGCCGGGAATTTTGATGGGGTGGTGACGGCTCCAATTTCTAAGTCGGCCTGGGCGGCAGCGGGGCATCATTATCCGGGTCAGACTGAGTTATTGGCAGAAATGGCTGGGGTGGATAAATCGGGAATGATGTTTGTGGGTCGGTCGCCCCATACTGGCTGGCAGCTGCGGATGTTGTTGGCGACGACGCATATTCCATTGGCTCAGGTGTCCGATCGATTAAATCCGCAATTACTGAGTGATAAGTTGGCGTTGTTGATTCGTTGTTTGCAGGATGATTTTGGGATTGCTGAACCGCAAATCAATGTGGCGGGTTTGAATCCACATAGTGGTGAACAGGGTCAACTGGGGCGCGAGGAGGTGGATTGGCTGCAAGATTGGTTACGATCGATGCAGCAGCAATATCCTCAAGTTAAGTTAGTTGGATTGTTGTCGCCAGATACGATGTGGGTAGCACCGGGGCAGGCTTGGTTTGGGACTGGTCAACCCCAGGTGGCGGATGGTTATTTGGCGCTCTATCACGATCAGGGGTTGATTCCGGTGAAGTTGATGGCGTTCGATCGGGCGGTGAATACGACGATTGGATTGCCTTTTGTGCGTACTTCACCTGATCATGGAACGGCGTTTGATATTGCGGGTCAGAATAAAGCGGATGCGACGAGTATGCGGGAAGCTATTTTGTTGGCGGTGGAGTTGGTGAAGAAAAGGACGAAACTCTAAACTTATTGTTAATGAGTGCCATGAATTATACTAAAAGTATCAGATCACAGATCCAATAGTTTACAAATCGGGGACGAAACTGATATGAGCAGTATGGCGATCGAACTACCGATGGAAAAGATAGCGGAATTCTGTGAGCGCTGGCATATTGATGAACTTGCGCTGTTTGGTTCGGTTTTACGTGCCGATTTTCGCTCCGACAGTGATGTTGACGTGATGGTGGTATTTGATCCAAAAGCTCATCCCAGTTTGTTTGACCTCACTTATATGGAGGATGAACTGAAAGTTATTTTTCAGCGAGATGTGGATTTAGTGACTCGCAAAGGAATTGAAACGAGTCGTAATTATTTGCGTCGTCAGTCAATTCTGTCTTCTACCCAGGTAATATATGGAACGAGATCTGCAATCTCTGCTTGATATGTTGCAGTCTGCCAAAATCGTGATCAGTTACCTGGCCGGAAGCTCAAAAAATGAGTTATCAATCAACTTGCAACTACAAGATGCAACTATTCACCGACTTTTGATTATTGGAGAAGCCTCTAAACGGGTTTCGGAGAAGACTCGTCAAACCTTCACAGCTATCCCCTGGCGGGCGATCAGTGGGATGAGAAATCGATTGGTACATGAATACGATGATGTGGATTTAGATATTATTTGGGACACAGTAGTCAACGGTTTACCAATTTTGGTATCGGAATTAGAAAAAATGATTCCGCCTGAATCACAATAAACTCTACTTGCTATTGATCGATAGCCAAGCTGCTGATCCTGACTTTTACCGGTATCTTTTTGAGGAAAAAATCGGGCAGTGAGATCGAAGCCCAGAAGCCTTATTCTGTCGTTTAAAATCATGCCATATCTCTAGTTTGATGGTGATCAATTCAGCTTCTAAAAGCCTTCCATAAAAGTCAGGCTGCTGATCGACTCCTGCACAATTTCGCTCCGAAGTAATCGATTAATTATCGTTTGATTTAATTAAAACCCAACTAAAATCCCAGCGGTGGCGGTTAGATTGCTGATCAAAAGTAACCCTAGGTGAGATCTGTGGAATGACTAAATTCAGGTGGGATTAGTGACATTTTGATCAATCATCTAGTACTCGAAACATTTTTTCCTCTACTGCTGTCCAGCCTTTATTAGAGATTTCGATTGCGGCCTCTTTGCACTTCATAATTAGGAGGTTCGCAGTAAAAT
Source organism: uncultured bacterium (assembly GCA_964247085.1). Lineage (GTDB taxonomy): Bacteria > Cyanobacteriota > Cyanobacteriia > Cyanobacteriales > Chamaesiphonaceae > JAAFHZ01. Next base: position 16,016 of record CAXTSX010000027.1, read on the forward strand.
ATTGCTGCAAATTATTAATTTCTGGTTCTAATAAGTTTAGCCAGTCTAGTTTTATATCCAAGGTTTTACACCAAGTATTTAAATGATCTTGGATATTATTGGATCGAATTGCATCTTCAATTTCCTGATAATTAATGTTATCAAAAATGTGGAGTCCAGCAACATTTTGAATTAACCTATTTGCATTAAGGTTAATTATGTCGTTCATATTAGTTAAGGTATTGATATTAGAGTTTATACCTGCATAAACATTTATAAAGGCATTCGCATAAGCATATGATTTTGCATAAGTATTGATGTAAACAGATGCGTGAATATTAGCATCAGTATAAATAGTTGCACTATCATGAGAATAGGATTTAGTGTAAGCTTTGGTGTAAATAGTAGCATCAGCCTCAGTATTTATATTATTGATGGCGTTAGCAGCTGCAATAGTATTCACAATCCATAATGCCATATGCCTTTGGGCAAGGTACTTCTCCCCAATAACTTTTGTCTTTTCTTCTGCCCACGCAACTAAAATGCGCAAATTGTCTGTATTAATTAATCGATTACTAGCTACGACCATTTTTGATAATAGTTTATCTGTACCCCCACGCATTAAACCTGACACTAATAAAAAAACTTCTTGCCATCGACTATTAGTTAAATGATTATCCACCAATTCATTCATCAAATCGTGATCCACAATATATTGAGCAGTAAGATACTCCTGAAGAGTTAAGTGTGAAAAAGAGAAAACACTTCTCGATCTTTCAACTAAAATCCCTTGTTGCACCTGAATTGCCTGTAATACCTCGCTACCATCTAGATGATTTGGAGCGTTGAGATTATTCGCCAAATATTCCCGAATTTCAGTAATAATTTCCTCCTTGTTGAAAAACAATCGGTCTTGACTAAACTGCTGGTAGGCAATCTTTGACAACATAGCCTCTTCTAAACGCAGACTCAAATCTTTGTAAATTGGGTCACGATGGATTCTCTTTTCTGCTGCCCATTTCGTTAGAAAAATATCTAAAGCATACTTATATAAATCTGCCCGATTTTTAGGAAAAGCCAAAGAATCATCGTAAACTAAGCAAAGAAAAGTCAACAAAAGAGGAGTATGAGCTAATTCCTTAGTTGCTTGGTAATCTTGAGAATTTAGTAATTCCCAACATGTCTTAGCTACATCCACTTCTCGATCTTTGTCTTGACTAAACCAGTTAGTAATAAACTGCTGAATCTGACCATCATCAAAATCTGCCATTTCCACATTTACTAGATTACTGAACCCCCCTTCGTAAGCAGCAGTTCGGCAAGAAATGATGAAGCGGTTCTGGTGATACTGGTTTACAAAGTCTTGGATTTGAGTAATTGCTTTACCAAAATACTGGTTAGGAATTTCATCTAGTCCATCCAGTAGAACTAGCATTTTACCTTCCTCCAGTAATATTTTAGTTAACTTTTCAGAATTCTCAAAACCGCATATTTCTAATTCCGCCTGAATTTTTCCGACCAAATCAATTTTGCTACTAATACAGCGCTTCAATTCAATCAGTACTGGTAATCGTTCATGTTCATAAAATTCATCCGAGATACTAGAAGTTTTTAGTCCTGGCAGATTCTGCCAAATTCGGGATTTAATTTGTTGTTCTTTGTCTTGCAATGCTGCTAAACCAATCCGCTTTAAAAAGGTTGATTTTCCTGCTCCAGGTTGTCCCAAGACCATCAAATATTGATGTTGATTTGCTACCTTGATTCCCTCTTGCGTTATGTCTCGATCAGATAAGCCACGTTGATTCTTATCAAGACGTTTTTTTAGATGATTTAAAGGGGGACTATATTTCCATGAATTCAGACCTTCAATCAACTGTACTTTTGTATATATCTTCTCTAGCTCAGCAGGATGAGACATTCCTAATACGCATATCTTGCCATGGTTGTGCAGATAATGGTCGATATATTTTCGAGCAGCTTCTTCGAGTTTCTTTCTATCATCCTTTGTTAGCTTGCATTCATCTAATTTGCTAACCGTCTTATCGAAGCCCCACTTCAGGAAAATTTTCGTTAATTCAGTTCCTAGAATTGTTGTTGGATCTGGCATATCTTCAAACCTAGCTAAAAATTAGATTTATTATCTCATCATAGTTTAGTAATACCGTGTAATTCCACCCTGCCCAATGATATTTACTAAAAAGCCCACCGTCTAAGCAGTGGGCTAGATAATTCAATTCAGACGAAACGAATTATTTGTTATCTGATTCAGAAAACTCTGCATCAATAACATCATCACCACTACTAGGAGGTGGACTACCAGCATCATCCGGCGGTGCACCAGCACTAGCACCAGGCTCACCCTGTTGATAGATATTGCTACCGATCGAATAAAGAGTTTGCTGTACTTCAGGAGTTAAGCGCTGAATATCAGCATCATCTTCCTTGGCGATCGCCTCTTTCAATTCCTTGATTAAGCCTTCCAGCTTAGTCTTGTCAGCAGCCGGAACCTTATCACCCAGCTCTTCCAGCTGCTTATCAGCCTGATAGCAAAGAGAATCAGCTTGGTTCTTGCGTTCCACCTTATCCTTCAGTTCCTTATCAGACGAAGCATTCCGCTCGGCTTCAGTTACCATTCTTTCTACTTCGTTCTTGTCGAGAGTAGAAGCACCAGTAATACTGATAGTCTGTTCTTTGCCAGTGCCCTTGTCTTTAGCAATAACGCTCAAGATCCCGTTAGCATCGATGTCGAAGGTAACTTCGATTTGGGGTACGCCACGTTGGGAAGGAGGAATACCATCCAACCGGAAGGTTCCTAAAGACTTATTGTCTCTAGACATTTCCCGTTCACCTTGCAGTACATGGATTTCGACGTTGCTTTGACCATCCACTGCTGTCGAGAAGGTTTCAGACTTCTTGGTGGGGATAGTGGTGTTGCGAGGAATAATCCGAGTCATTACACCACCTAAGGTTTCAACACCCAAGGACAACGGCGTAACGTCTAGTAAGAGAATGTCTTTAACTTCGCCCGCTAGAACACCTGCTTGCACAGCAGCACCGACAGCTACTACTTCATCAGGGTTTACGGTTTGGTTGGGGTCTTTGCCCAACACTTTTTTAACGACTTCTTGGACGGCAGGAATCCGAGTAGAACCACCAACTAAGACGATTTCGTCAATTTTGCTCTTGTCGATTTTGGCATCACGGACAGCGTTTTCTACGGGCACGCGGCATCGATCGATCAAATCAGAACAAATTTCTTCAAACTTGGCTCTGGTCAAGGTGAGATCTAAATGCTTAGGTCCATCTTGAGTCGCGGTGATAAAGGGCAGGTTGATATCCGCTTGAGTCACACTAGACAACTCAATCTTGGCTTTTTCCGCTGCTTCGGTCAGACGTTGCAGAGCTTGACGATCTTTACGGAGGTCAATGCCTTCTTTCCGAGCAAAGTCATCGGCCATGAAGTCTACGATTTTTTTATCGAAGTCATCACCACCTAAGTGAGTATCACCAGAGGTAGAAAGCACTTCAAATACGCCATCACCTACTTCTAGCAGGGATACGTCGAAGGTACCACCACCCAAGTCAAATACCAGGATGGTTTCACTGCTCTTTTTATCCAGACCATAGGCCAAGGAAGCAGCGGTTGGCTCGTTGATAATCCGCAGTACTTCGATGCCAGCGATTTTACCAGCATCTTTGGTGGCCTGCCGTTGAGAATCGTTGAAGTAAGCTGGGACTGTAATGACGGCCTGGGTAACAGTTTCACCTAAGTACTTGCTGGCATCATCGACCAGTTTGCGGAGTACCAATGCCGAAATTTCTTCTGGGGCATACTTTTTGCCATTGCTGTCGATCCGAACGCTGTTGCCTTCGTTCAGAACTTTATAAGCAACTTCGGTGGCTTCGTTGGTGATTTCGTCGAAGCGCCGACCGATGAAGCGTTTAACTGAATAAAATGTGTTTTCGGGGTTCATTACCGCTTGCCGCTTAGCAATCTGCCCGACCAGCCGATCGCCATTTTTAGCAAAAGCAACCACGGAAGGGGTAGTGCGGAAGCCCTCGGCGTTAGCAATTACAGTGGGTTTGCCACCTTCCATTACTGCTACGCAAGAGTTAGTTGTTCCTAAATCAATGCCTACGACTTTTCCCATAAAGCTTTAACTATTCCTTTTATCTATAACAATCGGGTTTACTATTTGCCACTCTGGAGCAGGGCTGGCTGGCCTTGACGCGGCGACAAGCGATTCTCTGGGGGGAGAATCTGTGTTCATGACAGTTGTTTTACAACTGTACTTACCAACCCTATCCTGGTTTGATTAAGGATTTTTTTGAAGGGTGGTTTACCGTACCTACCGCACAGTCTATTGGAACGGCGGTGTGGTGACTCTCTTAAATCTACGCTAGGCTTGCCCAGAGCGCTATCGGGCAAGCCGAATGGCCAGAGTGTTGTTTACCGAAAGGTGCTGAATTTTTGCCTAGACGATCGATCTCAAAGCAGCAGTGATTTGGGGGTATTGAAAGGAAAATCCTCGGCTGAGAGCGGCCGTTGGCAATACCTGTTGACCTTCCAGCACGACAGTCGCTCCGTCGCCCAGCATCGCTTCTAAGACAAAACTGGGCACGGGCATCCAGGATGGTCGCGCCATTACTTCGCCTAATTGTTGGCATAACTCTTTCATGCTGACTGGTTGGGGGGCGGTGGCATTAAAAACGCCAGACATGGTGGAGTCATCCAGAGCCGTTAAAATCATTCCCACTACATCATCGAGGTGAATCCAAGAAAACCATTGATCGCCAGATCCGATCGGACCGCCCATAAACATCTTGAAAGCTGGAATCATTTTGGCTAAAGCACCACCATTGCCCAGCACAATACCGAAGCGGAATGTTACCAATCGCCCAGTGGTCTGCTGCGCAGCTGCTTCCCATTCACGACAAACTTCTGCTAAGAAATCGTTGCCAGAGGGGCTAGATTCATCAAACTTGGCGGTATCACTAATACCGTAGAAACCAATCGCTGAGGCATTAATTAACACCTGGGGTGGAGCAGCGGCTTTTTGGATGGCCTCCACAATTTTTTGGGTGCCAATCTTACGACTCTCTAAAATTATTTTTTTCTGCTCGGCTGTCCAGCGTTTTTCGGCGATCGGCTCCCCCGCTAAATTAACTACTGCGTCGCAGCCAGAAATTTCGGACTGCCAGTCGCCACTTTCTAAAGGTCGATACTGAACAATCTTGGTGGCTGCTAACTTTTGGGCAGCGGCTGGATTTCGGGTGAATACTATAACTTCATCGTCCCGCGCCAATAATTTTTCGACTAACCGACTACCGACAAAGCCAGTGGCTCCGGTGATTGCTACTTTCATGAATTTTTCTGTTGCTTAGGCCAGGTATCCTAAAGATTGTCACTAGTTGGGAACTGATTAGTCAAGGTTTAGCAATTCCAAAAGGCGCATTCATGATGTATTTAGGTTTTGATCCTGGTAAAGATAAATGTGGAGTGGCGATCGTTGATGACCAAGGACAATCCCATTACCACGCAGTGATTCCCACTGCCGCCGTCGTGGAGCAAATGACCAGGCTGGCGGCTCAGTGGCCAGTGGCGCAAATAGTGATCGGAGATCGCACCACCTCTAAACAGTGGCAAGCCAGGTTGCAAACAGAGTTGCCGCAGCTGTCGATCGAACCCGTCGATGAACATCACAGTACTCTCGCCGCCCGCGATCTTTATTGGGAAATGTATCCAGCCCAGGGCTTCCAGAAACTTATTCCCCAAGGAATGCGCTTACCGCCCCGTCCGATCGATGACTTGGTCGCTATTTTGCTAGTACGCAGATATTTAAAGTTAAGGCCACATTAACTGAGGGCTAAGTTTTTCGGGTCTCCAAACAGCGCCAAAGCCCCTTAAAATGATGAGACATGAAATCTGTGACTTTTGGCAATGACCAGTAATCCACCTTCTATCCAAACTAACTTCCAGCTTCAGCCCTACCTGATCGATCGGCAGGCGCAGGTGGAAGCCGCTTTGGCCAAATCATTGCCACTTGCCTATCCCGCCAAAATCTATGAAGCCATGCGCTATTCATTGTTAGCTGGGGGCAAGCGACTGCGGCCAATTTTGACGATCGCCAGTTGCGAACTACTGGGTGGAAACATGGAAATGGTCATGCCTACGGCTTGTGCGATGGAAATGATTCATACCATGTCACTGATTCATGACGATTTGCCCGCGATGGATAATGACGACTATCGCCGGGGTCAATTAACCAATCACAAAGTTTACGGCGAAGATATTGCCATTCTCGCTGGTGATGGTTTGCTAGCTTATGCGTTTGAACATTTGGCACAAGGCAGTATGCAGGTACCAGTCCCACTCGATCGGATACTGGATGCCGTGGTGCATTTAGCTAAAGCCTCTGGTGCTGGTGGATTGGTGGGAGGCCAAGTAGTGGACTTGGACTCTGAGGGGCAGGCCGATGTGACCTTGGAAACCTTGAGCTACATTCACGCTCATAAAACTGGTGCCTTACTAGAATCAGCCGTAGTATGTGGCGGCATTATTGCTGGAGCGGTGGCCGATGACCTGCAACGCCTCTCTCAATATGCTCAAAACATTGGTCTGGCCTTCCAGATCATTGATGATATCTTAGACATTACGGCTACTTCCGAAGAATTGGGTAAAAGTGCTGGCAAGGATCTCCAGGCCGAAAAAGCCACCTATCCTAAGCTTTTGGGTATTGATGAGTCGCAACGTCAGGCGACAGCGCTAGTCACCACCGCTAAAGAAGTATTAGATGTTTATGGTGCTGCTGCTCGACCGTTGCAGGCTTTAGCCGACTTTATTACGACCAGGCGCAATTAGCTGCTAGCTGTCGTTCTAGTATTCGGTATTACATTGTTTCTATTCCCTTCCCTAGGTAAGCGTTGTGCCCAGTTCAGTAGATCCCGCCATTCAAAATATCAGCGCTATTTTGCACAATCATGTATTGATAGTGGCCCTAGCGGCTTGCGGTATTGCGCAGGGGTTAAAGCTGATGATTGATTTAATTAAAAACCGCAAGTTAAGCCTGCGGGTGCTCACCACTACGGGCGGAATGCCCAGCGCCCATTCGGCGTTTGTGACGGCACTGGCCGCCGGGGTGGGTCAGATTCAAGGCTGGGATAGTGTGGAGTTTGCGATCGCTACCATCTTTGCCATTATTGTGATGTACGATGCAGCGGGGGTACGCCAAGCAGCTGGTAAACAGGCCAAGATTTTGAATCAGATGGTGGATGAATTATTTTCGGAAGATCATCACTTTAATGAGCAGCGCCTCAAAGAGCTTTTAGGTCACACCCCAGTGCAGGTAATTGTGGGTGCTATTTTAGGGATATCGATCGCTTGGGCTTCAGTGATTAATTTTTAGCGTGGGTGCATGGCCTGCCGATACAAAAATTAGTGAAATTTATTTTCGGCAAAATATAAAATGGAGATGATATCTTCTAATTACTGCCATGTCTTGGTTTGTCAAAATTGAAAAAGGCATTGTTCCCAAGTCAGAATTTGACCAGCATGTATCCGCTCACAAGGATTACGTTCAAGATTTGATCGATCGAGGTCATCAGGCTCAAACCGGCTACTGGAAAGAACGCGGTGGTGGCATGATGATTTTTCAGGCTAGTTCCTTAGCTGAAGCCCAAAATTTAGTAGCCGCCGATCCCCTAGTCCAAAACCATTGCGTAGAATACGACTTACATGAATGGTGTGTGATCATGCCCAGTAGCGTGTTATCCTAGAAATTGATCTGGATCCGCGCGGTCGTAACGCCTCAACCTTGTCAGAACCGGAAGGTAGCAGCAATACAGGATGCTTATAACAGGCGTGGTCTCCGGATCAATTCAGAATTTCAATGTTACATCTACATCTCACAACCTAATAACTTATGGCTGGTTTAGGTGATTTTGTACAGAAAGCATTCTACCTAGGGGTAGGAATTGCAGCTTCCGCTGGTGAAAAAGCTAGTGATGTCAAAGCACAGGCCCAGAAATTAGCCGACGAAATGGTGGCTAAGGGCGAAATCAACGCCGAAGAAGCTCGTAAAATGGTCGATGGGATGCTCAGCTCCGCTCAGCAGGCACAGGTTAAACCCGAACAACCAGCAGCACAGCCTAAAGAGCCGCGCAAAATTGAGATTCAAGATGAAGATCCCAAGGTATCGAGTATGCAACAACAGGTTGAAGAATTGCAGCAAGAATTAGAACGCCTCAAAAAACAGTAATCTCAATTTCCTTACTAACATCCTTGCAGGAATTGTATGTCCGATTGGCAGAAAGATTTGACCGAAATTTGGGAAATGGTAATCGGCATATCAGAGGAATTTAATGCCGCTTTCCAAGAGGTAGCCGAAGAAATTGGCCAAGTTGTGGTAACTGAGCTAGACCTGGTTAGTGCAGAAATCAAAGAGCTACAAGAAGAAGTCTTTCGATCAGGCTGGCTAGATGAAATTTTAGATAGTCAAAATCAGATTTTCAATTTTTTCAATGATCTAGAAAATACTGAGGAGTGGCCAACCTACTATGAACCACGCCAAGAAGCTTCCGCTACTTTTCAACCAGCTTGTATTGGTTGCCAGAACTATAATGGCACGACCTTTGGTGGTAATTTGCTAGTCTGTGGCTTTCATCCCTATGGTTGGGATGGGGATAGCTGTCCAGATTGGGAGCAAAATGACCCCACAAAATCATAACTAACAGTTACCATATTTGAAGCAACGAATATGGCGAATTAGTATGACTGAAATGAAATATGGCGAACGCGCCATCCTTGAGGGAACTTTAACGACTTTTCCCAACCCTCGCCCTGGTCGTAAATATGATGTAGATATTACACTGCCAGAATTTACCTGTAAATGCCCTTTTTCTGGCTATCCAGATTTTGCGACTATTTATGTGACCTACTCTCCCGATCAAAAAGTGGTGGAGTTAAAAGCGCTCAAGTTATATATCAACAGCTACCGCGATAGGTCAATTTCTCATGAAGAATCGGCCAATCAAATTCTAGATGACTTAGTAACGGCCATGGACCCATTATCGATTACGGTGAAAGCCGACTACTCGCCTCGGGGCAATGTGCATACGGTGGTAGAAGTTACTCATCACCAGTAATACTAGCTGAGCAAACAAAACCCGCTGATTTTATCAGCGGGTTTTGTTTGCAAAATCTTAAGCTATTAATTAGCCCGCGCTAGAACGAATCCAGACTGGAGTAGACCTAGCGAGCAGCATCCACTGATTCGTGTCAGTAACATAACCAATTTCGACCAAGTACTGGCGATCGGCTTTAGGAACAGGTAGATGTAAATCCCAAGCCAACTCATCGCACTCAAATTCTTGGTAATGGATCGGTAGCGGTTGGTTAATGTCCAAAGAAGTGACATCGTACATCCGTACCGCCAGTTTCTTACCACCTTGCTGCCGTAGCTGACGCTTGAGCTTTACTGGCACATCCCAGTGAACATAAGCCTGAGCCGGATTTGGAGAAACCAAGGTGATTTGGCCTTCCATATCTCCGCTAGGAGTAGGTTGGTCACCAGCAACAAAAGATTTAGCGGCTTGCCCAGCGCCGACAGCCATGCCACCAGCAGCGGCAATACCTCCAACAACAGCAGCTCCACCACCTTTCATGGTGTCAACAGCTTTGTCTTTCAGATCACCTAAAGCTTCTAGGGGATTAAAGTCATCTAATCCACCAGATAGAATCGAATCATCAAAAGGATCAGATGCTGAAATACCCAAGTCGCCCGTAGGCATATCCAAGTTGAACTGGCTTAAATCTCCACTCAAATCTCCACTAAGCAGTTCTAAATCACCACTAGGTAAATCTGCTGAAATGTTGTTTTTGTTGGGATTGAGTGCCGAAATCTCTGAAGCAAATTCAGGATTTTCCAGGCTTAGTTCCTCTAGTTGACCACTATCATTATTAGATCCAAAGAGAGAGGCCGCACCAGCTGCTGTTCCACCAACGGCGGCAGCACCACCAGCCCAAGCGGCACCACCAGCATCCTTACCATCTTGGAGTAGATCAGTTGCCTTATCTTTAATGCCTGGTAACGGATTTTCAATGCCAAAGGGGAAGTCTCTGTCATTGTCATCAATGTCTTCTGGACCATCTTTTTTACCAAAAAGTCCACCAGCTACCGCTGCACCGCCAGCGATGGCTGCACCACCTGCTAAACCAATTCCTTTAATGACATCACCAGTGGCGTTACCGATACCAGCTACAGGGTTGCCGACATTTACATCGGGTACATCAATGTCCGGAATATTTGCTTTGAAGCCTCCGATCGATCCACCGGTATCAATTCGAGGTAGTTCACTGGTGATATCGCCACTCAAGCTACCAGATTTATCACTATCACTATCCTTACCTAATCCAACAACAGCAGCGCCACCAGCCAGAGCCGCACCACCAGCTAAACCAGCACCTTTCAGCCAGTCACCATTATTCTTGACTACTCCGGTATCCGGTAGGACGACATTGGATCCTTCTCTTCTAGTAGTGGTTACACCAGTATTGACAGAATCCTTCAGTTGAAGCGGTGCTGCGGGAGTCACAGTTTCACGTTCACGCTTACGGCCAAAAAGTGCCCAAGCACCTAATCCTAGCAGAGGAAGCAATAACCACCACAACCAAGAGGGTATGCCGGACTTTTCTCCAGTGGTATCAGTAGCTGCAGCACTGTTTGTGGTGGTGGCATCACCGGTGGCTGGCGATGCTGTGTTTGTTCCATCGATGGTGCCATTAATTGCACTGGCACTAGGGCTAGCTGAAGTAGCATCGCCGGTGGCTGGTGCTGCCGCGACAGCTGCCCCAGTCATCAGTCCAGATGCCACCAAAGCCTCTTTACCCTCGGTGGTGTCAGTGAAACTTAGCAAAGCTTTGGCTCCATCACCAATTTTGTCCTTATTGTAGACATAGGCCATTGGTTGGGAAAAGGGATATTTAGGATTATCTGGCTGCGTTTTATGCAGCGATAGTGCTTTGACCCCTTTCATGGTTTTCAGCTGGCTCACTGGCACATAGCTGATTCCATCAGTCCCCAACTTGGCTGCGATCGCTTCAGAGCCTTCTTCGGTCAGCTTGACCACATTACTACCGGTTTTCACCCCATCCTTGAATACTGGGTAGCGAGCGAAAGCCTGACGAGTATCACTGGTATCAGGGCTGTCAATGACTTTGATCGGGCCACTGACTTTATCAGGATCTTTTGGATCACCTACTTTAGACCAATCTTGAATTTCACCACGGTAAATTTTGGCAAATTGCTTTAAAGTAATGTTGCGACCGGCGAAGGGGCTGTTTTCGCCCACAATAATTGCAATCTTTTCGTAGCCCAGAGATTTAACACCTAAGCCTTGCCCTTGTTCTTCAGTAGTTAACAAGCGGCCAACTGGTGCTAGATCAATTTTGCCTTCTTTAACAGCTTCAATTCCTTGCTTGCTGTTGCTGTAGCTGGTCGCGAGAGAGGCATCAGTAAATTTTTTCTTGAAACTTGTTTCTAATCCTTTGTTCACGGCTTCCATGCTCTTGGAGCCGTCAATTTTGACAGTTGTGCCAGCTGGCAACTTTTCTGGCAGAGGAAATTTTGTTTCTGGTGATGATGGCTGGGCTAACACCGCTGGGGCTGTCGCCAGAAGACCTGCAACCAGCGATAGTGTTACTACCGAACTTGCTTTTGTTTTCATTGTAGTAATAACTTTCATTGTAGTAATAACAAAATTATGTTGATATTCTCATCAATAACAGTTTGTATGATCTGCTAGTAAACAATTGTTCATTGCTTGAGGTTAAAGATAGACCATAACACTGCCGATTTGCAATAGTCTAGCAGTTCATGCTAGCACCAGACGGACAAAGCTTACGATAAATATTATAGTTGGAGATTTTTCTACATTTGTTATAGATGCAACAAATATTCAATTATTTAATATTTTTTTCTTTATGTTTATTCTTTAATCTTTAGCTAGCTGGTAGAGATATTTATTAATCTTCAATCCGATATCCTAATTCAGCTAATCGGAGGCGAGATTGTCGCCATTTTGGTTGTACTTTTACAAATAATTCTAAATAAACTTTTCCAGCAATCAACTTCTGCATTTCAGTGCGAGCGTTGCTACCAATGGATTTCAACATGATGCCACCCTTTCCAATTAAAATCCCTTTTTGGGAATCTCTTTCTACATAAATTGTGGCTAAAACTCTGGTTATCTTGGCATCTTCTTGGACTCGATCGATCGTCACAGCTACGGAATGAGGAACTTCTTCTTTGGTGAGTAATAAAATTTGTTCACGAATTAATTCACCCATAATAAAGCGCTCGGGTCGGTCTGTAACTAAATCTGGGGGGTAATAAAATGGCCCTGGCTCTAGTTGCTCAATTAATAAATCTTGTAATTCTGCCATGCCGGTGCCGAGCAAAGCAGAAAATTCGGAGATCGACCAATCTACCTCACCACTCAGTTCTCGATAGGTGTCACAAATCTGTTCTAGAACAGCAGGTTCGGGACAGGCATCAATTTTGTTTAGCCCTAATACCACTGGAGTTGTAACATCGGCGAGTAAATCGGCAATAAACCGATCGCCGCCCCCAGCTTTTTCGCTGCCATCAACCAAAAACAACACTACATCTACGGCATTAATTGCCGATTGTGCGTTGTGAACTAGAACTTCGCCTAGGCGATGGTGCGGTTTATGAATGCCGGGGGTATCTACTAAAATAATTTGGGCGTGATCGTTGGTGACAATACCTTGCAAGCGATTGCGAGTGGTCTGCGCTACGGGGGAAGTAATGGCCACCTTTTGACCGACCAACTGATTCATTAAGGTTGATTTCCCAACGTTGGGGCGACCAATAATTCCCACAAATCCCGATCGGAAGTCTGGCGGTGCCACTGGTAGTAAACCGGTAGCATCAAAGATGGGAATCGGGACAGAGTCAGACATCAGGAAAAGTCAAAGTAGGTTTCTTGCTCCCTAGCCTAGCACAACACTAGTCAGCAGCCGACTCCCGCAGACCGAGAGCGATTTTTCTTCTGCTTTTTGATGGGTAGTGGATCGTGATTTGATTGAGAGTGATCAGAAAAAGCTAGTGGACAATCTTGCTAAAATCAAGTTCAGATAGCAAGGAGAAATGTTATGGCCACAGTATTAGTTGACTCCGTCGCGAACCAGACCTCACCTGCCGAAATTCTTTACCCTAGTTCTGATGGAGAACCCTTAGCCGAATCTTACGATCATTTATATGTCATCATGACCACCCTAGCCATGTTGACCCATTACCTGCAAGGACAGCAGGCTACTGTTCTGGCTGATCAGTTTTTATACTATGCCCAAGGTTTTCCACGCTTGCGGGTCGCTCCTGATGTGATGGTGATTTTGAATGTTTTGCCGGGGGGTCGAGATAATTACAAAACCTGGGAAGAAGGCCAAGTGCCAGCGGTGGTGTTTGAGATGACTTCGCCGGGTACCCGATCGCAAGATGATATCGAAAAGAAAAAACTGTATGAAAGCATTGGAGTAACTGAATATTGGCAGTTTGACCCGCGCGGTGAATGGATTCCGGAAAAACTGCGGGGCTTTAGGTTGCAAGGCGAGGATGAGCCAGTATATGTGCCGATCGCCGATGGTCAAAGCCAACCACTCCAACTCCGGTTGTCGGTGGAAGACAAAATTATTGCTTTTCATCGCTTGGACAGTGGGAAAAAATTACTGCCACTAGCCGAGCTGCATCAGGCTTTAGAACAAGAGGCTTTAAGAGCCGATCGAGAAGCGCAAAGAGTTCAAGAATTAGAAGCTCAGATTGCTATTTATCAACAACGTCTTGGAGAGAAGTCATAATTCATACTCCTTTATCAGGAGTTTCGCTGAATTTATCGAGATAGGTGATGAATGCTTTGACAATGAGGCTTTTTTCGCAGGCTGCTTTAGTGACTTCGACTAGGGTGGCTTTGCTGGCTTGAAGGTGGCGTTCTGGGTTAAGGAGTTGCTGTTTCAGGATCATGATTTGCTGACGGATTTTTTGCCATTGATCGGGCTGTTGGGTCTGGATTTCTGTGAGGGCGTTTTCTACGATCGCCATGGCGGATTCTTCTCCGGCTGGGTGGGGATGCTGGATCTCTAGGTCAGCAATAAATTCTTGCAAGTCAGCGATTTGCTCTGATAAAGCCGGATCAGTACCAAAATAATTATTTTGGATACCTATTTGGTCGCCTTGAATGTTGACATCACCAGTATTGATGTTGCCGACTTGGCCAATGTTGAAGACGGGTTGATTTTTAGCAGTTTCTGACATGGGATTTGGTGGTGTGGCTTGGCCAATGGCGACGAGGGCATCGATCGCTATTAGGCAAAGATCTATTTCAGAGCTTTGGGCAGCAATGCGGCAAGGTAATGGTACAGCACTTTGGGCTTGTAGAATGCCGAGGGATTCGGCAGCACGAATGCGGATTTTTAAATCGGGTGATTCTGCTAGTAGGGTACAAAGGGTAGCGATGATGATTTGAAGATTTTCTTTGGTCACAGACGAGATGCCTTGGATTTCCCATTAATAGTTCCTTCCGCGTCCGGATTTTTCTATGCGATCGCTAGATTGTTGTTGCTGCCAATTTTACCCAGGGCTTCGATCACGCTTTCTCGTACTAGATTGTCAGGGTCTTGGAGACACTGCAAGAGAGCGGGGACGGCAGCTTCAGATTTTAGGTGGCCGAGGGCGATCACGACTTGTTGACGTACATCGGCATTGGGATCTTGCAATGTTTGAAGGAGAGCGGGAAGGACAAATTCTGAAGACATTTTACTAAGAGCGATCGCAGCTTGTTGGCGAACATCTACATCAGAATCTTGGAGGGTTTGGAGGAGAGCAGGAATGGCGGTAATTGTACCTAAGTGGCCAAGTGCTTGGATACTACTGCTGCGCACGTTGGGGGCAGCATCTTGTAGGGCATTAAGGAGAGTAGGGATGATCGATGGGTGCCCAGTGATGGTAATAGCTTGGATGATGCTAGCCCGGACATTGGGTTCTGGGTCGTGGCTGGCTTGGAAGAGAGCTGGGAGGGCGGTTTCTTGGCCGATGTGGGCGAGGGCGATCGCGGCTTGTTGTCTAACGTTGGGTTCGGGGTCTTGGAGGGCGGTGAGGAGTTGGGGCAAGATGGTGGTGTTGCCGATTTGGCCAAGGGCTTGGGCGGCTTTGGCGCGAATGGCAGGGATGGGGTCTTGGAGGTTGGTGCTGAGGGTGTCGAGGACTAGTTGTTGATGGGATGGGTTATGAATCATTTGGTTTCACCAATTTGGTTGCCGTTGATATCGACCTTGCCTGTGTTGAGAATGCCAAGTTTTTCAATATTGTAATTGTTGATAGTGGCTGTTGATGGAATTGGTAGAGGATCTTGGGGCGGTGGAGAGCAGAAAATATCGTAGTTGTAGAATGTACAGTTGGCTTGGATCGACTGGATTGCATCCAAGACTGTTTCATCACCAGAATCTGATGTAAGAAGCTTTAAGAGAACAGGGAGAACATGGCCAGCGCGATCTCCTTTTATATTTTCAAGGACTTTTGCAACCCAATTTTTAATCATCCAATGAGGCGTGTTAGATGTACTACTCTTCATTAAATCGGCCAAGGTATTTATGGCTGCGAAAGATCCTATTTTCCCTAATGCCTTTATCACACCAAAATGAGAAGAATTTTCTTCCATTACTTTTTCTTCTGCATCATATTCATTGTGGTCGTTATCACGATCTATCCAGTGAGCTTCAAACATAAACTGATCCATTACTTCATCTGGATCTCTTAGAACTGCTACTAGAGGGCGAATGGCAGCATCAGATCCCAAATCCCCTAAAACATCTACAGCACTTCTGCGTATGTAGTGACATTTATCTCTAAGTGCTATAAATAATGGGGAAATGATTAAGTCGGATTTTAGTTTACTTAATGCATCTACAGCAGCGATTCGAACAGAAGGATTCTCGTCACTGAGTGCTTTTCTAAAAATGGGGATGGCAGATTCAATTTTTAATATCCCTAGATTTTTTATGGCATTTTTGCGAATGTCAGATTTCTCATAACTAAGTGCTTGGAACATCTTCTCCAGGCCTGCTACAGATACACTACCTTCTGATTTTTCTATAGTTGAAAAACTTGGAATATAATTCTCATTTATGTCTGAAAATTTTGATGATCTATGATAATAGTTACCATACTCGATTATATGTACAAGCGTATCTTTTAAGTATTCTGGCACTATCAAATCATCTATGATTTTCGTTATTTTATATTTAAGCTGTGATTTTAGGAAGCTTGTAAATGAAGCCATTAGAATCAAGTCTATTGTCTCAGATAGTCTGATGATTCGCATTATAGTAATTTCATCCTCTAGCATTTCTATCATTAGTGCAATTGGCTCTGTCCATTTGAGATAATTCAAATAAAAATGCTGAAATTGATGTTCATCAATAACGTTAGAATGACCATCATCAAACATTCCTAATAATTTTTTTGCTGCATAATATTCTTGAAATAGCTGGTGATGGAACTCTATCTGACCTTCATCTGCCGCCACTTGCAACAAATGATGTTTCAGCAAATCTTCTAACCATTCCTTTGCTTTAGATGGTGCATTAATTTCCTGGCGTTCCCTTAAAAACTTCTCAATTTCTCTTTCCGCAAAATTTCGATCGATCGTTAACCAAAATTCTGTTGGTCTAGAAGCATCACCCGTCATCATCACAAAAGCTAACTGCTGTAAAATCTCCGACTTAAACCGCCGAGAATCTTCTGATACTGGAGGAAATCCCTTGAATTTGTCGTATTCCCGATCGAACAACCTAAATAACTCTCCCTTATTTTCAGGAATTTGCCCGGTCTGACCCAAAACATCACATAGCATCTGCAACAACAAAGGCGTTTCTGCTATCTTTTTTAATCGATCGCCCAACTGCGCTAACAATTTCTCCCCATCAACTGGCAAGCACTGACCAACAAAATCTCGCATTTGTCGTTCTGTCAATGGCTTCATTTCCAGCCGCCGACTAATTCCTAAATCTCCACCCAACACTAAATCACGAGTAGTGAAGATCATTGGCACAGTTAGATTTTGACTACGAAAATAATCCAAATGCTGCCGCAAATCATCTGTTGGTATTTCATTGACCCCATCGAGCAGCAATACTAGCTGATCGGCCAACAACCAATCATCAATTTGCTCCAGTGATACTTGCTGTTTCGCCCGTCGAAATTCCCCCTGAATCATTTCTGGAATAGATCGATCACTCTTCAACTGCACCAACACCGGCACTAATCCTTCTACTGCCAAAGCCAAGCGCAATTGTTGCAAAGCCGTCGATTTCCCAGAACCCGGTTTGCCAGTCAAAATGATGTGTTCTCTCTGGTCTCCCAACGAATACTTACGCAACCCCTCCAACACCGGGAGCTGCTCTTCTTTATGTTCTGGTGGTGCTTCTTGCTCTTTTTCCAGCCGCTGCTTCAGTTTTACTGACGTTGCAACTTGCAAAGGCAACAGCACATCCGTCGGCGTATACAAAGTTTGCTGCTGTTCGTGGTGGCGCAGGACAAAATCTCGATAGGGTTGAAAGTCGAAATCAGACATGAGCCAGATAGGGAACTAAAGCACTTACTTCAGCATAACAAAACGGATCAGAATTTTCAGGATTTGGGGATGAGCAGGATTTTTCTATTCCATATCCTGCTCATCCTAAAATCCTTTAATCCTGGTCGAATTCCCTTAGCCCCATGGCAATCTTGCTATGTTTTTCAATTTGGCTCATCACCCGCTTCGCTCGATCGATCACCATCGGCGGCAACCCCGCTAAGCGTCCAGCCTCAATTCCATAGGATTTACTAGCACCACCGGGCTTAACTTGATGGAGAAAAATGATTTCGTTGGGAAGTTCTTTGACGGTTACTTGGTAGTTGGCGACATTACTTAAAATGGAGGCTAGCTCATTTAGCTCGTGGTAGTGGGTGGCAAAAATGGTACGGGCGCGGATGTTTTCGGCCAAATACTCGGATACGGCCCAGGCGATCGACAAGCCATCAAAGGTGGCGGTGCCCCGACCAATCTCATCCAGTAATACTAAAGATTTAGGGGTGGCGTGGTTCAGGATATTGGCGGTTTCGTTCATTTCTACCATAAAAGTCGATTGGCCAGTTGCTAAGTCATCGACCGCTCCGACTCGGGTGAAGATCCGATCGCTTAAACCCAGCCGCGCTGACCTGGCCGGGACAAAACTGCCAATTTGAGCCATCAATTGAATTAAGCCAATCTGTCGCAGATAGCAGCTTTTACCGCTGGCATTTGGTCCGGTCAGCACTACTAAATCGGTGCCACTATCCTCGGTGGCTAAATCGGCACAGTTAGGGACAAAGAAACCAGCGGGCATCGATTGTTCCACGACTGGGTGGCGACCACTGACAATCTTGATTTCCCGGCCAGGGGTGATTTCCGGACAGCAGTAGCCTTGTTGCACCGCCACTTCGGCCAAACCACACAATACATCCACCGCCGCTACTCGTTTGGCCACGCCCCGAATCTGTTCGGCATAGCTAGATACTTCGGTACGCAGTTCACAAAAAATTTCGTGCTCTAGTTGATTGACATCTTCCTTGGAGTTCAGAATCCGGGCTTCTCGTTCTTTGAGTTCGGGGGTGATGTAGCGCTCTTCATTGGTGAGGGTCTGCTTGCGCAGGTAATTATCCGGGACTTGATCAGCCTTAGATCTGGTGATGCTCAGGTAGTAACCAAAGCTTTTATTGAAGCCCACTTTCAGGTTAGGAATGCCGGTGCGCTCCCGCTCGACCGTTTCTAAATTGGCCAACCACTGGTGATCGTCTACTGCTGCTGCGCGGAGTTCGTCGAGCTGGCCGCTAATACTGCCGCGAATAATGCCACCTTCGGTTAATAGCAAGGGCGGACTTTCCACCAGATAAGCCTGGATTTGCTTGCCCAAAGTGACTAGTTCGATCGGATATTGCTGGAGATTTTTTAAAAAGCGGGAGGTGGCACTAGCCACTAGAGCGGCTAGTTCTGGCAAACGGCTCAAAGAATCAGCTAAGGATAGTAGTTCTCGGGCATTGATCCGACCAGCGGCGGCTTTACCGGTCAATCTTTCTAGGTCGTAGATATTTTTGAGTAGTTGCTGGAGATCTTGACGCAGAAAAGTATTGGCGGTTAGTTCGGCTACTGAGGATTGGCGAGTAGCAATTTGCTCTATATCCAGGAGCGGCTGAGATAACCAACGCCGCAGGGCGCGACCACCCATGGCCGTAGCAGTACGATCGAGTGCCCACAACAAAGACCCGCGCAGGTTGCCGTCGCGGGAGGTTTGGAAAATTTCCAGGTTGCGGCGAGATTGATAATCTAAAACCAAATAATCAGCCAGGGAATACGATCGCAGTAGTTGCAGATCCACCGGATTACCCCGTTGAGTGTCATCCAGATATTCCAGCAGACCACCAGCTGCCCGCACGGCCAAGGGCATTTGGTCGCAACCGGTGGCTTCTAAAGACTTTAGCCGAAAATATTCCAGTAAGCGTTCTTGGGATTCGCCGATCGTAAAATATTTGGGTGATCGTAAGGCGTAGCAAAATTGGTTGGGCAAGGAGGCAGGAATTTGATCGTGCTTTTCTCCGGCACGCAACAGTCGGTTGATATCAGGAATCGCCACCGGGATCAGGATCTCAGCTGGTTGCAGGCGCAGTAGCTCTTGGCTGAGAATTTCCAGGTCGTGGCTTTGGGTGGCAATAAATTCGCCCGTTGAAATATCGGTATAGGCCAGACCCCAGTGATCATTGCTAATTACGATCGCCGCTAAAAAGTTGTTGCGCCGAGCGGTGAGCAATGATTCTTCCATCACCGTGCCTGGAGTCAGCACTCTAGTTACCTCCCGGCGCACCAAACCCACACTGGCCGAGGCTTCTTCCATTTGATCGCAGATGGCGATCGCATAACCCTTCTCTACCAAGCTGGCACAATACCTGTCAACGGCATGGTGCGGTACCCCCGTCATTGGCACCCGGCCGACCTCTCGCCCACCTTCTTTGCTGGTCAGTACCAACTCTAACTCTCGGGCAATAGTTACGGCATCTTGGAAAAAAGTCTCGAAAAAATCGCCACAACGATATAGCAACAGGGCGTGAGGATATTGCTCTTTGACCGAAACAAAATGCTGAAACATCGGCGAGAGCAATTTGAGATCGATCGCTCGGTAGTCGGCGTTATTTATCTGGTTTTGGGTAGTCCGTAAACCAGTAAGATCCACAGCATTTTCGGAGGCGTTTTCGGACTCAGCCATCGGGTCAGGGAGTAAAGGTTGCTAGCAGTATTCTAGTACTATTTGGTAATGTTCGATCGCTTCATGTTTCTATCAATTAAAATCGACCAAATTTTAAACCTAGCGGAACATATCAAAAATCTAGTGATTCCTAAGTAGCATGTACCCCAAATCATCTGGTCAAGAAAATGAAAACATCCGCGCTCATGCTGATTTGTCTGCTCGTCCTTAATACTGGCACTACAGTCTTGGCTGCCAGCGCAAACAACAACAAACCAGCGAAATCAATAACTTTCAACTGCCTCACCAGGGGATCGCGAGTAAACTTGACTATCAAAGCCAACCAAACATACAGCGCTACTTCCACGGTGCAAAAAGTAGAGGGGGGCAACTATCAAACAGTTGGTCTGGCTTATCGCTTTAAAACTGGGGGTCTCAAGGGACAGTCGATCGTTAAACAAAAAGGTGGAATTTATCTGGTAGCCACCAAATCCGAGGCCAGAGCGGCTGAACTGGCCACATTTGATGCCGCTTTATCTTGCACCAAAAAATAATCTGAAAATAGATGGGGAGGGAAGTTACTCGATCGAACCCAAAACTATCCGCCAGGGACTGGCCGAACGGGCTGCACTGGGTCTTTGGTTATTTGGTTGGTTCCAAAGAGGCTGGCGGATTTTTATTTGGTTGATCTTGACCTTGCATCAAAGACCAGCCGATGCCACCACCGATCGCCACCACACTAACGAGCGCTAAAGGAATTAATTTGGCAAAGACAGACGTAGATGTACCGTTATAAATGATGGTTCGATTGTTGGTAGGTTTATTCTTCATATTGTATTTAGCATCTAAATTGGCATTAATGTTGTCGTTGGTCACTGCTTTGGCACCCTCTGTCATCATCTGGGCGATCATTTGATACGCCGCATTCCAAGTCTGTTGCGCATCAAAGTTCCAGTCTTTCCCAAGATGTTTTTCTAAAGCCTGCAGCAAGGCATCACCAATTGCTGGATAGTCGGTTAACACTGCCCCATATTCTACATGTCTAGCGCCCAAAGCTCGCAAAATGTCGTTAAGAGCTTCTGTATTATGGACGTTGGCAATTACTAACTGCAACGATTGTACTAACTTAATCTTTTGCTGCTGCATATTGGTAGCGGAGAACAATGGCTGAACATTAGGATATTTTTCAAATAAAATTCGGTAAAAAGTTGTAGCGAATTCTTCAGCCTGTGGTTCAATTTTCAGAAAGGTCGATAGGAGCAAATCGACATTCAAGCTATTTTCTTCTGTCCCTGAACTATTAGACATAAATGTTAAATGAGATAAACGATGAATGGGGTCACCGTAGAATTTAGCGCTTGTTTGTATTCTACACAAGCTATTTGATCAATTTATCTAGTGAATTAATTCCTAGAAAGCAGGAACAGGCTCTGGCCAGTAGGGTGCCAAATCCGGGATAATAAAAATTCTTCCTCATTGGCTAGGCATCCTTAATCATGACCCAACTTACTCCTAATCCTTCTTTTAGTATTACTATGCGCCTGGAAACCCCTCACAAATCGGGGATGCTAGCCAGTATTGCTCAAGCGATCGCCTCGGTGGGGGGAAATATTAGTGCGATCGATATCACCGAGCAAACCCGCGCCATCTCAATTATTGAAGTTACGGTAGATGCCACTAGCACTGAGCATGGCGACCAGATTGGCAGCGTGGTCAAAGGACTGCCCGATATCAAGATGCAAAGTATGTACGATCGCACCATGCAGCTCCATCGCGGCGGCAAGATTCGGATGGAAAGCAAACTTTCTCTCGATCGACAGTCCGATTTAGCCATGGCCTATACCCCCGGCGTGGGCAGAGTTTGCCAGGCGATCGCCGCTAATCCCGCCGAAGTTTATAACCTGACTGTCAAAAGCAATATGGTGGCGATCGTCAGTGATGGTAGTGCGGTTTTAGGTTTGGGCAATCTGGGCGCCGAAGCCTCGATTCCAGTGATGGAAGGCAAGGCTATGCTTTTCAAAGAATTTGCTGGGATTGATGCTTTTCCCATTTGTCTCACCACTCAAGACACCGACGAAATCGTTAATATAGTTATTAATTTGGCTCCAGTCTTTGGTGGCGTGAATCTCGAAGACATTGCTGCCCCCCGCTGTTTTGAAATTGAAGCCCGCTTGCGAGAGGCCATGGACATTCCAGTTTTCCATGATGACCAACACGGCACGGCGATCGTTACCTTGGCCGCTTTAATCAATGCCCTGAAGCTAGTGAAAAAGCCGATCGAATCAGCCAAAATAGTTTTCAATGGAGCCGGTGCTGCGGGGATCGCGGTGGCTAAGTTACTGCAAAGAGCCGGAGCCAAACATTTATGTTTGTGCGATTCCAAAGGAATCGTTTCCACTCAGCGCACTGATCTCACCCCCGAAAAACAATCGCTAGCCGTGGCGAATAGTGGTTCTTTGGCCGATGCCATGGTGGGAGCGGATGTCTTTATTGGCCTGAGTGCGCCGGGGGTGGTGACACGGGAAATGGTGCAAAGTATGGCCAGTAGTCCGATCGTCTTTGCCATGGCTAACCCCATCCCCGAAATTCAGCCGGAGTTAATTTCCGACATTGTAGGAGTAATGGCTACTGGCCGCAGTGATTATTCCAACCAAATTAATAATGTGTTGGCCTTCCCCGGGATGTTCCGAGGGGCTTTGGACTGTCGGGCTAAGGAGCTAACTCCGAATATGTATTTAGAAGCAGCAAAGGCGATCGCTTCTTTGGTAAATCCGAATGAACTGAGTGCGGAGTATATTATTCCTTCGGTTTTTGATAAACGGGTGGTGACGGCGGTGACGGCAGCGGTGCAGAAGGCCGCCCGGGAGGATGGGGTTGCTCGCTATTAACTAGCAGCTGGCACAGTTTAAATGAGGGTAACAGTTAGGGATTGATAAATTCAACAGCTAGTTGCTAACTAACTATTGCCAATCAAAAAGAACAGAAGCGGTCAGTCCTAGCTACTGAGATTAAAACTACGTCAAAGTACAGGATTACTCGGATCATCGTTTCAACGATGGTTGAATTTGTTGTGCCAATGTTACTCTAAAAACTGCCTTTTGTTGGACTATGCCGAATATCAAAAAAATTCAGTGATTTTCCGCAATGCTGCAAATTAACGGTGAAGTTGACCAAAGGACAGTGACAAAAAAAATATTGTCACATCAACCAGACCAAATTTCGATTATCTGTTCCAAAATTGAAACAGAGCAACTGACTACTGCATCTAACGCTAATATTCAACAATTCAATCACTGGCACCTCATGGCGACAGAACTGGCGATTCGGACAGAAGGCTTGACTAAACAGTTTGAGCGACACATTGCCGTCAATGGCGTAGAGCTGCAAATTGAAGCCGGTGAAGTATATGGATTAATTGGTCCCAACGGGGCTGGCAAGACGACTCTGATGCGAATGCTGGCGGCGGCGGAAGAACCCAGTACTGGCGAGATATATATCAATGGCGATCGGCTGCGGCGGGATCAAAGCAATGCTCAGCTGAAAAGACTGCTGGGCTACTTACCCGACGACTTTCCACTCTACGATGACCTGACAGTTTGGGACTATCTCGATTACTTTGCCCGGCTGTACCGGATCGATCGCTCCAAACGCAGCCAACGTCTTTATGATGTGTTGGATTTGGTACAACTCCAGACCAAAAGAAATAGTAAAATTGCTGGTCTATCGCGGGGGATGAAACAGCGACTCAGTTTGGCCAGGACGATTATCCATGAGCCATTGCTGTTATTGCTGGATGAACCAGTATCTGGACTTGATCCGATCGCTCGGGTGCAGTTTCGGCAGATTGTGAAAGTTCTACAAGAAGCCGGTATGACTGTGCTGATCTCTTCCCATGTGTTGAGTGACTTGGCGGAACTCTGCAGCTCGGTGGGGATCATGGAGCTAGGATACTTAGTCGAGAGTTGTAGCCTCGATGCGCTGTACCAAAAGATGGGGCGGCAGCAAATTTTGATCACTAGCCTGGGCGATGTGGAGGCACTGACCACCGAACTGCGCGGAAATTCCTTGGTGGAAGATCTAGAAGTTGTTCCTGGGACTAAGCAAGTTAAGGTGTTTTTCCAAGGAGATGAACTAGAAGCCGCCGACTTATTGCGCCATCTCATTAACAAGGGTCTACCACTGAAAGATTTTTATTGTACCCAAGAAGATTTGGAAACTATTTTCTTGAAACTCGGACACCAGCAAGCTTCATAGGATTTATATAGCAAGAAAAAGCCAGGACAAAATCATGTGGAATGTAGATAAATTGATCGATCGAGCGGGTAATTGGAATGCCCAGCTATTTAGAGAACTGAAAGGTAGAGCTACTTCTAGAAATATATTGTTGGCAGCTGGGCTATCGATCGGCAGCCAAATTTTGCTGTTGTCTCTTTTTATGTTGCAGCTGCCCACAGATCCAAATCCTAGGGATAGTCGTAGTGCCCAAACCTATTGTGTTTTAGAAAACATTAAGGTTAGTAATGGTGATGGTAAGTTTTACGATCAAAAAGCCTGTCAACTCAATGCCCTTGGTCAAGTCAGCATTGACTGGCCACATTGGTGGGCAGATATTTTATCCGCAATGTCTTGGTTGCTACCAGTTTTGTTGATCACTGGCGGGGTTTATCTACTAGCCAACGATCTACGCCGCGAAACCAAACGGGGTACCCTTAATTTTGTGCGGCTTAGTCCCCAATCAGCTGCGGAGATCTTCCAGGGCAAGTTGCTGGGAGTCCCAATATTAGTGTATTTAGCAGTAGCCGTAGCACTACCGCTTCATTTCTGTGCAGCGATCAGTAGCGGTTTTGGCTTGGTCAATGCCTGTACTTGGTATGCATTGATAGCAGCGATCGCCACTGTATTTTACATTGCCGCCATGTTTCTGACTTTGGCTAGTCCAGTGGTGCCGATCGCCATGGCGGGGATTGCTTTATGGCTGAGTAGTTCGGTGCTTTCTTTGACCAATTGGTTAATATCTGCGACTTTAAGTTCCGATCCTTGGAGTGCTGCTCTTCCTAAGATGCATTGGTTCTATTTCCCGATCACTCAGAATCTATTTTCTTTCTATCTATTTGGCATTGGTAACTGCTTAGTGGCGATCTATTGGTTATGGCAAAGCATTTGCCGCCGCTATCAAAATCCGCATGGTACATTGCTCGCCAAAAAATCTAGTTATCAGCTCAATCTCTGTTTGCAGATATGGCTAGTGGGATTTGGTCTACCGCTATTTACTAGTAATTCTTCAGCTGTAGTGTTTTTCTTGGGTGGAGTCTTTGTCTGTCAAATCTGTGCCACGTTGGTGTCGATCGGACTGCTCACTCCCCAGCGCCAAGCCATTCAGGACTGGAGTCGCTATCGACGAACCAGTGACAGAAAAAAACTATGGCAGCGTGATATTTGGCAAGATTTGTTGGGAAATGACCAAAGCCCAGCCGCACTAGCTTTGGTCGTAAATATGGCAATTGCTTTAGTTATCTGGTTACCTTGGTGCCCCTTTGCTTTCGCTAATGGAGAAATGGCCATCAAGACTGTGGTCTCTGTCGTAATTACAGCAGTTTTACTATTGAACTATGGGCTACTCATCCAGATGTGGCTGATCACCAAGAAAAAATGGCCACGGCAGCAGGCTCTGGCCTTCATCACCCCGTTAGTAATATTGCCTTCGAGTGGTGCCATGTTAGCGGCGCTAGTTGGCAAGCAATCGATTGCTAGTTTAATCATCGCTATTGCTTCACCACTGGCTGTATTTGGGGTTTATCAAATCAGTTGGTTCCAAATGTTGCTAGGAGCCGCCATTCAATCGTTGGTATCAGTGCTGGCGATCGCTAGTCTCCAGCGCCAAATCCGCAAAATAGGTCAGTCCGAAACTCAAACCTTTTTGAGTGCCATCTGAGCTGCAACTACTTCTAAGGAGAATTTTATGTTGAATAATTTGATCGATACCATGAGCGATCGCATCGGTGAACTTAATCCCCAATTAATGCGGGAATTAAAAAGCCGTCTGAGCTGGCGTAATTTAGGAATCACCGTATTTCTGTCGATTCTTGTCCAAGGAATGGTACTGATTGGTCAGTATGCTAAATTGCCTGTTTTGCAAGGGGTTAATTCCCGCCAATATTCCAACACCGAATACTGTTTTGCGCTTCCGTATACGCCTACGTCTAGTGTTGCTAATGTCGGTAACTGTAAACTTGATGCTTTTAATCACCTATTGATTAATTGGCCCAAATGGTGGGGTGACACCTCCTTGGGGATTAGTACGGTGATGTTTATGGGGCTATTTGCTGGTGGAGTATATCTCTTAGCCAGTAACATCAGTCAAGAAGAACGACGGGGTACCTTGGATTTTATTCGGCTAACTCCCCAGCGCGTCGGTAGCATTATGGGGGGCAAATTGGCCGGAGTGCCGATTTTAGTCTATTTGGGTACGGCATTAGCTTTGCCGCTGCAAATCCATGCTGTGCATGAAGCCCAACTAGCCAGAATCAATGTCTTAAGCTGGGATTTACTGATGGTGAGCATGGGAATATTGCTATATTTAGCAGCAATATTAACTACGATGTGGTTCAAAGCTCAATCGATTTTATTGGCTGGCCTTACCCTGTGTTTAAGCTACCCGCTAATTCATACAAGCCTTCTGTGGTACGGCAAGTACAAAAATGTAGGTATTTATTGGTACGGTCTACATCTTGGTAATCAGGTTTTTGCCTACTTATTGTTTACTGGTGTAGCTAGCGTTGGGATTTACTGGCTATATCAAGCGACCCGCCGACGTTATCTGAAGCCCACTGCGACTGTTTTGAGCAAAAAGCAAAGCTATCTTTGGTCGGGGATGTATCATCTAATTTTAATAGGATTTGCCATTGGTAAATATCGCCACTATAGCTATGGTGAAGATGAGCGTATTGGCTTTCATCTGCCATTTGGTCTCAATGGATATGGCTCGGACAGTTCAATTATTATTAGTACTTTTGCCTTTGGCTGGCTAATGTTACTGGTACCATTATTGCTACCTAGTCAGCAGTCTTTGGTCGAGTGGTCGCGCCAGCGTCCAGCATTTGCTAGCAAGGGTCGTAGCCTCTTATCCGATTTAATCGGGTATGATAAAAGTCCGGCGATATTGGCAGTGGCAATTAATATGGCGATCGCTACGATTATTTGGCTACCACCTAGCCTATTGACGCATGGTTCTGATCGAATAGTGCCTAAAATATTGTTAGGTATTGGCATGAGCACTGCTTTAGTGGTTATTTATAGTACGATCGCTCACTGGTGTTTGTTCTGGAAAGTAAATCAACGCCATGCTTGGACAGCAGGAATAATTGGTGGCTTAGTCGTTTTACCCTTGGTATTTGGAGCTTTGCTCAACGTCAACAGCAGTAGTGGCAATAATCCGGCGTTTCTATTTTCGCCGTTTCTATGGACTAGCATAAAACAAGTGCCCGGGTTTATCAGTGTTGGTGTTTTCTTGGCATTGTTGGGTGCAATGATGTGGTTGAATCTGCGGCTATGGCGAGTTCTGAAGAAGATTGGGCGCAGTGAAAGCTTCCGGCATTTGGCGGCGGTTTAATCTATCTAAACCAACGTCAAAAGAAACTGATGTTTTGGGAACTGCCGATATTAGGCGGTTCCCAAATAAAGATGGGGAGCAGATTGCCTGCAGGCGGGTTTTGCTCTTTTTGCTTTTGATGTATACTAACAGTCTGACGGAATGTAGCGCAGCTTGGTAGCGCACTGCTTTCGGGAAGCAGGGGTCGAAGGTTCGAATCCTTTCATTCCGATATGACTGAAAGCAAGTTTTAGAGGGGTTCCTAGGAGACATAGAAAGTCTTTAGGAACCTTCTGTTTTGTCAATATGGCTTTTACAGAAGTGCTTATAAGCGATCGGTAATCCCAGGCAGATAATGGCGATCGCTCAGATGAGTGCAGAATTGATGACTCAGAGCTATAACATCCAGAGTTTGCTGAAAAATATCGAGAAGGTTGAAGTTGAATAAATTCATCTGTTTCTCTCGCATAAATTGATTCATTGATACTGAAATCGATCCAATTACAGTCCTGATTGACTGACAAATCTTTTTCTTGAATCGATGAAACTGTATTTCAGCATACGTTTCAGATTATCAATGCCCCGCAGGGGCTAATTAGTCACTAATACACTTATTACTTCTGGCCAATACCTGATTTCTTCAGTACTTCTAAATCGCTTTCCCCTAGAATAGAAACAGCCCCAACCAGAAGCGCTTCATGTAATCGGAGGGAACCTTAGATTCGTGAGTGGCGCGTGAAGGCCAGGGCTGTTTCTATCGAAGGACTGTTACTAGCAGCGCGATCGAAACCAACAATACTACCTAGAGGATAACATTATGGCCACGGTCACAGATATGGACCTACAAGAGCTAAAGGATTTAATCACTAGCAACAGCGCAACAACTCAGCAACAGGTTGCAAAACTAGAACAGCGGATGGAATTAGGCTTTGCTAACATTGAGACCAAATTTGCGGAAGTCCGAGGAGATATCAAAACACTCGATAGTAAATTTGAGGAACGGACAAAAGGATTTAGCCAAAGACTTGATGGAAAGGAACTAGCACAGCGAAATATCTCTACTGGTTTGACTGTAGCGATCGTCGGTGGACTACTGCTAACACTGGCAAAATACTTATTTTTTGGATCTAATCCCTAGCTGAAAATAGATCCTTTTACACCGCCACCTACACCGCTCATACATCAAAACTCCTTAAAGTCTTTCTATACAATAATCTTAGCCTATTAGACTTCCGCTTTCGGGAAGCAGGGGTCGAAGGGTCGAATCCTTTCATTCCGATATTGCTAAGTAGCTGAACATAATTAAAGTGACAATGACGAAATCGCCCTCATCCCCCAACCCCATTCTCCCAAAATTGGGAGAATGGGACTAAGATCGTCTCCCCTCCCCCAATTTTGGGCTATCCATTACGCAAAAGTATGCAGAAGCCTGATGGAGAGAAG
>CAXTSX010000028.1:0-44258 GCA_964247085.1 uncultured bacterium
TTTTTGATTATTGAGCACAATATGGATGTGATTATGAGTTTGTGCGATCGGGTGTGGGTGTTGGCGGAGGGTCAGAATTTGGTGGATGGTTTGCCGCATGAGGTGCAGCGGAATCCGCAGGTGTTGGAGGCTTATTTGGGGAATTAAGGTGGTTTCCCCAAGTGATTGTGTCAGCTACATTTACTCCTAAAATCAACTGCTGGTAATTTATCGGTGAGAAGTCGCCTAAGTAGTTCAACTGATATTTTATCGGCTTATAACTGTCAGCATTTGGTCTATCTGAGATTAGAAAGCTTTCCTGTGCAATTAGTCTATTCCTGGGGAAATCTAAGAGGAGTACAACGTGGTTTTCTGCGCTGTACCTCAATGATTTCAGTGCATCTAGGAATTCAGTGCTACGTATCTACTCACCAAGAGGGACGATTCTCCAGAGAAGAGGCTTCGCCAACGAGTCTCTCGGAAAAGTTCTGCGGACATTAACCCCCATGAATCGCCAGAGGAGCAAGTTGAATCTTTACGGTCATTTTTAGGTTATCCAGTGCTAGAGCGCGATCGAAAGAATCGTGATTATTGGTATTTGCGCCCTGGAGCTGATCGAGATGAGGCTGAAAATACTGCGCCGATCAGTATCTGTTTCTATGATGATTTAGAGAGTAAGCAGGAAGAGGTCTACAAACATTATTTGGGGCGGAGTTTGGCGGAACAGCCGGTGATGTATTTGCTGTCGCCGAATGGGTTTGATGGTGAGGTTTCTTTAGTTCTGCCGACTGAGGGTGGTTTGAAGCGGCGGAGCGTTCAGAATTTTGAGATTGGGTCGTCGGAGTTACGATCGAGGTTGGAGCGTCTGAAGCAGGGTACTTTGCCGGTGGCGCATAAGGCAATGTTGTCGATTCCGTTGGCGGAGTTTGCTTTTTATAAGCCGATCGAGACTGCTAAGGATTTGGCGCAGCAGTTGGCGGCGGTGGCGAAAAGGATTGAGGGTATTATTCCCCAGGTTTATCGGCAGGAGAAGAAGGATGGTTATTTGCATAAGCTGTTAGCCAGTTTTCAGCAAGAGTTGTTGCCTTTTTTAAAGCTGGAGGCTGAAACAGAAAAGGAATATGGGTTTGCAGATATCTATGCTCAGACGGTGGCTTATTCTTTGTTTACGGCGAAGGTATTTAGTCATATTAGCTGGCAGAAAGATTTGAAGTTGGATTCTACGGTTAAGCAGCCGTTGTTTGATCGAGAGTCTGCTTGGCAGCAGTTGCCGGAGACTAACCCATTTTTGCGGAAGTTGTTTGAGGATATTTCTAACCAGAAGGCTAAGGATCTGGGGGATGAGCTGATTACGGAAATTGCCAATATTTTTGGAATTCTGCGAGCGGCGAAGATGGAGGCGATTTTGAGTGATTTTTCACACACTCAGAACAAAGATGACCTGATTATCCATTTCTATGAGCCGTTTTTGACTGCTTACAATCCCAAGCTGAAGAAGAATCGTGGTGTTTATTACACGCCGGAATCGGTGGTTTCTTATATGGTGCGGAGTGTGGATATTCTGCTGAAGGATAAGTTTCATAAGCCTTTGGGATTGGCTGATCCGGATGTGATGATTTTAGATCCAGCGACGGGGACGGGTACTTACTTACTATGGATTTTTCAGTTGGTGGAGCGGCGGTTTAAGGGGACTGATGGGGATGTGGAGTCTGGACGGTTGATTAAGGAACGGTTTGGGGATATGTCATGGTCGCAGTATGTGCGGGATCATTTGTTGCCGAGGGTGGCGGGGTTTGAGTTGTTGATGGCTCCTTATGCGATCGCGCATTTGAAGCTGAGTTTGTTTTTGCAGGAGAGTGGCTATGAGTTTGATTCTAATCAGCGGTTGAGGGTGTATTTGACGAATACGTTGGATAATACTCCGCGCAAGTCTGAGACTTTGTTTGATGAGTTTATTGCTGATGAAGCTCATGAGGCTACTAGTATTAAGCAGGATGAGCCGGTGATGGTAGTTGTTGGTAATCCGCCATATTCGGGGCATTCGATAAATAATGGGAAATGGATTAGTGATCTGCTCAAGGATTATTACCAGGTGGATGGCCAGCCGTTGGGTGAGAAGAATTCTAAGTGGTTGCAGGATGACTATGTAAAATTTATTCGGTTTTCGCAGTGGCGGATTCAGAGAACTGGGCAAGGGATTTTAGCCTTTATTACCAATCATGGTTATTTAGACAATCCGACGTTTCGGGGGATGCGGCGTAGCCTGGACAAGACTTTCGATGAGATGTATGTCTTGGATCTGCATGGTAACAGCAAGAAGAAGGAAGTCTCACCGGATGGCTCGAAGGATGAGAATGTCTTTGATATTCAGCAGGGTGTCGCGATCGGTTTGATGGTTAAATTACCTGCTCAGGAGTAAATAAAATGGCAAAGATTTTTCACGCGAGTTTACATGGTTTATCAAAAGCCAAGGATTTAGCTCTATTAGCTTCGGACATCGATAAAACTGAATGGTCAAATATCGATCTTGAAGCTTCCGCATTCTACTTACTTATTCCTCAGAATTCTGATTTACGGCGTGAATACGATCGGTTTTGGAAGATAACCGATATCATGCAAACTAATGTACTTGGATTCCAGACTCATCGAGATCATTTTGCCATCGATTTCGATCAAAATGAACTTCTTGCCCGAATGCAGGAAATGTTCGATCGAGACACCTCCGATCAGGATTATGCTGAGAAATATTTACTTAAAGATAGTAGTGATTGGAATCTTAGAGAATCCAGAAAAGCATTGAGATCTGATTATGAGTGGCGAGATAAGTTTATTGACTGCTCATATCGTCCTTTTGATAACAGACCCTGCTATTTCAGCACGGTATCGATGGATCGTCCTCGTCGAGAATTAATTAATCATGTTGCTGGTAAAGATAATCTTTGTATTGGAATTGGTAGGCAAGTTTTCCAGGGGAATTTTCGCCACATAATTGTTTCGTCCGAACCTATAGAAGCTAATGCTACTCAGCCAGCAAATGGATGTGCTGTTTTTCCTCTCTACCTTTATTCTGAAACCAATATAGATCAATTATCGGTATTTAAAAAAGAGCAACGCAAACCTAACTTCTCTCAAAATTTTCTTGATTGTATAACTAGGAAAATAGGCTATCTTCCAACACCAGAACTAATATTTTACTATATATATGGTATTTTTCATTCGCCTACCTATCGAGATCGTTATGCTGAGTTTTTGAAGGGAGATTTCCCATCCATACCAATTACCCGTAATGTCGATCTATTCAGTAAATTGGGTGAATTAGGAGAGCAACTAGTGAATTTGCACCTGATGAAATCCCCGATCCTAAACCAAACATCATCCCGATTTATCAACAATGGCGGCGGCTGTATTGTCGATGCTGGGCATCCTAAATATGAAAGCGGCAAAGTAGTCATCAACAAGCAAAAAGACGGCTTTATGGATGTACCTGAAGCAGTTTGGAACTTCCACGTTGGCGGCTACCAAGTTTGCCATAAATGGCTCAAAGATCGCAAGGGTCGCACGCTGAGTCAAGATGATATCGAGCATTATCAAAAGATTGTAGTTGCCCTGGGACAATCGATCGAACTCATGGCTAAAATCGACGAGGCTATTCCTAGCTGGCCGATGGATTCTGAGTACAACTAGCCTTGATAATTCCCTGTGAGGAGGGGATTTTGTAGACAATTCGATCGAGATAATATAAAGGTTAAATCTCTGCTTCAATCACGGTAACAATTGCGATCGTAATAGAGGCAATTTCATCTGATGAAAGTACCCCTAATTTCTTGATAAATCGCTGAGTATCGACACCTCGAAGTTGAAGTGTATCAACACTGGAACTCTTGCTCAAACCATTGTCAACAGTAGGATCGATCCTGACGTGCCATAAATTTCTGAAATACCGATCTTTCCAATCAGTAATCGGTGCAACTAACTTGATTGGCAATGCCCCCACTTCATTCGAGCTGATTACTACAGCTGGTCTAATTTTCTGTATTTCTGTACCTAGAGTTGGGTCGAAATTTACTATCCAAACTTCTCCTCGTTGGGGTGAAGATGAGCTAGTCATTAATAATATCTCCAGCCATCAATTCTCGCCATTCAGTTGATGATTGGTAATGTGTAAGCATTTCCTCGGCTTGTTGGGCGAGGACAGCTCGTCTCTCTGCCAGAGGCTTGTGAAGAAAAGCTCGACGCTCATCTAATGTTAAATCCTTATTAGTTTCAATCTGCTCGTGATGAGGAAATATAGATAATTTCTGCCTGACTAATTCCCTTTCTGCAACGGGAAGATTTTCAACCACTCGAACAATTACATCCACTAACTGCGTATTCATTACCTCTATCCCAACTAATTTTAATTGAACTACGACGGCAATTGATCGAGTCTAAACGATCTCCCGTGGAAAATCACCCTACATTTCCTGACGAGCTTCGTCAATATCTGCTGCGGTAATCTGAATCTTCAAATCAGCACATAAACCCTTGAGACTGCGGCGAGGGGGCTTTACTACTGCTTTTTGATGCAAGAATTGGGTAAATTCTGACACCTCATACTGTTGCTGTATGGGCAAGGTGCGGATACTTCCCAAGATCTGTTGTTCGAGAGTGATGGCTTCCATAGCTGAATGCTGCTCTAGTTGACCTATCTATTATGACAGTCGATCTAACTCATGGCTAAAATTGATGAAGCAATTCCAAGTTGGCCGATCGCGTCATCGCCCGTAGTGAATCGATTTTGAGTACAACTAGATTCAACTGCTGATAAAATAACCAATAGGCTTAAATTCTGCTTGGTCGCATCAATTTCAGGAGGTCTGGCAATGAAGCTCAATCTGTTTCAGGAAGTCATTGTCAATTGTGATTTCCCAGAATTCAAAATCGCCACCGGAGATATTGCCATTCTTAATGATTATGTTGTCGATCGAGCAGGAGAAGAGGGCTGTGTGCTGGAGATCTATACAGCAGCAGGAGTTTTTGTTAGCGTAGTAACTTTACCTGCTGAAAGTATCGAACCACTCCAAGAAAGCGTTGGCATAGCCTCTCCATGAGGAGAATCGATTATCAGTCCGCAAGTTAATCACTGCCTGATCACTAATTATATCCGGAGACAGCAAATGACTAAAAATAATTCCCATATTGGCTCCTCTTTCGATGATTTTTTGGCCGAGGAAAATTTGCTCACTGAAACTGAGGAGGCAACAATACCCCAACAGGGTAATGAATTCTGGAAAGGCTTACAAGAACTTAGAGCAACAATAGAGCGAGAAGGGATTATTATCGATGATGATGATTTTGCTAATTTGAGAGATCGATCGCCAGGGCGTGAAATAGACTTATAGCTTTAAAGAGTTTATCAAATACCAGTTTAGTAGACTTCATCGTGAGTACCAACATTGAATAAAACTATTACTATATCATCGCTATTTTCTTCTGTCTCAACTGAAAAAACAATTCTGCAATCATAGCCACAAGAACAAGCTAATAGACCAGATAACTTGCCTTCTAATTTATGAGTACCAAGGGAAGGATTAGTTAAGTCAGTAGACATTTGAGAGAGCGTTTCTTCAATCCTCGCTTGTAGTTGTACATTGTGGCGAGTAAATTTACGGACGGCTCTTTTGAATTTACTCGAAAGAAATAATTTAGCCATTAGAGCATCGGCTCCACCAAATCATTTTCGAGAAAGGATCTTAAATCTGCAATTGCTTCAGTTGCTTCCTGAGGCTGAAGCTTACCAGATCTAAATTCGGCTAAAGACTCTACAGCATCTTGGGCAATTTCATCACGTCGGCGCTCTACAATTTGCTGATGAGACATAGATAATTTCTGCTTGACTAGCTCTCTCTCGGCGAGGGGAAGAGTTTCCACCATTTGCACGATCGAGTCTACTAATAAAGTATTCATTAAGCACCTTCCTTTTATGATTTAAACTTCTGCCGCAATTGTTCTATCACCACTTCTAACTCAACGCCTTCACCCCGATCAAGTTCTGCCACTGCCGTATCCACCTTACGGCGAATATCTGCAAGTAGATCGGCTTTTGTCTTTAAAGCTGGATCTAGATCACTCATAAGCTTGGGTTTCTATCAACTTGTTTACTATTATGGCATTCGATCGAAATCAAAAGTGCGATCGCTTATGCCAATGGGGATAAATAACTGTAAGTGAATCGATCCTTACACAGAGCAGCAGTTCATCCCATGCGTGAACAAGACATCCAAGACCTCATTGCCAGTCAGCGCCCTTACTACGACCTGCAAGGCACACCCATCCGGGGCATTGATAACCAATATTGGCTTGTCTTCAAACACCAGGATGCCGATAGCTTGCTCAAAAATGTCATTCGCTTCCTGGGCTTTCGTAACCAAGACACCACCCACAAAATAATTAGGATCGATGAACGCACTGGCGAAATTATTACCTATGCCCCCAAAACTCCTGGTGACATCCCATCCTTTGCTTTACTGCGGACTAGCTCCATCTCCCTGATTACCCAGTTTGTCCACGAAATTGCCCGAGTAAAAAACAAAGCTCTGCTCTCCAACAACTTTCGGGGCATCGAAAATATCAAAGGTCATTACAACCTGCCCGAAGACCAAACAGAATATCAAACCGTCATTAATCAACTATTACAACGTAGTACTATCTATCGTCGTGCCACTGCTTACTTTGATAGCGGATTACTCAAATTTTATGAAGACCCCCTGCAAGAATTCTTGCAATCTGATGGCCGCATCCAGTTACTCATGGATTGGCGGGGCTTTACCAAAGAAAAAGACATCATCGCCCTCGAACAGCTCTACGACACCAGCAAACCCACCCAGTTTATTCAGCGCACCCTCCAAGAATTTTTAGCAGGTCTAGAAGAAAGCAGCTTCTCTGGCACCGAGATTTTAGCCGAGCTGATTCGCCTGGGCTTCCTAGAAATCAAACTGGTCAAAATGGAAGATGGGCGCGGCATCTACCATAGTAAAACCGGCATCTTCAGCGACAGCAAAGACAATCATGCCTTGCATGAAGGTTCTAACAATTTTACTGTTGCCGCTCACTCCCGTAACTTTGAACGCTGCTTATTTCTGCGTTCTTGGGCATCAGAAAGCGATCGATCGAGCATTTTAGAATTCATCCAAGAATTTGATGAAGAATGGACTAAGCCAGACTTTGCCTACGACCTCAGCCAAGACTTTCTGCAACAAGTACTCGCCGAAAAACAACGTCGCAGCCAAACCCAGCAACCTCAGATCGACAGCATCACGCCCGACATCCTTACTCCAGGTATTAACACCGTATCCATCATCGGCGACAACCTCGATCAAGTTACCAACCTCGAAGTTAGCGATAATCACCTGGTTGATATCACGATCACCAGTCAAACCCCACACCAGATTGAAGCCGATATTACCGTTGCCCCCGACCATCCGCCCCAACCCATCAAAAACTTTGTGGTCACAACGACCACCGGCATCTATGTCATTCGACCACCCCAGCCCCCGATCGTTAAAACCACACCAGAAATTCCCGAATTTCCCGAGATTTCTGGCTTTAAAAAAGCCGTCGAAATCATTCTGAGTGGCCAACATGGTCAACCCCAAGATTTCCTCTATTGGCTAGCTCAACAGCGTCCCCAGCAGTTTCGCATCGAGCAAAGCTCGGACTTAGAAGAACTCACCAACCAAGGAATTTTGTTTGAACATCAAAAATCAGGCGCACAGCAATGTCTCCAGATCATGCAAGATTTTGGCGTAGCCGTTTGTGCTGATGCCGTTGGTTTAGGCAAGACCCGGCTAGCCGCTGCCGTTGCCCGCCTATATCGCCAAATTAATCCCAAAGCTAATATCTCGATCATAGCCGCCCAAAAACTCCACGAAAATTGGAGACGGGAAATGACCGAACTAGATTTTCGAGATCGGGACTACGAACTCTACAATAAAAACCTGATGAGTCGGAAAGGCAACGGTTTCATCAATGATTTCAGTCGCTATGGCGGTGGTGATTTAGTCATTATTGACGAAGCCCACGAAGGCATTCGTAACCACACCAATCGCATTCACCGCACCTGTCTAGAAATTCAAGAGAGCGACCGACGGAATGGTAGGCAGAGACATTACTTACTGCTCACGGCAACTCCTTGGAACAACCGACGTGACGATATTTATAATATTCTGAAACCATTTCTTTCTCATCCCGAAGCATTCAAAGAATTAGGATTCCCTCCAGAAATAGTTCATTGGTTTGAAAATCGCGATATTGGCCTCAAAAACTTCACCGACAATACTGATGTCTTCCGACGGGTTTACGGCAAGTTATTCTTGCAGCGCACCCGCCAGATGCTGCGTTTAGCAACACCTGACTTAGATATTTATGCCAGCCGCAAAGCTTCTTGGCTACCAGTCAACTTTGAAGAAAAAACCGAACAGGCTCTAGATAAAATCTTTAGCCAATTCGAGGAAAATCTTTTCATTCCTTTCTCTGACCCAGTTCGCTACTTTACCGGCAGTGGTGAACAACGGGGATTACTCCAAAACCAACGTCGCTTCTTTCTCCAACGAGCAGAATCTAGCATGTATGCCCTAGCGCGGACTATCATCAACTTCCGCACCAAAATTGAATTAATGCAAGAGGAGCTAAATTGCTGTAGCCCAGACCCAGCCGGATTACTAGAATTTTTACTTCGACACTACAAGCTAAGTTCTACCAGCTCTAACAAATCTAATCGAGAATCATCTGACCAATTAGAGATGTGGGATGAAGAGGAGATCGAAGATGATGAATCAGAAACCGAGCAAAAAGTAGAAAAACGGCAGAAACTCAGAACCCAAATCGAACAAGCAATCGAACGGCTGGACGACAATGAAGCCAAAAGAATCTATTGCTTACTCCTGGAATACTGT
Organism: uncultured bacterium; assembly: GCA_964247085.1. Taxonomy (GTDB): domain Bacteria; phylum Cyanobacteriota; class Cyanobacteriia; order Cyanobacteriales; family Chamaesiphonaceae; genus JAAFHZ01. The sequence goes on from CAXTSX010000028.1 coordinate 8,913, forward strand.
GATAGTGACTTAAAGCAGTTAGACGAAATCCAGAAGCTGCTCACTACCGAATTCATCAAAGACCATAAGCGCGAACAAGTCACCCAAAAAGTTCGTGAACTGACTGCCCAAGGACATAAAGTACTCCTGATTTCTACTTTCTCCGATACTGTCATCGACTACTTTAGCTACATGGCCAAAGACTCAGACATTGCTGAAGCCGGAATTGGATTAGCGATCGGGGCAACTAAGCAATATCACAGTGATGATGGTGTAATTGCCTTTGCACCTCATCGTTCCTACAAAGGCCAAACATGCAATACCACTCTTAAACGCCAAGAACTATTTCGACTGTTTGCCCCAATCGCTACTTGCCGAAAGCCCATTGATCGCCCTCCATCTAATCAAGAGCTGATGGTTTTAATCGGGTCAGAAACCCTCTCGGTTGGCCAAAATCTCCAAGATGCCAACTATCTTATTAACATCGATCTCCCTTGGAATCCGATGATATTAGAGCAACGCATTGGTCGAATCGATCGACCAAAACACCAGCCCACCAAATATATTCACATCTTCTATGCCAACAGCGAGAACCAGCTACTCCGTCAAGCTAGCCGTCTTAAAAATCTTAACCGAAAGTTAGTCGGCGATCTTGCACAGCCCAACGATGAAATTCATAAATTTACTGGTATGGACAACTTAGGAGCTTCTGTTTATGGGGATACTCTTTTTGATGATGCAATTCTGCCTGACTATATAGATTTTATTCAAAGTCTAGTACAAGCTAGAGATTTAGAACAAAACAACTTCCAAGAAGCAGCGACTCAAAAATTAGATATCTCCCAAAATCTCTTTACCCAGCAAGAACTCCTTTACAGCAGCGATGTTCAGAGACTCATTGCCAAACTGGGCGATGACTATCAAGCTAACTCGATCGCAATGGGACATACAACCAGTGATGCAGAATCAAGGGGACTGCTAGCTTTGACTCTTCAATATTTTGATCCTAACCATAAATTGATTCCCGACCAGCAAAGACAGGTGTTTTGGAATGATCTTACCTCTGAGCAAGATGGCTACGGAAATTCGATCGCTATGGCTATTCGTACCACCGAATTAAACCAAACTATCTCTTCTGAGCAAACCCTAGCTCACCTGACATCAATTTATCAAGAGCTGATCCAGTTTAAACGAGGTTTAGAAGATGGTTTGGGTGTATCTAATCCAGTCGATCGCCTGAGTATCAAGTCCGAACGTCTTAACAAAATCAGTAATCGTATTTCTACAGAACTAGAAAGTTTTCCACTAGGTATCACAAAGCCACAAATAAGTAAGGCTATTGGTAATTTAGATAGTTGGAAGGAAAGCAAAGCTGTGCAAAAAATTCTGCGGGATTATGCTGAGGGCGATCAATCCAAGCTCCCGATCGATGAGTATGTCACTACCTTAGTAAACGACACCACTAACTTGGGCTTACTCCCTATGGAAAAAGCCCAAGCTGTTTCCCTCAGATTGTCCCTAGATGCCATTTTGCTTAGAATCGATAGTCTTAATGAGAAATAAAAATAAGACTTTTTGCTGTGATCAATTGCAGAAACTTGGGATAGATAATCCACTTTTCCGAGAAAAGGTTAGTCTTACGATTAGGCAACTAAGCAGTCAGTTGAGCTAATAGGGCTTGAGTTTCGGCTTTGGGTAGGCGTGGTCCTAGGACTGTTACTAGTTTAGAGGAGGCTAGTGAACCTAGTTTCCCGGCGGCGGCGTAGCCTAGGTTGTGAGTGAGGCCGTAGAGAACAGCGCCAGCGTAAATATCACCGGCACCGACTGTATCGATCGCCTTCACTGGGTAGGGAGCAATTTCGATTATATTTTCGCCGTCAAAAATCAGGGAGCCAGCTGGGCCACGGGTAATAGCGAAGCCTTTAGCCAAAGTTTTGAGGTGTTCGATCGCTACTTTTAGATCGGTGGTTTCGGCCATTTGGAAAGCTTCGCTTTCGTTGGCAAACAAAAAGTCCACGCCGGGACCGATGATTTCTAACAAGCTGGGCTTAAAGAATTTGACCATATTGGGGTCGGCTAGGGTGAAGGCCACTTTTTTACCGGCGGCTTGGGCGATTTCTCTGGCGCGGATAGCGGCTTTTTTGCTGTTTTCACCGGTTACCAAGTAGCCTTCAATGTAGGTGTAGGTGGCATTCTCGATCGCTTCGGGGACTAGTTCTATATCTGATAGATTGCTAGAAATCCCCAAAAAGGTATTCATGGTGCGATCGGCATCAGGAGTCACAAATACCAGACATTTACCAGTAATACCTGGTTCTGGTTCATGTTGTTCTAAATTGGTGGCCACTCCACATTCCCGCAGATCGGCAAAATAGAATTGACCGGGTTCGTCGTTGGCAACTTTGCAGGAGTAGAAGGCTCTGCCACCAAATTGACTAATAGAGATTAAGGTATTGGCTGCTGAGCCGCCGCAGGCGCGTTTGGTGGGGGGAACGGCTAGGTTGCTCAGGATCTTGTTTTGGGCGGCTTCATCCAGCAGGGTCATCACGCCTTTTTCGATGCCTAAGTCCTGGAGAATTTGGGGCGATACTTCGCATTCAATATCTAGGAGAGCGTTGCCGAGGCCGTAAACGTCGTATTGAGTCATAAATTTCCTTGGGTAGAATGAATCAACATTGACTATAAACTTTTTTGCCCTGTCAATTGTTGCCCAGTAACGCAACAATGATTTAGCGGAATGGTTTCAGCCTTCTACTGACTCTTAGTGATTGATTGTTGGCGTTGCTGATTAAGTCACTCTTTGGACTTTCTCAATTGATCACGTTCTAAGATGCGCTCTGAGAGGTTGAATTGCAAAATTTTAGCTGTGACGCGACCTTCTGGAGTGAGTGGAATGATTGTCCCTCCTTCTCGCCTGAAGTGATCTGACCATTGCTGAAGACGGGGATGAAAAAATGGGGTAAGCTGCTGGGTTTCTGGATCGATCGATCCCAGATCACTGCCTTTAAAGCGGTTACAACAAGGACAGGATAATGCTAGATTGTCAGCTTCAGTAATACCATCATGTTTTTCAGCAATGATATGTTCCATTTCAAAGGCAAAGAGTGCAACTGCTTGAGGAAACCGGCAATATTCACACTGATCGCCAGCACGCTCAATTACCAACCGACGGAGTGCTGCTGACACATAACTCATGCGGCTATTTGCAAATTTTTATAAGCGTGAGCTTTAGCCAAACGTACCCAATGTTCTAAGAGCAAGTAGCGATCGAGTTCTACTTCTTCTGATCGAGAAAGTGTGGCAGATTTATTCTGGTCGAGTAGTTTGCTCATCCGAGCTTGCAAGGCAGGAGTAGGACGAATTGCCAGAATTGTTTCTGGGCTAGGTTGACTGGCCAGTAATTCAACGATTTGCTGCTCATCTTGGTAGGAAACTATTTGGGTAGGATCAAAGTCCTGAAGTGCTCGATCTAGGGCTTCAGGGAGGCGATCCCCTAACTGTTTCAGTTGCTCACCAAGATGGTCGGGTACTTCAATGGTAATTTGCATGAGTGGAAATCATGATGATTGGACATTGTCTTCAATTTTAGCAATTAAATAATTTTGATTATGAATTTTCCTCTTCCTTCCAGCGTTTGAGTGCTATGCAGTCAATCCCAACCTGGTCTAAGGCGCGAGCAATCACAAAATCTACTAAATCCTCGATCGACTGCGGTTGATGATACCAAGCCGGAATCGCGGGCACAATCCGGGCACCAGCTTCCGCCAAACTGGTCAAATTCCGTAAATGAATTAAGCTAAAGGGCGTTTCGCGCGGTACAACCACTAGTTTGCGACCTTCCTTCAGCTGGACATCCGCCGCCCGTTCCAAGAGTCCACCACTCAAGCCTGTGGCAATTTTAGCCACCGTACTCATACTGCAAGGAATCACTACCATTCCGGCTGTCCGAAAAGAGCCGCTGGCAATATTCGCTCCTACGTCACTCCAACGGTGACAGCGCAGTTTACCCGCCGTGGGCACTTCGGCCTGTTCTCGCCAAAAAATGGTTTGCAAATCTGGTTCGATCGGCATCTTTACCTGAAATTCTTCTTGCCACACCATGTAGGTAGATTTAGAAGCGACTAGTTCGATGTGGTAATCGGCGGTGAGCAGGTGCTTGATCGATCGCACGGCATAGATTAAGCCAGAAGCACCGGTCACACCTAGAATCAGAGGTAAAGTCATGGAATTAAAAAAGGTATCCTCTACACCATAGCGCTTGAAAGATCCCCGGTACAGTAAAATAACAGACTGCACTTCCTCTTCATCATTCACCCCCTAATTTGCTCATGGCCACCGCCCCAGTTTTGAGCCTGCATGCCCAAGGCCAGCACCAAACCTTACAAATTACTCCCACCGCCGAGCTGTGTTTGCGCGGCAGTCTCTCGGTACCAGGAGACAAGTCGATTTCTCACCGAGCCTTGATGTTGGGTGCGATCGCCACGGGCGAAACCACCATTAAGGGTTTGTTGTTGGGGGAAGATCCGCGCCGGACAGCGGCTTGCTTCACGGCCATGGGCGCGACCATCAGTGAATTGAATACCGAGCTAGTTATGGTGCAAGGCATTGGCTTAGGGAATTTGCAAGAACCCGCTGATGTGTTGGACACCGGTAATTCTGGCACTACTACTCGGCTGATGATGGGATTATTAGCTGGTCACGCTGGGAAATTTTTTGCGGTCACTGGTGATAGTTCTATCCGATCGCGTCCGATGTCGCGGGTGATTAAACCGCTGAGCCGGATGGGGGCGCAGATCTGGGGTAGACAAGATAATTCTCTTGCCCCACTGGCCATTAAGGGACAGCCGCTGAAACCGATTCATTATCAATCACCGATCGCTTCGGCGCAGGTAAAATCTGCCGTGTTGTTGGCCGGGTTGCTGGCCGATGGGCAAACTACCGTCACTGAACCCGCCTTATCCAGAGATCACAGTGAGCGGATGCTACGGGCTTTTGGGGCGGAAGTAATCGTGGATCCCGCTACCCATAGTGCCACGGTCACCGGCTGGCCAGATTTACGAGGTCAAGCCGTCATTGTTCCTGGGGATATCAGTTCCGCTGCTTTTTGGCTGGTAGCTGCCGCGATTATCCCTAATTCAGAATTGCTGCTGACTAATGTAGGAGTCAATCCCACCCGCACCGGTATTTTGGAAGCTCTGGCTTTGATGCAGGCCGATGTGGAATTGTTAAATCAACGGGAGGTGGCCGGGGAACCCGTCGCTGATATTCGGGTGCGATCGAGTCAACTCCAAGCCTGCACGATCAGCGGTGATTTAATTCCGCGCCTGGTGGATGAAATCCCGATTTTGGCGGTGGCGGCTTTGTTTGCCAAAGGTACCACCATTATTAAAGATGCCGCCGAACTGCGCGTCAAAGAAAGCGATCGGTTAGCCGTGATGGCCACTCAGCTCGGCAAAATGGGAGCTACCATTACTGAATTGCCCGACGGCTTAGAGATTTCTGGCGGCCAACGTTTGAGCGGTGCGGAACTTGATAGCTTTACCGACCATCGAATTGCTATGAGTCTAGCGATCGCCGCCCTTACCGCCCAAGGCTCCAGCCAAATACAACGGGCTGATGCTGCTGCGGTATCCTATCCTAGCTTCTTTGAATCGCTCACTGCCGTCATCAACTAAACCCCAGACGCTCAAACCCCATGAAAATTCATTCCTCGGCAGTTATTGAACCCGGTGCAAAACTTGGCGCTGATGTGGAAATTGGTCCCTTTTGCTATGTGGCCAATGATGTCGAAATTGGCGATGGTTGCCAGCTATCAGCTCATGTTACCCTGTTGCCCTATACCAAAATTGGAAATCATTGCCATATCCATAGCAATGCGGTGTTGGGTGATATCCCGCAGGACATCGCTTTTCAACAGGGGGTTAGCCATGTAATCATCGGTAATAACTGCCAGATTCGCGAAGGTGTGACCATCCACCGGGGTACCAAGGCCGGGACTATCACAAAAGTCGGTGACAATTGCATGTTAATGGCTAATAGCCATCTGGCTCATAATGTTCAACTCGGCAACCAAGTCATTGTGGCTAATGGAGCCTTGTTAGCGGGCTATGTCCAAGTGGGCGATCGAGCGTTTATCAGTGGGAACTGTTTGGTTCATCAATTTGCCCGCATCGGAAAATTGGTGATGATGTCTGGTGGATCCGCTACCCAGCGGGATGTTCCGCCCTTTTGCATGACCCGTAATCAGTCTGCTGATAGCGTCATGGGTCTCAATTCGATCGGCCTCCGCCGCGCCGGGATTAGTAGTGAAGATCGATTGGAATTAAAGCGGGCTTTCAAGGTTTTATACAAGTCTGGGTTATTAATCCCCGAAGCAATAATTAAACTAAAAAATGAATTTGATAATGCCTTAGTGAAAGAAATGTATGAATTTATACAAGAGTCACAACGTGGTATTTGTAGTCATATTCGGGCTGGTGTCGGAGATAGTGAGTAAAAAAATCACTTTCAAAATAAAAGAATAAATCAATTCAAATTATCTTTTAAAAGTAAATTATTGTCGATAAATTCGCAACTACTATTTTTTGCAATTTAATCCCAGAACTCTTGCTACCATTCACTTTTGCTTGCTATACCAATTACTATAAAACCAGGCTTATCTAATCCAATTTAACTAGGCAATAAGGCTGAGCAGTGTCCGATCTCACCATCTATTTTTCTCCAAAAGATTAAGCTAAAAATCAGCACAACTACTGATATAGGTAATTAGAACTTTAAAAATTCAAAGATTTCGACTATCATGCTACCAAAGGTAATATGTTGAGATTATGCATACTCGTTTAATGAGAAGCCGAACAGGCGTTGGTAAAAGAAAAATAACCCGCCAACAACGATGTCCTTATTGTCGTGGTCGGGCATACGAAAGAACTCACCGCAGAGATTGGATCGAGAAGCTATTGTCCTGGTTCGATTTTCACCCCTTTTATTGTCGTAATTTTAAATGCGGTGCTCGCTTTATTAAACAGGGTCGCCGGTAAATGTCGTTTAACTGTGGTCAAAACATCGACCTGCTCGGCATCAAACCAAACGATCTCTGGAATGTTCCGAAACCAAGTCCTTTGGCGTTTGGCTAGCTGGCAAGTGTGTAGAATTGTGAGTTCGATCGCCTCTACCCGACTAATCTCTCCCTTTAAATATTGGCGCATCTCGGTATATCCCAAAGTATCTAAACCGGGGAGATTCCAACCATATTTATCAACTAATCCTCTTATCTCCTCTTCCCAACCCAGCTCTACCATTTGCGCGGTGCGCTGCTGAATCCGAGCTGCTAAATTTTCGCAATCCAGACCAATCTGCCAGATCGGATAAGCTGGAGGACTTTCGCCCTGTTGACTAGAAATAGAGTGGCCAGTAACGTAAAAAACTTCCAGAGCCCGAATCGTACGAGACCGATCATTAAGATGAACCTTCGTAGTAGGGTCAACTTGGCACAACATTTGATGAAGAATCGTTTGATCGTAAGTGGCCAACTGCGATCGCAATAATGGGTGCGGAGCCACTCGCGGTATCTTCATCCCCCGGACGATCGACTTGATATATAGTCCAGTCCCGCCCACCAAAATGGGGGTAATGTGCTGAGCATGAAGCTGGACAATTAATTCCTGCACTTGCTGCTGATATTCTGCTACAGTAAGAACATCAGTTAGTTCATGAGTACTAATAAAAAAATGTTTGACCAATGCTTGCTCGGCAGCCGTTGGCTTGGCCGTGGCAATATCCATCTCTTTATAAACTTGGCGAGAATCGGCACTAATAATCACCCCACCGATGCGCTGGGCTAGATCGATCGCTAACTGCGTCTTGCCAGTGGCTGTTGCCCCACAGATCACGATTAGCCCCGGTGCCCAGGATTCAGCATTACCACTTTTAAAATACATTGATTGATATCGGTAGTTAAAAATATTCCCTATGCAGTCTAAATAAGCCTGTGACCCTTTCGTGCTATAATTTTGACGAGATATTACCTTTTGCTGGCTAAGCACGGCTAAAAGTTCATTATTGGAGAGATAGCTTCATGTCCGAAGATTTTGATGTAATGACCAGCGAGTACGGCAGTGACCAAATTAGAGTCCTAGAAGGACTGGAAGCCGTGCGTGTGCGACCGGGCATGTACATTGGAAATACCGATTCCACCGGCCTGCATCACTTAGTATATGAGGTCGTGGACAACTCGATCGATGAAGCTTTGGCTGGATATTGTAAAAATATCGAAGCTTCAATTAATGCTGATGGCTCAGTCACCGTCGTAGATGATGGCCGGGGTATTCCGACGGAAACTCACCCCCAAACTGGCAAATCGACCCTAGAAACAGTGCTGACAGTGCTGCACGCTGGGGGCAAGTTTGGAGATGGCGGTTACTCCGTATCTGGCGGTTTGCACGGGGTGGGGGTTTCAGTGGTCAACGCCCTTTCTGCTGATTTAGAAGTGAAAGTCTGGCGTGATCAAAACATGTACAGCCAGAAATTTTCCAAAGGGATTTCTGTGGGTGGCTTGGAAACAGTCCCGGCAGAGACCTCGAATCGCACTGGTACTTCGGTCACATTTATTCCCGACACCACCATTTTCAAGCATGGTATTGTCTTCGACTACGATATCTTGGCTGTGCGTTTTCGCGAATTGGCTTATTTGAACGCCGGTATTAAAATTCAATTCCAAGATCTGCGCACTGGTGAAGGCTTTAAGCTCCGCAATGAGACCTATCTATTTGAAGGTGGCATCAAAGAATATATTAGCCACATCAACGAAGATAAACAGCCCCTGCATGAAGAGATTATTTATGTCCAAGGGGAAAAAAATAAGGTACAGGTAGAAGTTGCGCTGCAATGGTGTTCGGATGCCTACACCGACAACTTGTTGGGCTTTGCCAACAACATCAAGACCAAGGAAGGGGGCACTCACCTAGAAGGTCTGAAGGCAGTTTTGACCCGTACCATGAATACGATCGGACGGAAGCGCAAAAAGCTCAAGGAAGGTGATTCCAATTTGGGCGGGGAAAATATTCGGGAAGGTCTCACAGCGATCGTCTCGGTAAAGGTACCAAATCCAGAATTTGAGGGTCAGACCAAGACTAAGCTAGGAAACTCTGAAGTTCGTGGCATTGTCGAGACGATCGTCTCAGAAACTCTAACCGAGTTTTTGGAGTTTCGCCCCAATATTGCCGATGCCATTTTAGAAAAAGCTCTCCAAGCCTTTAATGCGGCGGAAGCAGCCCGACGAGCGCGGGATTTAGTGCGCCGCAAGTCGGTACTGGAGTCTTCGCCCTTACCCGGTAAGTTAGCCGACTGTAGTTCTAAAGACCCCTCCGAATCAGAGATCTTCATAGTAGAAGGGGATTCTGCAGGCGGCTGTTTTCATGGTGACACCCTCGTGGCTTTAGCCGATGGACGTAACCTGAGCTTCAAGGAAATTGTTCAAGAACAGCAAAATGGACAAGAACATTTTTGCTACACCATTCGCCATGATGGAACTGTTGGCATCGAAAAGATATTACATCCTCGGATTACCAAGCATCAGGCTCAAGTAATCAAAGTTACTCTAGATAACGGAGAGCAAATAACTTGCACACCGGATCATCGGTTCATGTTGCGTGATGGTAGCTATAAGCCTGCAGCAAAGCTAACCACCACTGATTCCCTAATGCCTTTGTATCGCAAACTTTCTAACAAGCAGGAACCGAACATTACGATTGACGGTTACGAAATGGTCTGGAATCCTAAATCAGATTCTTGGTTATTCACTCATATGTTGTCTGATTGGCATAACCGCTGGCAAGGAACTTACCAAAAAACTGATGGCGCTCACTGTCATCATATTGACTTCAATAAGTTAAACAATAATCCTACTAATCTTCTGCGGATGAGCGCAGCGGATCACCTAGATCTTCACCGCAAACACATCTCGAAGACACTGCATCGCCCTGATGTGATCGAAAAATGTCGTCAAATTCATCGTAGCCAAGAATTTCGCACGGCGATGAGTGAGCGGATGAGGCAACCAGACACTAGTCAAATTCTCTCAATGCAAGCTATTGCTCAATGGCAGAATCCTGAATATAAAGCTTACATGCTTACTCAGTGGCAAAAATTCTACGCTCTTAATCATCAGTATCGAGAAGAAAATACTACTCGTCTAAATCTTGCTCAACAAAAACACTGGCAGCATGAATCAAATAGACAAAAACAATCTGAGCGTACCAGCACTTATTTTATTCAACACCCTGAAGCTCGCTTAGAGAGATCTTTACAATCCCAGCAGCAATGGCATGATCCTGTCCTAAAAGAATGGAGAAAGCAAAAGACTAAAGAGCAATGGACACCAGAGTTTCGTGTAAAGAGGAAGGCAGCCTTACATCAAACCTATTACCAAAAAACAATTAAAGCACTTAAAGATATTGAACAAACCAATGGTGCGATCGATTTATCTGCTTACTATCAACATCGTTTAGATACTCGTGATAAATCATTACTGAAGTTTGAAACTTTCTGTGACCGATATTTTGATGGTTCATCTGAGCAAGCTCTAGAAGCAGTAACTCAATACAACCATCGCATCGTTTCCTTGGAGCCGATAAAAGAATGCTTCGATGTTTATGACATTGAAGTACCCCACACCCATAACTTTGCGCTAGCTAGTGGTGTATTTGTCCATAACAGCGCCAAGCAGGGCCGCGATCGGAGGTTTCAGGCGATTCTGCCTTTGCGCGGTAAGATTTTGAACATCGAAAAAACCGATGATTCCAAGATTTACAAAAACAATGAAGTGCAATCCTTGATTGCCGCTTTAGGTTTAGGCGTAAAGGGTGAAGAATTTAATGTCAGCAACCTGCGTTATCACCGCATTTGCTTAATGACCGATGCCGACGTAGATGGAGCGCACATCCGCACTCTGCTGTTGACCTTCTTCTACCGCTACCAGCGGGACTTAATCGATCAGGGTTACGTCTATGTGGCTTGTCCGCCGCTGTATAAGCTAGAACGGGGTAAAAACCACTTCTATTGCTATAGCGATCGCGACTTGCAAAGTGAAATTGCCAAGTTCCCGGCGAATGCCAACTATACGATCCAACGATTCAAAGGTTTGGGGGAAATGATGCCCAAACAACTGTGGGAAACAACGATGGATCCGACCACCCGCACGCTCAAACGGATTGAGATTCAAGATGCCGCTGAGGCCGATCGGATCTTTACAATTTTGATGGGCGATCGGGTCGCACCCCGCCGGGAGTTTATTGAAACCTATGGTTCTAAGTTAAACATGGCTGATTTGGATATTTAGTGATCTAATTTACACATAGAAACAGCCCCAAAAGTAAATTACTTCTGGGGCTGTTTTAGACGAGCCAAATATTATCAAGGTTGCTGATACTCACTGCATACATTAAGATTTACCGTAATCGAAATGTTTCACATTTACTTCAAAATCTTATGAGCCCAAGAAACAATCAGGCAGAAGTTCCGCAATTTTGGTACATGTTAGAGCAACTAAACCTGTTTGATTTGAAAGGTGCGATCGGGAACGAACATTACAAAGCAAAAATACCGACCACTCAGCAGGATCATAATTTACCCTGGCTAAATCCAGATGTTTTAACTCAAGAATTTAGACTTTCCAGCCCTACTATCGAGAAGCCAAGTGAGCATGAATATCAAGTCTATTTAGGAGTTTTCCCCTCTGCATCAGTAACCAGTTATATTAAATCACTTCCTACACAGGAGAAAATTGGATTTGAAGATTTAGGAACACCAAAATCTAGTGATAGCTGCTACGCTTCAATCAAAATTAATACAGATGGGTTATTAATTGAGGAATCATTACAGTGTGCGGCTGCACCTTGGGCACTGAAGCAAATTGGTGAAATATTGGCAGGGAAAAGAAAAATCAGCATCGATACCTGGACTGAAGATTTTAATAATCACGTCACTGATTTGCAGGAAAAATTTTCAGATAAAGCAGCAGCCCATAACGCTTCTGAGCACAAATTTACTGTAGCTGATCTGCAAGCACTACTAAATCTCATCACAGAAGATCTTTGGCAGCCGGAAGGACTAAGCGATTTGGGATATTATGTCATCAAAGATGCCAATGGTAAAACCGATGATGGGGCATCCGATATTATTAACAGCTTTTACTTAGATGATTTAGCCACGGCTGCTACTGCAATCAAAGATGGTAACGCCAGTCCAGCTCTGGAGCAGTATCTGACCAAAAGTACTAGTCCTAACCGTAAAAATGTTGAAGATGTTTCTTTCCTTCAGCATTGGCTGTCTCCGCAACATTTGACTCAAGGACGATGGGCGGCTAACCCAGACTATAACTTGTCTTTAATGCAGCAATTAGCTGTGAATTTGTCAGTCGAACAGCTTGGTGACAACGGCGGTATTTTTTCGGTAAATGGTCCGCCAGGAACAGGGAAAACCACGCTGTTGCGGGATCTAGTTGCTGACTTGGTAGTGCAACGAGCCGCAAAAATGGTGGAGTACGATAACCCAGCAGCGGCTTTCAGTAAGCAAGATGAATTCTATTGTCCCGATCATTCTCTCACTGGCTTTGAAATTGTAGTGGCTTCTTCTAACAATGCCGCGATCGAGAATGTCACTGCCGAATTACCAGCCATCGAAGCGATCGATACTCAATATCAAGATCGAGCCACCTATTTTAGAACGGTGTCGGAAAGCGTGAAAGCCTATGTGGAAAACAAGCGATCTAAAAATTCCTCTAGTTCTAAAGCCCAGTCCAATACTTCTCAAGATGCTTCAGAAGCAACTCCCACCGCAGTAACTTGGGGTTTAATTGCCGCAGTTTTAGGCAGAAAATCAAACTGTAACGACTTTTGCCAAGGCTTTTGGTGGGATAAAGATGGCTCCATTAAAGCTGCTCTCAAAGGCAAAACCGATCCTCAGCAGTGGCATGATGCTCAACAAAAATTTTCTCGCTGTCAGCAAGTGGTGCAACGTCTCGTCTATCAACGGGAGGTTTGGTATCAAAAACTTCAAGACTTCAAATCGGTTTCGCCCCAGTTGATGGCAGCTAAAGCTAGTCTTGGTGATGCCTTTGCCGATCGCGATTGGTGGAATCGATCGAATGATGAACTCCAGTTGTCGGCACCTTGGGTAGAGCGAGAACTCAATCAGGCTCGCACTGAACTATTTTTAGCCGCCTTAAATATCCATGAGCAGTTCATCAAACAGGCTGCTACACCGTTCAAGCGTAATCTAGACCGCTGGGTGACTTTGGTAAAAGGGGATCAAAAAAATCTTACAGAAGAGCAAATCCTGCATCTGTGGCAGACATTTTTCTTGGTAGTGCCGATCGTTTCTACCACTTTTGCTTCCAACAAACGACTTTTTGGTCGCTTACCTACTGCCGCCCTAGGCTGGTTATTGATTGATGAGGCTGGTCAGGGTATTCCTCAAGCAGCGGTGGGTGCCCTGCAAAGAACTCAACGGGCACTAGTGGTTGGTGATCCGCTACAGATTGAGCCAGTCTTTACCCTGGATAAAGCTTTGGTTAAAGACTTACAAAATTATTTTGAGATTGAAGATCATTGGAGTCCTAGCAAAGCATCAATCCAAACTCTTTGTGATAGGTCGAACCCCTTGGGTACAGAAATCGAAGTAGATAACGAATCACAATGGATTGGCTGCCCGTTATGGGTGCATCGTCGCTGTATCGAACCAATGGCGACAATTTCTAACAAAATTGCTTACGAAGACAAAATGGTAGTGGCCACTCGGGCACCGCACCAAGATCAACAATTTCCGCTGGGAGATAGTTGTTGGATTGATATCGATGGTAGATGTCAGGGGAAGCATTGGGTAGAGGCCCAAGGTGACAAAGTAGTGGAAATGCTAACTGAATTAGTGAGCATTGAAAAATCCCTGCCGAATCTCTATCTGATTTCGCCCTTCAAGATGGTGAGCTTTAAGCTAAAGGAATTGCTCAAGCAAAAATCATCTCAGTGGGCGATCGGACTAGCTAATAGTGATGTGGCTGGTTGGATCGATAAATCTGTCGGCACCGTACATACTTTTCAGGGTAAAGAGGCTGATACCGTCATCTTTGTGTTGGGTGCTGATGGGGATAGATTGGGGGCGTTGGACTGGGCATCAAATAAACCGAATATTTTAAATGTGGCGGCGACTCGGGCTAAATTTCGGTTGTACGTTGTTGGAGCCCATCAATTATGGTCAAAGCTAAGACATTTTGATGAAGCTAGCGATCGGTTACCTCTCGATCTGGTGGTAGAAAGCGTCGAATTGATTGATGAGCCAGTAGCTCCCCAGACAGGTATGACTTTTCATCCTCATGAACCTTTTGACCAAAACAATAGCCAGCACAAGCTATGGGATTGGCTCAAGGAAGCTTTTAAAGACGATGAGGGCGTAGCCTATTACCGCTTTCCAGTATTCAAAAAAACTGGCAACCTAATGCGTGAGCCAGATATTTTACTTTTACACCGGCAATACGGATTATGGGTATTTGAGGTGAAAGGATGCCAAATTGGAAATATTCAAACCATTCAAGGCCATGAATGGCAAATGAATGATTGGTACGAGGAAACATCTACCCCGGTCATGCAGGCTGAGGATGGGATGTTTGCTGTTAAGGGTAAATTGGAGCAATGCCGAGAAATTCGAGATTTAGTCTGGACAAGCTTTCGAGTGGCCTTGCCAGATGTAAAAAGAAGCGACTGGCAGTCCCGAGGCTTTGATAGCTTGGCTTCTAGTCAGGGGGTGGTGTGGGTTTATGAGGATTTGACCCCCGTAGCACTCAAGCAAGGCATTAGTAATGCTGCCAAAGATCGGCAAAAAGTGTTGAGTGATGCAGAATGGGAATTGGTTAAAGCGCTTTTGGGTGGTTCTTTACCAACAACTACGCCTCGATCGATTCCCACTGGTACTCCAGCAATTAACCCACTACGGGTGATCAATGCGATCGATGCCCAAATCAAAACGCTGGATGAAACTCAGCAAGAAGTGGCGTTCTCGATCCCCAGTGGACCACAGCGGTTGCGGGGGCTAGCGGGGACAGGCAAAACAGTACTTTTGGCCAAAAGAGCAGCCAAAATTCATGCTAAACATCCTGATTGGAATATTGCGTTTGTCTTCTTTACTCGATCGCTTTATGGGCCAGTAATAGAGATGATCGGCAATTATTATCGAGAAATGACTAATGGAGAAGAGCCAGATTGGACAAAAATCAATGTCTTACATAGCTGGGGTGCCAAGGATCAGCAAGGGTTCTATCGAGATTTAGCGATGAAGTCGGCTCATCGATCGCTGTCGGTAGATGATATTAAGGCCAAAATTGGCCAGGCTAGCCCTAGTGAGTGTTTTACCTATGCTTGTGAAAAACTAAACACAGCAGATATTCCAGAAATCTATGATGCGATTTTGATTGATGAAGGGCAAGATTTACCCAGTGTTTTTTATCGTTTGGCTCAACGGGCGTTGAAGAAGCCAAAAAGACTTTACTGGGCATACGACGAAGCCCAAGGAATTGGGTCTTTGATTATTCCTGATGCCAAGACTTTGTTTGGTGAAAAAGAGGATGGCAGCGCTATTTTAGACTTGAGTGGGGCTTATGAAGGCGGGTTCTTGAAGAGTTACCGGATGAATAAATGTTATCGGACTAATCGGCTGCTGCTGATGACTGCTCATGCCATCAATATGGGTCTATTCCGTAGTGATGGGGTGTTACAGGGGGTCAGCACTAAAAAAAACTGGGAGGATTTGGGATATATAGTAAAATCTGGGGACTTTAGCGCTGCTAGCGTGGCAGCAAAAAAGAGTGTGACTATTACGAGGGGTGCGGCCACGAGTGTACATCCAATCAACCAAAGAAATTTCTCTCAAAAGGAGTCAGTGGGGGATATTTTAACGCACCAAACTTTTGCAACTGAAGCAGCGGAAATTGATTGGATTGCTGGGCAGGTCAGTAATGATCTAAAGCAGGGGCTTGATCCAAACGATATTATGATCACAGCAATTCATGGCAAGCAAGAAAAGGAATACTTTATTGATTTACAGACGGCGTTATCTAAGGCTGGGATTCTATCTTGTCTTGCTGGGAAAGATGATCCAAATATTTTTAAGCAGCCTGGTTGTGTGACGATCGCGGGTATTCATCGTGCCAAGGGGAATGAGGCTTGGAAGGTGTATGCGACGAGGTTTCATTTGGCTACTCAGCCAGTGTGGAAGAATGAGACAGAGTTGCAAAAAAGAAACGAGGCTTTTGTGGCGCTGACTCGGGCTAAGGTTTGGGCTGTAATTACTGGTCTGGATAATCAGCCGATCTTTGATGAAATCTGCACTGCTGCGGAGCAATACCCTAATTTCACTTTTCAGGCTTTTAACAAGGCTTCTTTGAGTCGATCGACTGATGATGACTAAATAGAATCAAACACAGAAAAGGTCTGGAGTTAATAGCTCCAGACCTTTTTGGCTTTCTTTATATCACCAGACAACGAACAAAAACATTAAAAACTGCTAGACTTCAATGTCTTATCAGTCTCTGGCTGACTCTTCAATTCCTGAATCCGCTGCATAGCCTGCTGATATTTAGGCTCTTGACCTTTTTCCTGATAGAACTTAGCCGCCTTTTCGTAATCGGCGATCGCACCGCCCTTGTCACCCAAGGACAACTTCACATCTCCCCGCTCAGAATAGGCTCTCACGGCATTCGGATTAATCGTAAGGGCTTGGTTGTAGTCGGCAATTGCGCCGTCTTTATCCCCTGCTGCTGACTTGGCAACACCGCGATTATAAAAGGCATTCGCATTCTGGGGATTGACTGCAATTGACTGGCCGTAATCCTCGATCGATCCGGGGTAATCTTTGAGCGCCAATTTAGCATTGCCCCGGTTATAGAAAGCGTTGGCATTCTTTGGATCAATCGTCAGAGCTTGGCTATAGTCGTTTACGGCTCCTTGATGGTCGCCTAAGGCAGACTTAGCATGAGCCCGATTATAGTAAGCACCGGCATTCTGAGGGCTGAGATCGATCACCTTGCCGTAGTCCTTGATCGCCCCGGCTTTATCACCTAAAGCATAACTAACATTGGCACGGTTACTGTAAGTAACAGCATTACTCGGATCAATAGCAATAGCCTGACTGTAGTCTTCTAAAGCACCGCTCTTATCATCTAAAGATAACTTGGCATTAGCCCGGTTGTTATGGGCGTTAGCATGTTTAGAGTTGATTTTAAGGGCTTGACTGTAATGTTCGATCGCCGCTTGCTTATCACCAGCTTCGTAAGCTGTATTACCTCGATTGTAGAAATCCTCAGCAGCAGCTGGATTAGCTGCAGTGGTAACAGCTTCCGGCTCATCTAAAGATTCCACTGCACTAAGACCAGCATTATCTGGAGCGGCGATCGCGGACTGAGAATGAGATAAAAGTAAAGCCGTACTGAATAATATCGCTGAAGACTGGATTACTTTAAACATGATATTGAACCTCAATTGTGAGATGTAAGACAAATTTTATTAACTTTAGTTAGTAGGTAAACCTCGCCTTTTTTTGTAAACAAAGGCGATCGATTAACTCATTTAAATATTTAAGAGGGTGAGTTTGGAGCACTCTCATAAGATATTACCGAAGAAATACTGACTATGTCCAGTTCGGATGTGACAAATAGACTACAACATACTAGTCAACAGCAAACCCCAACAGTCTTTCATCCCTGAACATTAAGTAACTGAGAAGTTAAAAACCGATCCATCCAGCCCTCAAAATAGGCCAGATTGGCCGCTTGTTCTTGCGGATCTTGGCTATCCAAGGCATGAGGAGCCAAACCCAAAATAGCAGCACTGGTCACGCAATACATGGACTTTTGGAAGCTTTGACAGATTTTGACCAGTAAATCATCTTCTTGACGCTTAGTATTTTGATAAATTTTGTGCAGATAGGATGGCAGATAGTGACGCATATCTTGCATTAATAACGTCGGTGGTATTCCCGAGCCCCCAATGGGCAGCGGATCGGCATATAAAGCGCCGTAGTTAAATTCATCTTGGGCTACCGGAATTTGGTGAGCTTGAGCATTGTAAGAAACCGTCCCAAAGAAGGGTGTGCCTCGAAAGAAGACCGCTTCTACATAGGGAACCGCTACATCCATCAAGAAAGTGAGGCCCGCAGAGGGCGGTAGAATATCATAGCTCTGACCATTAATTTGGACGCTGTAATGAATGGGATTACCAGCCGCTGCGACTAAACCCGCTTTGATCCAATCCACTACGTCCGGAATGGTCTGGACTTTTCCTTGCTCATAGGCGCTGGCCAGGGTCAGAAAAATCTCGGCCATTACTTGCCAAAATTGTCCTAGAGCGTTGTAGTAGACCATTTGACGGATTTGCTCGGGCACAAACTCGGGGAAGAATCGATGCACCAGTTGCATGAGGGGATGGCCTTTGAGTTGGGCTTGAATCACCGGCTCAATTAGCTGCCGAAAATCAGGGGATTCAATGTATTCTTCTAATTTGCCACCTCCATGCCAGAGCATTACCTTCATGCAATATTCGGCGTATTCATAATTGATCCGATCGTGCCAGCCATGCCTAATCAGCTGGTTAATGGAGACCCCATCGTTAAAATATTTAAAGAAAGGAAAAATATTCAGAAACTCTTGATCGGAGATATGCAGCAAATTTTTTTGGTAGGCATCTAAGACTTGGCCGTAGCTATCCAAAATACCGACTACTTCCTGGACATTTTGTGGGTTATCGGTCAACAGCGATTGACCACTGTAGAAGCGATCGATAAAGGGAGCCAGACGATGGCAAGAGTTGGGTGAGGTTACAGTCATGGTTGCAAAGCAGATTTAGCAGAATTAATAGTAGAAATTAAAGCAGAAGGCTGAATATTAGCGGCAATGGTGGGTTCGCTCCAGCGGGTAATCCAACCCGGTTGCAGCCCGAAAATGACGATCGAGGCGGTTAAAATCATGGCTGGATAACGTTCGCGCCAAGTAACAGCATCTAGATTTTGCACAGGCGTAGATAGCCGACCAAAGAAGGCCTTGTTGATTAACAACAGATAATAAACCGCTGTTAAGCCCGTACCAATCATACACAGCAAGGTTTGAACCGGGAAAACCGGGAAACTACTCCGGAAGATCAAAAACTCCGCCACAAAGCCCACCATTCCGGGTATTCCGGCACTGCCCATCACCGCCAATACCATCAGGCTACCAATCACCGGCATTCCCCGTTCGGGATTCAGCAGGCCAGATAGAACATCAATATCGCGAGTCTTGGTTTTTTTATAAACCACTCCTACCAGCAAAAATAGCGTTGCCGAAATCAGGCCGTGGCTGACCATCTGAATCATGGCTGCCGATAGACTCAAAGCCGTATTAGCCGATGCGGCTAGCAAAATGTAGCCCATATGACTGACCGAACTATAGGCCACCATTTTTTTCATATCTTTTTGAGCGATCGCCATCAGTGCTCCATACAAAACACTGACAATTGCCCAGATTGACAACCAGGGAGCGATGATCGTCCAAGCCTCCGGAAATAAGCCCACACAAAAGCGCAAAATACCGTAGGTGGCTAGTTTCAGCAATACTCCTGCCAACAACACTGAAATAGGGGTGGAGGCTTCCACATGGGCATCCGGCAACCAAGTATGGAAAGGAAATAACGGCATTTTGATGCCAAAACCCAGCAACAGAGCACCCAATATCAAAAACTGCTGAGTGAGGGGTAAAGCTTGAGCCAGAGACGGATTATAGGCAAAGCTACTGCTCCCCCCAAACCAGGCTAGACCGATAAAAGCAGCCAACAATAAAGCTCCCGAAAAAGCGGTATAAATTAAAAATTTGGTGGCGGCATAGGCACGACGCTGACCGCCCCAAATGGCAATCAATAAATATAGGGGAATCAACTCCAGCTCATAGGAGATGAAAAATAGTAATAGATCCTGAGCCAGAAAAACGCCGGTCACTGCCGCATTCAATAACAAAATGAGGCTGTAGTAAAGACGCGGTCGATCGATCTTTTCTTCACTGCTATAGATCGCCACCCAGGTCAACAAACTATTCATCGCGACCAAGGGCAAAGACAGGCCATCTAGTCCCAAACTATAGGATAAGCCTAGAGAATCAATCCAGGTGTAGTTTTCCACAAACTGCATCTGCGGATTGCCAAGATTGAACTGGAATAATAAAAAAACTGTCCAGCCAATCACTGCTGCCGCCACCCAGGAAGCGATCAAGCGAGTGTTCCCCGGCCACCAAGCCGCTAGCGCTGCACCCAGTAGGGGTGCTATCAACAAAATACTAAGCATCAATCATACCTCCATCACTAAAACGACCAAAACAACGCCGCGATCGTCGCTCCTAGTAAGCCAACACCAATGGCGATTGTCAAAAAATAGCTTTGCAGTTGGCCAGACGTACCATATTTCAACCCTTCACTGCTGAAAATTGTGGCAAAACCCACCGAGTTTACTAGGCCATCGACAATGTATCGATCGAACCAAGCCACCAACTGCGACATTTGGGAAATCGTCCAGACCACTGTCACATCGTAGAACTTCTCCACATAAAAATCGTAGGTCAACAGCTCTTGAATCCAACGTACGGGAAATTTGAGGGGAGTGCGATCGATCACCACTGCTGCCCGGCAATAGCACCACCAGCCGGCGGTTAATCCCAAAATACTAGACAAGCTAATGGAGGCATATTCCCACAGGCTAATATCATCTAAATCGGGCAAGAGCGACAGGTTAAGCATGGCTGCTGGCACCAACAAGGTAAAGATGGTTAAAAATACCATCGGCACCGCCAACGGCCAGGGCACTTCTGGAGCCCGCCGGGTCTTCGGCTGATTTTCACCTAAAAATATCAACCCAAACACGCGAGTCAGGTTAAAAGCCGTCAAGCAATTGACGATCAGCAACACTGCAATTAACCAAGGATAAATCCGCAAATCTTCCAGACCCTCTTGGAAAGCCCAAAAACCACCAAAGGGAAAGATCCCGATCATGGCGAGGGTACCTACGATATAAGCGATGGTTGTGGCGGGCATACTTTTGGCCAAACCACCATATTCTGTCAAGTCCTGGTTGTTGGTGGTCAAAATCACACAGCCCACACTCATAAAAATCAGCGCCTTGGCAATGGCATGAGCAAACAATAACAGCAGCGCAAAACTAATCCACTTGGCTCCGATCGCAATAAACACCAAACCCAAGTAGGCACTGGTGGAATAAGAAATAGAACGCTTAATATCAATTTGGGCGATCGACACCAAGGTCGCCCCCAAAGCAGTAACTGTACCAATCACGATCATGGTGGTCGTCACCACTGGCGACAGATACAAAATTGGATGTACCTTAATTAGAATATAGGCTCCGCCGGTCACCACCACCGAATTACGAAGAATCGAAGCCGGACTGGGACCCTCCATCGCTTCATCTAGCCACAGGTGCAAGGGAAACTGAGCGCACTTGCCGATCGGGCCTGCAATCAAGGCCAGGCCAATCAAGGTCACTGTCAGAGGCGAGGCATCAGTAGCATCACTCCAATTATATAAATCATCAAAATCGAGACTACCGGCAATACTGGATAGGGCAATGACCCCAGCAAATAAGACAATATCCCCCGCCCGCTTGGTCAAGAAAGCATCTCGCGCCGCCTTCACCACCAGTGGCTGCGCATACCAAAAACCCACCAGCAGGTAGGTAGACAAGGTCAGTAATTCTAGTAAACCATAACTCACCAGTAATGAATCACTGATGGCCACCGCGCTCATCGCTCCCTCAAAAAATCCCACCAAAGCGAAAAATCTGGCTAAGGCCCAGTCTTTTTCCATATAGCCCAAGGCAAAAAACTGAGCAATGAGACTCAGGCCAGTCACCGACTCCATCGCACCAACACTCACCGCCGATAGCTCAAAAGTAAGATTCAAATCCAAACCAGCCACCGATAGCCAATTTAAAATCACATGATGCGGTGCTTGGTTCCAGACCGATCGAAACAGGGCTGTACCATGAATAAAAGCCAGCACCGTCATCAAAATATTCAAATATGCTGCTGGTCTAGGGCCAGTCCGCCGGACTAACCTGGTCACCCACGGGAGGGTGAGAATAGCCCCCAGCAGACCATAGCAGGGTATCAACCAACCGGTGTCTAGCAAGAACTGATCCATAAATCATGCCCGATTATTATTTTAAAAAATGATTTTCAAACCTCACCAGCCAACCCTTCAGATAGGTGTCCAGAGAGGAAAAGTATAATGTCCCGAAATCTTCAACAGTGTAACTAATATCCTTATCAGCTCTCTTAAGTCAACCTATCATTCGCCCCAATACCGATGCATCATGGCTAAGACAGCAATTGATTAAGATCTCTGATGACTAGAATTAAAAACAATAATTGTATATTATATTGCCAAACGCAACACCTAAATTGTATTGTTGAGTTTGACGTTTTATCATCCGAAGTCTTAATCTGACCCTGGCAGAATGTTGAAGCTTTTCTTGCGAGCAGGAAAAGTACAGCTATCCCTCGTCTGAAAGAGTCTCAGCGGTGATTAAAAATTCGTTTATTTAAAAAAATAGCTAGCTAATTAATTTCGGAGAATTTCTCTTATGTCAATTGCAGTTGGAATGATTGAAACCAAAGGGTTTCCCGCAGTCGTTGAAGCCGCTGACGCGATGGTGAAAGCTGCTCGTGTTACCTTGGTTGGCTACGAAAAAATCGGTAGCGGTCGCGTGACTGTAATTGTGCGCGGTGACGTTTCGGAAGTACAAGCCTCCGTTGCTGCTGGTGTTGAGAACATCAAGCGCGTCAATGGTGGTGAAGTACTGTCTACTCACATTATTGCTCGTCCTCACGAAAACTTGGAATTCGTTCTACCCATTCGTTACACCGAATCAGTTGAACAGTTCCGTATGTAATCTCTGCGGAGATTTTTCATCAGTATCTCAAATTAAATAAAATCTGGAGCAATTATTTATGTCTATTGCAGTTGGAATGATCGAAACCCTGGGGTTTCCCGCAGTTGTAGAAGCAGCCGACTCGATGGTGAAAGCTGCTCGTGTTACCTTGGTTGGCTACGAAAAAATTGGTAGTGGTCGTGTAACTGTAATTGTGCGTGGCGACGTTTCGGAAGTACAAGCCTCTGTTGCTGCTGGTGTAGAGAGTGTCAAGCGGGTAAATGGTGGCCAAGTATTGTCCACGCACATTATTGCTCGTCCTCACGAAAACCTAGAATTCGTACTGCCCATCCGTTATACCGAAGCGGTAGAGGTCTTCCGTGAAAGCTTAAGTGGCACGCGCGGCCGCTAAATGAAAATCGCTAGAGCATTAGGCACGGTTGTCAGCACTCAAAAAGAACCCAGTTTACAAGGAGTCAAGCTGCTTCTCGTTCAATATCTGAATGAGGAAGGTCAGCCTCTCCCTGAATACGAAGTAGCCGCCGATCTGGTTGGTGCTGGTGTAGGCGAGTGGGTGCTGATTAGCATAGGTAGCGGGGCTAGGAAAGTTTCTGGTAACGAGAACCGTGCTTTAGATGCAGCGGTGGTGGCCATTATCGATACGGTCAATCTGAATAACCGCTCCCTGTATAGCAAAAAAGATGGTGGCTAGCTAAAAGCTAGTCCAAGGAGATGTAAAAATTATGGTAGTTCGGAGTCGGAGTAGTGCTTCTCCTCCTACACCGTGGTCGAAAAGTCTGGCCGAACCAAGAATTCACCCTACTGCTTACGTTCACGCCTTTTCCCAGGTGATTGGCGATGTGCATATTGGTGCGAATGTCATGGTCGCTCCAGGCACATCGATTCGGGCAGATGAGGGGAATCCTTTTTTCATCGGCGAAAGCAGCAATATTCAAGATGGAGTAGTGATTCATGGTCTGGAAGAAGGGCGAGTAGTCGGCGACGATAATTCCCCCTATTCTGTTTGGATTGGGAATGACACTTCTATTACTCACATGGCGCTGATCCACGGTCCGGCTTATGTGGGTAGTAATTGCTTTATTGGTTTTCGATCGACTGTTTTTAATGCCCATGTGGGTGATGGTTGTGTGGTGATGCTGCACGCCCTGATTCAGGATGTGAAAATTCCACCCGGCAAGTATGTGCCGTCTGGAGCAATTATTACCACCCAACAGCAAGCCGATCGGCTACCAGATGTTCAGGCCGCCGATCTAGAGTTTACATCCCATATTATCGGTATTAATGAAGCATTAGCTTCTGGGTACCTCTGTGCTAGTGATGAAGATTGCATCGTGCCCCTGCGCCAAGAAATGAGTGCGCTGCATGTGGCCAATCACACGGCTGATATTAATAATTCCTCTAATTCCTCATCTACACCTATTACAACCATGTATAACAGTAATGTAAAGCTCCATCCTGAAGTAGTAAGCAGCGTTCGTCGTCTCTTATCACAGGGCTACCGTGTTGGTACCGAACATGCCAATGTCCGTCGTTTTCAAACTAGCTCTTGGGAAAATTGCGCTCCCTTTAACTCCAATCAAGAAAACGAAGTTCTAAATAACCTAGAATCTTGTCTACAAGAACACAGTGGCGAATATGTTCGTCTCATTGGTATTGATACTCAAGCTAAACGTCGGGTGCTAGAAACTATTATCCAAAGACCTCAGGACAAGCCGGGTCAGTCGGAAGTACGCAGTGTGAGCACTTCTTTTGCACCAGCCGCCAGCAACGGCGGCTCCAGCAACGCCGCTGCTGTTGGTAGCGACTTAGTAACCACTGTTCGGCAGTTGATTAATCAGGGCTGCCAGATAGCAGTCGAAATGGCTGACAAGCGTCACTTTCAGACTAGTTCTTGGAATAGCTGTGGCCGGATTGAAGCTCAAAGCGAAGGTGCTATTTTAGCAGCGATTTCGGACTGTATCACCAACAATCCCAATAATTACGTGCGAGTAATTGGAGTCGATCCTCATGCTAAGCGCCGGGTAGCCGAAAAGATTGTGCATCGTCCCGGACAACCTCTAAATGCCAATATTCCTAGCAGTAATACTGGTAGCTACGGTGCTACCAATAAGACTAGCAGCTATGGTGGTGGTGCTAGTGCCAGCAGCTCGGTGTTGCCGATCGATGCAGTGGAGTTGATTTCTAGACTGGTGGCTCAGGGTTGTTTAATTACAACTGAACTTGCTAATGAGCGACGTTATAAAACCAGTTCTTGGGAAACCGGTGGAACTATCACTGGCAACAGTGCCGCAGCGGTAGTCCGGTCATTAGAAGGCATGATTGGTCAACATAGTAAGTCATACATCCGAGTGATTGGCGTAGACAAAAAAGCTAAAAAACGGGTTGCTGAACAAGTTATCTACCGTCCCGGCAAATAACTAAGTCAGCACATCACCCCCCAACTTCATGAATTTGCTGCCATCTATGCCCTTGAACGATCGACCCACTGCTGTTAGTGGGAACGTAATGGTGCATCCAACAGCAAATGTGGCTACGGGGGTGATGTTGCACGCTGATGACGGGAGTCAACTAGTGATTGGAGCTGGGGCCTGTATTGGTTGGGGGTGTGTTTTACACGCTCACAACGGTACTTTGGTCATTGGCACTGGTGTGATTCTGGGGATGGGCACGCTGGTGATTGGGAACAGCCAGGTGGGGGATTATGCTTGTATTGGGCCAGCCACCAGCGTCATTAATAGTAGCGTTGCCGCCCGAGCCATCATACCGCCTAATTCTTTGATTAATGCTGGGCAAAAATTACCAGCAGCCGAAGAAATAAAACCGGTAGAAGCAAAACCAGATCCAGTAGTAGATTCGGTGGATCTGCCCGTGACTCCAACACCAATCGCAGCTGAATCGCTGGCCTTGGTAACACCCCTGAGTACTCCTGTATATGGCAAGAAGAGTTTGGAGCGGCTTCTGGCTACTTTGCGCAATGAAAAACCAGACTTGGAGTAGTTAGAATTGATTTGTGCCATATCAATTTATGACCAATAGCGCAACAATATATACTTCTGATCAGCACTCCATTCGAGGTTCGCAATGGCCGCCGCTCGACAACGTTCTCCTGATGATTTTACCGATCAGGCTCTCGGCCTGATTTCGACTCAAAGCTTCCCGGCAATTGTGGGTGTGGCAGATATGATGCTGAAGTCTTCTGGCGTGACGCTGGTGGGCTACGAAAAAATTGGGGCAGGTTATTGTACGGCAGTGGTGCGCGGCACGATCGCCAATGTAAAAATTGCGATCGAAGTCGGCATTGATACCGCCGAAAAATTTGGTCAAGAAATTTCTAGTACGATTATTGCCCGTCCTTTGCCCAACCTGGAATTAGTGCTGCCGATCGGCAGTATTCTGGCGTTGCTAACTAAGGGAAACGGTTCTAACAAGCTAGCAGGTAAGGCGATCGGACTTTTAGAAACCAGGGGCTTTCCAGCATTGGTAGGAGCGGCGGACATTATGATGAAAGCCGCCGATATCCAAGTGGCCGCCTACGAAAAAATTGGCGAGGGCTTGTGTACGGTGGTTATTAGGGGGGCAGTTACCGATGTAGCGATCGCCGTAGAAGCTGGGATGCAAGAAGCCGAGCGCATCGGGGAACTGAGCGCTGTCATGGTGATTCCTCGACCGTTAGACGATTTGGAAACCACCCTGCCAGTCAGTAAATACTGGGTCGAGAAACCTTTGATGTTGCCGTTGGCCGCACCAGCGGTGGTCATACCGCAGCAACTAGAACCAGCGTTAGAATTAGTGGAGCTGCCACTAGTCGAATTCCCGCAGCGCTTGCAATTACCCAATGCTGAAGACGAGTAATAGAATAAATACAAAAATACTATGGACAGTCAACAGTTTTTAACGACCGAAGAAGCCATCGCTGTCGATCGAGCTTTGCTTTCTACCCACGAAAAGTTTTTGACTCGGATCACGATTTCGTCACTGCGTTTGTTGCAAAAAATTGCGATCGATCAGGATGTTCCGGTAGCCGACTTAACACCAGACACAGTAATTGCTTGGTTTGAGGCTGATAGTAAGCGGCAATTAGAACAAGGCAAAGATAATGCTGCTTTACAGTGGTGAAGCGACTCGCCACCAATTCATGATGTTTGCATTAACTACAAAACTTTTCCACACAACGGGAAAACATTTCTACCCCAACCATCAAAGCTGTTTCATCGAAATTAAAGCGGGGGTGATGATGCGGATAGGCCAAGTCTTGGTCAGGATTAGCTGAACCCAAGAAGAAGTAACATCCCGGCACCTCCTGCAAAAAGAAGGACATATCTTCGCCGCCCATCGTTTGGCATTCCGGCACAACACCCAAGGGTGTATCCACCAAATCAATCGCTATCGATCTCACCAACTCTGTGACCCGCTGATCATTAATGACGGCTGGATAGGTCGCTGTATAGTCCAACTGATAGGTCGCCCCATAAGCTTCGCATAGCCCTTTGATCACAGCTGCAATCCGCTGTTGAAAAAATCCCTCTAGCTGGGGATTGAAGTAGCGAACAGTGCCATGCAGTTGGGCAGTATCGGCAATCACATTTCTAGCCGTGCCCGATTTGAATTCTCCGATGGTAATGACCGCCGAATCGATCGGATCGACATTGCGAGAGACGATCGACTGCAAAGCAGTAACAATCTGCGCCCCCACCAGCAAAGCATCCACCGTTTGGTGGGGCATCGCACCATGACCACCGCGTCCTTGAATGGTCAGGTCAAACTTTTCAACGGCGGCCATCAACGGTCCTGGACGAACGCCGATCGTCCCCAAAGGCAGATTATTCCAGAGATGCAAACCAACGATCGCATCAACATCAGGATTTTTCAGTACTCCCGCTGCCACCATCGGTTTCGCCCCGCCCGGGCCTTCTTCCGCCGGTTGAAAAATGATTTTGACCGTACCAGCAAAAGTATTCCGATGCTTAGATAAGTAGTAGGCTGTCATCAGAGCGATCGCCGTGTGGCCATCATGCCCACAGGCGTGCATCACGCCATCGTGCTGAGACTTGTAATCAACATTATTTTCTTCTTGGATGGGTAGGGCATCCATATCTGCTCGAATCGCTAACCCTTTTAGATCAAAGCTGGTCTTTTTGCCTTGCAAAATTGCCACTATCCCAGTTTTGGCAATACCCGCTTGATGTTGAATCCCCCATTCTTGGAGCTTTTTCTGAATCAAATCGGCGGTCATTTGCTCCCGAAAGCCTAGTTCGGGATATTGATGTAGCTGTCGTCGCAACGCTACCAGCTCTGCTTGCAAAGCTCGAATTTCTGGCCGAATCTTGTTCAGATCGATCGGCTGCACCGGTTCATTCGTAGCAAAAGATATTCGATCGAACATAAAGTTCAGGGGTAAGGTTGAGCATTTCGGACGGTCAGCGTAGCCAGAAAATGCCGCTCAGGATTAAGTGTTGATAATATTGGGAACAGCACAGCTATATGATTACAATGCCCATTGACCGAATTCTACCCCATTTTCTCCAGAGTTTGGCTATCAATGACTTGTTTCGGTGCCTAAAATACTAAAGACATCCTAATAAGTCACTCTTTTAGATATTTATATGATTATAATTATGACAATTTTTGAATATTTATTTGTTTCGATAATTCAAATGCTCGTATGGCTTCCATGATCATCACTGATTTTTTAGCGAATTATAAAATGTAGCTCATGAGTCTTATTCTAATAATTGTCAAGTTGTTTGATGGCGATCCCGATCGGGGATTACCAGTGCAGCTAGAAATCACACGGATTGATAATCATGGAGTAGCCCAGCCATCAGTCATTAGCGATCTACAATCATCCCCCATTACATCAATCCTAGATTTACAAGCTCAATGCCATAACCTACATCAAGATTGGGGCAGATATTCTAATTGGGGAAGTAGCAGAATAATAAGCACTCAGGAGCAATTCGGCAACTACTCAGACCAAGAAGAATTAGAGAAAAGAAATCAATACAAAACAGTAAATTCTAAATTAATCTATCAATTAAATCAATGGTTAGAGCAATGTTTGAGGATGGTTGATATTAATATCTTAAAAGAAATCAATATTTCACCTAACACAACTCCCATTAGATTAGTCTTTGAAACCAAAAATCATTGTCTGCAAGAATTACCCTGGGAAAAATGCTCAGCATTCATTAATATGTTAGCAAATGGCCATCGACAAGTGAATACAGTTGTCAGCCCCGGCAAGCACCCCCAACACCAATCTTGGGCAGATCCAGTAAATGTTTTGTTGATTTTAGGTGGCAACGAAAATATTAATATAGAGAAGGATTTACAACTAATTGAAGAATATATACCAAAGAATGCTGAGCTAATTATTGCCAACAAACGAACAGCTGAAGAATTACATGATTTGCTATGGGACAATTCTTACGACATTATTATTTTTTCAGGGCACAGCAGTATTAATAAAGATGGCCAAGATGGTTTTATAGATATTAATGATGTGGAGAGGAGATCGATCGATAGCCTTAGTAATGCGTTGAGCCGCTCTGTGGATCGGGGTTTAAAGCTACTGGTTTTGAATAGTTGCTCAGGAATCGGACTTGCTAGAAAACTCTCAGATAATCTGCGTGGTAATGGTAAAAGATTACCATTCATCATAGCAATGCGGCGACCAGTACTAGATGAAATTGCTCATAGCTTTTTAAAAAGATTTTTGATCGGATTTTTCCGCCAAGGCTATTCTTTAGAAACAGCCATGACCGAAGCCAGAGAATTCTTGCAGCAATGGGAAGATATTTCGCCAGGTGCGACTTCTTTGCCCGTACTTTTAGGTGCTAGACAAGAAGCACCACTTATTTTTCCGGTTCCTTTACCATTTTGGAAAAAACAACTGCATATTTTACAATCATGGCTCCCAATAAATAACAAGTTATTTTTGGAGAGTCCAATGAAGATACCACCGATCGCTTTTTTAGGTTTAGCTATAGCAGGGATCATGGCCTATCAATTCCGGCCACAACTAGCGCCAGCAATTACACCAACTGGTTCATTTACGATGGCCTCTAGCTCCACAGGAGCAATCATTTTCAATTCTGTCGGTGCTAACATGCGGATGAAATACCCCAATTTTTTACTGACTCTTGATCAATCTCCACCAATGAGTACAACTCATGCCCTAGAATCGCTAAGAAAAAAGCAAGTAGATTTTGCTCAAATATCTCGATTACCAATAGATCGAACGGGGTTAACATCAACACCGATGGTTCGCAGTATTAAAGCCGTGGCAGTTAATCCCAAGCTAAATTTTAACAAGGCTTTAAGCGTTCAAGATGTCGGTGATATTTGCAATGGCAAGATTACTAACTGGAAAACGCTCGGCGGTGAAGATCTACCAATTGTTTTATTTCTTACTAACAAACCTGCTGATGGAGTAGTACCAACCATTGGAGATAACTGTCAATCCAGTAATCCTCAGAATCGGCCAGTGCAAACACCAAATGACGGCTTGCGCGAGTTATTCAAAGATGAAAACCGGGGTGGTTTTTTTGTTGGCTCGGCTACAGTCATCGTAAATCAATGCCAGGCTAAAGTTTTACCAATTAACAATGGGTCACAAAACGCCAGTGTTGATATTTACAAGAAGCCTTGGAAGTCGGGTGTATTATGCGATCGAAACAATAAAAACGAAATAAATTTAGCGGTCGTTGAAAATGAATCTTATCCGAAGGAGTTAACCGACATCATATATTTAACTTTTCGAGACCAAGATAACAAGAGTAAGGTTGGAGCGGAGGCTTATGCCAAGTTCCTTTGTACAGATAGCAACCCTGATAAACTAAAACAATTAGGATTCATTCCAATCTGTGACTCTAAATAATGTTGGTGAGGGATATTCCCTTCCCGCCGGAAGATTATCAGCCTGGTCAAAATATCCAGGTCACCATCTTTCACCAAGACCAGCTCAACTTAGTGCTCCATAACCCACCAAATACGAGTTGGCAACGTTGGCAAAGGTGACCCCTCAACAGCTCTATAATCTGCAAATGTGGGCAGGAGCATAGGTTGTATTTTCTTTGGGGAGCATTTAACATTCGAACTCGATGGCTCTGCAATCGAGTTCGCTCCTCGTTTGGCATACCAAGCGTGCATCAGCAGAGTCTGTAAGAATAGCACAGGCAGATCGAAGCCACCCGCTACAATGATCGATCCGACTTCTGATGGAGGTAGCACAGCTACATCCCGACCATAAGCAGCGCACATTTTTTCCAGCCCCGCATTTTGCACTCCACACGCTCCGCCATTTTTTCCGGATGTTGATTAACTATCAGCAATTCGATCGCGGCCCGATCGCTTGGCGTAATACAGTGCCTTATCCACTCGCAACAACAATTGTCCAGGCTCATTATTGTCATCGGGCATCATGCAAGCCACCCCATAACTAGCTGTCACATACTTACTAACATCCGAATTGCGGTGGTGCAGTTGCAAATTTTTGATATTGGACTGAATGCTACTGGCGACCTGTTTAGCTCCGGCTAATGGAGTATTGGGCAAGAGCATCACAAATTCTTCACCCCCATAACGAGCAACTAAATCAGCAGAACGTCTAGCTGCAGCGACAATAGCTCGGGCAATATGACAAAGGCAATCATCTCCTACCTGATGTCCGTAAGTATCGTTATACTGCTTAAAGTAATCGACATCGCACAAAATCAAAGAAAGGGGCAATTGTTCTCGTTTCATTCGGCGCCATTCTTGGTCTAGCTGTTCGTCAAACCGTCGCCGGTTGGCAATGTGAGTCAGCCCATCCACATAAGCCAGATTCTGTAATTCTTGATTGGCGATTTGCAATGATGCTTCCGCTGTCTGTCGTTGTTTAATTTCTTGCTGCAGTGCTTGGGTACGATCGTCTACTTGTTGCTCTAGCGATCGAGAGTATTCTTTTAACTTAGCTCTAGATTGCTGGATTTCCTGGCTCATTAAGCGAAAGGAAATCGCCAAGGTCGAGAATTCCTTAATGCCAGAAGATTTAACCTGATCATCAAAATTATCCTGAGCAATTTTCTGCATAGCTTGGCTGAGTGCCCGAATAGGTTGCGCCAACCATCGACTGATCAGGATATTCAAAAAAATGATGCCCAGTACAGCCAGCAAGCACAACCAGATCGTCGATTGGGTGCCAGCATGAATTTTGGCCATCACATCTGTTTCTGGTACTACGATCACCACCAACCAATCCAAGCCAGGTTGTTGGGTCAAAGAAGATACGTGGACAAATTGTTTTTGGTGATCCAATTCAAACTGGAAATTTTGCATCTGATGACTTTTCATCTGATGATCTGGGCTGAAGTGTAGTTTTTTACTCTGTTGAATGTTGTGGAGGTCGCCCACACGTTCTTTCAAGGCTTGCGTCGTGGCTTTAATCAAAGGCGTTTCACTCTCTACAGCTTTGACCCGCTGGGGCTGTTGACCAGCGATCGCTGTAAAGATTTGTTCCTGGCTAGAACTGGCCACCAATAATCCCGATTTCTCAATTATAAAAGTCTGACCAGTAGTACTAACTGGATGTTGAGCCAAAAATGTTTGAATATCTAAGATCGAAATATCCGTAGCACTGACCCCAACTAACTGACCATCTTGCTGGTAAAGTGGCTGGCTCGCGGCGATAAAGAAAGTTCCTGGTGTAAAACCAGCATAAATACTAGTCCAAATCGCTTTTTTAGCAGCGATCGCCTCTTTGTACCAAGGACGAGTACGAGCATCAAAGGCCGGTTTTTCGATTTTCAGCTTGGTAGTACGTCTGCCTTGTCGATCAAGGCCATAATAATTACCAAAATGATCAGTAGATTGATTAGAGAGCGACGACTGTAAATCTTGATGAGCGCCCGGTCGCCAAATTCCTAAGCTATCACCAGTTTTCTCTGCACCCAAACTAATCCAGGTGAGATTATTAAACAATTGCATCTGCTGCCAGAGATATTGTTCTCGTTGGACATTAGATTGTTCCAAATCCAATTTTAAGTCGCCCCTGGCCACTGCATTGCTATTGAGTTGATTTGCTAGCTTAGCTGTCGCCAGATAGCTAGTTAACTTTTCATCAACCCGCTCACCAAATTCGTGGGTAAGCTGATTAGTGAGATCAGCGACAGTCCGTTCTCCATTTTGATAGGAGAGATAACCTACTAAACTTACGATAATCAGGACTTGTAAAATAAACGGTACGATTAGCATCCAAGGCAAAGCAATATTCCATGAGGAAACTGGCCGTTTTTTTAACCGCTTTGTAATATTACTCGCCCAGATTTTGTGCAACATCGACTGTATTAACTGATAGCAGACCGGGGGCGTCTAAAAGTTGTGATTTATAGAACTACATATATTTTAGATTGATTAATGTCCTAGCGGTACAATTTGGCCAGTCTAATTACTATTTTCTTATTTCTCTATGTTCTGATTGACTAAGTGTCAGGAGATTTAAGAGGCCTCAGTTACATCTAGCGAAAAACTTTAAAATATAACAAGCAATAATATTAAGGCTTTATTTTTATGACAGAGCAAAGAACTGCCCAAGAATTATTTCAGGCCGCTTACGAAAATCGTTACACCTGGGATCAAAGCTTTCCTGGCTACAGTGCTGATGTCCAGCTCACTCAGAATGGTGAGGTATTCAATGGCCAGGCTCAGGTTAATGCCGATTACAGTACGGCCATTACTGGTATTGATAATAAAGAAGCCAGTGATGTGGTAAAAGGTCAGCTATGGGAAATCGCAGTGCATCGGGTACGACGCACTTTTGAAGAAACGCATAGCAAGAATACCTTTGAGTATGGTGATACTGATGGGACAGGGGCTGTGGAAATCCTGATGGGCGGCAAGGCCAGTGGCGATAAATACAAACTGCGCAATAACGAAGTTTGTATGGTGCACCGCAAAATTCATGGCACGATCGTCACCATTCATACTGCTAGCAGCCATGATACTGGGGCGGGTTATCTGTCGCACCAATATGATTCGGTATATTCGGATCCAGCTACGGGTGAAGCTAAAGGTGGTAAAACCCTGTTTACCGATTTATATACCCAAGTTGGTGATTACTTTATCTTGAATGAGCGCACCATGGCTGATGCTGAAACTAGTGATGCGGTGAATATTCAGTTCACGAATATTCAGATGTTGGCGGTGAAAGAAGCAGCGGCGGCGGCTGTTTAATAATTTAGGGATCATTTCTAAACCAGCCAGGATGATAAAATTTCTGGTTGGTTATTTTTATTGACCTAACTTTGCTGTTGCCACCAAGATCGGAGTGATCTAACGGCATCAATTTCATCTTCTTGAGCTTCTGCTAAAAACGCATACAGCCGTTCTTTGGGGACTTGGGGAAAGATCGGGCTACTTTCTACTTCTATATAAACCTGTTCTTTCAGCTGATAAATTCGCCAAACCTGGCCATCAAAGCGCCAAAATTCGGGGATTCCTAAGCTGGCATAGAATTGATTTTTGGCAATATCGGTATGGGTAATATCTACTTCTACGACTAAGTCTGGCGGCGGATCTTGGCTGAAATCTACTGTGCGACCTTTGACCAGCGGCTGATTTTGAATGTAGTAAGCATTGTCGGGTTCGGCACCTTTTTTAAGATGGGGATAGTTCATGGTGGTGGAACCCATGGTTTTGAGGCGTAGCCCCATTATTTCGATCAACGTCACAATGAAGCGATCGATCAAACTCCTCGAAAACTCATGCAATTCGGAAGGCATTGTAATCTCTAATACTCCATCGTCATAGGTTAAGCGGACACGCCGAGAGTCAGGTAGTGCGTTAAGGATTTGAAGATATGCTTCCCACGATAGACCGCGCAGTACGACGCGCTGTTCGCCAGCGGCTGGTAATTTAGTTTTCGGTTCTGGTGCGGCTATTACCATCGATCGATCTCCTGGCAAAGAATACAAATGCGACTTACCCCATTGTAGATCTCAGCAGTTGTATCAGGCGAAGTTGTTCGATCGAACAAGGTGAAGAAAATATATTGTATTGCTGGTGATGGAGCGATCAATTGTGGAAATTGCGAGAGCCCGATAGTCTCAAATTGTGGACAGAAATTGCTTAACGATCAACTGAAAGCTGAAAAATCGCACCGAAAATGAAACTATAATACGTTGCGATCGAGAGCTATGTTGCTAAATCGTTGGTCTAAGGAGGAAAATTTCATGAACAACGATGCAGGAAATTGATGATATCTACCCCTCTGAGATCGCGCAGGCTAGATTAGAGGGTGAGGCTTTGTTAAATTTTACTCAGGTAGCGGATTTGATGAGCTGGCTCGAGAGAATAAGGATAGATCGATAAATCTGACTTTTCCCGCTAAGTTTGGGTAGCCAGCTGCCAGCCTTCAACCAAGTC
>CAXTSX010000029.1:0-21674 GCA_964247085.1 uncultured bacterium
GAAAACTACATCGAAGAAGATCGCTCACGCGGTATTTTCTTCACTCAAGATTGGGCTTCCATGCCTGGTGTAATGCCAGTTGCTTCTGGTGGTATCCACGTTTGGCACATGCCAGCCTTGGTGGAAATCTTCGGCGATGACTCTTGCTTACAGTTTGGTGGTGGTACTGCTGGACACCCATGGGGTAATGCTCCTGGTGCGATGGCTAACCGCGTTGCCTTGGAAGCTTGTATTCAGGCTCGGAACGAAGGTCGTGACCTGATGCGTGAAGGCGGCGACGTTCTTCGTGAAGCTGGTAAATGGTCTCCTGAATTGGCTGTTGCTCTCGACCTTTGGAAAGAAATCAAGTTCGAATTTGAAGCAATGGATACCATTTAAGATCCTCCTAGTCAGATTGTGGTTGATGTTGCAGGATTTACATGAGAGTAATGATTTAGACTAGACCCAATCTGAAACTGAGAGATTGATGGATATCAAAGCAGTTGCGAATAGTTCAGCCGCCGTGCTGACTAGTTATTTAACCTACCAAGCGATGCGAACGGTTTTGAATCAATTGAGCGAAACCAATCCTCCACTAGCCAAGTGGTTGAATGGTTTCTCTGGTCAAAGTGTTTTGCAAAACGGTGAATTGTATTTACAGTCTTTGATGGCGGTAAATCAAGAATTAGCCCTACGCATCATGACGGTGCGCGAACACATTGCGGAAGAAGTATTGGATGAATTGCCAGAAATGGTACGTCATCGGATTGCTCATCAAAACACCGAACATCGTCGGCAGCAGTTAGAAAAGCTATCGCAGTTGCCTTCTCATCCGAACGAGTCCGAGGCTAGCCTTTGAGTTAGCAATTCTATTTCTGTAGTTATCTCTTTTAAAGATTCAATAAAGCAGGCAATATGCAAACTTTACCTAAAATGCGTCGCTTTGAGACGTTTTCTTATCTTCCTCCTTTGTCTGACGATCAGATCGTGAGACAGGTTCAGTACATCTTGGATCAAGGCTATATTCCTGGTGTAGAATTCAGCGAAGACTCTGAGCCTACTCAACACTACTGGACTCTGTGGAAGTTACCTTTGTTCAATGCAACTTCTACTTCAGAAGTTTTGAATGAAGTCCGCTCTTGCCGTTCCGAATACAGCAGCTGCTACGTGCGGGTTGTTGGCTTCGACAACATCAAGCAGTGTCAAGTTCTAAGCTTCATCGTTCACAAACCAAACTCTCGTTAGTTTTGGGCTGGGTATCGTTTGAGTGATGAGTTAATTTAAAGAAGGAGAAGGCGACCCAGCCTTCTCCTTTCTTTTATGTTCTTTTGTTGTGCTAGGGTAATGGCGTTGAACAAGATATTTTGGCTTGGTTCGAGTTGATTTAGAGTGGCGATCGATATCTATTCCCAGAAGAAATCGCTGATGCTGAAAAACAACGTGCCGATCGAGCACAGCAAAAGGCCGAGAAAGCACAGCAACGAGCCGATCGATTAACTGCTCAATTGCGTGCCCTAGGTATTAATCCTGATGGCTAACTAGTAGTTAGGAATGCTCGTGATGGATGATGTTGAACCCTTCCTCATTGGAGGGAGGTTGGAAATATGCCGTGATCGCATCGAACTCCGCATCTGTTGTCCAAGGCGTTCCGGGTGGGAGATCCTTACTTCGGTTCTTAAGTTGACGTTTGCATAAGTTATTCGAAGCGTCTACGAAATGTAGCTCATGTTCTGTATTTGCTGCTTCAAACAATAACCGAAACCATTCGCGCTGTGCTTTCGTATTGGCAGGAAAATCGAGCACAACAGAAATGCCTTTCGCTAGCAGAGAGCAAATATGAGACGTAACAGCATTATTCAGTCGGGAAGAGTACTTAACAAATCCTGGTATGTCAATAATTTCGCCAGGAAATAGCTTATCAAGAAGTTCGTCTTGGACTAGAAGCACCGCATTTTCCTGATTGGCTAAATCTCTTGCAAGAGTTGACTTGCCAGCCGCCATTTTGCCGCACAAGAAGATTAGTTTTACTGAAGTGTTCATTTCGCTATGGTATTCCACTACCTAGACTGAACGATTCAGTCTAATACACAATCGGGTGTTTAGAATGCTACATCTCGTTATTTATATAATTGATGGTGTCAGCACCTTTGGGCAACTATGTTTGAGAATCTTTGGTACGCAGTAGAATTTAGCGCCGCTATTACCGATCGATCCCAACTCATCACCATATTCGATCGACAAATCGCCATCTATCGCGGGATAAATAATATTCTGTACGCGGTCAGTAATACTTGCCCCCACCGGGGTGCGGCTCTCGCCAACGGCACCATTCAAGACAACTGCATTGTTTGCCCCTATCACGGCTGGCATTTTCAAGGCGATGGCCGTTGCGTGAAGATTCCGGCCAATGCGATCGGAGTGGCTATTCCTCGGCAGGCAGTGGTGACGACTTATCCGGTACAAGAAAAAAATGGTTGGGTCTGGTTATTTTTAGGCGACCCGCAAAAAGCTAAAACTATTCCCCTGCCCGAACTGCCCCAGATTCAGAATGATCAGATGCGGATGATCCAGGGCGATTTTCATTGGCAAGTCAACTACGAGCGGGCAATGGATAATGGCTTGGATTTTGCCCATGCCCCCTTTGTTCATGCCGGGGCTTTTGGCAATCCCGATCAGCCGGAAGTTGCGCCCCTGGAAATTGAAATGCAAACCATGGGGGCTAGTGCCACTGTATTGTTAGCACCCAATCCACCCAAAGGTTTATGGAAATTTTTAGCCAAAAAAGAACCAGCCTTAGTTAAAACCAGAACTGGTTTTGTGTTGCCCAATCTCACTTTTTTGGAAGTGAATTTACCCTTTGGCACTTTGGTGATTTGGACAGCACATGTGCCGACGGGTCCCCGCACCACTGTTAGTAAATGGATGAACTTCCGCAGTTTTTTCACTGGCAAGTGGGCAGATGGCGATGCCCGAAAACGCACCATCAAAATTTTTGAGCAGGATCAGCCGATCGTGGAAGCTCAGTATCCCCAGCAGTTGCCCAGCGAAGCTACGGTAGAAATCTTTGTGGCGGCTGATCTGTTGCAGCTCAAGTATCGAGAACTGCGCCGTCAATTTCGGCAAAATTGATATCGATCGAGAGTTTTTACTTAATTATTAAATTTTGAGCTTGCTCTACTTGAGAAAATTGAATAAGAGCGGTATCAGCTGCCGGGGAGGTGAAGCAATTGGCCCAATAATTTTTCTGCCAATTTCTAAACCTAATGGACGTAAATGTTTCCCTTCGACTTCTTGATGTAAGAGTTTAGAAGCTAAAATTTTAAGGAGTTTCCCAACTGTTTTATCAGGGACAAGTTTGCTACCAGCAATTTTATCATCTTTGAAAGAGACCATTTTAGTTAAATTAAATAAATTGCTTTGTTTAATTAAGTCAAAGGTTTCCTGCTTGGTGGGAATTACTCCTAAACCAAGGTTATCTAGCAGCAATGGTAAAAGTGGGATTTTTACAGCATCTTCAGTATTACTAATTTCAGGAGCCATTAATATAGATTTTTGATCTTTAAAAGAAATAGATAAATCTAGTAAGCTTTGCTCAATTTGTTGAATTTGAACCTGTGGCCTCTTGGTATTTTTTTTGATTTGATTCCGAACATGCTCAGAATTTTCATTCCATTCTGCCAAAAATTCTAAAAGTGCAATGTATTTGCAGCCTAAGCTATGGCCTAGCCATTGATAACAGCTTGACTCTCTATAAATATTGGTATTGTAACTTAACTCCTTAGCTCTTTGTGCTAAGAGAGACGTTAGTTTCTCTTGCTCTTGCAACAAACTCACAGCAACTGACCAATGCCGTAAGGTAAATCGAAAAGGGAGGGCAACTACTGTATAACCATCTAAGTAGATCTGCTTGAGAAGGTGTTTGTAGAATATATGAGGTAAGCTGCCAAAAAATATACCTCCAATAAAAAGTACGACACCTTTAGGATTAGGATGGAGTGCCACCCAGCTAAAAGAAAGTGGAGATAGTCTAAATTCTTTTTCCAGATTCAAATTTTGCATTTTGTTTTGCAGTAGGTATGCTAAGAATCATATTTTTCTGAAAGTAAAAGATTGTCTACTTTCAGAAAAATACTCCAAATATTTATGAATCTATACCCGCATTAAATCAATACTCTGGAATATTTTTTGATTCCAAAGATGAAATAATAGTGATAGATTTGTTGGAACCATTATCACTGTTGAGTGATCAGTCCTTAGGGGAATGGAAAACTGCCGCCAGCACTGCCTGGTAGGCCAGGAAGAAAGCGCAATAATCCACCATTTTGAACTGGCAGAGAGTAAGCATATTGATCCAACTGGGAAAGAGTATTCGGATCACTATCAGAAAAATTATAGAATGTCCCACGATGTTCTGGAGTTACTTGAATCGCCGCATTTAGGGGTCGAGGAGACATCGATGCCAAAAAGACTTCAACATAACCCCGCACTTCAAAATTTGTATCTACTAATAGTTCTGGAGCTTTGAAAAAGTTAGGTTGCAATAAAAATAAAGCAGTATCACCTGCAACTAAATTTAGCGTGGAAAAATTGAATTTATTGGCACCAGGAGGGATATTTGGTGCCAATGTTCCTAGCTTATCATCTGATCCTCTAGTATCTAAAATAGGTACAATTTTATCTAAGGGGGCACTGTTTTGAGTCGTAAACACTAAAGATAGTAGTAAGTTACTATCGCTGATGTTAGATAACGTTAAAAAGTAACCCTGAATCGCATTACGTCTTAGCTGTTTAACCTTGTTTTTTAGTTCAGTCGGCACACCTGGAATACCATTCAATATGTTGTCTTTAGGTAATTGGGGCTTAACTAATAGTTCGAATGTTGAAATAATCATGTAGATGTCCTTATGTTTGTAGATAGATTGAATCAGAAGAATACTCTTTGAGAGGCAAGAATTGCTTGTTGAGTATCTTCTTATGTGATTTCTTTGAAGAACTCAGTCTCAGTTATTTTTATATGGATAAATCAATATATGGGAAATTAATAATCCGATTTAAAAAACTTTCTGAGATTACTCGAAGAAATATATTGGCAAGCTAAATTTGCCTTGGTTGAAGATATAAAATTGTCTGAAAAACAATCCTATATCTACTAAGGATTTATCCTATTTAGCTTTTGGTAAGTGAATGAAGCCCAGGAATTTATACAAGCAGGTATAAACTTTTTCCTGATTAATCTATTTATAATTCAAAGCAATAGTTTTAGCAGTAAGAAAAAGTAATATCTATGATGTGAACTTTTGTGAATTGCAATATTAGGGTATTAAAGACTACTTTTTCAGCAATAGTTCGGATGAACTTTAGAAAACCTTTTCAAACATCTGCCCATTTCGACAGATTTCTGAGCGATCGCTCCAGTAGCCATTTATGCTAGAAATCATCAATAAACTAAAGAGGCTCTGATGTCTGACGGTATCCACGGAAAAGTTGCCCTAGTCACCGGGGCTTCTGCTGGTATAGGGAAAGCGATCGTTCGGCAGTTGCTTAAGGATGGCTGGATTGTTTACGGTGCAGCTCGTCGCCTGGATAAAATGGCTGATATTCAGACGGAAGGGGCTAAAGTTTTGACCCTAGATGTGACGGATGAAGATAGCCTGGTACAGGCTGTCCAAAAATTGTTAGCTGCCGAAGGGCGATTAGATGCCTTGGTCAATAATGCGGGTTATGGTTCCTACGGAGCGATCGAAGATGTGCCTATTTCTGAGGCAAAACGACAGTTTGAGGTGAATGTTTTTGGCCTCATTCGGCTCACGCAATTAGTTTTACCCACCATGCGATCGGCTAAATCGGGCACGATTGTCAATATCAGTTCAATGGGTGGCCGGATCTGGATGCCGATCGGTGGTTGGTATCACGCGACCAAACATGCGATCGAAGTACTATCGGATACTTTACGGGTGGAGACCAAACCCTTTGGAATTAAGGTAGTGGTGATTCAGCCTGGTGCGATCAAAAGTGAATGGTCGGGGATTGCCGCTCAAACTCTGCAAGAAACTAGCCAAGGTTCGGTCTACAGCGCCCAGATCCAACCCATGGCCAGGCTCCTTAATCATTACGACAATTCTGCGAAACCAGAAGTGGTGGCTAAGGCTGTATCCCAGGCGGTCAATAGCCGTAATCCCAAACGGCGTTATGCTACGCCCAACGATGCTAAGTTATTGATCTTTTTGCGCTGGTTGTTGCCAGATTGGGCTTGGGAGTTGCTGATTAGCAATGCTCTTAAGTAACTACTGGAACGGCGAGTTCTATTTCAAACCGTTGCCAAGCTGCTGGTTCTAGAACTTTGGTGTTTAGTTTTTTGGCTGTTAATAGCGATCGCAATGTTTCC
This sequence comes from uncultured bacterium, assembly GCA_964247085.1. Classification (GTDB taxonomy): domain Bacteria; phylum Cyanobacteriota; class Cyanobacteriia; order Cyanobacteriales; family Chamaesiphonaceae; genus JAAFHZ01. The sequence continues at coordinate 6,365 of CAXTSX010000029.1, forward strand.
GCATCACCCTCCGCTTTTAGCACCGACATCAGTAGCCCCTCAAAACTAATATCTCCACCAGCAGCAGTGGGCAAAATTACTTGGGGCTTCAGCCATTCGGCTGCCTGCACCGCACTAGCGGTGCCTTTAATCACGGATCCGAGTAGCGGAATTTTCAGGTCAATAATCGGCGTGATCACCACATCTACCGGAGCCATATTTTGGAGCGTAGGGGAGTGGGAGCCGTGCGGCTCGTAGTAAAGCTTGGTTTGTTGCACTAGATCAGTTAACAAATAACCATTTTCGACCAGGTTTGGTCCGACCAGTGAACCAGGGACGGCTTGGATTTTGACTTGTCCGGCAGTGCAGTCTTGGCCATGAGCCAGGGTTGTAATTTGAGTGTAGCCCATTTTTTGGACAATTTTGGCCGCATTGGGGGACGCTACGACGGGGATTGATCGATCGAGTACTTCCAGCGTCGGAATATGGGCGTGATCGGGCAAACCTTGGGAGAGCAAAATCAGATCAATATTTTCTGGCAAAGGCCGATCGGTATTTTTGTCGCCTTTAAATAGCCATGGCAGATTGCCAAAAGTGAGCGAACCCACCAACCAAGGATCGAGCAAGATCCGCTGTCCACCCATTTCAATTAGCCAAGAATTGCTATCTAGCCAGGTTAAGTACATTATTTTCTTTCTTTCCCAAAACTGCGCTGCACTGATTGTAACGTTATCGTTACAGTGCGACAATCCACCTACAGCGAAGAATTTCGCTCTACTGGCGCCTGCGGAGAATGCAAGGTCAAAACCGTAATTTCGGGGCGGCAATTTAGCCGACCGCGCGGCGGCACCGCTCCAATCCCCCGACTAGTGTATTGAATCATTTCCTTAACCTGATATAGACCAACCGGATAGATGCGTCCCCTTCTAGGAAAAAAGTGTAGCCCCAGTAAATTAATTTGACCGCCATGGGCATGACCAGAAAGTTGCAAATCAAATTTACCAGTGGCGGCGTTCGCATCCGCCGAATCCGGTTCATGGGCTAACAAAATTGCCCCTTGGGATGTCCCCATTTGCGCCAAAATTGGTTTTAAATCAGCTTTCCAGAAAGATAAATCATCTAAGCCCGCTATTTGCAATTGAGCCTGACCGCGTTGAATAGTGACTAGTTGGTTAGCTAAAACTTGTGCTCCAATGCTCTGCAATGTTTTGGTTACTTGCTGGGGATTCCGCCAATAATCATGATTGCCCAATACTGCCAATATCCCATCTGGTGCCTGGAGTTGTTGCAAGCCCAAGCCCAAATTGGGGAGATATCTTTCGGCTCTTCTGGTCACGTAATCCCCAGTCATCACGATTAAATTGGGCTGTTGCTGGTTTACTAATTTGGCAATTCTTTGCAACCGAGCCGGATTCATCCGATTGTCTACATGAATGTCGGTGAGCTGGACAATTCGATATCGATCGAACGCTGCTGGCAAATGGGGCAAAGTTAAAGCCACCTGCCGCACTTCGTACCAGTTTGGTTCAATATTGAAAGCATAGATGCCAGTAATTAGCATCAGAACCAATGTGAGGCTGAGAGCACGTCGCTTCCATCGTTCTAAATTTGGCCACCGAGCCAGCAATTTGGATAAAAATCCCATATTTTTTATTTTTAGCCGACAGGTGGATCGATTGTTAGCTGCGCTTGTCCTTGGGGAGAGCGCAAGGTGATCACCGTGATTTCGGGACGACAGTTAAAGCGCACCCGGGGAGTCACCATCCCTAGCCCCCGACTAGTATATTGAATCATGTCCTGAACTTGGTATTGACCAGCGGGATATTGCTTCGATAGGGGCGGTGTCAGTCGTTTGAGACCAGGGATATAGACTTGACCACCGTGGGAATGGCCAGATAATTGCAAGTCGAATTTACCAGTAGCGGCGCTGGTGTCGGCAAAATCTGGTTCATGCGCCAATAGAATGGCTCCGGTTGATGTGCCCATTTTGGTGAGGATGGGTTGCAGATCGGCTTGCTTCACCATCAAGTCTTTAACTCCGGCGATTTGAATTTGCGCAGCCCCGCGCTGGATTTGGGTTAGATCGTTGGCTAAAATTTTGACACCCCGATCTTGCAAGGTTTGCACTAAGCGTGGGTCATTCCACTGATCGTGGTTGCCCAAGACTGCTAACAGGCCATCAGGAGCATGGAGCTGCTGTAGACCAGCTGCCAGGGTTGGGATCGACTTGACTGGTTCTAATCGATTTTTGTTAGCCCCAGTGAGTATGGTGATGGTATCCAAAAATGTCAAATAAGACATATTTTGGTAGGGAGCTGGTCGATCGGGCTTTTGGGCTGGTGCATCCGGCGGATCAGAGATGGCTGCTGTAATGTAGTCGCCAGTCAGGACGATCAGATTGGGTTGTTGCTGGTTGGTTAACTGCGCAATGGTTTGCAGTCGATCGGCATCTTTTAAATTATCAATATGAAAATCAGTCAGTTGCACAATCCGATAACGATCGAAGGCAGCGGGCAAATGGGGCAGGATGAAGGTCACTTGCCGCACATCATACCAGTTCGGCTCAATCTGAAAAACGTAAATCAAAAATAACAATATGATCGCCAAGATCATACTGATACTTCGTAAAAACCAGCGCAGCCAGCCAGGCCATCGACGTTTTCTGATCGGCTTTTTGCTGGGCGGAGGATCTGGAGAGAAACTCATGATTATTACTGGGTAATTACTTGCTGGGTAGCTTGTATTGTTCTACTATCTTTTTAGCAAATTCCGGCACATGCTGCGCCAATTTTTCGGGGTAATTGCGCTTTACGAATAAATAATTGCGGGTGAAGTGGGAATCGATCGAGAACCGGGCATATTCCAAACCCTTCGGGCCAATTTTCTCAATGACCACTCCCAATATTTTGGCGAACCACATCGGTAAAGTCAGGGCTTGATCGTAAGCGCCAATGCTCTGCTGTACGGCTTCTTTGCGATTACCTTTACTGGCTACCGGCTGGGTTTCCAGCAAGTCTTGTACCATATCGAGCATTGCTTGACCGCGCGGGTTGCGAACCACTATCCATTGCCAGCCAAAGGGCGCTCCCATGTAACCCACTACCAAATCGGCCAGGGAATTGACATAGTCAAAGCAGCTCAGGCAAGAGGGGGCAAAGACATCCTTTAGTTCTTTAGTATTTAGACCAAAAAAGGGCACCAATTCAGTGGAGCCATCTTCATGCTTAAAATGCACATTAAAGTCTTGCATGAATTCGTAATACACCACCGTCGCTGGCGACCTACTGGTGGTTTCTAAGAATTTTTGCAAGCCGGCGCGACTCACATTGTCAGTACAGGGGGTGCCCAACACGTAAAGTTTTTCGAGTCCTAACTCTTTTTCGACGGCGCGCAGCGCCTGGATCTGGCAGCCCACGCCAATTACTAATAGCTTTTTCATCCCAGAGTTAGCCACCTGCTCTAGCACCGATAAATTGGGCGATAGGGTGGGCTTGTTGACTTTAGCTGCCAGGATTTCTTCCCGATTGCGGGCAATAATCGGCTGGGGACCAAACCGATCGTCTGCACTATTTTGAACACAGACTACTCCTTCCACCAAACCATTTTCCAGCATCTGAATAGCGATCGTACTGACAATGCCAGTCCATTGAGCCCCCGGAATTGGCTCAATTTTCCGCGCCGCCATCATCTGGTCATGTACCCCAAAGTACAAATCATCCTCCCGTTCCAAGTCCCGGCTGCGTCCGTGGGCTCGCTCTTCGAGTGCCGGAATTTGCTGATTAATAAAGGCGCAAGCTTCGCTCACGTAGTGGATATAGTAGGTATCACACAGGCCACATTCACTACACAGTTCTTTGGCCGGACGGCGGCTGCTGGGTTTGAGGGCTTTAGACTTAAGATGTTTGGCGGTCATACAGCAGATAGGGAGGAGGAATTTTCAATTTTAAGTTTTAGAGATGGCGTTCGATCGCACTCACATATTCTTCGTAAGCTTTGGCACCGAGCAGCTTTTCTACTATTTCACCCTGCTTGAAAAACATCACTACCGGAATACTTTTAACTTCAAATTTCTTGGCAATTTCCTTATGAGCATCAATATCTAGCTTCATGACTGTCGCTCGATCGCCATAGGTATCCGCTAAGTCATCAATCAGAGGGGCAATTAATTTGCAAGGACCGCACCAGCTAGCCGTATAGTCCACTACCAGAACATCAGCGGTGGCTAATAAATTGTCAAATTCTGTTTGGTCTTGGATATAAGCAGTTGCGCCCATAATACTTTAGCTCCGATTCTATAAAAAACTTGCAGGATGCTCCCACTATACCGCCTAAGCAGTGGGTAAAGAGTTGTGTGGTTTGTGCTTAACTTCAACCCCGAGAATTTTGCACTGGGCCAATTCTGTTAAAATAGCAGCAACTCCAATTTACTACTTCGGTTGTTTTAAGTAATACGACCATGGGTGTGGGCGCAATCCCCCACTTTTTTTGCGCTCAATAACGACCGCTAGTCTATTACCTCAACCGTCCTGTTGCCCCTTGCTTAGCTATGACTCATCCCCTAATTCCCTCGATTATTGATTTGGCCGCACCGGTGGCGACTGAACTAGGTTTGGCCGTGGTAACAGCCGTGTTCTATACCAACGAACGCCCCCCCATCCTGCGGGTGGATATTCGGAGTCTAGCTGCGGAAACTGGTCTAGCCGATTGTGAACGGATGAGTCGATCGCTAGAGGCCGCCTTGGACGAAGCGGAATTAATTCCATTTCCTTACAACCTAGAGATTTCTAGCCCCGGCGCCGCCAACACCCTGACTACCGATCGCGAATTTGAAGTTTTTCGCGGCTTTACCATATCAGTGCAGCTGCATCAACCACTCAAAGGTAAAACAACCTTCAAAGGACAACTCAAAGAGCGGGATGACACCACCCTGCACCTCACCCAGAAAGGGAAAACCGTGAACATTCCCCGCGAATTAGTCAGTGCTGTCGTTCTAGATAGCGATTAGTGACATTGCTCTGACCTACTCACCTTTAATTACTACCCACAACTGAATATGCCACCCAGAAAGTCAACTAAAAAAGCCGAAAAAGCCACTAAGACCGTCAGTCTACCAGGACTGAGCGCGATGATTGTCGAGATTAGCCAAGATCGGAACCTCCCCGTCACCGCCGTGCAACTAGCCCTGCGCGAAGCCTTGTTAAAGGGCTACGAGCGCTATCGGCGAGCGCAGCATCTTGATCAACTACATTTTGAAGAAGAATACTTCGACAATTTTGATGTGCAGCTAGACTTGGAAGACGAGTCTTTTCAAGTCATTGCTACCAAGGTAATTGTCGAAGAAGTGACCGATGATGACCATGAAATTTCTTGGTCGGAAGTCAAGAAAATATTGGGCGGCAATCCTGATGATGCCGCCGCTGATACCGAACTCCCCGAAACTCAAATTGGCGATTCGGTCTTGCTAGATGTGACCCCCAACCAAAAAGACTTTGGTCGGATGGCGGCGATTCAGGCCAAACAAGTATTGGCTCAAAAGTTGCGGGATCAACAGCGCAAAATCATTCAAGAGGAATTTGAACACCTCGAAGGCTCTGTCATTATGGGCAAGGTGCTAAGATTTGAGCGCCAATCGGTGATTTTGTCGGTGAGCAGTGGTTTCGGTCAGCCGGAAGTAGAGGCTGAATTGCCCCAAAAAGAACAGTTGCCGAAGGATAACTACCGCATTGGCCGGTCTTTTCGGGTAATCATGAAAAAAGTTCGCGATGGTTCCCAGCGGGGACCGCAGTTGCTAGTTTCCCGGACTGCTGCTGGTCTGGTGGTGGAATTGTTTGCTACGGAAGTTCCTGAAATTGAAGAAGAAATCGTGCGGATTGTGGCAGTTGCTCGGGAAGCTAACCCGCCTTATCGAAATGTCGGTCCCCGTACTAAAATTGCCGTGGACACCTTAGAAGGTGACGTTGACCCAGTCGGAGCCTGTATTGGTTCGCGGGGATCGCGAATTCAGGTGGTGGTGGATGAATTGCAGGGCGAAAAAATTGATGTAATTCGCTGGTCTCCTGATCCGGCCACTTATATTTCTAATGCTCTTAGTCCTGCCCGGATTGACGAGGTGATTTTGGTTAATCCCGAAGATCGTCAAGCTCACATTCTGGTACCAGAGGATCAGCTGAGTCTGGCGATCGGCAAGGAAGGCCAAAATGTACGGTTGGCTGCTAGGTTAACTGGCTGGAAAATTGATATCAAGGATATTGCCCTCTACGATGCGGCAGCAGCGATGGCCGAAGTCGAAGCCCAACGAGCAGCTAACCCGCCTGAATATCAACCACAGGATGAGTACGAATACGAAGAGGAATAGGGTTCCTCCGGAGAAATAAGAGATGAAGAACTACCGTCGCTGTCTGAGTTGTCGGCAACTGATCGATCGACAACAATTATGGCGGGTGGTTCGTCTCCATCCGCAACGCCTAGTGCAATTAGATCAGGGCATGGGGCGTTCCGCTTATCTTTGCCCGACGGCGGATTGTTTAGCTGCTGCTCAGAAGAAGAATCGATTGGGGCGAGCCCTAAAAGCCCCAGTGCCAGATAATATCTATCAGCAGCTGGCCACCAGAATCGTAAATTAGCAGGTAGTGGTGTCTGCAAATCTGCCAGTAAAGAAATTTGGTTACAAAAAATCACAGTAGCCATTCTTCCATACCTAGATAGCTTAACAGCCATTATCTGCACCGAAATTAGCCGTGACTGAGACAGATTGAAGAATTCATGGCAGAATATATTATAATCACAAATCCAAAATCTACATGGCATGTCCGTTTGCAGTTTCAGTCCCATCAGTCCCAATTTTTTTAGCGACTCACGTAAGTGTTGGTGATCGGGGTTGTGTACAAAGAAGCGGTTTTTGAATTCTGAAATAGCCTAGCGTAGGCTTTCAGAATATCTATTAACCAGAGGCTACCACCTTCACTTAACAGATTTTTAGCTTGGCCTCTAGTGGCAGAGTCCGGCCAATAACACAATTTTTAACCAGGAACTGAAAGGTATTACGAGGGCGCAGTGGATGAACAACAGCAAAATTAGAATTTATGATTTATCTAGGGAATTGAATTTGGAAAATAAAGATATACTAATGGTGTGTGAAGAGTTGGAAATTGCGGTGAAGAGTCATAGCAGTACCATCTCGGAAGCAGAAGCGGTGAGAATTAGAGCTGCCGCCGAAAAGTTGATAGCTCGTCCCGATCAAGCCAAGAAGCCACTAGCTGTCGAAAAAGAGAAGAGCGATCGAGCACCAGCGGCTAAAACTGGCGGCGAACAAAAACCACAGATCTTGCAAATTCGACATAAAACTAACCAAGAAGAAGCCAGCTCAGAAGCAAAAGTACCTGGCGTTGCCCCGAAACCGGTAGCTGTCCAGCCAGCGATAACGCCACCTGGCAATCCTGAACGGCCAGCTCGTCCCCAATCAGCAGCTTCCGAGGCAGCGCCTCGACCAGCGACTGAACCTACTCCGGTGCGGGCGCAGCCTGCTCGGGCACCAGAAAGAGGTAGTAATGAACCAACGACCGCCGCCAGTCCTCCCCGGCCAACAGTTAAGCCAGTATTAAAAGTGGCTGGTGCACCAGCGCGACCAGCTGGTGCCGGTGCCGATCGGCCAGCTCGTCCGGCAGCTGGTGCTGGTGAAAGGAGACCCCTGCGGGAAGTCCCCGCTGTGCCAGAACTAAATCGTCCCCAACGCAAGATTGTCCAGATTAAACCGCTGGCATCGGTCGGTGCTGTACCAGGAGGCGATATTGGGATCGATGACGATGATTCGATCGATGTGATCGATAACGTCGAGAAGTTGGAACTACGTAGACCTACTCTGCCGAAGCAGATCAAGAAGCCTAAGGCTTGGTCGAAAGGCGAAGAGGAAGAAGCTGAAAATGCCGCTAAAGCCGCTAAGGCTGCTGGCAAAAAGCGTAAATCTCAAATCATTGCCGATGATGATGACGACGATGATGAGGATGGGCAAGGTGAAGATGGCACAGCAGTCGTAGTAAGTCTGTCGATCGTTCGACCACCGAAGCCTGCTAGTGCCCAAAGAGCTGCTACTCCGATCGCTGCTCCGGCTCGTAAGAAACCAAGTCGTGGTGGCGATAGCAATCGTCATAACAATCGGCGGCGCGATGAGAAGGTCGTCGTTGAGAAGCCCGAGTTTATTACCCTGGGTGGTAGCTTGACGGTGCGCGACTTAGCTGATTTGTTGGTAGTACCAGAAACTGAAATCGTGCGGCAGCTATTCTTCAAGGGGATCGCCGTCAGTGTCACCCAGATTTTGGATGTGGCAACAGCCACGATGGTGGCCGAAGAAATGGGCATTTTGGTAGAAACCAAAGAAGAGCAAGCTCCAGCCACCAAGGTGACTGAAATGCTATCTGCTGCCGATCTAGATAATCTGCACCGTCGGCCACCAGTCGTCACCATCATGGGTCACGTTGACCACGGTAAAACTACTCTCTTGGATGCCATCAGAGAAACCAAAGTGGCACAGGGTGAAGCCGGTGGGATTACCCAGCATATTGGGGCTTACCATGTGGATGTCACCCACAACGGCAAGATCCAGCAAGTGGTCTTTTTGGACACTCCTGGTCACGAAGCCTTTACAGCGATGCGGGCGCGGGGTGCTCGGGTCACAGATGTAGCGATCTTGGTGGTAGCTGCTGATGATGGTGTGCGGCCTCAGACGATCGAAGCAATTCGTCACGCTCAAGCGGCAGAAGTACCGATTATTGTGGCCATTAACAAAATGGACAAGCCCGGTGCCAATGCCGATCGGGTGCAACAAGAATTGACCTCTTACGGTCTGCAATCGGAAGATTGGGGTGGCGATACAGTGATGGTACCGGTCAGCGCCCTAAAGGGTGAGAACCTGGATACCCTGCTAGAGATGATCTTGCTGGTAGCCGATGTAGAAGATCTGCAAGCTAATCCCAACCGTCCAGCTAAGGGCACTATTATTGAAGCCCACTTGGATAAGGCTAAGGGTCCAGTGGCTACCCTGCTTATCCAAAATGGAACGCTGCGCGTAAGCGATACTCTCGTGGCAGGTCATGTCTTCTGTAAGGTCAGAGCCATGGTGGACGACAGGCTGCAGCGCGTTGAAGCCGCCGCTCCTTCCTTTGCCGTTGAGGTATTGGGGATGAGCGATGTGCCAGCAGCGGGTGATGAGTTTGAAGTTTACACCAGTGAGAAAGAAGCTCGGGCTGTGGCGGATAAGAACGCCGAATCCTATCGTCATTCGCGCCTCCAGCAGATGATGTCTTCTCGTCGGGTGACGCTCAATACTCTGTCAGCGCAGGCGCAAGAAGGCGATCTGAAGGAATTGAATTTGATTCTGAAGGCCGACGTACAAGGTTCGGTGGAAGCCATTTTAGGTTCCTTGCGTCAGTTGCCACAGAAGGAAGTTCAGGTACGGGTGTTGTTCTCAGCGCCAGGTGAGGTCACCGAGACTGACGTGGACTTAGCGGCGGCCAGTGGCGCAGTAATTATTGGTTTTAACACTAGCTTGGCTAGTGGGGCGCGTGCCTTGGCCGATACTTCTGGTGTTGATATTCGAGAATACGACATTATCTATAACCTGTTGGATGATATCCAAGGGGCGATGGAAGGCTTACTCGATCCAGAACAGGTGGAAGAACCATTGGGTCAGGTGGAAGTCCGGGCAGTGTTCCAAGCTGGTCGGGGCAATATTGCTGGTTGTTATGTGCTGAGTGGTAAGGCGGTGCGTAACTGCCAAATCCGAATCAAGCGAGGCGAGCAGTTAGTCTTCACTGGTGTGCTGGATTCGCTGAAGCGGGTGAAGGATGATGTGAAGGAGATGAATGCTGGTTTTGAATGCGGTATTCGTCTCGATCGCTTTAATGACTGGAAGGAAGGGGACATTATTGAAACGTTCCAATTCGTCAGCAAGCGCCGGACTTTGACTGTATAAACAGCAATTGATGGTGAAGCCCTCCAGATTTTATAAAGTCTGGAGGGCTTTATACTGGACTTTTATCGATCCACAATTTGTGGAGTCAAATTCGATCCAATAGTTGCCGTCGCTTTTGCTCAAACTCATACTCCGTAACCAATCCATCGACCCGCAATTGTTCCAACTGCCGAATACCCTCGATCGCATTATTGACTGGGTTGGCTGGTGCAATCACATTCACCGCCCCTGGAGTGAGCATCGTAGGCAATTGACCTAATTGTTGACCCTCCGATTGCAGCAAATACCACACTGCTTCGATCGCCGCTGCCACATGGGGAATCGGTGTCCAAGATAATAATAGATAAACAGCGCCCCACCAGGGCTGTCGCAGATAAAACTTATGTAAACCAGCTACCGGCAACACTACCCCCATCAGCGCTAATACGATCGCGATCGATCGCTGCTGAGGCTGAGTTAAAACCGTGCTAAGTGGTGAGGGAAACCGCATGTGTGGAAGGCTGAGCAGCTAGATTACAATATAAACATGGCGCTGGGGATCGCTCCCCATCTACGGACTAAAATTCTTCTTGTAAAAACAGCTATGGGATTCTTTGACTCGGAAATCGTCCAAAATGAAGCGAAGCAGTTGTTCACAGATTATCAGAATCTGGTGAACTTAGGCAGCAACTATGGGAAGTTCGATCGAGATGGCAAGAAGATGTTTATCGATCAAATGGAAGAGTTGATGGATCGCTACAAGATTTTTATGAAGCGCTTCGAGTTGTCCGATGACTTCATGGCTCAAATGACTGTCCAGCAAATGAACACCCAGCTCGGTCAATTTGGCATGACTCCCCAACAGATGTTTGATCAAATGCGCGTGACGCTTGATCGCATGAAATCCGAGATTAAGGAATAACCGGAGTGGTTCAGACATAAAAATATATCTACAAAAAAGCTGATTGATTAGATCAGCTTTTTTGTAAGTATTCTAGACCTTTTTGGGCGAGAGCAACATCATCATGTTCCGGCCTTCTCTCTTCGGATATTGCTGCACTTCAGCCAGATCCTTAAGGTCTTCCGACATTCGTTTTAACAGAGCCTCTGCTAAGTCTGAGTGCTGAATTTCCCGACCACGGAAAGTAATGGTAGCCTTTACCTTGTCGCCAGCCTTCAGGAAGCGATCGGCTTGACTAACCCGTACTTGGTAGTCATGTTCCTCGATCGTATAGCGCATTTTAACTTCTTTAACTTCAGCGGAATGCTGTTTTTTCCGAGCTTCGCGCGCTTTTTTCTCCATCTCAAACTTGTACTTACCGTAGTCCATAATCCTACAGACCGGCGGATCAGCCTTATCACTGACTAGTACCAGATCAAGCTCGCGCTCTTCAGCAATCGCCAGAGCTTCTTGCGGAGTAATGATGCCCAGCTGTTCGCCTTCGGCATCAATAACCCGGATTGTTGGGAAACGAATTCTTTCGTTTATTTGAGGAAGGTCGCGGGTGCGTCTCTTCTCAATTACGGGTGATTTGATAGGAATGGGAGTTAAGGGGGGTGAAGTGGATAGTTATGAATGTACTTAGCCGTCTAAATAATCATGATTCAGAGGAGTACAACCCAAAGATATGATCTCTTCCCCATTTTAGCCCAGGCTTTCCTGAGAATACTTGTGCTGCAAATGCTGGCGATCGATCAAACTTAGGTAGTTTTATGATACTCAATTTTTTCGATATTTTGTAGAAATTTAACCTTTATTCAACTTCCCACTAAAATAAAGCTATTGATCCACCAAATAGCGATGACAAAACAATCTTGGCAACAAATTGGCAATCAGCGGGATTGGGTGTGGCGTGGTTGGCAAACTCGCTATACCTATAGTCGTCCGGCTAATCTTAATCCGCAACAGCCCCCGGTCATGTTTCTACACGGGTTTGGCGGTAGCATTGGCCATTGGCGACACAACTGGAATCCAATTGCCGCTCATCATGCAGTTTATGCGCTGGACTTGGTAGGATTTGGGGCTTCCCGGAAGCCTCAAGCTCAATACAACATTAATTTGTGGGTAGAGCAGCTCCACGATTTTTGGCGAACGTTTATTCGGGTGCCCATGGTCATTGTGGGGAATTCGATCGGATCTTTAGTGGCGTTAGTAGCCGCCGCTACCTATCCAGAAATGGTCAGATCGCTCGTGATGGTCAGTTTGTTTGATCCCTCCGTCGAGCAAGATAAAATTCCAGGCTGGTTGTTGCCAGCGGTGAATAACTTCAAGCTTTTTTTGGTGCAGCCTTGGCTACTGAAAAGAATTTTTTATGTGGTGCGTCAACCCCAGTGGGTGAAACGTTGGGCGCAGTTTGCCTATGCCAATGATGCGGCGATCGATCCAGAACTACTAGATATTTTTCTCACTCCGGCGCAAGAACCAGAAGCGGCTAACGCGTTTGCCGCTATTTTGCGGGGCATGATTAGCAGCTACTTCTCTCCCAATGTGCGGCGCTTTTTTCCCAGAATGAAGTTACCAATGCTCCTAATTTGGGGACATCGCGATCGGATCATTCCCCGCAGCAACATCGAAAGTTTGGCGCGGCTCAACCCCAGGCTCCAGTTTGTAGAAATGCCCGCCGCTGGCCACTGTGCCCATGATGAGCTACCCACAGAAGTAAATCAATTGTTAATTAATTGGTTGAACCAGCCCCAATCCAATGCTACTGGCACCATTTTGCAAAACTAATTTTTGAGATTAAGTCCCCTAGCACTTGACTAACAGTAGGCAAGTGCTAGGAGTAAGGAATTGTTAACCCACTGTTACTTGATCAACATTGACATCAGTTGCACCGGAAACACCGCTGGCAACAGCTACCATTTGGTCTAGAGCTTCTTGGCTAGGAGCCGTGCCCTTCAATACCACTGAACCGCTGGTTTGCGCTACCCAAACGGTTTCTATATCAGCCAAGGCTGAATCTTCATCAAAAGCCAAGGCAACTCTTTTGGCTAGGCCGCTTTGGTCATACTCACCATTCAGGCCAACTCTTTCTGGGGCAACAGCGCCACCAGTTTCTGGATCAACGGCATCTGGAGCAGCCTGTGCTTGAACATCAGCCCCGGCTGGCTTTTCCATGCCAAACATTTTCTTAATCCAACCCATGATTTATTACTCCATGTAGAGAATAGTAGACATAAACCATTATGCGGATGATGATCCACTTCGCAAACATTGATATTACAAAATTTTAAAAATAGTCGTAGCCAGCAGGCTCAAAAATTAACAAGAATTACATGGGACTTGCTATGATAATGAGACTTTTCAGATACCTGCTAGTTACATGAAGCACACCCTATCAGTCTTAGTGCAAGACGAAGCCGGTGTATTAACCCGCATTGCTGGTCTATTCGCCCGTCGTGGTTTTAATATTGAAAGCTTGGCCGTAGGACCCAGTGAACAAGAGCGGCTTTCCCGCATTACTATGGTGGTCAATGGTGATGAGCATATTGTGGAGCAGCTGATTAAACAGCTGTATCGCCTGATTAATGTCTTGAAAGTGCAGGATATTACTAGTACACCTTGTGTGGAAAGAGAATTGATGCTGCTCAAGGTGAATGCTAACAGTGGTAATCGATCGGAGATTTTGGACATTGCCCAAATCTTTCGAGCCCGCACGGTGGATGTGGCAGATGATGCTCTAACTCTAGAAGTGGTGGGTGATCCTGGTAAAATCGTGGCAATTATTCAAGTACTGCAGAGGTTTGGTCTACGGGAAATTTCCCGCACTGGCAAAATTGCCATGACCAGAGAATCCGGTGTGAACACAGAATATTTGAGAGCGCAGGAATAAACTAATTATGTTAGTAACGGATCGCATCATTGTGCCCTTAGATGTTCCGAACACTGCCCAGGCGATCGAACTGCTAGATAAATTACCCCAAGTAGGATTTTGGAAAGTTGGTTTGGAATTGTTCGTAGGTTCTGGCCAGGAAATCATCCGCATCTTAAAAGAACGCCAAAAAAAGATTTTTCTGGATCTGAAATTTCATGATATTCCTAACACCGTAGTGGGAGCCTGTAAGTCTGCGGCTCAATACGATGTGGATTTGCTCACGGTGCATGGTGCTGCTGGTCGGCCAGCTTTACAAGCCGCCGCCCAGGCGATGGCGAATATTGGAGACCGGCGACCAGCCTTGATTGCTATTACCTTGCTGACCAGTTTTAATGCTCGTGAATTGGCTTTCGATCTGCATATTCCGCTCGAAACATCGGAGTATGCGCTCAGTATGGCCATGATGGCCAAAGAATGTGGCTGTTCCGGAGCGGTTTGCTCGCCCCAAGAAGTGGCAACTTTACGTCAGGTCTGTGGCCAAGACTTTATATTAGTATGTCCAGGTATTCGGCCAGAATGGTCAATAACTGCCGATCAACAACGGACAATGGGCCCAGCAGCGGCCATCAAAGCTGGAGCCGACTATCTAGTAATTGGCCGACCAATTACAGCGGCTGTTGATCCAGTAGCTGCTTGGGAAAAAATTTGCGAAGAACTGACCGCTGTTGCTTAAATATAAAAAAATCACTACTGGGGGTAGTGATTAGTCCTTCATGAATTTTGAAGAAAACTGTCGCATCAAACTAATTTAATTAGTCTTCTTCATCCCGATCGATCTGCACCAACCGAATATGCTTACGTCCGATCGAAATCTTGAAGGTATCACCTTCTTTAAGATCCATTCTCTTCGTATAAGCAGCCCCAATTAGCATATTGCCATTGGATTGCACCGTAATCTTGTAGCTGGCGCTCCGCCCGCCACGACCAACGGAAGAACCCTGTTTGCCATCTAGCTCAATTCCCTCTGCGTCAATCAACGCATTGTAAAACTTCATCAAGTTGACACGTTCAACATTATTCTTGGTCTTGGTAAAGTAGCCACAGGTGCGGGCTTTCTCTTCTTTACTAATATTGCCCAGATCTTTGACTTTCTGGAGCAGCTCATCACCGACTAATGGTTCGATCGGTGCGGCAACAACTTTCTTTTTACTCATTTAACACAAACTTCAAACTATGAGGAAAAACATAGCTAGCAAGATAATTCCATCAATCCAAACTTAATTGGGATCAGTTCAGATAATTGATAGCTAGTTAGCTATCTTATAGTACACCCTAAATTCCCAAAGTGTTAACGGGATCTAATTAAAATATTCTATTCTCCAGATGGTGAAATCTTAGATAAAATCTAGATAAAATATGATTAGAATATTCACTAGTAGGATTGATTT
Source organism: uncultured bacterium (assembly GCA_964247085.1). Taxonomy (GTDB): domain Bacteria; phylum Cyanobacteriota; class Cyanobacteriia; order Cyanobacteriales; family Chamaesiphonaceae; genus JAAFHZ01. The sequence continues at coordinate 21,553 of CAXTSX010000029.1, forward strand.
GAAATTAACAACACGCGGTCATTATAGTGTGAAAGCTTTGTTGGATTTGAGTTTGCAACCAAGCTATGGACCATCCTCTGTAAAAGCAATTGCCCAACGGCAAGCTTTGCCAGCTCCCTACC
>CAXTSX010000029.1:21774-43803 GCA_964247085.1 uncultured bacterium
GTGGTTATCAACTAGCTCGAAAACCAGCCCAGATTTTTGTCGGACAAATCTTAGCCGCAGTAGGGGAATCAATTAATTATGGAGTAATTCCACTGTTGAGCTCAGAATCTAATATGGATCAAGCTGCTGATTGGGTAACTTTATCTTTGTGGCGACGGCTGAACACTAAGATGCAAAATGCTTTAGATAGTATTTCATTAGCTGATCTGTATTATGATGCTCGCAGTTGGCAAGCTGCTCAAGGCGAAGGGATAAATTACACGGTTTAGACTCTTCCCAACCCTCAAAATTCCAGAATAGGAGTGGCTGCATCAGTTCTGCTCGCTAATAATTAATATTTGTTAACAGGGGTGACAAAACATTGTAGGTAAAATAGGGATGTTACTATTGATACCCAATCTTGTTTTTAAGATAGTGAGTTGAATTTTTGCACTATGTTGTAGTCTGTTCCATAAGCACCCCACTGATGTTGATTTGGGCTAACTGCTATCCACTTTTTTCTAACAAAAATATTAGCTAATAATGTCGGTATTTGCTGAAGAGTCTAATTTACCTTCGTCTATTCAACTGCTACTGTTTGTCGATGAACGCTCACAGAGTACCTTACAGTACCAAGAAATCATCAAATATTTTGATGAACACCGCCTTGTAGGTGGTCAGGATCTGTTTGCACTGGAAATCATTGATGTCGGTGAGTATCCAGATCTGGCTGAGTATTTTAAGTTGCAAGCTACGCCGACCCTGATCAAGGTTACTCCTGTTCCCAAACAGGTTTTTGCTGGCTCCAACTTGGTCAATGACTTGGCTGATTGGTGGCCAGAGTGGGTTAGTAAATTGCAAACAGAGCAGTTGGTTTTTGATAGTCAGGCTGTTGAGCAAGTACCAGTTTTAAATATTTCTCAGATTAGTAAGATGATTCAGTTATCGGACGAAGTATTTAAGCTGCGTCAGCAGCAGGAGGAATTGTCTCAACAACTGCACTTTAAAGACCAAGTAATTAATATGTTGGCACATGACTTGCGTAATCCTCTGACGGCGGCAGCTTTAGCTTTGGATACTCTTGCTATTGCTAAGAATCCGGAGGATCAGCGCAATAATTATCTGAAACCAGAGTTGATGCAAAAGTTAGTGCAAAAAGCGAGAGAGCAGATGAATGTGGTCGATCGCATGATTTCGGATATTTTACAGTTGTCCCAGGGTGAGATTGCCGATATTAAGATATTTCCCCAGCGCTTGAATCTCCAGCTGTTGATTGAATCGGTGCTGGAGCAGATGATTGGTCAGTTACAGGACAAGCAACAACTGATTGATACTGACATTCCTCAGGATCTCCCGCCGGTTTATGCGGATCCCGAGCGGGTACGTCAAGTACTAGTTAATCTACTAGATAATGCTAGTAAATATACTCCAAAGGATGGCGAAATTCGGATTGTGGCGCTCCATCGCACTCACCAAAAAGTACAGGTTAGTATTATTGATAATGGTGCTGGGATCCCGGCTGCCGAAGGTGAGTTAATTTTTCAAAAGCATTACCGCTTGACCCGCGATCAAGACCAGAGTGGCTATGGGCTAGGTTTACCAGTTTGTAAAAGCATTGTCAGTGCCCACTATGGCCAAATCTGGGTGGAGTCTTCTGCCCAGGGCAGTATTTTTAACTTTACGCTGCCTGTCCATTTTGGAATTTAAGACTGGAGAATTTTTAGATACTGCTTAACCGTATTAGCTAAACCAAATTCTAATGCTTCGCCCATTAAAGCGTGACCGATCGATACTTCTAAAATGTTGGGAATGGTACAAAATTTAGCTAGGTTATCTAAGCTTAAATCGTGACCAGCATTCACTCCTAAGCCAAGTTCTTGGGCTTGGTGAGCAGCAGCGGCGTATTTCTGAAAAGTAATTTCTAAATTTTGCTGATCACGAAAGGCGGTGGCATAGGGTTCGGTATATAGCTCGATCCGATCGGCTCCGGTGGCCGGAACCAGAATAATTTGCTGGATATCGGCATCCATAAAGAGGCTCACCCGACTGCCCAGTTGGTGTAATTCTTGAATAACGGGCTGCAGTCGATCGCTATCTTTGGTTAAATCCCAACCGCTATCGGAGGTAAAGGTATCTGGAGCATCGGGGACTAGGGTGCATTGGGTGGGTTTAACTTGCCGCACAATATCCATAAAGGATGCTTCTAAAGGGTTGCCTTCGATATTGAATTCTACCGCCGTCACCATCTTTGCTAAATCGTACACATCACCTGGTCGGATGTGTCGTTGATCGGGGCGGGGATGAACTGTGATGCCTTGGGCTCCGGCCTCGATGCAAATTTGCGCCATTTTGACAATGCTGGGGATGCCGATGTTGCGGGTATTGCGGAGTAAGGCAACTTTGTTGAGATTTACGCTGAGATTGGTCATTGCAGTGGAGCAGAGGTGCAGAAAACATAATTGTAACGTCAGTCTAGGTTAATTCAAGCTATAAATAATCAACTGTCTCGCTCTGCCAAGGCCATCCACTTCGTGGTGGTAGTCTCGATCGATTGCTCCAAATCTTTTAATTGCTGTGTTAGTGGCGGCAGATCTCCATAGCTAGCCGTGGCCATCAAGGCTTCTAGTTTGGCCTTATCCTGCTCCAGTTTGGTGATTTTGGTTTCTAGAGTCCCCAAATCTCTTTTTTCCCAGGCGGATAGAGATTTTTTGGTGGTGGAAGCAGGCGGCTGAGCTTTCGGTGGATTGGAATTCTTGGCCGGACTTTTAGCGGCTTTCGCGTCGGACTCGGCTTGTTTTTGATAGTCCAGATAAACCGAATAATTCCCCGGATATTCTTTGATTTCGCCATCCCCTTCTAAGGCCAAGATTTTTTCGACTGTGCGATCAAGAAAATACCGATCGTGCGAAACCACCAACACACAACCCGGAAATTCGGTGAGATAGTCTTCTAAAATACTCAGAGTTTGGATATCCAGATCATTGGTAGGTTCATCTAAAATCAGCAAATTGGGGGCTCCGACCAATACTCGCAGTAGGTATAGCCGCCGCTTTTCGCCCCCCGATAGCATGTGGATAGGGGCGTATTGCTGGTTGCCGGTGAATAGAAACCTCTCCAACATCTGACTGGCGGTGATTTGAGTGCCATCCGCTGTTTTGATATATTCTCCCACTTCTTTGAGATAGTCGATCGCCCGCAGTTGTTCGTCAGCGGCGGTCATCAGATCGCTGGAATATTGGTCAAAGTAGCCAATATGAACCGTAGTACCAATATCTACAACACCACTATCTGGCTCTAGGCGGTTGGTGATTATATTTAGTAAAGTTGATTTACCCATGCCGTTGCCGCCAATAATTCCGACCCGATCGCCCGGAATAAATTCGTAGGTAAAGTCGTTAATAATGGTGCGATCGCCATAGGTTTTACGAATATTGGCCAGTTCTACTACTTTTTTGCCCAAGCGCCGACTGGCTGCCGAGAGTTCGACTTTGCCATTGTCTTCGACAGCTTCCCTGTCGCGCATTTCTTCCACCCGGCCAATCCGAGCCTTTTGCTTGGTGCTGCGGGCTTTCGCACCGCGCCGGAGCCAAGCTAGTTCCTTGCGTAAAATTCCGGCTTGTTTCTGTTGGGTGCTGGCGGCGGAGATTTCCATCTCGGCTTTTTTTTCTAGGTAATAGCTGTAATTGCCGCTGTAGGTGTACAAATTAGCCCGATCGACCTCAATAATGCGCTGGGTAACTCGGTCCAGAAAATACCGATCGTGAGTAATCAGCAAAACCGCCCCGCGATAGCGTTGCAGATAACCTTGCAGCCATTCCACTGATAGCGCATCTAAGTGGTTGGTGGGTTCGTCCATTAGCAGCGCATCTGGTTCGGCCACCAAGGCGGCGGCTAGAGCCACCCGTTTCCGATAGCCACCAGAGAGCTGCCCCATTTTGGTGGAAAAATCGGTGATGCCCAGTTGGGTCAAAATCACTTTGGCTTTTGCTTCCAAGTCCCAGGCTCCCACTGTATCCATTTCATGGCTAATCCGGGTCAGACTATCTAGCAAAGAAGTATTTTCGGGATGGTGGGCTAATTGATCGGAAACCGCTTCGTATTCTTTTACTAGTTGGGCGGCGGTGCCACTATCGGCAAAGACTTGCTCTAGGAGAGTTTTTTCCTCATCAACTTCGGGTTGCTGGGGCAGATAAATAATTTTGGCACTGGGATTGGTCTGGATCTGGCCACCATCGATCGGCTCTAATCCAGCAATCATTTTTAGCAAAGTTGATTTGCCCGAACCATTCAGGCCAATGAGGCCGACCTTCTCGCCAGCATCCAGGCTAAAACTGGCATCCTTGAGAATTTCTTTAATACCAAAATCTTTCTGTACTGATTGCAGGGTAAAAATAGCCATGACACAAAATCCAAAATTGAACGTCTTAAAGCGGACAGGACAAGAAAGAGCACGGATTGCCCGATCGCCTTTTTCAGTCTATGCATCTGGCAAAACCAATTATAATGGGGATGCTTTTGGCGACTAATAAATAAGTTTATGCAACCCATTGCTACAGATACTATTCTGCAACGGCGCTACCGGCTGATCCAGTTGATCGGCGAGGGCGGCTTTGGCCGGACTTATTTGGCCACCGATCAAAGCCGGTTTAACGAGCGGTGCGCCATCAAAGAGCTGTCTTTGGCATCCCCTTCGCCAGCTCATCTGCACAAAGCTCAAGAATTTTTTAAGCAGGAAGCTGCTCTACTATACCAATTACAGCATCTGCAAATTCCGCGCTTTTGGGCAACTTTTGAAGAATGCAGTCGGCTCTTTTTGGTGCAAGACTTTATCCCAGGCCAAACTTACGAGGCTTTGTTGCACGATCGGCTGGCTCAAAAACAAACCTTTACCGAAGCGGAAGTATGGCGGTTCCTGCTTCAGGTATTGCCGGTATTGGGTTACTTGCATGGCCAAGGCATTATCCATCAAGATATTTCTCCCGACAATATTATTTTACGGGAAACTGACCAACTGCCGGTTCTTATCGATTTTGGGGTAGTCAAACAGTTTGCTAGCCGCTTGCAACATGATGCTAATGGAGTGATTACGATGGTGGGCAAAGCTGGTTATGCCCCAGTAGAACAATCTAGTAGCGGCCAGGCTTTCCCTAGTAGTGATCTATATGCGTTGGCGGTAACCGCCCTGGTATTACTGACTGGTCGGCCAGCTGAGGAATTACTCCCTGATGGCCGGGTGAATTGGTCTTGGCGGAATTGGGTGAATATCAGTGACGGTTTGGCGGATGTATTGGGCAAAATGCTCAGTTACCAGCCAGTCGATCGATACCAATCATCAGTAGATGTATTTCAAGCCCTGCAATCTTTAAGTATCCCGGTCGATCGGGTGGTGCAATCCAATCCCACATCTATTTCCAATCTTCAGGGAGTGGTGATGCCTAACGGCGGCTCCCAGAATCGAGTGCAGACAGTAGCGAAAAAAGTTTATTCGGTTTTGTCAGAATTTGATGTTAAATCGGTGTGGGAAGAGCCGCGCATTTATATCCCGCTTTTTTTGGTAATGGCTTTTGTGTCCTTTTCCGCCGGACTCTTGGGCATGAACTTTTTGCAAGGTCGTGGTAAAGCCCCTACTGTTTCTCAACCTAGTGCTACCCCTAGTAACGAGGCCATGGTAGGTTCTAGTTCTCCCAATGGGGTAAAGTCACCCAATCCCATTATCCTAACCCCTGGTCAAACAACTATTCAGACCGATCAAATTGCGGCTAATCAAGAAGTTGACTACGAGTTTGATGGTACTCAGGGTCAAGATGTGACGGTGGCCGTAGATAACAAAAATCTTTTGTTGACAGTGTTGTCGCCGATCGGTTCAGCAGTGGACACCCAGTCTATCCGGGTACCGCGTTGGCAGGGTAAGTTAACTACGACTGGCAAATATATTGTTAAAGTAAAACCCTTGCCGGGGCCGGAGCCGGGACCATTTGAATACCGACTGAGTGTATCCTTAGCTTTACCAGCAGCTCCTAGTCCTAGTGTGATTTCTCCAGTTATTACGCCCGTCGCACCAATGACGGAGCAGCCGCTGCCGTCAGCAACGACAGAATTTTCCCCCGCCATGCCTTCTGGAAATATTTTGCCGCCGACAGAGAAGCCGATCGAACAGAATCGACCATTCACGCCGGAGCCGATTAACCCGAAGGCTAATCCAGTACTCACTCCGACTAGTGGTAATAGTGAACCGAGCGGCAATAGTGTTAATACAACGCCTGTGTTTACGCCCAGTCCTATTATTACTCCTACTTCATTGCCAGCTGATGATGGTCTGAGTGGTTTTCCTTCGTCTTCACCCTCCTCTCGCTAAATATCCCTGCTGCTAATGCCATCGTTATTAATTGCTAGTACTGACACCGAAGTTGGTAAAACTGTTTGCACTGTGGCTTTGGCTGCTTACTACCAAGCTTATTATCCTCACAAAAAGCTGGGAATTATGAAGCCGATTCAATGTGGGGTGGGTGATAAGGAAACTTATACCCAGTTGCTGTCATTGGATCAATCCCCGATCGAGCTGAATCCTTTATACTTCGAGGCTCCCGTCGCTCCGCCGATCGCCGCCGCTGGACGGCCGATCGACCTTGGTAAAGTCTGGCAGCAGCTCCAAAACCTCCAACAGCGTTGTGATCTGGTATTGATTGAAGCTTTGGGGGGCTTGGGTACACCGATGACTAGAGAATTAACTGTGGCTGATGTGGCGCGGGAATGGCGTTTACCCACGGTGTTGGTGGTGCCAGTCAGATTAGGTTCGATCGGACAGGCCGTAGCTAATGTCGCTCTGGCCAAACAGACCAATGTCAATTTAAAGGGAATTATCCTGAATTGTCAGCGGCCTACCAGCGCCGCTGACCTGGAGAATCTGACCCCAGCCGATTTAATTATGAATCTGACCCGAGTGCCTGTGATTGGTTGTTTACCTTATTTACCAGATTGGCCAGCACCGCAAAATTTGGCCACGGCGGCACAAGATTTAGAATGGAGTTTGTTATGGTAATCACCGGCACAACTCAGCTATTGGGAGTAATTGGTTACCCGATTAAACATTCCCTGTCGCCCGTGATGCACAATGCTGCGATCGAACATCTTGGGGTGGACTATGCTTATGTGCCCTTGGCGATCGATCCACAGCAGTTATCCACCGCGATCGCTGGTCTAGAAGTAATTGGTTGGCAGGGTTTTAATGTCACCATCCCGCACAAGCAGACAATCATGGCGCATCTCGCCGAAATTTCGCCGACGGCTCAGGCCGTCGGAGCAGTCAATACGGTGTGGCGGACGGCGGCAGGCTGGGCTGGGGATAACACTGATATTACGGGTTTTATCACGCCCCTCCGCTTATTGAACAAAAATTGGCCAAAGGCGGTGGCAATTGTTTTGGGCTGTGGTGGTTCCGCCCGTGCGGTAGTTGCTGGTCTTCAGCAGTTAGGGGTGGGTGAGATTTGGGTGGTGGGCAGAGATGTAGACAAGCTCGCTCAGTTTCAGGCCAGCTGGAAAAATTCACCATTGACGGTGGATGTGCGGGTTTGCGGCTGGGAGCAGTTAGAACAACTTTTGCCCCAGGCTAACTTAGTGGTGAACTGTACACCGATCGGCATGGCTCCGCAGCAGACTAGTAGTCCTTTGTCAGCCGCTCAAATTAACAAATTGCCGCTGAGTGCGATCGTCTACGACTTAATCTACACCCCTAGACCAACTGAGTTATTGAAAATGGCTAGTGATCATGGCTGTGATGCGATCGATGGCCTAGAAATGTTGATTTATCAAGGCGCCGCCGCCCTGAAAATTTGGATTGGTCAAGAGGTTCCGGTAGATGTAATGCGCCAAGCTTTGATCAATCACGCTGGATTTTAATGATCGTTAAATAGTCATTGATATCTGGGTAGAATGGGTAATCCGTTGAAAAAACTAGAGTAACCAGCGGATAATAGATATTGTTTCTGTGGGCGATATTTAAGCTAGCAGTAGTGTGATGGGTGGCTGCTAATCTCCCGATCGCAATCATTGATTGAGCCACTTCTTCTGCTACCGATACATCATGCAAAAATATTCGAGCTTATTAATCCTGAGCTACTGCTTAGGACCATTACTAATCATTGCCAGCCATCTAGGAACCGTCCTCATTTTTACCACTGGCTTATCTTGGCTGGCGGCACTGTGGATTGTTTTGCTATATGCCACCAGAATGATGGGCATTACAGCTATTTATCACCGATTGATTATTCACAAGGCTTATCAAGCGCCTCCGCTTGTCAAATGGCTCGGGAGCTTGATCGCTTGCTCGGCGGGGCAAATGGGTCCTAACTGGTGGAAAGGACACCACCTACAAGGACATCATAATTATTCCGACCAACCTGGTGATAACCATTCTCCGCATACTCCTTTTACCGGCATCCCTGGTTTCTTGTGGTCTCAGGGCGGCTGGTTGTTTTTTAAGGAGAGCTTTTTGCCACCTAGTTTACCCGCTGATGTAGAAGCTGATCTGGTGCTGAGAGTGATCGATCGGCTGCACTTTTTGCCCTTGATTTTGTTGAATTTGCTATCCTGGCAGATCGGTGGTGTGGAATTCTTAGGGGCTTGCTGCCTCAGCACCGTCATCCTTTTTCATAGCGTGGCGACCGTCAATTCTCTGGCTCATTTAGCTGGCGATCAACCGTTTACCACTAAAGACTATAGCCGGAACAATTGGTTCGTGGCGCTTTTGACTTTTGGCGAAGGTTGGCATAATCTACATCATGTCTTTCAGTGGTCAGCGCGCCATGGCTTTTCGGTGCACCGAGGTCGGGTGGTGCGTTTAATTGATCCGACCTATTCTTTCATCCGGCTTTTAGAAGGGCTGGGCTGGGCTTCTCATCTCAAATTACCTTCTGAGCAAGAATTGCTGAAGGCCGCTAGTCAACGACTGTAAATACTAGGTTTTAATAGGCTATTTATATTTTTTGTCACAGAAAAAAACATCTTTGTAAGCTGGGCTTAGAATATAGGTAGAATCTCAAGAATTCATCGATCAAAGTATTTTTCCGCTCACTCTTGTCCGTTAATTAGGAACTGGAGACTAAGCTCATGACTTCTCTATTGATCGACCAAAGTATTCAGCGTTTTATTCCGATCATTGGTGACCTCAACACTAAAACCCCTCTAGCCTACCAAGCTACCCGGGGATTTATTAAAGTTGCCAACCTAGTACAGATGGCTTTTGCCGAGTCTTATATTCAGGGGGTAGAAATTCCGGATGCGGCCTTAAAATCTTTTTTCGACACCTGTATGCCGATTATTTTCAAGCATTTTCCGGCATTTCTGACGCCCTATGATTGGGTTTTGAAAGAAACTGATCATATGGCGGAAGGTGCGCGGGAGCTAATGAAAAAGCAGTACGATATGCCACAAGGGATGTTGAATCGAATGATCGGTGATGGCAATCTGATCTATCCTAAGTACAGTATGGGACTGTGGGAAAAAGGCGCTACCAACTTAGAGCAAGCGCAAATGCACATGATTGATGATGTGATTGCCAAACTAGATATTCAAGACGGTGACAATATCTTGGATTTTGGCTGTGGTTGGGGCTGTGTGCCCAATTACATTCTTTCGAAGTTTCCCAATGTCAAATTTACGGGATTGAACTTAAGTCGCGAACAATGTGACTATATGCGCCAAAAAATGCAAAATCCAGAGAGTTATCTGAGTTCTGGCCGTTTTACCTTAGTGGAAGGAGACCTCAATGAAGTAAAGTTCGTCGAAAAATTCGATAAAATTCTGTCGATCGGAGTTTTCTGTCATATTGGTAATTTAACTAGTGCTTTTCAGAAACTAGCAGCTTTCTTAAAACCGGATGGTAAATGCTTTATCCATATCATCACGGTGCGTTTGCCCAATAATATTTCTAGCGCTTTTACTCACAAGTACATTTTCCCCCATGGTCGATACTGGAAGTACGAAGCAATTCCTAATTGCAATCAAAATCTAAAAACGGTGCAAAGCTGGTATCTCAATGGCATGAACTATTCCAAAACTCTAGCAGCTTGGCTAGAGAATTTTGATAACAGCTATGATGCCGTGAAAAATTTAGACTATGGGATGGATTTTGCTAAATTTCGCCGGATATGGCGATTTTATTTGATTTGGTTTATCGCTAACTTTGCCAGCTGTGATGGTGAAATTAACGGAAATGGGCAATTTTTGATGGTTCATGCTAATTAATTTAATTAGAAATGATTCCCGACCACTGTACTTTCTTTAATTTTTCGCGCCGATAGGAGAAAAAATTATCGGGCTCTTGAAAAGTACAGTGGGGAGCGATCGATATCTGATCAACCTTTAAACCCAATTGTTCGAGCTGCAGGGCATTGACCTGTCGTACATCCAACAGCACCCGGCCTGGCTGCGGATCGGCGATCAGTGGAGAGTTAGGTAATTTTAAAGCCTGATCCACAATCACATCTGGCTCTTTCCCGGTTAAGTCTGGCAAAATCGACAAACAAACTTCGGCGGCTGTTTGGTTAGTGACCTGATAAACCTTGCCCTCGATCGCTGGGCCAATGGCTACTAGCAACTGATCAATGCTGCTGCCAGCATCCAAAAATCTTTGCACGGCTACCGGCACAATCTTCTGAGCAGTGCCCCGCCAACCAGCATGAACTGCCGATACCTGGCCAGACTGTCGATCGGCAATTAATACTGGATTACAATCGGCACTAGCCACCCAAACACCCTGTCCAGCATTGTCCGAGATTAATCCATCGGCCAAAGCCCAGCCAGTTTCTGGCTCTTTTTCTAGGGTGTTTTCGGCTTCTGTTGGTGTTAATACCACATTGCCATGTACTTGCTTGAGGCGATAGCCTGGAGCAAGTGGTTGAAATAATTTAGTGATTTCTAGGGGTTCTAATGGAGCAAAATGCCTAGTCATAAAACCGTGCTGCCATTCAGATAATAGGTCACAGGTCAAATAAGGAGAGCTATTTAAAGTTTGCCATTGCCAAGTTGCCATGTGTTCACTGTCCTAAATCCAACAATTCTCAGTCTAGCAGCCAAAAAGTAACTGGCACTAGACCCCTGTCAAAGATTGCCGTTTTCAGCAAAGCTTTGGAAGCGATCGAATGCCAGTTGATATTTTAGTTTTATTACTAAATTGCTAAACCTTGGTTAGTTACCAGCCTTTTTCGGACTGAGCCAAAACGTAAGTAGCAACATCTTCGATTTGAGCCGCGCTCAATCGACCACCGAAAGCAGGCATGGCATTCTTGCCCTTGGTGACTTGGGTAGTAATAGCAGCGATCGAATTCATCCCGTACTCAGCCAAGGCTGCTTTTTTCAAAGTTTTGTTAGCCATAATCACGTTGTTACCACCAGCGTGACAAGCCGCACAGTTCGCACTAAAGATTTTGGCACCAGCAGCTGCATCACCAGCAAAAGCCGGGGTTGTGAAAGCCATGAAAACCATAGTAATGGCGATCGCGAAAGCTGAAATCAATTTTTTCAAAGTATTTCTCCTCTATAACAGCACTGTAAAACAGTAATTAACTTCTGACAGAATATTTTAACGGTGATAGTCGCTAGGTGTACATCCACAAGATGCTTCTGTATCAAAACCTTAACAATTCACTACCATTAAACTCAGTTTAAAACAGTTCTTAACGGACTGTTTTGCCACCGCCCCATTGGTCGCCCATAATTTTGGGCTGCATGAGAATATGACCAGCAATTGCGGTCAGGTCATTATCCGATAGATTTTTCATCTCAGTAAAGATATCCGCACTTTCTAGCGAAGGGTGCAGTTCTGCGATCGAAGTTTCCCCATCGTATGTCGTCGGGTGTTTCATATAGTCGATCAAGGCAGTCACATTGTCGCGAGCTGGCGTGGCTCCCGACAGATCACGAGGGCTCAGGCCAACGTTAAAATCAGTTTTGGTAACTCCCCCAGCATGACATTGAGCGCAAGTGTCAGCAAACAATCGGCGACCCTTGACGACTTGCTTCATGCTCATCGTAACGGTGCCGCCTTCAGCATTCAGCGGTACGGTACGAATCGCAGGATCCAAATCAACAGCTTGCGCTGGCAGGGTAATTGACTGGAAAGCGAACATCAAAGTCGCTACAACCAGCATTAGCAGTCGCTTGAACATGTTTCTCCCTCGAAAATTTGACTTACAAAAATGAATAAATGACACAGTAAATTTAAAAGTTACAGGTATGACTTGCTAGAGCAATATCATCCCACTATCCATATGTCGATCGACGCAATGGCCAGTTGAAGGTTAAAAAAAATTAACATTTGACCAGTGCTTTTCTCATCAAAAGCGTTAATTTCCCTAGATTAAGAGCTAGCGAGATATATCATGGGCACTTCTGTCAAGTCCATAAACCTTAACCTCCGTTCTAAACCGCTTGAGCCACAATAGAAATAATCTGACGAAAATTACGTAAGCTTTATGATCCTATCCAATTGGCGTAAAGGACTGATCCCAGTTGTTTTGTCGCTGGTTTTATTGCTATCCGGCTGTTTCCAAAAAGAACCTTCGCGGTTTGCCCAAGCTCAGAAAGATACTACCGCTCGTGGTGCCCAGCCAGCCGTGGTTAAAAACGCCACCCAGGGCAGCAGCTTTAACAAGTTTTTCCCTGCCGATGCGGATGGATTCGATCGAGTCTTTTCTCAAGAGAAGAAAGGTTTTGCTGAGGCTAAGCTAAACAAGGGTGGCAAGAATGTAGCTGTACTCTCCATCAGCGATACCTCAAGCCTGCCCGCTGCTGCCAACAAATATCAAAAAAGTACCGAAAAGCTCAATGGTTTTCCCCTGCTAGTGGAAACTCCCGTAAAAAGTACCGGTGTGCTGGTGAAAAAATTCCAAGTAAAAGTTGCTTCCCGTGATGCCTCTTTCACTGCCGATAATCGGATGGCCTGGCTCAAAAAATTCAACCTAGATGGTCTGAGTAAGTTGCAGTAGAACACAACCTACTAAATTTCGCATCTACCAAAAACAAGCATAAGGAGTTTGTGATGAGTAAACCAATTTTTGAAGCAGTCGATAACCTAGCCACTGGCGGTATTACCGTTATGGCGCTAAATTCTTTAGACTTTGTGATTCCTGGCCAATGGCAGAATTTAGTTGGTTTTGAGAACACGATTAAAGCTGTGACTGGGACTGATGACCAGGAATATATTCAGGCGATCGGCGAACGCGCGGTCGCTTTATACAATGACAAGTCCCAAGGTTATCAGACAGCTATGTGGCTCTACGAAACCGTAGACACTGGTTCTAGTGCTTTAGGTGCAGCTGCCATGGCCAACAAAATTGGCGAGAAAATCCCCCTATTAGGATTTTTAGGTAACATTACTCCCAAGGCTGATAAAGCCCAGACGATCGATCTGGGGGTGAAGTTGGTGGCCGAAATCGTGGCTTTTTGCCAAATCAACGGTATTCCCGGCGATAGCGTTGGCGACTTCTTAGCGGCTTTGGCCGACTATGGTGGCGAATCCTTGATGCGGATGGCCGCCCTAGTTTGCTTTGATGGTCTGATTCCTTTAGGTCCGGATTTTATCCTCAAAACCTTTGATAATCTCAGCGGCATGGGACCTGGCGAACTAGAAGGTAATAAAACCTTCCAGGGCATTAAAGATGTGATTCCGGGAGGTGACTCTGCGGGTCAGCTGGGCTTTATCAATCAAAGCTTCGACTCGGTCAAGGGCTGGATGAGTAGTTTTGTGACCGATCGCGGCCTATCTCCTGAAGCGGTGGTGGGCAATCTGCGCAACTTCATCGAAGTCAGCGAAGATAAGCTCGATTACCTGGGAGCTTTCTTAGATGTTTCCACTAATTACTATTCTCATACTGGCACCCAAACCTTGGCGCGGCGCTTAATTGAGCGAGCGGCAGCCGAAATGTAAACGGCAATTTAGCAATACTAAGCAGTGACCGGAACAGTCGCTGCTTAGCACTTCTGCTAAAATAATGGCGAACTGAAACTAGCAATTACCCATGCGGATCTTAGCGCTTGTCCCTGGTGGCATTGGCGACCAAATTTTGTTTTTTCCAACGCTGGATGATCTAAAACGTTCCTATCCGAATGCTCAAATTGATGTGGTCGTTGAGCCGCGATCGGTGTCAGCGTACCAAGTATGTAAGGCTTTTCCCCAGATTATTCCCTTTGATTTTAAAGATACGAATGGCCCAGCGGACTGGGGTAATTTACTGGGGATTATTCGCGATCGAGAGTACGATGCCACGCTCTCTTTAGGGCGACGTTTGGGAGTAGGTTTTTTTCTGTGGCTGACCGGGATTCCCAAGCGTGTTGGCTATAAAGTTGGTTTTGGCCAGAATTTTTTGACCAACCCGGTGGATTTTAATCCCAATCAGTATGCCGCTCACATGTATCACGATTTAGTTAAGGGTTTGGGAATTGATAGTACTTGCCCAGAGATAAGTGTGAACGTGCCCAAGGCTGATGTTGAATGGGCAGAGCGAGAATTAACCCGGTTGGGAGTAGCCGATAGTGGCTATATCTTGATTCATGGTGGTGCTAGTAGTCTCTCCCGGAAACTAGGTATCGATAAAACTTATCCGATCGAACAGTGGCAACAGGTCATTAAAGGTTTACAAGACTGCCAAGATAAACCGGTGGTATTTATCGAAGGTCCAGACGATCGTGAAGTGGCGGCTGGAGTGTTGCAAGCTTGCCCTACGGTCAAAATTATTCGGCCAACTGATGTTGGCAAACTCACGGCGGTGATTGCGGCAGCCAGTTTAATGCTCTGCACCAATAGTGCCCCGATGCACCTAGCCGTAGCGACTGGTACCTATACTTTTGCTCTATTTGGCCCCACCGATCCGGCTAAGTTAATTCCAGTAGGTAGCAAAGCTGTGGCCATTAAATCCCCCACCGGCAAAATGGCTGATATTCCGCCAGCTGATATTTTGGCCAAGGTGTGGGGAAATGGGTAAACTCGCTGTCTGGCTCTCAGTTTCGATAACTGTTATCTAAAACTTTTTAACCTGCTCGATCACCCAGCGGGGGCATCCTCGCTGGATTTCGGTGACTTTTGTACTAATAACTTGACCCTGATTATCTTTCAATATTTCAGTATTAACAATTTTTTCGCCATCATTTAAGTAATCTACTAATCTTGCTAAAGCCTTTAGTTTAATAGTGTTTTTTAAATTATTGAGTACTTCGTTTTGTGCTGGCGGAGTAGCCATAATTACAGGTGTCTTGAATACAGCAGTTAGTTCATTAGTGGCATCACCATGTATTTTACTCGTAGTAAAATTAGTTGTCGAACTAAACATCTCTTTAGTTGATGTTGGTAAAGCTGAAGAAACCATACCAGAAAATGATCTAGATACTTCGGTGGCTGGCTGTGACAATGTTGAGGTGATAGGCGCAGAGCTTAACTTGGGAGTAGCCGGTAGCCGATCGAGCCAAATAATTGAATCTTTGTTACCAATGGTGACTTCACTAATAATCGTGCGTAGCAGAATAATTTCTTTGTAAGTATCTACTTCTTGGACTGGATACCAATTATTACCCTGGTAAATCATGATGCTGTTGGGTTGATAACCAGTCGATCTGTCATGGCGTTCTTGCCAAGATTTAAGTAGTACATGCCCTGGTTCGTAAAACAGCCGATAGCCACGCGGAATTTGGTATTTGTGATACTCCAAGAAGTCAGGATGACCGCTTCTGTTGACGGATAAAAAGTCGCTATGACTGATCTTTTCTTGAATTACGGCCAAGTATATTGAGTGGCGGTAGAGTAGTATTTTTTGTTGCCATTCGTTGACTCGCTTACTAACTCCGACTACTCGATTTTGTTGATCAATGAGTTTGACGGCCTTTGCCCCATACTCAATATGCAGATTGGAACTGCTGATCAACTTTCTCTTCCCTAAGATAAAGTAGTCGATCAACTGGAGATCTTGGGGAAGAATATTTTGCTGTTTGTAGGCGGCTTTATCAGAATCGGTCATGACTTTCGGCAATCGCTTATAACGATCAGAACTGTGCTCATTTTATCTAGCTATCGTCAGCAGTGGCTTGGGGCAATTGGCTCATTCCCCGGGTCGGTGGCTTATTTGTAATTACATTTGGTGACATCATATTACATTGACATTGCCACATCACAAATTAGAAGATGGGAGTAATGCTGATGTCTAACTGTTTGCTGACCATCATCAGACTATAGGGTGGAATCCGGTGCCAGTGTTGCTCTAACTGTCGATCGAATGGCTCTGATGCAATCATGATGCCATTCATCTCTGACCAGTAGAGAGAGGGAACTGGGGCGGGGGTCACATCACCATTTAAGGGAAAAGCGTAGCGGCTGGCGACTAGTTGTTGACCATCACTGACTACAATATTAGCGGAAAAGCTGGTCTTGGTTTTGCTGGCCATGGCGGATAATTCATGGAGGGTGTCTCTTAATGCCTGGGCAATAGAGTGGGAGATTTGCCAATAGCTGAGAAACAAGCCAAAAATATGTTCGGAGTCGGTACTACCTCTAATTAGATGGTAAATGTCGTCGGGGAGTCGATCGGAGATCGATCGATACAAGGTATGCCGGAAATCGTGGATAAAGCCGTTATGGATGAAGGTGATATCGCCGTGGGTAAAGGGCTGGCAGTTACTGAGGCTGAGGGAATACATCTCGGTGGCGCTGCGGATATTGGCAAGGATGCAGCCCGACTCGATGTAGCGACTCAGCTGGGGTAGATTGACATCGTTCCAGATGGGAATGGTGTTTTTGTAGGTGAAGGGGGCGGTGTTTTGCTGGGCATGATACCAACCAATGCCAAAACCATCGGCATTGATAAATCCAGCGGTCATTTCGCGGGGCTGATAGCTTTGCACGATTAGGGAATGTTCTGGCTCATCTAGGATACTAGTCAAGGAACGAGGTTGTCCTAAATAGGCGAGCAGGCGGCACATGGCATGGAGGCGTTTTAGATCACGGTCTACTTAAGTAAGATAGTTGATTTTGTGAATATCTCAATAAATATCGATCGAATATAATCAAAGACAAGCTTCGCCAGTGAAAAAATGGTTGTAAATTCTCTCTACTGGACAACTGCTGATCTTGATGCCATGCCCGACGATGGGGGTTGGAAACGCTACGAGATTATCGAAGGAGAATTATTTGTGACTCTTGCTCCTCATATTCTTCATCAAAGTGCAGCGGGTAAAATCCAAGTATGTTTGCAAAGTTGGTTGGAAGAAAATGGATCAGGTATTTGTGTTCAGACTCCTGGTGTGATTTTCACTCCCACTGATGCAGTGATTCCAGATGTGGTGTGGGCGAGTCAAGCGCGTTTAGCTAGTGGTATCGATGCAGCGGGGCACTTTACGATCGCTCCCGAGTTGATGGTGGAAATTCTTTCCGCTGGCGAGCAAAATGAGCAGCGCGATAAAAGTATCAAACTGAAGTTGTATTCTCGTTATGGAGTGCAGGAATATTGGATTGTGAATTGGCAATTGCAAACTCTAGAAATTTATCGGCGGACTGATGCCCAGTTGCAATTGGTAGCAACTTTGTTGGTTGGTGATCATTTAACTTCGCCTTTGTTGCCGGGATTTAAGGTGGAGATCGATGGAATCTTCTCTTAATCAACTTCAGTCGATCGATCATCCTCAACCCTAAACTTTAGTTGTCAGATTTTGAGCAGTGGTATAATCTTACTATCATCGATTTGAGTCGATCGCCAATGATTGTTGCACAACAATACTTCCCCAGACTTACCCCAGCAGAATATCTAGACTGGGAAGAAAAACAAGAGCTTCGCTACGAATACCTAAATGGCGAAGTCTATGCCATGACTGGTGGCACGGTCAATCATGGTAGGATTGCGGCGAACTTCATTGCGACATTGATTCCTCATTTACGCAATGGAGGATGTCGCGTCCAAACTTCAGATGTTAAGGTACAAGTTGCCGAATCTAACGACTATATCTATCCCGATGTTAGTGTCACTTGCGACGATCGCGATAAAACTGCCACTAAATTCATTGCTCATCCCTGTCTAATTGTCGAGGTTTTATCACCAAGTACAGCAGCTTATGACAGACGAGACAAGTTTAATCTCTATCGGCGTTCTGACAGCTTACAGGATTACGTTTTGGTCGATACGAATAAAATCGAGATCGATATTTACAGCAAAAACGATCGAGGCCGATGGGAGATCTTGAGTTACGTGGCTGGAGACATTGTTGAGCTAAAAAGCATTGATTTGACTTTCCCGATCGAACAAATATTTGAAAATATTGTATTCGATTCAGAAATAGAAGCTTAACCTGAAATTAATTATTTTTGATTGTGACCTGCTTTGCCAACAATCGCCGCACAAGAACATTTATTGGCTGACCATAAATATCTCAAAAAGCAAACATTCAGAGCGGCAGCGAAAATCCCAGAGCTATCTTGACATCAGCTAAAGTCTGGTTGGCCACAACTTCCGCCTGCTCCCGTCCCTGCCGCAACACCGACTCCAAATAAGATTGCTCCGACACAACTTCTTGATACTTCGCCTGAATCGGCGCGAGATGCGCAATCATCGCTTCTGCTAACAGCGGCTTAAACTGGCCCCAACCCATCTCTCGACATTCCGCTGCCACCGCTTCTTTAGTTTGACCACTCACGATCGCGTATAACGATAACAAATTTCGACATTCTGGCCGGTTCGCATCCTCAAAATTCAAACCCCGCTCGGGGTCGGTTTTGCACTTTTTGATTTTCTGCTGAATTAACTCCGGCGGATCTAACAGATTAATGCGGCTCAGATCCGAAGGATCAGACTTCGACATCTTTTTGCTACCATCGGTCAAACTCATCACCCGCGCTCCCTCCGCTAAAATCAACGGCTCAGGGACTTTCAACACCGGATTCTCACCCGCATAAAGATGATTAAACCGACCGGCAATATCTCGGGTCAGCTCTAAATGCTGTTTTTGGTCTTCGCCCACCGGCACCCGATCGGCTTGATACAACAAAATATCCGCCGCCATCAACACCGGATAATCTAGCAAACCGACCCCGACGTTATCCCCTTGCTTGATCGCCTTTTCCTTAAACTGGATCATTCCTTCCAACCAGTTCAACGGCGTAATACAGTTGAATAACCAAGTCAGCTCGGTATGAGCTCGCACATGGGACTGAATAAAAATATTGGCATGACTCAGATCAATGCCACAGGCTAAATAGAGGGCAGCGATCGCATAACTATTAGCCGCTAATTCTTGGGGGTTGTGCGGTACTGTAATGGCATGTAAATCCACTACACAAAAGAAATTTTCATAGTCAGCTTGATTGACTACCCAGTTGCGAATGGCTCCTAAGTAGTTACCCAAATGCAAATTGCCAGTGGGCTGTACCCCGGAAATAACACGCTGTTTAGCCATAAAAATTGTCTTACACTGAACCAATAAAATTTTTAGAAATAGACCTGGGCTGGATGACCGGAGCCGGACTATGCTGTTTATCTTGGACGCTCGAGTACAACTGCTAATCAAAGCAATTGCCGACACCCTAGCCTGGGTCGATAAGTGGGCAATTATACCAAGATTAAACACGGTATTCTATTGTAAAACATGATTTGTTGCAGAAGCGACTGAAATCCTCATGCATCCCTGGTAGACAATCAGAAATTTTACCTAAACAAAGCATCAGCTACCCGCCGCACGTCGTGCATAGCTGCTACATCATGCACCCGCAAAATATCGGCACCATTGGCAATAGCTGCACAACAGGCCGCCGCTGTCCCCCAAATTCGTTGCTGCGGATCATGCTGCTCCAAAATCTGACCAATAAAGCTTTTACGAGACACACCTACCAACAAAGGTAACTGGAGACGCTGGCGGAGGATCGGCAGATTTTTGAGTAAATCAATATTTTGCTGATAAGTTTTAGCGAAACCAATACCGGGGTCAATAATGATGTTCGATCGACTAATTCCGCAATCTACAGCTACCTGAACACGATCGGCTAAAAAATCGCCAACTTCTGTAATTAAGTCTTGATAATCGGTAAGCTGTTGCATGGTGGCCGGGGTGCCGCGCATATGCATCAGGGCGATCGGTACTCCCAAAACTGCTACTGTCTTCAGCATCTCCGGGTCAAAAATGCCACCGGAAACATCATTAACTATATTCGCACCAGCCTCGATCGCGGCCTTCGCAACCAGGGCTTTGGTGGTATCGATCGATATCGGAATCTCTAATCCTTGCTGGCGAAGACCCTGAATAACGGGAATCACCCGTTCTAGTTCTTCCTCACTACTGACGGCGGCGGCTCCTGGCTGGGTCGATTCACCGCCAATATCTAAAATATCGGCTCCGGCTTGGACAAACTGTGTGGCTTGTTGGCAGGCAGCGGTGACGGAGTTAAATTGACCACCATCACTAAAACTATCGGGAGTAACATTAATCACCCCCATTAAATAGGTACGATGGCTCCAGTAAAAGGTTTGCCGGGCAATCAATTGCGGCTTCAATAAATCACTCAAAATAACTTACTTGATAAAGCACGAGAGACTCTAGAGATTTCGGATAAGATGGGATTAAGGAAAATTTTGCTGAAGGAGGCAATATGACCATGATTCCTCTTACTCCTCCACTATCGCCTAATTTAGAGCAAATTTTGATGTTGGTTCGGCAGTTACCAGATGGAGATAAGCTGAGGCTGAGTCGAGAATTGGAGAAAGAAGCTCGAAATTCAACACTTTCGCGGCTATTGAGTAGCTTTCAAACTGATGAGCTATCCTTGGAAACGATCGATGAGGAAGTGGCATCGGTGAGGACTGAAGTCTATGATAGACAAAAATCCCATTAAGGTTGTGATTGATACCAATCTTTGGATTAGTTTTTTGATTGGTAAGCAGTTGAGTAGTTTGAAATTGTTGCTTACCGAAGGTGTTATTCAACCTGTATTGTCTCAACAGCTTTTAGATGAGATTCTTTTAGTTACTCAAAGACCCAAGCTGCGAAAGTATTTTGCTGTAGAGAAGGTTCTGGAGCTGTTAGCATTTCTGGAAGTGGTTGGGCTATTAGTGACTATTCGATCTGATGTCAGTATTTGCCGTGACGCAAAAAATAACTATCTTTTAGCACTGTCTAAAGATGGTAAAGCTGATTACCTAATTACTGGAGATGAGGACCTACTGATTTTAAAAGATTTTGATGGTACAGAAATTATTACTTACCGAGATCTCATGGACAGGCTTAATAGTGAGCCTGTGTCTGGGGAGTAAGATTGACAAATCGTAGTGTTAGCAGGCCAAAACGTTCTCGACACCTCAATGAAATATTTGTAGATGGTGTGATGCTAATCACCTAAATGATGGGCATTCTAGAATTGTTCTCTCCTCGCGAGCATTTCTCTTGTGCTAGTAAGTTGTCAAAAGGTTGCCCCCAGCCAGCAAAGACTATCTGACCTACAAAAAACTGGCCTTCAGCTCACTGCGGTGGGTCAAGGTCGCGATGTAGTACTAGCGATCGATCTAACTGAAAGTGTCGGGTTGAATGATGAAGGGCGGTTGCGTCTGAAACAAATTATTCAAGATAGTTTGCAGAAAGGTGACTCTGTTTATGTCGTGCCTTTTGCTTCTCAGGTGAATCCGCTTCAGCCACAGATAAATCCTTTTACTGCTGGTATTCGTTTTCAGGGAAAGCCGGAGGATGTCGATCGAATTCTGCAAACATTGCCGCTGACATCTAGCGGTGGCCAACAGAATGCCGATATTCAGCAAACTGAAGGCAGCATCTACAAAAATTTAGCTCAATTGAATCAATGTCGTCTCACAGCTAATCAAGGGGTGAGAACTCAATCAGTTGTGTGGCTGACGGATGCACCGTTATTAACCAAACCAGGAATCACCTCACAGACTTGGGTAGAAACGCCAGCGAATAGCCCTTTTCGCCAGCAGGATTCTGTGGCTAGTAAAGAGCGGCAGGAATGGCTTAATACACTGCCGTTAAAATTGCGATCGCAAAAAATCAGTAATTACAACTTGAGCATTGTGGACATTC
>CAXTSX010000030.1:0-43507 GCA_964247085.1 uncultured bacterium
CAGGAGATTGGGATAGCAGTAAGGAATTTAGACAAAACAATCTAGTTTTTATCTTCTGAGCTATCGATCGCCGCTGGCTTGTCAGCCACAGCTGTTTCCACGGCATCAATTTCTTTTTTAATTTCATTCTGGAAACTGCTAGAAGCATCCTGGAAGCTTTTCATCGCCTTACCCATACTGCGCCCAATTTCCGGTAGTTTTTTGGGTCCAAAAATCAAAAGAGCGATCGCGAAGATCACGGCCATTTCTGGTAAACCAATCCCAAAGAAGTTCATAATTATTGCTCAGTTCTAACAAGTCGATAGTTAAGGCTATTATACGATCGACTGGAATGATTGGTAGCTACCCAGACTTGGTAGAATCAAGAAACAGCGCCCCGTCAGCATCCCAAGAATATGAGCGAAGAAGTCAAAGCCGCAGTACCCATTATTATTCCCCAGCTGATTGTCGGTTTAGGCAACCCCGGCAGCAAGTATGCCCAAACTCGTCACAATGTGGGTTTTGATGCGATCGATCATCTGGCTAAACGCTGGCAAATTACCCTCAGTGACCAAAAAAAATTTCAAGGCATTGCCGGCGAAGGTCTGACTGGCACCCAGAAAATTCGGCTGCTCAAACCCCAAACTTTCATGAACCTTTCTGGCCAATCGGTGCGCGCGATCTTGGATTGGTATAAGCTCGACCCCACCCAAGTGCTAGTGATTTACGATGATTTAGACTTGCCCCTGGGCAAATTACGGATGCGCCTGTCCGGTTCGGCTGGTGGTCACAATGGTATGAAGTCAATTATTAGCCATCTGGGTACCCAGGCATTTCCGCGCTTGCGCTTGGGAATTGGCAAGAGCCAGGATGAAACCATTGGTCATGTGTTGGGTAAGTTTGCGATTGCCGAAGCTCCGATCGTCAAGGAAGTTCTAGAACTGAGTAGCGATGCTGTCCAGCTAGCTTTGCGTCAAGGAGTCGAGAAATCAATGAGTCTGTATAACGGTAGATCGGTAGAAGTTCCGGTGGCTGTCGATCGCCACGCCAGTCCATAAGCCACAGCTGAAACAGCTAGAATAAAGGCGAGAACTTTGCCCGTTATTTGCCCATGAATCAGGTAGATTACCTTCGTATTAGTCTGACCGATCGCTGTAATTTTCGCTGTCAGTACTGTATGCCGGTGGGTAGTGACATCCA
Organism: uncultured bacterium; assembly: GCA_964247085.1. GTDB lineage: Bacteria > Cyanobacteriota > Cyanobacteriia > Cyanobacteriales > Chamaesiphonaceae > JAAFHZ01. Next base: position 1,180 of record CAXTSX010000030.1, read on the forward strand.
TTATCAGCCTCAGCCAGAGCTGTTGACTAACGCCGAGATCGTGACCTTAGTGCAAGATGTCTTTGCTCCGATCGGGTTTACCCGGTTCCGGCTAACGGGTGGTGAGCCATTGATTCGGCCAGGGGTGGTGAAATTAGTGGAAACGATTAGCAATTTACCGCAGACTGAAGACTTGGCGCTGACCACCAATGCTTGGTTTTTGGCTGATTTGGCCGCAGATTTATATCGGGCCGGTTTGCGCCGGATCAACATTAGCCTAGATTCACTAAATCCAGCGACCTTTGCCAAAATTACCGGTCGGTCTAGTACCGAAACTTGGCAGCGCGTTTGGCAAGGCATTCAAACCGCTCATCAGGTGGGTTTTGATCCCCTAAAGTTGAATGTAGTAGTCATTCCTGGTGTTAATGATGGCGAGGTTCTAGAACTAGCAGCGCTATCGATCGATCGAAATTGGCATATTCGGTTCATTGAATTTATGCCGATCGGCAATGATGCTTTATTTCTGGATCGAGGTTGGATCGATTCAGAAGCGATTCGGCAACAAATTCGGGATAAATGGGGGTTGATGGCATCCCAGGTACGCGGTAATGGCCCAGCGGATGTTTTCCAAATTCCAGGAGCCAAAGGAACCCTAGGTTTTATTAGTCAGATGTCGGAGTGTTTTTGCGATCGGTGTAATCGGGTGAGGCTGTCAGCGGATGGCTGGTTGCGGCCTTGCTTACTGAATGAAACCGGGCAAATCGATCTAAAAACAGCGTTGCGCGCTGGGGTTGATGTAATGGAATTGCGATCGCTTGTCCAGGAGTTACTGGTCTTGAAGGAAGAGATTAATTACAAAGAGCGGGAATCGGGAAATTCCACAGGTCAATATAGCCGCACTATGTCTCAAATTGGTGGTTAACATCTAGTGCTATTCAGTTGATTTCAGTTAAGATTGGATATCACAGTCTGACATTATGGAGTTGGGTTCTTATGTTTGAAGGAATAAGTGCTAAGACCGCTACCCTGTTTGGATTGATGGCCGGGATGGCTATAGCGACCGCCGCTGGGTTCAGACCAAATATGCAATTCGATATGAAGGTTAATTTCCAACCCAGTCAGAGCAACAACGAAGCGATCGGGTCGACTAGTTCGGACACTGATCTATCTCCCAACCAACTAGAAAGTCAGCAGTTGCCCGCTCACGAGCCTTGTACAGCCTGTGGGATGGGCTAGTTGGCTAGCTGGTGGCCAGGTTCTGCCAGTGGATTATTAAAGAAGGCCCCCCGATCTTTACCGTGGGTAGGTCTTTCTTTGATGCCAGAGTCAGAATTTTTTCAAGCTACCCGTCAGCTATTTGAAGCTGGCCAGGTGGATGTGCTGGAATGGAGTTTTGATGTGGGTTGGGGACGCAGCTTGCCAGAATGGCTGGGTGAGCTGCTCAGTTTTTTTAGCGATCGCGATCGATTACTTGGTCATGGAGTAAGTTATTCATTACTGTCCGCTGAATGGCAAGTGCCGCAGGCCAAGTGGTTAGATAATTACCAGGCCGAACTGCAAAAGTATCACTATCATCATATTTCTGAACATTTTGGTTGGATGGGAGCTGGAAATTTCTACCACAGTGCGCCGCTGTCTGTGCCGTTTACTCCCCAAACATTGGAAATGGGCATCGATCGACTCCAGAATTTGGCGTGGGTATCATCGATACCGATCGGCTTAGAAAATTTGGCTTTTGCCTGGAATGAGCAAGATGCGATCGATCAAGGATCTTTTATTAGGCAAATGCTAGCACCAGTGCAAGGTTTTCTGCTGCTGGACTTACATAATCTTTATTGCCAAATGGTGAATTTCAATCAGTCGGCTATTACGATGTTGGCGCAGTATCCGCTGGAATTGGTGCGAGAAATTCATATTTCCGGGGGTTCGTGGAGTGGGTCGCGCCGCATACGCCGCGATACTCATGATGCAGCGGTACCGGAGGAGGTCTTTCAGCTCTTGGCCACAGTGTTGCCGCAATGTCCTAATTTACAGGCGGTCATCTTGGAGCGGTTGGGTAACACCTTAGGAACAGAGGAATCCCGCACCGGGTTGCAACAGGACTTCGATCGATTGCGTCGGGTGGTGGTGCAAGGGTGGCAATGACTGAAGCAGAACTAGCCGATTTTCAGGCGAATTTATTGAGGGCTTTGTCCGAGTTGGATGAAGCGGGGGGTGTTCGATCTTGTTTAGCTGGTTGTCCCGGAGCAGAATATTTGCAAACGGCGAATGATGAAATGATTGAAGTAGCAGCGGAGTTAGTCAAGACCTGGGGGAAGACCTATCACTCTCAACATGCCATTGCTCCAACAAATTCCTAACTCACTGTTGAAGATTTCAGCATGGTGGATGGTTCTAACTGAGCATCCAATGATTCCACCGGATGGCTCATTTTTTCTTTAATGCGATCGGCCAACCGCAGCGCCAAAGCAATGATAGTTAGAGTAGGATTAGAGTAACCGCCAGTAGGAAAAACCGAGCTACCCGCCATAAACAAATTAGGAATCCCATGCACCTGACAGTTGGCATCCACCACACCCTGTTTTGGATCATCATGCATTCTGGTAGTTCCCATATGATGGTGGGAGCTGGAATGAGATATTTGCGGTAAATCTCCATTCAGTTCAACTTGTAAATTCCCCACGCCAGCTCGGGCAAACTCAGCAGCTAAAATAGCTTGCGATTTCCGAATACTGGCAATATCAGCGGCAGTCCAATACCAATGCAATTGAGTCTGCGGACATCCCAGCTGATCCAGTTTGTCGCTCAAGGTAACCCGATTGTCGGGATGCGGGGCTTGCTCAGTTTGATGAAACACTTCAAAGGCAAAGAATTTTTTGTCTTTATTGGTCAGATTTGACCAACCACCACGCACGGGTGAAGGAAATAACGGTTTATTCAGCAAGTACTGACCATAGCCCCACAAACCACTGATATCCGACAGGATAGTGCCGACATGTTTCAATAAATTTTTAGGCAACTTCTTTTGGCGGAGGTCTGCTACCAAGGCTTTTAGAGCATCTTTACCGGGGGCTTTAAATTCTTTATCGTTGAGTAATTCTGGTTGGGTACGAAAGTTGGGGATGCGGGGAAACATCATGACACTGATATTTAGCAGTTGCTCCCGACGCAGTGTTTCTGCTGCTACGGTGAATTTACCCATCACGGCTACATTATGAACAATTCTTAAATCGTACAAGTCCGTCTGGTTAAAAGTATTTCGATCGAACGGAATCAATAGACCAGAACGCACCTGCGGATGATCCATGAAGAACCGACCAACTACATCATGCTGATTGCCCAACCCAGTTTTTTGAACTTTATTAGACATTAATAACAAACGAGCATTCTCAATGCCCCCCGTCGCCAGAATAAAGATTTTAGCCTTGACCCAAAACTGATTTCCCTGCAGACAGGCCGCTCTGACCTTCGTAACTTGCTGAGCCGTTTCATCGGTTTCAATTTCTACCACATTGGCATTCAGGTAAGTCGTAATGTTAGGTGAGTTGCAAATTTCTTGCCGATATTCATCGAGAAAAGCATCCTTCGGACCAAACTGAAACACCCCAGTCTTAACCACCGCCGGGTCCAGAGGTAAACGGGGCGATTTAGCATCTTCCCAAGCATCGGCCTCATACATCAAGTTACTAAGTTTGCAAACCGCTTGCGCTCTTTGATAGAAAGGATCGAGATGAGATTTCAGAAAAGGCCAACCACTATAGGGCACTCCCGAACGTTGCTCAAAATCTATCGCATCCAAAGTTACGTGGCGCAAGCCTTCTTGCTGACGACCAATATTAACGCCCCATTCATTGGCCAGTCCTCCAAATTGACGATGGCGAGTTTCATACAGCGTTTTGAAATCGTCTCCCACTGTTTCGCCAATACATAGATTCTGGGTTTCTTGGTGGAAATCCACATCACCACTTTCTAGTAAACAAACTCGAAAATTCTGTCCGATTAATTCTCTAGCCAGAGTCATGCCGGCTGGACCGGTACCAACAACACAAACATCCGATTCGATGACAGTATTGGGCGGCAATTGACGACTATCAATTAACATGAAGTGTAACCGTTGGTGTAGATAGAGAATAGGGAGAAGACATACTGATAGCTGATGTCTCGTTAAGTTATAATACCCAGTCTAATCAATAAAGTCCGCAACTAATATCTGCAATATCAGATTATTTAGTCAATTTACTGAATAAATTTATGTTATTTGACTTACTTTTATTGTCCAAATTCCATAAAAGCAGGTAAGGCTAACCAAAAGCAAGTCTCCAATATCTTACCTACCCTCACATCATCCTTGGTCAGCCTATTTTTTCTTAACTAAGAAGTAAGCATTCGTGTATTCAGGCAACTGCTTACTGTACTCCTTGAATTTTTGCTGATTATCGAATACGCCAGCTAAAAAATCTATTTGATGTAAATTGGGTAAAAACGCACCGCCCGTATCGGCAATTACGCCCAAGCGCAGCTGTTTCTTTTTGCCCTTGGTATCTTCCACAACCACAATTTTCCCTAGGCCAATATTTAAAACATCCCCAGCAAAAGTCACTCCCGGTTCGATCGGAATTTTCGCTTCCATCTTATAGCCATAGCCTTTAATCTCTTTGACCGGTTTAAAGTACCAATATCGCTTCTGCTTACTCTTATCTAAGCCTTTAATGTAGGGCATCTCATTACTGCGATCGACATTAAATATACTCTGGGAACCATCTGAAAACTTTACCACCGTAGTACCCTCCATCAGGGCATCTTCCACAGCATCGCGAGTGAGATAAGCCAGGGGTTGCGCGCCCCCTCGTTGAGTGCCGCTAGCTTCAAAGACACCATTTAGAACATGCTGCTTGGTGTATTTGCGATAATCGGTATCAATCTGATTGTCTTTGATTTGATATAGAGCGGTGTCATATAAGGGTGTTTTGGTGCGTGATCCAGGGTGGGTGAAAACCGCATATTTAGTCATGCGCACTTGCTGACGATTGGGTTCTTTGGGATTAGCAGCGTTCCATTTAATCACCCGAAAATTTTTCTTAATGAAATCGCTATTTTGCAAACGGAGTGGCCGTTTAGCGGCTAAGTCTTCTTGCAAAACCTGAGACATGAAATTAAGGGTGTCAACGGTGTCGGTCACTGTGACACCTTGGTCAGCTAAAATCCCATTTCTAGCCAAGTCTGGGTCATTATTTACATTTTGAGCAAAATAGGCTTTGGTATTGTTGAGTACTTTGAGTAACTTCTGGGCATCAAAACTGACGGCGGCTGGAGGGAGATTTCCCGAACTCAGCACTTTTTGACTGCTGACTTTAAATTGATTTTTCTTGAGCTCGTCAATAACTTGATATTGGGTGGTAGGTTTGCTGGTAGCTGCTGGCGTAGAGTGGCTGGTCGTTGGACTAATTGATGGTGAAATAGATGGAGCACCCGGTGGAATGACCCCAAAACCAGTCGTAGGAGGAGTTGTGGGAGCAGTCCCTAAAATGCTTGGAGGCACAGTTGTTCCAGGTGCTGGAGAGCCCATCACCGAGGGCGGAGGCGAGATGGCAATCGTTGGACTAGCTGATGAAGGAATCGGTAATGGCGTAGGACTAATAGTTGGATTAATGGCTTGAGGTGTTGGCGGCTTATTTTTATTGCAACTAGTAATAGCCAACATCAAGAAAACGATCGGGAAAATTTTGAGGATAAACGAATTGAAATTTTGATACATAAGAATTAATTTGTATATTGATTTTATCGTGATGCTACCAACTTCAATACCAACACACTCTCCATTTTCGCCATGTTTAGGGTATTGTAACATCTGACTGCTTTGATCTGTTGTAATGTAGTCGGACTATTGATAGCAAGTTCAGAATATTTGCTGGTCAATCAGGAGTAACTTAGGAATATAACCGGGCGGATCAATAAAAATTCATGCTAAATATCCTCACTGAACCACTGAAATACGAATTCTTGCGGAACGCGATCGCCATTGGCTTGTTGGTAGGGCTACTGTGTCCGATTGTGGGTAGCTATCTAATTGTGCAACGGATGGCTCTGCTGGGGGATGTGATTGCCCATTGCGTCTTGCCGGGACTGTCAATTTCATATTTTTTAGATATTGATATTTTGATTGGCGCTTTTACTTCTGGCTTACTGGGTTCTTTTCTGATTGCGGGTATTCGATCGCAATCGCGGATTAAGGTTGACTCAGCGATGGCGCTGACTTTTTCGACTTTTTTTGCATTGGGTGTAACGCTGATTACAGTACTGAAAAACAAACGCCTCTTGGATGAATTTTTATTTGGTGACATTTTAAGTATCAACCAAAATGATCTTCTGCGTACTGCCATCATTACAGCAGTGATTTTGTTAGCGGTGGTTTTATTTTATAAAGAGCTGTTGTTTTATGTGTTCGATCAAACAGCCGCTCAAGCTAGTGGCTTACCGGTGAACACCATTTATGTGGGATTTATGATGGCAATCACCCTCACTATTATTGCTAGTATGCAAGCGGTAGGGGTGATTTTGGTGATTGCCCTGTTGATCGGCCCAGCGCTCACCGCCTACTTACTGGTCAAAGAACTCCATCACATGATGTTGCTGGGAGCGGGCATTGGGATGGTCGCTAGTACCGTGGGCATCTATTGCAGTTACTATTTCAACTTGCCATCGGGTCCAGCCATCGTTTTGGTATCCTCTACAATTTTTGTCTTGGTATTATTATTTGACCCTAAAAATGGTTTGATTAAGACTCAACTAAACAAGCTTTAAAACCTGCTTTGAGGTCGGCTTCCTGGAGATTACGACCAATAAAAACCAGTTGATTCTGACGAGTTTCGTTGGTTTTCCAGTCTCGATCGCGACGACCATCAAAAATCATATGGACACCCTGGAAGACAAATCTTTGTTCTTGACCAACTAGATTCAAAATTCCTTTCATCCGAAAAATATCTTGACCTTGGGTTTCCACCAGTTTACTCATCCACTGATTGAGCTTTTCACCATCAACAGCACCGGGTTCGACAATGGCGATCGAACCAACAGTTTCATCATGCTCGTGAGCTTCTTCTCCCAAAAAATCGGGGTCAATCTCCAAGGCTCGATCCAAGTTGAAAGCGGAGACACCCAATATTTGATCGAGATCCAACTCGGCATTTTGCGTCCGATAGATTTTGGCGATCGCATTCATCTGCCGGATTTTTTGTTCTAACTGATCCAATATTTCATCAGTCACCAAATCTGTCTTATTGAGGGCGATCACATCAGCAAAAGCAATCTGTTCCTGTACTTCTTCTGCATCCCAATGCTGGGAAATATGCTTGGCATCGACCATTGTGACCACTGCATCCAAATGGGTTTGGGCTTGCACATCATCATCCACAAAAAAGGTTTGAATCACTGGTGCCGGATCGGCCAAGCCAGTAGTTTCAATCACTAGATGGTCAAATTTGTCCCGGCGACGCATCAAATTTCCAATGATCCGAATTAAATCACCCCGAACGGTACAACAAATACAACCATTGTTCATTTCAAAAATTTCTTCATCAGCGTCAATTACCAACTGATGATCGATGCCCACCTCCCCAAATTCGTTGACAATAACAGCAATTTTCTTACCATGCTCATACGTTAGAAGTCGATTTAGGAGAGTGGTTTTACCGGCCCCCAGATAGCCAGTAAGCAGGGTGACAGGAATTGTAGTGCTATCCATAATAATTGAATTGTAAGGAGGGGACTTGTGAACCAGACTCTAATTGTAATGGTATTTATGGCATATTCTGATCAGGGCGATCGACAGGGGATTTCTCAGGCAGCCATCGCACCCACAATCCTGCCGATCAACACCGGAGTATTCTGGTTCACTATAATTATTTCCAATAAAACATGGATGGAAACTTTCCAAGAAACAGGAAAACTTCCATCCAGTTAATGACTTCTCCAGAACGCCAACTATTATTATTATTTTTCTGCAGATGCCTGGGGTAACTCCGCTTCTTGACCAAGAGGTCGAATGCTTACAATCTTCCCACCTGAATTTACAATTCTTTGCATGGATTGGTTCATGCGGTTTAAGGGGACTTGCATAAAGGTACTGGCACTTGTGCGAATTTGATAGTCGCATTGGGTCGTTACTTCGTTTTGCTGTAATCCAGTTACCTCATAAACAAAAATACGATTGCCTGCGGTAGCACTGGCCGAAAAAGCTGATTGTCCTAACATATAGTTCAATTCCTCTTTAAACTAAATTATATAATAAAATATGGGTGGGTTTATCCAATCAAAATACTGTCTAGAACCCACCCACTAGGAAGCTAAGCGATCGTGATGCTAGCTACTTTGCCACCAATCTTGTTAATGTACTGGAGCGTACTGTTGAGTTGTTCGTAAAGAACAACAAATTCTTTATTGCTCCGGCGCACGCGAGGATAACGAGGCAGGCTAATACCAGATACTTCAATTCGGTAAAGACGGTTAGAATCACCTGTGCTGGAACGACCAAAAACCCGATTGGGCATCGCGCTATTAGCCACACCTTGATAGGCAAATCCATCATTACCACCAGAAGGCGGAATTACAGATGTTGTCGTATTACTACCTAATTCCGTAGCTAAACGCGATTTAGTACCAGCGATCTGCGATCGATCACTGTTAGCATAGCCCCGATAGAGACTGAACATCCGAGGGAATCCCGCCATCTTTTGGCCTACTTGAGTCGCAAAACCCCGATAGTAGGGGACGATCGCATCACCAAAACTGGTGTCATATTCTTCGGAATCAATATACGAATCAATATCGGCATCATGGCCGTGATTTTGGTATCGATCGAGATGTTCAATGACTTCAGACTCATCATAGGGTGCCCGACCTAATAAATGTTTGAAGCTCAGTTCGATCGCCCGAGTCTGAAAAACTGGATATAAGAATTTGGTTTTATAAAGCTCCGATTTAGCCACCCCTCGCACGAATTCTCGCACGGTAATTTGACCATTGCAGAGTAGAGACTCTAGTCCTGTTAAGCGTTCGCTAGCCATCAGATGATCGTTACCGAAGACCTGACGGTAGACTGCCCGAATCACGACTTGAGCATCGGTTGCCGACCAATTAGATCGGAGTTCGAGAGGCTGACTATCACTATAGGCACTAGTGCCCAAGCGAGAGGCGCCGGTTGTAATTGCCACGGATTTTGCTCCTTCCTATTGTTAGTTGTTGTTAAGCTCGATCGATCCCCACGACCCGACTACCCCGTTGATTGAGACGTTGCAAAGTAGCCGAAAGTTGTTCGTAGGGCACCAAAATCTCGCTGGCACTACGTCGGATCTGGGTGGTACGGCTGCGATTAGCTTGGACAATCCGGACACGGTACAATTGGTCGCGATCGCCTTTGGCATTGCCAGCTAAACCCCGCCCCAAGTTAGCAGTACGAATTGGAGTTGCCGAATTGCGACCCAACTCATCCGTCAAGGAACTACCTTTGTTACTACCCTGAGCGCGATCGCTATTGGCATAACCCTTATACAAATTAAACATCCGGCTAAAACCAGCCGAGGTTTGGCCGCGCTGGGTGTCAAAACCCCGATAGTAAGGAACTATGGCATCGCCAAAACTTTCTTGATATTCTACCGAGTCAAAATAGGAATCTATTTCAGCAATATAGCCGTGATCAATGAACCGATTAACATGTTCAGTAATCTCCGCTTCATTGGCAGGAGCACGTCCTAGTAAGTGCTTAAAGTTCAATTCAATAAACCGCACCTGGGGAGTTGAATAAAAGAATTTTTGTTTATATAGTTCCGATTGAGCCAATGCCCGGGCGAAATCTCGGACGGAAATATCGCCCCTCCGTAGGAGCGATTCTAAATTAGTCAATCGTTCGCTTTCCATAATGTGCTCGTTGCCAAAAACCTGCCGATAGGCAGTCCGCACTATCGCCTGCACATTATCTTCCGACCAGTTGGCGCGCATTTCCACCGCCGAGTTACCCGCGAAGGGTTCAAACCCCAACTGTCTAGCCGACATCGGACTTGTCATAGTTTTAATCCCTTATTTACAGATGATTACAACAATCCCAGAACCACGGGTGATCATCTCTACTACATGAGCAAGGAAAACACCCTTCAGTTCTGGGAATTAAAAGCCAATTAGCTTAAAGCGTTAATGGCGTAATCGATATAGGTATTAGCTTCAGTAGCAGGATCTCCAGAAAGACCATGGTTAGCTTTGATGTGCTTCAACGCTTCTACATACCAGCTCGGAGACAGGTCAAAAGTAGAATTGATTTCAGCTAAACCGCCAATGAGGTAGTCGTCCATCGGACCAGTGCTACCAGCGACTAGACAGTAAGAGATCATCCGGATGTAGTAACCAATGTCACGGGCACACTTGGCTTTACCACGAGGAGTAGCAGCGTAGTTGTTGCCAGTCATGCTAGTGGTGTAAGGAAATTTGCTATAGACTGCATTAGCAGCACCATCAGCCAAACCTTGAGCTTTGGAACTAAGCGCTTTAGCAGCATCCAGACTTGCATTGGCTTGACGAATCCGGCCAAAAGCCACCTGAAGCTCAGTAGAACTCAGGAAACGACCTTGGGAATCAGCGGTAGCTACAGCTTCGGTTAAAGGAGTTTTCATACTTTACTTATCTCTCAAATAAATGATTGTGCAAAAATGTGCAAAATTTAACTTGTGATTTGGTTAACTAAAAGAATTAACCTACAGCAGAAGCTGCGCGATCAAAGTAACCACCTAGTTCGGCCATCAGAGAACTACAGTCACCTTTAGTGATGCCACTAGGATCATTAGCAAGCGCAATAGCAGCAGCCTTCATTTTGTTGATGCCTTCAGCTACGGAATTACCAGGTACGCCCAGGGCGAGGTAAGTTTCACGTAAGCCATTGAGACAACGATCATCCAATACGCTGGCATCGCCAGTAAAAACTGCGTAAGTAACGTAACGCAAAACGATTTCCATATCACGTAAACAAGCAGCCATCCGTCGGTTGGTATAAGCATTACCACCGGGAGCAATCAACTGAGGTTGATCGTCAAACAGTGCGCGGGCAGCATCAGCCACAATTGCGGAGGAGCTGGAGGTGATGCGGTTAACCACATCAATCCGCTTGGTGCCATCAGCTACCATCGCTTTCAGGGCATCGATCTGAGCATCAGCAACAAATGCACCCCGTGCATCTGCTTGAGAAACTGCTTTAGTGTAAGCATCTAACATCTAAGGAAACTCCTAAGTTGCAATATAAATTACTTTGAGAAATCTGAATTCCTGATTGAATAAAGTGTCAGGAATTCAATGACTTTTGAACCATGTTTGATTAAAGCAATCCTGTTGTGCAAATTTTGTGCAGATTCTCATTTATCTGGTTTCTGACTTGATTAAGAAATATTAAAATAGGCTTGAGTGCTTGCAAACAATACAATTTAGCTCTCTGGATCGTATTAATCAATTGCAAAGAAAATGTTACATATGGATCGTAAAGCTAGTGCTCTATAAAACTATTGGAGCTGAAAAATATCTGAAAATACAGTAAAACGCAACTAGGATAGATAACTAAGTATTGCAAGCGATAAATACTTTTTAGATTAAGTGGTAAAAATATTGGTTAATGTGTAATTATTCAATAATCAATCTGGTCTGTATTTTTTGGACAACCATATCAAAATTCACGAGTTATTAAAAAATCATGATTACATCACTACGCGGTACTCAACATGCTCTGATCCAACAATTAGCCGATCGCATTGAAAGTACTTGGCATGATCATTTTGATCTGTTGCCATATCAAATCCCGGCTGATCTGGGCTATGTGGAAGGCCATTTGGAAGGCGAACGATTAGTGATCGAGAATAGTTGCTATCAAACCAAACAATTTCGGAAAATCCACTTGGAGCTAGCTCAAGTGGGCAAAAACTTGGACATTCTTCACTGCGTCATGTTTCCCCGTCCTGATTATGATTTGCCAATTTTCGGAGCAGATATTGTCTGTGGGCGGGGGGCAATTAGTGCAGCCATTGTGGATCTGTCTCCTGTGCAGCGCGATCGATCGCTCCCAGGTAGCTATCAATTGCCACTATTTGGATTGCCAGAATCCCGTTTTGCTCAAGTGCGAGATTTGCCAGAGTGGGGCGATATTTTCTCGGATTATTGTTTATTTATTCGTCCGGTCGATGCCTCAGAAGAAGCGGCTTTTTTAGATTATGTAATATCAATGCTGACTATTCATTGTCAGATTGCAGCTCAAGCTCAACCAGCTACCTTAGCACCGGAAATTGCCAACATCTTGGCTGGTCAGCGGCATTATTGCGATCGACAACAGCAAAACGATAAAACCCGCCGGGTACTAGAAAAATCCTTTGGGTCAGAATGGGCAGATCGCTACATGACCACGATGCTATTTGATTATGTAGCCACTTGCGCAGCCTGAAACCTGGCTAACCGGTGACGAATGCGCTGGGCGATTTCACCACCCATCATGGGCTTGGAGAGATAATCGTCGGCTCCAACGCTGAAAGCGGCCTGTTGGGTAAGCAAATCGGTGCTTACCGTGAGAAATAAAATCGGTAAATGTTGCCAGTGGGGGTCGCTGCGCAATACTTGGCATAATTCTAAGCCATTGATCTCCGGCATTTTGATATCTAAAACTAAAACATTTGGTTGCACTAATTGTAAGACTGTCCAAAACTGTTGTAGATCAGCGAGGGTGGTTACTTTCATGCCCCAGGGTTGTAATAATTTAGGGAGATTGCGCAACCAATCTAAATCATCATCTACGACCATGACTTTGATAGCTTCATTGACAGAGGGGAGTAGATTAGTGACTGCTGCCCATAGGCGATCGATCGATAAGTTCAGCGTACTGAGGAATTTTCCACCATGGCGAACCACCGTTAACCTTTCACTCCAACTATCATGCGCACTCAAAACCAACAATGACCACAGCGGAAATCGCTGATGGACATGGTGGATAAAACTATACAAGGGTTCCGGATGAGCGGACAGATTGATTAATACTACTGCCGGGACAGCGGTATCGGGGACAGCAGCGAAATCATTAGTCGCTGACTCGATCGTCGAAAATGTCGTGATATTGTAACCACCAGCTTGGGCTAATGCGGATAGCGCTGGAATTATAGCTGGATCTAGGTCAACCATCCATAAGCAAGGCTGGCTAGACGCTACTGGCTTTTGATGAAACTCTGGAGGGAGATCCTTGGTGTCCTCGATTATTCTGGCTATTTCCTGGAGTAGTGGGGGCAGGGTCACAGCCTCGGTGGGAGTAAGGAGGGTTGATCGATCGAGCAATCTTTCCATATCACGCGCCATCTCCATGGCAGAGAATAAGTAAAATACGCCCAAGGTGCCCACTAACTTATGAGCTAGTTGGTGAGCTTGCTGTTGGTCAGCATTACCACCAGTTCCCAGCAGTAATCGATCAACGATATTCACTAGCTCGGTGAGCCGATCAATACATTGGGGTTGGGCGGTGATCCAGGTTTCCTGCAAAAAAGACCAATACTGCTGCTGTTGATGCAAATCGGTCGTTGCCTCGACCGTCAGCTGGCCAGCTGACTGAGAGAAAATAGCCTGGGGTTTAGATGTTGATGGAAAAAAATGCTCGTTACTACCGATATTCTCATCAAACTGCGGCGGCTTGAGGTAATAACCACGGCCATGAATGGTACCAATTAAATCATGTGGTGCCCCAGCAGCTTGGAGCTTATGACGTAACCGGCGCAAGTGCGATCGAACAGTAGCCTCCGCTGGAAAATCGTCGGATGACCATAATCGATCGATAATTTCATCACTACTAAAAACGTGATAACTATCGCGGAGAAAGAGTTCCAATAGATCATATTCCTTGGTCGTTAAAGTTAAAGATTGACCATTATAGGAAACATCACAGGTACTAGGATTCAGCAGCAGATCGCCCCAACTCAAGAGCGGCAAAGGATTATTGCTACCTCTGCGCCGCAGAGCGCGCACCCGGGCAATTAATTCGGCTAAATCAAAAGGTTTAACCATATAGTCATCCGCCCCAGCATCTAAACCCTGAACCTTAGCGGTGGTAGTATCCTGAGCCGTCAACAACAAAATCGGTGTCGTATGACCAGCTCCTCGCAAACGTTGGCAAAGACTAATTCCGTCCAACTTGGGGAGCATAATATCTAAAATAATTGAGTCATAGTCAAAAGTGGCAGCATAAGTCCAGCCCGTTTCTCCATCCTTCACCACATCGACAATATAATTCTGTGAATGCAAACTCCTAGTTAAAAGAGTACTCAACGCATCATCATCTTCAATTAACAGTATTTTCATCACTTTCTCCGTTTGCACCTTACCAATGGAGAATCTTGGCAATTTGCTCTGGTAAGTCCAAAGAATTAAAAGGTTTCGTAATCACACCACTGATTCCTAAATCATTAAATTGGCGACGTTCGGCGGTTTGAGCTTTAGCGGTGAGGAATATGACTGGGATACCCGCTGTCACAGGGTTAGCCTGTAATTCCTTAAAGGTGTCAATCCCATCCATCTCTGGCATCATTACATCCAAGAGAATAGCGTCAGGTAATTCCTGTTGGGCAATCTCAATACCGGTCTTCCCACCGCTGGCTGCGAGCACATCCCATCCCGCTGTCATCTTCACCCCAAATTTGACCACCGTTTGGATTGCTTCTTCATCATCAATCATGAGGATACGTTTATGATTCATTATTAACAACGGGTAGAGTGAAGGAGAAGCTACTACCAACGCCTAAAGTACTATTTACCCAAATTTTACCGCCGTGTTGTTCTACAATTTTGCGACAAATTGTTAACCCCAAACCAGTCCCCCCTTTTTTGCGAGAGTCAGAGGAATCAACCTGTTGAAAACGCTCAAAAATACTTTCCAATTTATCGTCAGGAATTCCTTGCCCCTCATCGCGCACTGTAAATAAAATTTCGGCATTTTTAGGCCCGGTATTGGTGCAGACTGTTAGCCAGACCTGACCACCAGGAACCGAAAATTTGATGGCATTGCTAATCAAATTCGTTAAAGTCTGGACAATGTAATCGGGATCGATCCAGAGCTGAATATCGCAGGGCTGATTGACCAGAACAACCTGATGCTGTTGTGCCATGGATTGCATGGCAGCAGAGGCTTGTGTCATCAAATCAGCCGCATTACAGGCTTGTTTTTCCATGGTCACGGCTCCTGATTCGATCCGTTGCAGATCGAGGACGCTATTTACCAGCCGCACTAAGCGTTCGGTGTTTTCATCGGCGATCGAGAGCAGCTTTTGGCCATCGGCGGGGAGTGTTCCTAAGCGACCAGTAGACAAGATTTTCAAGGCACTATGCAAAGAGGTAAGGGGGGTGCGAAGCTCATGACTAACTACCGAAATGAATTCATCCTTCATCCGTTCGATCGCCTTCCGATCGCTAATATCACTGGTGAGGGCAAAGAAACCACTCACTCGATCGTCTATATCGAGGTGGGGAATATAGGTGACACTCACGGAGCGGAGACTACCGTCTTGAAGATGGATTTCATTTTCGTAGGTGACCACTTGCCCGGCGAGGGCAGCTTGAACATGGGGTTGAATCCTTTGATAGTCCTCTTTCCCCCATACGGCATCCATCGGAAAACCATGTATTTTTCTGGGCGATTTCCCTAACCAATCGGCATAGGCTTGGTTATTGAATTGATAACATTCTTGGTTGTCAATATAGGCAATCAATACAGGCAGAGCGTTAGTAATCAATCGTAATTGTTCTTCACTCTGTCGCAGAGCCGATTCCGCCTGGGTGCGCTCGTTAATTTCCTGTTGTAAGTTGGCGTTGACTGCTTGCAGTTCAGCAGTGCGCTCCGCCACCATTTCTTCTAAATGTTCCCATAATTCCCCTTGCGCCAGGGCAATACTAATTTGGTCAGCCAGCTGCTGCATCAGCTCTAACTCAAAATCGATCCATTGGCGGGGTTGATCGCATTGATGGGCAATTAATAATCCCCAGAGGAGATTGCTAGGCGGGACAGAACGGGGAGGATGGACGCTGACACTATGTAAAATCGGGACAATTAATTTTGCTCTTACCCCAAATTGTTCCACAAATTCTATTAAACAGTCGGCCACGGAGGCCGCAGGATCTTGGACATCAGCAACGGCGCGGACTCTTCCTTGGGCATACAGTTGCTGATATTCGATCGGAAAAACTTCTTCGGGGAATTCCATCCCGAGAATTGCGGGGTAGGCGGGTAAGACGGCTTCGCTAATTGGTTTCCCGGTGCCATCTGGCAATACTTGATAAATGAGCACTCGATCGGCCTGTAAAATCCGCTGCACTTCGGTGACAGTGGTGCGCAAAATTTCTTTTAGTTGCAAAGACTGCCGAATCTTAAAAGTAACTTCGGTAAATAATTCCACTCGTTGCTGCTCGCGCCGTAACTGGGCAGCGATCTGTTCTGGCTCACTCGGTATTTGCTGCGGTAGCAGCTTGTCGGAAGGAACCGCCGCCGGAATTTGGACATTTTTTTGACGCGGCGCAGCTGATTTTCGTTTGCCGGACTGGGATTTTTTACCTGTCATCAAAATTAGGGATATTGGGGATGTCGGCAGATTCCTGCTGTTAATGACTAAAGGATATCTCGATCGCCTCAAAAAATCGAGCCTAGATCGATCGCCTTCCACATTTCACGGATTAGGCAGAATCCTAATTCACTGCTGGAGATTTTTGATGGTTGTTCTGGGTACCGATCGATCAAACAATTGCTTAAAACCAGCCTGTCTTTCTTGGACACTTTCCGTCGGCGGTTTCAGGTTCCACAAAGTCTCATAAAAGAAGAACGACGAACCAGCCAGCTTTTGCTGACGCACGGCCTGCACCTGTTCCCGAATCTGGGTCATTTTAACCGGACGAGGCTTCAGACCAGCTAACACCCCAATACCCACTGGAATATGAGTTTTAGCTCGTTGTACTTCTGGTTGTTGTAGTTCTCCTTGAAACTTCTCCAAACTGCTGCGATACACCTGAATCAACACTTCTTCTACTAAGCCAGCGCGTTCCCAGGCTACCCAGTCGGCCAAAAATGTACTTTTAGAGAACTCTTGGGGATTGGGCGAAACCGAGACGATCGCACTGGGATTGGCTTTTTTGATTTCTTTAAACAAATCCTTTAGTAAAGCTGTCACCTTTTTAGCCCGCCAATCTGTCCATTCCAGATCTTTGGGATCGATCGGTGGGGCTTTACCCTGATGCTCGGCTTTATAAACACTCACCGTTAAATCGTCATAACCAAACTCAAAGGGATAGCCAAAGTGGTCATCGATCTGAATACCATCCACATCATAGTTACGCACTACTTCCACTATTAAATCTTTAATAAACCGCTTGACCCCCGGATGCAAGGGATTCAACCAGACCCGCTCGTGCTTGCCTTCTTTATAAATCATCGTGCCATCCCGTCTTTTAGTCAGCCATTGGGGATACTTTTTCGCTAAATCTGAACCAGAGGGATCGCTAGGGGCGGTGGCCATTAAACCAAATTCAAACCAGGGAATCACCGCCATTTTGTCACGATGCCCCCGCGTCACGATTTCTTTCAGCATGTCCCGACCGGTAAAACCTTCACCAGTTGGCAGTGGCTTACCAGAGATTAGTTCGATCGACTTATTCGGCATCACCCGCTGACCAACATTTTTTTGGGCAACTTTGCTGGGATACAGCGTATAGCCCCAGTTCCACACCACCGGATAAAGGGTATTAAAGTTCAATTTTTGGAGCTGATCGATCGATTGTTGCAGTCGCTGGCGCTGAAACAAAACATTGCTATCAATATTCGTCATCCAAACCCCGCGAATCTCGGGACGATTTATTGCTGACTGCCTGCCGGTCTGACCCAGCGAGATCACCGGCCAAGTCAAAACTGAGATCAAGCTAAAAATCATCAATCCCAACAGCCAACGGCGGCGGGCAGCGGCAAAAACAGCAAGCATAGCAACGTGGTAAGAAAGCTGGAGTTGATCCTATCACAAGCCAACCTCAGCCCCCGCTAATTTTGCACTTGTAACCCAACTTAGTCAAAATCTCCAAAATTTTGGGCCGGTGGTCGCCCTGAATCTCGATCGATTCCTCTTTACAAGCACCGCCAGAACCACACTGATTTTTCAGTTGTTTAGTAATTTGCTGCAAGGTCTCAACGCTGACCTGCCAGCCGGTGATTTCCGTCACCGTCTTCCCGCCCCGCCCCTTGCGGGAAGCCTGAATCTTGAGGTTCTGTTGCTGCGGGAGCACATCTGGCCGCTCGATCGCTTCCGGTTCAGCTTCGCCAAATTCCCGATAGACCACCCGCCGATCGTCGTTCCCCGTATTTTGCTTTTTACCTGCCATTGTTTTCAACTTAAATTATTCAGTAAGATGAGTAGCAACCAAAATATTCAGCTGGCCGCCACCCTATTATGACCCAAACGCCCCTCTCCCCCACTGCTAAAACTACCGCTCAACCCGATTCGTTGGGGCGTTTTGGACAATTTGGTGGCAAATATGTACCCGAAACCCTCATGCCAGCTTTAGCTGAACTGGAAACAGCTTTTTATCAACACACCAAAGATCCTAGCTTTCAAGCGGAACTGCATGGATTGCTACACGATTATGTGGGTCGCCCTAGTCCTTTATACTTTGCTGAACGCCTAACTCAGCACTACGCCCGCCCGGATGGTAGCGGTGTCCAGATCTATTTGAAGCGGGAAGATCTCAACCATACTGGGGCGCACAAAATAAATAATGCCCTGGCGCAGGTGTTGCTAGCCCGCCGCATGAACAAAAAGCGCATTATCGCCGAAACTGGGGCTGGTCAGCACGGGGTGGCTACGGCTACCGTCTGTGCCCGGTTTGGTTTGGAATGCATCATTTATATGGGTATTGAAGACATGCAGCGCCAGTCTTTGAACGTGTTTCGGATGCGGTTGTTGGGTGCCACCGTCAGCGCCGTCACCGCTGGGACTGGCACTCTGAAGGATGCCACTTCCGAAGCGATCCGCGATTGGGTGACCAACGTGGAAACAACTCACTACATCCTTGGTTCGGTGGCTGGTCCGCACCCTTACCCGATGATTGTCCGGGATTTTCACGCCATTATTGGGGTAGAAACTCGGCGGCAGGCGCAAGAAAAATGGGGCGGCTTGCCAGACATCTTGTTGGCCTGTGTCGGTGGTGGTTCTAATGCGATGGGGCTGTTTCATGAATTTATGCAAGAAGAATCCGTTCGCCTAATTGGTATTGAGGCCGCTGGCTCGGGGATTGAAACCGGTAAACATGCTGCTACTCTCACCATGGGCAGACCGGGGGTGCTGCATGGAGCGATGAGTTATCTGCTCCAGGATGGCGATGGCCAGGTGACCGAAGCCCATTCGATCAGTGCTGGTCTAGACTATCCGGGGGTGGGACCAGAGCATAGTTTCTTGAAAGATATCCACCGGGCCGAGTATTACAGCGTGACCGATGCTGAAGCCCTAGATGGCTTTAAACGTCTTTCGCAACTGGAAGGAATTATTCCGGCCTTGGAAACTTCCCATGCGATCGCCTACCTGGAAACTCTGTGCCCTCAACTAACCGGCAGTCCCAAGTTGGTGTTGAATTGTTCTGGTCGGGGAGACAAGGATGTGAACACGGTAGCCAAGTTCATGAATCTTGAGTAATAATAGGACAAGTGGTTTAACTGCGGCGTTGGTGACTGCCAACAATGTTTTTTGATCTTGCTTGATTTATTCGGGAACTGAGTTGTTTTCGTTGCGGTAAACTGAGCAAGGACTCAGAAACTTAGCAACCAAAACCAAATGCGCCCACCTGGCTTTTGCCAGGTCATAAACTGAGGTAAAACGGCGTTGCGGTTAACCACTAATTTTTTTAGAAGCACTATGGATTGGCAGTTAGTTGGACTGAGTTTTGTGACGGTGTTTGTGGCGGAAATCGGTGACAAGAGCCAGCTGGCGGCGATCGCCATCAGTGGTAGCTCTAACCATCCCCGAGCGGTATTTTTCGGATCGGTAGCAGCATTGTTGTTAGCCAGTGCGATCGGAGTATTAGCTGGTGGTTCAGTGTCGGTGCTATTTCCAACAAAGATTTTGAAGGGTTTCGCGGCAGCCGGGTTTGCCGTAATGGCGGTGCGGTTGTTATGGCCGGAAACCGGTGCAAAATAGATCAGCTGGTGGATTACAAGAGTCCTGATGAATCGGGGATAAATTGTGCCATGATCAACAGGTAGTCTCCCGGGCATTAGCTTATGAGAGTGCTAGTTGTTGAAGATGATCCGAGCATTGCTGAATTAATAGAAGCTATTCTCTATCAAGAAAATTACGCTGTAGACTTAGCTGCCGATGGTCAAATGGGATTGGATTTAAGCGATTCCTACGAGTACGATTTAATATTACTAGATATTAGCTTACCCCGGCAGGATGGTATTAGTATTTGCCAAGAGATTCGATCGCGGGGTAGTCAAGTACCAATCATGCTCCTTACGGCTCTCGATTCTCCAGTCGATCGAGCGCGCGGCCTGAATGCTGGAGCTGATGATTACTTGGGCAAACCCTTTGACCCAGTGGAGTTCTTGGCTCGGATCCACGCACTGCTGCGACGCAGTAGCAGTCTCTCTCCACCAGTTTTAGCCTGGGGTGATCTACAACTAGATCCCCTCAGCGCCACTGTGACCTATGCTGATCGATCGGTCGCTGTCACCCCCAAAGAATATGCCATGTTGGAGTTATTTTTGCGCAATAGCAAGCGCGTATTTAGCTGCAGTGCCATCCTCGATTATCTGTGGTCCTACGACGAGGCTCCCAGTGAGGAGGCGATTCGTACCCATATCAAAGGTATTCGGCAAAAGCTCAAAAAAGCAGGCGCTACCACCGACTATGTAGAAACAGTTTACGGCATTGGCTATCGCCTGAAACCCCCGAAAACACCCGATAGTCCCACCCAGCCTAGCCACCTACTAATCAGCGCTTGGGCAAAGTTCAAGGATCAAATTCATGAACAAGTTGCAGTCTTAGAAACATTGGCAGTCCAATTCTTAAGCCAAGATTTGCCCGCTGATGGGCAAACCACTGGCCGACAAATTGCCCACTCTCTCGGTGGTTCCCTCGGAACCTTTGGTTTTCCCCTGGGTTCCGAACTAGCTAAACAAATTGAGAAATTACTCCGCAACCCACCACAATTAAGCCCTGAGCAAGGACAACACCTTTATTCTTTGGTAGCGGCTCTCCAACAGGAGCTAGACCGACCAATTGAGAGCGCGGAGACTACTAGCTCCGATGTAGACAATATCGTCATGGTGTTAGTAGTTTCCCAAGATCCGGATTTCAACCGGGCGATCCAATCTGCTGCCCAGGATCGAGGTTGGTATATTAAAATAGTCAATTCTATTGCGATCGCTAGAGCTCAACTACCAAAAAATACTATTCGTAGTATTTTACTAGGACCTTCCATCACCGATCAATCCGAAGAAATTATGTCTCTACTGGTAGAAGTGAGTAAGCATGTGCCCGTCATTCCAGTAGTCTTGAATTCAGCTGATACCTATCCAGAAATGGCTCATATCGGAATCTGTATTAACTTGCCCCCCACTAGTATCGACCAGGTCATCACCGCTCTTGATTTGGCGATCGCCGAAGTAGAACGCAGCCAGACCCATGTGCTATTAGTCGATGATGACCCCAAAGTATCCGCCATCTTGCAAGCCATGCTGATTCCCTGGGGCTTAAAAGTTACGACCTTATCTGAACCAAAACAATTTTGGGTGGTCGTCAATGAAGTCCAGCCGAATCTTTTGATTCTGGATATAGAAATGCCTGGTGTTAGCGGCTTGGAGCTATGCCGCCTGGTGCGGAATCACCCGGATTGGTCAGAAATACCCATTATTTTCCTGACTGCTCACAATGCTCCTAATTTAGTGCAGGAAGTATTTGCGCTCGGAGCTGATGATTTTGTGACCAAACCAGTCATTGAGCCAGAAATCATTTTACGCATTCTTAATTTACTAGAACGAAAAAGACTCCAACGCATTCTGGCTCATGAGCAGTCCAAAATGGACAGCCCCCCAACAGCAATATCTGCTCATAATAGAATTCAATTTACTGTGGCTCTGACCCAGATCCAAGAATCTTTACATGATCTGGAAAACGACTTAACCCCGATGTTTAATTCAGGAATTTCGCCACTGGAATTAGAAAAAATACATCAACGTTTTCAAAATACCCATGCTCAGTTGGTAGAGTTGCAGAAAGCAACACTAATCAATTCTCTCAAGTAGCTAATAGTCTGCTGGTCAAAAGCTTTGGGAATAGAATAGCTAACTAATCTTGAAAATAATTGTCTAAAGCATGATAAGTTACTCTATGAATTCGGTTCTAGCCAGAACGCTAGAGATAACGGGGAAAGATTGGTGTAAATCCAACGCTGTCCCGCAACTGTGATGAGATTTTAGATCTCAGTAGTCAGAACACCCGCCGATAATTCCTGCACTATAATTCTGCGTGGCACAGAAGGAAGCTTATATTAATGAAAAGCAAACACACGATTTTCGTTTGTCAGTCTTGTGCTGGCACTTGGCAAGATGGTAAACAGGTTGGCAATAGCGGCGGCTATCTACTCCATCAAGAGTTAACGACTCAAGCGCAGCAATCGACCTTAGCCAGAGATTTTCAAATTCAAGGTGTTTCTTGTCTGGGGGCTTGTGATCGACCCTGTGCGATCGCCCTCGCTGCTCCGGGCAAATCTACCTATTTATTTGGTGATCTGCACCGCAGTGGATTGATCACTGAAACCGCCCAGGCCATTTTAGAATGTGCCAGTCTGTACCACCAGAAAGCTGATGGGGCGATGGCTTGGTCAGAGCGTCCCAATTTGCTGAAGAAGGGCTTGATTGGGCGTATTCCCAGTATCGAAATACCCATAACTACTACCTAAAGTGAAATATGCGATCGGTTAAAATCCCTAAACACACTCGTTATCAAAATGCCGCCCTAGAATATTATCTGGGGCTAACCGATTCGATCTATCTGCACTACGGATACTGGGAAAACCCACCGGCCTCGGACGATGATTTGACGGCAGCTAACTTGCGGATTGCCCAAGCGGCCTATATTAAGCATTTAGCTGATTTTATCCCAGCGGGAGTCCATAAAATTCTCGATGTGGGCTGTGGAATTGGCGGGAACTCTGTCTATTTAGCTGACCGGGGATTCACGATCGAAGGCTTGGCTCCTGACCAATTACAGCAAGAAAAGTATCTAAAAAATACTGGTGCGGGATCGACTTTTCATCTGAGTCGGTTTGAAGATTTTAAATCTCCTACCCAGTATGATTTGCTGCTGTTTAGTGAGAGTACTCAGTATATTAGTGCCACCGATATTGCCCAAGGTGCCGCCCAACTTTTGGCTCCCGATGGTCATGTGTTGATGTGCGACATGATGTTATTAGATGCGAATTACACGGCAGGCATTTATTCTAACTGTCGGCTGTTGTCAGAACTAAAAGCTGCCATGACTGATGCCGGCTTTCAGCTAGTTCAGGAAGAAGATATTTCTGATAAGGTGCGACCCAGCCTAGACTTATATGTTTTTATGTTTAAGAGCTTTGGGATGACCACGATCAAGTATCTCAGTGATTTGGTGATGATTGCAGTACCACCGATTTATGCTCTGCTAAAATTTATTCTTACCCCCATCTTTGGCAAGGTCATCGAAGAAGGGCTAACTTCTAATGATATTTTTGATAAACATCTTTGCTATCAAACCCAACTGTGGCAATTAAAGAGTAAGGATTAATCACCGTAACTACTTACTCGATAATCTGGGGCGCAGTCCCTCCAAACGGTAACGCTGGTAATCAGCCAAGATTTGGCTATGGTCGAAGCACAGACCAGTCGGAATCGCCGCCAGACTGAAAATATCCAGGCTTTTAGCATCGTCTTGCGCTTGGGGCGTACCGGTGGCGGTGCCAATAAACACCTGGCTGAGGGTGTGCTGACGGGGATCGCGCTGGGGATCAGAGTAGGCGTAGAATTGTTCTACCAACTGCACTGTCAGGCTAGTTTCTTCTAAGGCTTCTCGAACTGCTGCTGTTTCCAGAGATTCCCCATAATCCACAAAACCGCCGGGTAAAGCCCAACCGAGGGGCTCATTACGTCTTTCAATCAGGACGATCGGATGGTCTGGTCGATCGATGAGTTCAATAATAATATCGACGGTTGGGATTGGGTTACGGTAAGCCACGGTAAATATTGTTGCAATTGTGTTCCAATCTTCCCATATATTATTGGGTATTAGTCTGAGCTCCCCCAGACTGAAGTTTCTCCCGGCACTATTCCTATGACTTTTCCTCGCTCCAGTGGCATTTTGCTCCATCCGACATCCTTACCGAGCCCCTATGGCATTGGGGATTTGGGCGACAGTGCCTATGAATTTATCGATTTTCTGCAACGTACCAAGCAAACCTATTGGCAGATCTTACCCCTGGGACCTACGGGCTATGGTAATTCGCCCTATCTTTGCTACTCGGCAATCGCCGGGAATCCGCTGCTGATTAGTTTGGATAGGTTAGTAGACAGTGGCTGGGTGAAAACAGCAGATCTGAACAAGCTCCCCGATTTTCCTTCTTTGAAAGTTGATTTCGAGCAGGTGATTGTGGCCAAGGTGGAAATATTAGATTTGGCCTGTGCTCATTTTCGTCATCATGGCGAAGTGGACGATCACCAAGATTTTCAAAAATTTGTGCAGGAGCAAGCCCATTGGCTGCCAGACTATGCGCTGTTTATGGCGGTGCATGAGCACTATCAAGATGCCCCTTGGTATGAGTGGCCGCAGTCGATCGCTTGGCGCAAACCAGAGGAGATTACGGAGCACCAAGAACTGTTAATCGATCGCATTTTTTATTATCAGTTTGTGCAATTTGTTTTCCATCGGCAGTGGCTCACGCTCAAAGCCTATGCCGGGGAGCGGGGCATTCAAATTATTGGGGATATTCCGATCTATGTGGCTCACGATAGTGCGGATGTGTGGGCGAACCAGGCCAGCTTCCAGTTAGATCCTGAAACCGGTGCAGCGGCGATGATGGCCGGAGTGCCACCGGATTATTTCAGTGAAACTGGTCAGCTGTGGGGCAATCCGGTTTACAACTGGGAACACCTCGAAAAAACCAATTTTGCTTGGTGGATTGGTCGCTTCCGGGCTTTACTCAACCTGGTGGATATTATTCGGATTGACCATTTTCGAGGGTTTGAGGCTTACTGGGCAGTACCTCAGGGCGACTTAACAGCGGAAAATGGGGAGTGGGTCATCGCTCCTGGCGTGCAGTTTTTTCAGGAGCTAGAAAAACAGTTGGGTCATTTACCAATTTTGGCCGAGGATTTGGGGGTGATTACGCCAGAGGTCGAGGCGCTGCGGGATCAATTTAATTTCCCTGGCATGAAGGTGTTGCAGTTCGCCTTTGGCTCCGATAACGACAATGGTTTCTTGCCTTTTAATCATGATCGGAATTTTGTAGTCTATACCGGTACCCACGACAACGACACTACGATCGGTTGGTTTAATAGCACCGAGAGCTATGAACGCGATCGAGTGCTGCGCTATCTAGGTGGGATCTCCAGTGTGGGCATTAACTGGGACTTGATTCGGATCGCCTTTAGTTCAGTAGCTAATCAAGTGATTCTACCCATGCAAGATGTATTGGGCTTGGGGAATGAAGCACGGATGAACCTACCTAGCACCATCGCTGGGAACTGGCAGTGGCGTTACCACAGCAGTGAAATCACCCCGGAAATCGAGCGACAACTGCTGACGATCACCGAAACTTTCGGACGAGAAAATCAGCAGCCCGGAAATCAGCACCCAAATGATGAGCAATAACTATTGAGCAGATCATAACTATGAATTCAGCCTTTCAGCGCTTTCCGGTGCGTCTCCAAGAAGCGATCGTCTCCCAAGTGGGTTGGTCGAGTTTACGTCCCGTCCAAGAATTGGCTAGCCATGCCCTATTGGATGGCCATAACGCGATCGTCTTGGCTCCCACTGCTGGCGGTAAAACCGAAGCGGCCATCTTTCCGCTGTTGGCGCAACTAGTGACGGAGGAGCCGATTGGGGTCGGGGTGATTTATATTGCCCCGATTAAGGCACTGCTGAATAATCAGTCCGATCGATTGGGGCTGTACACCGAAATGGTCGGCCTAGAGAGGTTTTTGTGGCATGGTGACATCACCGCTAGCAAAAAGAAAACCTTTTTGGCCAACCCCAGCGCGGTGCTGATGACCACCCCAGAATCTTTGGAAGTGATGTTGCTCTCTCCCAAAGTGCCGCACAGTGAATTATTCCAAGATTTACGGGCAGTGGTCATCGATGAAATCCATGCGATCGCCGGTACCGATCGCGGCGCTCACTTGCTCTCAGTCTTGGAAAGACTCACTAAGTTCACCCGGCACGACATCCAGCGCGTCGGTCTGAGTGCCACCGTTGGTAACCCCAGCGCTATTTTGACCTGGCTCCAAGGTAGCTCGCAACGAACCGGCCAGGTGGTGGAACCACCGAAAGTACCCACTAAACGCGATATTCGGGTCTATCTGCGGGAAACCTTAGGATCGATCGCTAGTGATGCTAGCGGCCTGGCGCGGGGCAAAAAGAGTCTGTTCTTTTGTCAAAGTCGGTCTCTTTCCGAAGATATTGCCGAGCGGCTACGGCAGTGCGGCACCGATGTGTTTGTCCACCACAGTTCGGTGTCCTTAGAAGAACGGCTGATGGCCGAGGAGCGTTTTCAACAAGGCCAAGATACCTGCATTGTCTGCACCTCCACCCTCGAACTAGGCATTGATGTGGGGGATTTAGATACCGTCTTGCAAGCCAATGCCCCCACGACGGTTTCGTCCTTTTTGCAGCGCCTAGGGCGCACCGGACGACGGGCTAATTCGATGGCCAACACCACTTTTTTCACCGAAAATACCGAGACCCTACTGCAAGCGATCGCCATCGTCGAACTCGCCAAAACCGGCTGGGTGGAGTCGGTACAGGTATCCGATCGCACCTGGACAGTATTAGTCCATCAGCTTTTTGCTTTAGCTTTGCAATTTGGGGGCATTAACCGTGCCGATTGCTGGGAGCAACTCTCGATCGTTCCTGATTTTGCTGGCATTAGCCAGTCTGAATTTGATTTTTTGATTGAACATATGATTCAAAAAGATTTTCTATTCAGCGCGGATGGGCTGCTGTCTTTAGGAAACCAAGCCGAAAAAATCTTTGGCCATCGCAACTTCATGGAACTCTACGCGGTATTTAGTAGCCCCCAACTCTACCAAGTGCAGACTAGCGCTGGATATACGATCGGATCGCTAGAGCAAACTTTTGTGGATAAGCTGGTGCCAGAAATTAGCTCCTTTTTGCTGGGCGGTCGCCCCTGGGTGGTTAGTTTAGTCAACCACGACAATCGCACTGTGATCGTCAGTGGCAATCCGATGGGTAAGAAACCCAGCTGGGGCGGCTTTATTCCGCAATTGCTTAGCTTTGAGCTCTGCCAAGCCATGGCTCAAATTATTAAATCTGATGAGCAGTTTTCCTATATCGATCGCTTGGCACAAGTATCGATCGATCAGTACCGCGCTGATCTGGGTCACAAGCTACGCAGCCAAACCCAATGCATTGAATGGGAGGGTGAACAGGCTACCTGGTGGACGTTTGGCGGTGGTCAAATTAATCATACCCTCAAGTATGGCATCCAAAGATCCCACGATTGGACGGTCAAAGTGGATAATTTTAAACTCCGCATTGAGGGGGATAGTTTGGGGGTCGGTACTCTTAGCAAGACTATAGAAGAAGTTTTAACGCCGCAGTTTTGGCGAGAACCAGCCACCATTAACTATCTGATGAATAATATGCCTGGTTATCGGTTCAGCAAATTCCAACAGGTTTTACCCGATCGCTTTGCGCTAGAAGTGGTGCAAAGTTATTTGCTGGACGTGCCAGGGGTTCAAAAAATTCGGATCAGTACCAAAGTACCCAGTTAAAAGTTCCTCGCCACCAGTTTATCCAGTTGCAAATTGTAAAGTCAGCCCTAAATAGTTGGCCAATTTCAGTGAAGCATTTTAAAGTGGTAGTGCTGGTGGACTGTAATTTGCACGAAAACATGAGTCAACAAACCCCTTATGAACGGCTCGGCATCGATATTGATGCTTCTTTTGAGGAAATCCAAGCAGCCAAACAACGCCTCCAACAGGAGCATCACAGCGATCCGCAACTGCTCGAAAATATTGAAGCGGCCTATGACTCGATTTTGATGGATCGGCTGAAACTTCGCCAAGAGGGCAAAATCAGTGTGCCTGAGGGCATTCGGTTTCCAGAAAAATCTGTGCAAACACTGTCTTTGCCCAAACTGGCACCGCCCCAAATTAATATCTCGCCGGGCTGGCTAGGCGAACTAGTCGAAAAACCCCAAGGTAAAGACTTAGCAATTACTTCCGGGGTGATTGCCTCGCTGGCTACCATTACGGCCTTACCTGGCACCAGCGAATTGTCTTTGCCGACAGTTTTAGCCGTGGCAGCGGCTTTCACTCTCTTCTTTTTGAATTCTAAGATTAATCGCCTGGGTCGAGCCTTCCTCATTACTGGCCTGGGGGTAGTTGCTAGTATTGTGGTGGCGATGCTAGTGATCAATGTGGGTCAGCTACCGATCGGCAGCTGGGCGATTAGTGCTGAAAAGATTGCTACTCTTTTTACTCTAGTTGTGTTGTGGGTAATTAGTAGTTTTATGAAATAGTGGTCAAAATATAATCGACGGCAGCGGCTAGATCGGGGACGATCGCTTCTGGTTGATGCTGGGCGAGGTTAGCCTGATCGCGGATGCCGGATAGTACGCCAATGAAGGGAATATCTTTACTGCGGGCGGCAGCGATATCGGCTTCGGTGTCGCCAATCATCCAGGTTTGGCTAGCTGGCTCGAGTTCAGCTGCGG
Organism: uncultured bacterium; assembly: GCA_964247085.1. Classification (GTDB taxonomy): domain Bacteria; phylum Cyanobacteriota; class Cyanobacteriia; order Cyanobacteriales; family Chamaesiphonaceae; genus JAAFHZ01. The sequence continues at coordinate 30,160 of CAXTSX010000030.1, forward strand.
CTCTAGCCATCAGCAGGGGTTTGTCCGCCACATCGGTGGTTTTGACGTAGTCGTTGCTGAGGCAGTAGCGGCTGGGCAAGGGAAAAAATTGATGCAGATTTGCTTGGTTCAGGGCAGTGTCTAGTTCTTTAACTCGGCGCATGGTCATGACGACTAGATCGATATCAGCGGCTTGGATTTTGGCGAGGGCTGCTGGGGCGGTGGGAATTAATCGATCGAACTTCAAATATTCTAGTTGATGGACTTGTTGTTTGCGGCGTTTACTAAAGGCGATCGCTTGGGCGGGGTCTAGGCCAGATTTGCTGCCGATGTCGGTTTCTGGAACTTGGGCGCGTTTGAGTGCCCAAAATTCTGCTTTGGTAAGGATGGTGATTTTTTGATCGGGGGTTTGGGTTTGCTGGAGGCAGAGGAGGTAGACTTGGTAGTAGCGCTCAGAAACGTCCATGATGGGGCCGTCGAAGTCGGTGATGATTCTGAGCATTCTGGCGATGGTGATTGTGAGAGGTCGCTGATTATTTTAGCAGGTGATGATGTGGTGGTTTGAGGGGGGATGGAAAGTTGTTGGGCTAAGGTTATCCACCCGATAGGAAGAGGTGTGATAGACGTTCGGTGATTTTTGCGCCATGATGAAGGATAGTTGAGCTGCTGTATTGGAATTGATATGGAACCCTGGAGTATTGCTTCTATTGCGTCGATCGCAGGTAAGTTGGCCCTGACAGAGGCTACCAAGGCTGGTTTGGCAGGAATGAAGAATCATTTTCAGCCTGATGAGATGACGCGGGTATTGAAAAAGGCGATCGAATCAGCGGAAGCAGTGCAGTCACCAACGGGTGGAATATTTTCGCGGTGTTATGTTGGTGGACCGCAGGGCACTCAAAAGTTTTTAGATGCGTTTTTTAGTGAGGGTGAGGTGCTGCGGACGTTGCAAAAGCCTTTGCAGGATCAGGATAAGCCGGACATCGCTATTTTGTTGGCGGCGTTTGAAAAATTAGCACCGGAGCATCCAGAAGCCCAGAATTATCTGCCTGCTTTATTGCGCCCTTGGATGGAGACGTTTATTGAGAGCTATTTCGAGGAAATCAAGGGGATTTGTTTTAAGGTGGCGAAGGCGCAATACCTAGAGCAATTGGCGCAGCGGGTAAAGAAGGTACAGTTTGTCGGGATGGCGGTATCAGATTCGGACATAGAACAGCCAGAGACTTTGGCACAGATCTTTGTGATGCCAGATGTACGCGAGGAAAGAAGTAGGAATTCATCACAGGTATCTGTGACCATCAATGGCCAGTCAGCTTATCACATGAATCTTTCTGGTAAAGAAAGTCCCAGAGTTAAGGAATTAAATCGATTAATAAAACAAAATGACTTGGTGAAAGAGCAGAAAGAATGGGCAATACGCGATCGATCCAGCCCACGAATTCCGGCTCAAAAAGTCATCAATCTGACGCAGAAAAAAGCAGTAATATTGGGTGCGCCTGGTTCAGGGAAAACCATGCTGGCAAGTTACTTTGCCTTGATGCTGTGCGAAACGCCTCAAAGCGATCCGACTCAAATTGGTTTGAAAGCAGAAGATTATTATTTGCCTGTAGTGGTGCGGATTCGGGATTGGATCTTAGAATCAAAGATGGGGTTGTTGGAATACTTGCGATCGAATGCTGAAGCTAATTTAGCTTGCAAGGAATTACCCGCCGGATTTTTCGAGCATTGGCTAGAGCGAGGAAGGGCGTTGATTTTGCTGGATGGATTAGATGAGGTGGTTGATGAAGCGCAGCGACGGAAGGTGGCAGAGCAGATTGAGACATTTCTGCATCAATACCAAGACAATCCAGCGGTGATTACATCGCGCGCAGCGGGATATCGGTGGGACTTTTTCAATCTCGATGAGTTTCCCCACTATATGCTGGAATCCTTTGATGACAAGCAGGTAGCGACATTTATCGACCATTGGTATGACAGTCGGCTCAAGGACGATAAGGCGCAAGCAGAACGGCGGAAGGTGGATTTACAGAAGGCGTTTGCCAGAAACGAGCGGATTCGGCTGCTGGCGAAAAATCCGTTGTTATTGACGATTATTACCTTGATTCATCGCTATCAGGCGGAGTTGCCGAGACAGCGGTGTAAGCTCTATGAAAAGGCAGTAGAGACACTGCTAACGAGTTGGGATATTGGTAAAGAAATTAAGTGGAACACAGATACTCTTCATTATCTCAAGCAAGACGATCTTTTGTACCTCTTGAAAAAGTTAGCCTATTGGATTCATTCCCAGGGAAGCGCAGGAGAAAATGAAGGTGGCACAATCATCAAGGAGAATGATTTGATTGAGCAGTTGCGAAAAGAGATTCAACCTCGGAAGAAATGTGAATTTGATGAGGCAGAGAAAGAAGCTAAAAGATTTATCGAATTTATCAGAAAGCGTACAGGTTTGCTGAACGAACAGGGGGTAGAACGCTATGCGTTTGTACATAAAACCTTTCAAGAATATCTGACAGCAGAGGAGATTTACTCTCGCCATAAACGAGAAGATAATACTGAGATTATCTGGAGTCACTTTCGGGATCATTTACACGATCAGCATTGGCGGGAGGTGTTGTTATTGCTGGTATCAAAGTTAGAAGGACATCAGGCTCGGAAAGCGATTCAGACAGTTTTGGATGCTAAGAGTGAATATGAGAAGTGGCTACATCGAGATTTGCTGTTTGCAGGTTGGTGTCTGACGGAAGATCCCCCAGAATTAACTGTGGTGGCGCAGGAGTGGGTTGGGGAAATACTCGATCGATTGGTTGATTTAGAAGTTGGTGATTCGGAACAGATTGGTGGAAAAATCAAGAGCGAAGTAGCAAAGATTCTGCATTGTTTTGGTAAAACCACTATAGAGCAAGATGTCTGGGCGAAATTACAAGCACAGGAAGATGTGATCGATCGTTTTCGATTGCTAGAATTTCAAGCTGCTTTGGGTCAGGAAGCAGAAGTGATCGATACACTGCTATCTTTGCTGGGTGATAACAACTTGAATGTGTGCCGTAGTGCCGCACGAGAATTGGGTCAGTTAGGAAATAGTAGTCCCGAAGTAGTGAATGGCTTACTATCCCTGCTAGATGATGAAAAATCAATTTTACGCCGTAGTGCCATACAAGCATTAGGTCAGTTAGGAAATAGTAGTCCCGAAGTGGTGAGTCGCTTACTATCCTTGCTAGATGATAAAGAATGGGATGTGCGCTTTAGTGCCGCACAAGCATTAGGTCAGTTAGAAAATAGTAATCCCAAAGTGGTAAGTCGCTTACTATCCTTGCTGAATGATAAAGAATGGGATGTGTGCTCTAGTGCCGCAGAAGTATTAGGTCAGTTAGGAAATAGTAGTCCCGAAGTGGTGAGTCGCTTACTATCCTTGCTAGATGATAAAGAATGGGATGTGCGCTTTAGTGCCGCACAAGCATTAGGTCGGTTAGGAAATAGTAGTCCTGAAGTGGTAAGTCGCTTACTATTCTTGCTGGATGATAAAGAATTATATGTGCGCTCTAGTGCCGCACAAGCATTGGTTCAGTTAGGAAATAGTAGTCCCGAAGTGGTGAATGGCTTACTATCCTTGCTGGATGATGAAGAATTAATTTTGCGCCGTAGTGCCATACAAGCATTAGGTCAGTTAGAAAATAGTACTCCAGAGGTGGTCAATAGCTTACGTCACCGCCTGAACGATTACGATTCGGGCGTGCGTGCTAGTGCCGCAGCAGCATTAGTTAATTTAGGAAACAGCAGTCCAGAGGTGGTCAATAGCTTACTTGACTGCCTGAACGATGAAAATTCGGGCGTGCGCTCTGGTGCCGCAGCAGTATTAGGTGGGTTAGCTAAAACCTCAGATACGATTCGACCTAAAGTTGTGCAATGGCTGGAACAAAATCCAAATCATGATGGCTTTGGTAAAGCGATCGATTGTTTATGGTCGATCGTGGTTGAATAAATGATGGTGAGGTTCGTTGGCGGAGCCTTTCGGAACGAAAATCGAGGCTTGGAGATTGAGATCGCTCGTAAGGTCGAGTTTTGATGGAATCGGCAACACAGGTATAATAAGAATATCTTCCATATCCACTCGTTGGCGTAGCCTCTCAGCAGGAGAATCGATGTCCCAAAATATTAGTATCCATCTGCCTGATGATACCTTAGTCGAAATCGATAAATTAGCTCCCCAAGGCGATCTTAGCCTTTTCATTAGCGAAGCCATCCAGTTTTATATCCGTGAAGCTAAGAAAAAAACCTTACGCGATTCGATCGAAGAAGGCGCGATCGTTCGCGCAGAAAGAGATTTAGCTCTTGCTCAGGAATGGTTTGCCCTAGATGAACAGATATGACAGCCAAGCCAATAATTCAGCCAATTCGAGGAGAGATTTATCTGGTCAACTTTGACCCGACGATTGGATCGGAAATCAGTAAAACTCGCCCAGCATTAATCATCCAGAATAATATTGCTAATCGAAGTAGTCCAATTATCATTATTGCGGCAATTACTTCTAAATTTGACGATCGTTTATATCCTACAGAGGTTCTAATAGAGGCACCAGAAGGTGAATTGAAGACAAATTCAGTAATTTTGTTGAATCAAATTCGTTCGATCGATAAACAACGTTTGATTAAAAGAATTGGTACAATCAGTTCGGAAAAGCTGAATGAAGTTGATCGAGCAATTCAAATTAGTCTTGGTTTAATAAATTTATAGTCGATTGATTGTTTGTTTACAGTCGTTCGTGTAGCGTAGGCTTTGCCTAATCGTAGTTGAATAAATAATGGTGAGATTCTTTGGCAGAGCCTTTCAGAACGAAAATCGAGGCTTGGAGATTGAGATCGATCACCTTCTTAATCTTGAGCAACTTTTAGACTACTCGATCTTTTCATTAACCGGGAATCGATCGATCAACTGCACCGCTTGCTTAGCCGTAGTCTTAAGCGCATCAGAAATATGCGGAATATGCGGAATCTGCGACAGCATATCCACCGTGCGCCGCAACATCCGCACCATATCACCCTCATCCAAACTACAACTATCACACACCTCTGCCCAAGACGTTTCCAGTGCCCAGTATTGCACCAAACCCACCATGTCATACTCCATCCAGACTGGTAACGTCACACGATGGCGATGCTGAACTTGAAATAACTGACGGCGCGAACCGCGCAAACCACTCAGCGCCATCATCATCATTTCCGGAGGATCATAGTTAACCCAACTATCATTGCGCGGGGTTTCTGAGACCAGAGCACAGATGGTGGCCGCTAAATCTTGAGGTGGTAAATCATCCAAATAGCCCGATGACATACAGATAGCCAGCCATAGCTCATTATCACCACGAATTGCCGCTGCGATTTCACCCAATACTGTAGGCATCACATCATTTAAGCCGCCCATTTGTCGCAGAACTTCAATCAGACTGAGAAACTCTTGCCAGTGATGTGCCAACATCGCCCGCAATTTATCCTGTCGTTCAGCAATCTCTTGCTCTAACATCTGGCAACGACGATGGCGCTTCAGCAAGGTGGCTGGATTGCCCCACTGCCAAACCACATGTTTTTCTAACTGCTGCTTTAGTCGATCGATCTTCTCCATTTGCTCGGCAACTTCCGGCACAATTGTAATGGCTACTTGGGGAATAAGCTTGGCGATGGCCGCAGTAGTCTCCGTACCTTTGCGCACTTGGCCAGCCCGGACTGGCATATCATCGGGTGGCAAGAGAGCAGCGACCGGTGGCACTTTATGCCGCTCCACGTAAGCACTCCATTGCTCATGCACGCCCACGATATCTTGATTACCCACCACATACCAACGATTATCTTGACCCAAACATAACAACAATTTACTCCGATGGGCACCACTAGCTTTAGCTACCAACAGGGCGGGGAGGGGAGTAGAAACTGGCACATTCTTACCCTTCAGGCTCATGATTGCGCCGGGTTCAGCATTGGGTATGAGACGAGCAACTTGGTTTACCCGCACTTGATCATAATATAGCTGTAAATTCTTGAGTTGAGCTTGCTCTAACTTCAGCTGAGAATTCAAACTTTCATAGTTATCCAACTCTGTTGGATTAACTTGATTTAGCAGCAATGCCAACTGACTTAGCTCGCGTTCAGCTTCTTTGATAGCTACTTGTTGCGGCTGCAGGGCCGAGTTGGCTGTAAATTGACCAAAACTACTTTCCACTAATTCTTTGGCTTCATCCAAGGTATGAGTCTGGAGTAAGTTCAGCACCATGCCATAAGTCGGCGTAAACTGGCTCACCAAAGGATCAGCCGGTGACGTAGCTAAATGAGCCGCATCAGCGGCACCTTCAAACCGACTCTGTACTGTTACTACATGGCCAATCACATCTTTGCCCCGGCGGCCAGCACGACCAGACATTTGCAGGAACTCGGAAGCGGTCAGCAAACGATGGCCAACATCAGTCCGCTTGGACAGGCTAGAAATCACCGTGGTACGAGCTGGCATATTGATACCCGCTGCCAGGGTTTCGGTGGCAAACACTACTTTGATCAAACCCAGAGTAAACAGCTCTTCTACCAAAACTTTCCAGGCCGGTAAAATACCAGCGTGGTGAGCAGCAATACCCCGATATAGAGCCTCGACTTGACCGTGGCGCACTGCTTCGGGGTTTTTGCGTAGCCACCGATCGATCTTGTCGCGCAGCAGCGCTTCTTCTTCTCGATTGATCAGGTTCATGATGCTCGAATCATTGACCGCTTGGTCGCAACCCTTGCGACTGAAGATAAAGAAGATCGCTGGTAGCATCTCACGCTCGGCCAGTTTGCCGACAATAAAGCCCGTACTGGGTACATCTTCCCGCTTGCGGCTACCTTTGGGCTGATGAGATTTAAGCTTGGAATTTAGTTGGTGAGAGTTATTGTCTAAGAGCGGAAAAAGACCCTTAGGGCTGGCAAAGTGAAATTGCAAAGGCACCGGGCGATAGTCCGAGTAAATTAGTTCGGTAGGGCCATGGACACTGCTAATCCATTCGGTGAGCTGCTGACTATTGGCCACGGTGGCGGAGAGTGCCACAATCTGGATATTCTTGGGACAATAAATAATTGATTCTTCCCAGACCGTGCCCCGCTGTTTGTCGTTCATGTAGTGGCATTCGTCTAAGACTACGGCATCGACACCCAGCAACGAAACGCCCACATCGCCGATGCGGGTACCGTAGAGCATGTTCCGAAAAATTTCGGTGGTCATCACCACGATCGGAGCATCCCGATTAATGGAAACATCCCCGGTCAACAAACCCACAGACTCCCGGCCAAATTCTTCCCGAAAATCTCGAAACTTTTGATTGGATAATGCTTTGAGCGGCGTGGTATAAAAAACCCGCCCATCAATTTTACGCGATCGATGAATGGCATATTCCCCAATTAGAGTTTTGCCAGAGCCTGTTGGCGCACAAACCACCACCGATCGGCCTTGATTAAGAGCATTAATGGCTTGGAGCTGGAACCGATCTAAGTCGAAGGGGAAAGCTTGTTGTAATTCGGTGGCAGAAAGAGCAGCAGATGGCATAGGACAAGAGAACAGCTTTTGTGTGTATTGTTGCACTGTTGATGAGACAAGTGCCATGATCGGAGGGTTTGCTATCTTCTATTTAGTTCGATCATGTCTGACCACCCACCCCTCAAGCAGTTGATTTGCGATCGAATCTTCGCTAACCCTCAGCAACGCATCACCTTTGCTGAATATATGAAACTCACTCTCTACGCTCCTCAGCTCGGTTACTATGCGCGTAGTTCCCAGCGGATTGGCAGTCAGGGTGATTTTTTCACTTCACCACATTTGGGCAGCGATTATGGAGAGCTATTGGCAATCCAAGTGATTCAAATGTGGCAACTCTTAGGTACACCCCAGCTTTTTACGGTAGTGGAGATGGGAGCCGGTCAAGGTTTACTCGCCTTAGATATGCTGAAATACTGGCAGCAGCATCAACCAGAATTACTAGCCCGTCTGGATTATATCATTATAGAGACGGCTCCGGCGATGGTGGCTAGTCAGCGGCAGCTGTTGAGTGATTGGCCAGTGCGTTGGTCGAACTGGGCAGAACTGCCGGATGAGGAACTAGTTGGCTGTGTGTTCGCCAATGAACTCATTGATGCTTTACCGGTACATCAGGTAATAGTCCAGGATGGTGAATTAAAAGAAATCTATGTTAGCAGTACCACTGAGCAGGAACTAGTGGAGCAAGTAGCCGAATTATCCACAACCAACTTGCTAAAATATTTTGAGCTGGCTAATATCCAGATCGGTGATTATGCTGCCGGTTATCGGACAGAGGTAAATTTAGCAGCATTGGATTTGATCCAAACCATCGCTCAAAAAATGCGCTGTGGTTATTTGCTCTTGATTGACTATGGCTACAACGCCGATCGCTATTACAACCCGATCCGTGACCAAGGCACCTTGCAATGCTACTACCAGCATCGCCATCACAATGATCCTTACATTCATATTGGCAACCAAGATTTAACGACCCATGTGGATTTTAGTAGTTTGATCCGTCAATCTACAGCAGTGGGATTACAGCAAATTGGATTGACCAAGCAGGGGTTATTTTTGATGGCTTTGGGGCTGTCCGATCGGCTGGCTCAAATCACCAATACTGCAGTCACCAACCAAAATACTGATGCCATGGCCATCCTCCAACAACGCCAAGCCTTGCACCAATTGATTGATCCGACTGGCTTAGGGGGATTTGGCGTATTAATCCAGGGCAAGGGCTTGAGTCCAGAGCAGCTGTTGTTACAGGGCTTGCTAGCTTTCTAAGCACTGAATTAATCACTAAACTCGGCACATTTGGTGGGATCGAAATCGTCGTTGAACCAATGCTGGACACCCATCCCCAGGGCGCGGCGATCGAATCCTTGTGCCTGTGCCCATTGGACGATCGCACTCTGACCCAACAAACTTTCGATACTGGTGGAGCAAACTACATCCAGCTGGTGGTGGTGAATGAAATCAGCTAGCTGATCAAGATGGCCAGCAATCGCTGGTTTAATCACAAAAATCCCCCGCCAGCCTTGCTGGTAGCAACCTTTCAACCTTGCTAAATTGCTGACTGATTCATCTAGAGCCAGCGGTGTTCGATAGCGATCGACTAATCTCAACATCGCATTCAGATCAAAAGTTGGTTGTTCCAAAAATTCAATGCAACTTAGTCGATCGCATTGCTCCAGCCAAATACTCGCTTGCTCATAATTTAATCCCCCGTTGGCATCCAATCTTAACTTGGCTCCGATCGGCAACATCGCCACGAGTTTGTGGAGAATTTCTAGCTCTGGGCTGGTCTCGTTTACCCCAATTTTCCATTTAAAGGTGCGATGCCCTTGCTCCCAGAAAGTCTGCCAACTCGTTAACACTTTCTGACCGGCGGGTAACAACACACTCCAATTGGGATCGATCGATCGGTTCACGCCCCCGTTCATTTCCCCATCAATTGACCAATTCCGACCATATGAAAGAGCGGCACTCCAGGCAAACTGACAGGCTGGTAGATGATCGGGAATCTCGATGTCGTCTGTCCATCCACCAGCCAAAGACCGACAAAAATCTTGAGCGACGTTGATTGTTTCAGAATCAAACCAAGCGATCGGTGCAATTTCACCCCAGTAAATATCATTATGGGGTGCTTGCAAGCGGATGATAATGCCCTCGCGCACTGACCATGCACCGTGGCTAGTTGCTACGGCTGGCCGAAACGGACGTTGATACAAACTATAGGTAAATCGATAATTCAAGTTAAAAAATATTTACTATGATCAGGAATCGCTACAACTCTAGCTGTATAGGCATTAGAATCAAATCAAGCTTTAGAAGCAAACCGGATGAAGCCAGCTGTTTTCCGCTCAGTTTTATTGATGGCCGTTGTTATCTTTACACCCTCGGCGTTGGTCTGCGGGGCCAACCAAGCCAGTGCCCAACCAACTCATCCTGAACTCTACACCAAAAGTTTCGACATTACCGCGTCCCCCGGAAACGGCTTATTTATTGCTGATGGCTGGGAGGTGAAAATATCCAAAAGTAGTAACGGATATACCTATCAAGGGAAAAACAGCAACGTTAGTATTACGCTATTTAGAGGTCGATCGATCAAAGCTGGCGACAAGCATATTTACAAGTGGAACAACTCAGGCACTGTTTATCAAGTAACCTGGCAACCAACCGATCCCAAATATATTCGGGTCAAGATTTTCAACCCACGCAGCAAAGAAATATTTAATAAGCTGATGTGGAATACTCCTGAAATCTAATCCCTAGAATCTAACTTGCCATTATTCATGAAGGGTGAAGAAGTCTGAAATTGTCGCCAATTTTTAGAACAAAACTGCCCACAAATAATCGAGTACACTGAATCATAGAGAGTTAGCGAGGCCAATTAAATGACAACTTCTCCACTGGCCAAGAGTCACCATCTAACAAAGACAGCGAAAGCGATTATCTCCGGTACAGCCGAGCTGAACTCCAAAAAGCGCAACCCTACGATCGAGGACTTCATATTCCCTGATGGTTTACCGACTGCCGAAGATTTACCAGATTCAGATGATACACCTGTGGATAGTGAGCTACAAGAATTAATACCAGGGCTACTTAAGGCAATTCTTTTAGACTTGTGGCGAGATCGAACAGATTGGCTCTTCTCTATTGATATGGCTTTTTACTACAAGCCCAAAGATACAAGCGTTAATGTTGCTCCCAATGGCCTATTGAGCTTGGGATTAAAAAGTCCTCCTGATGAGAATCTACGCTCCAGCTATGTGCTGTGGGATGAAAAGGTCATTCCACAATTTGCTTTAGAAATAGTCTCCAAAACTGCTGGCAAAGAATATACTAATAAATTCAAAATCTATCAGTCGATTGGTATTCTCTACTATTTGGTCTATTCACCTCTGCGTAAGAGAAAGGCTAGATTTCAGCTGTATCAATTGATTGATGGGGAGTATGTCCTCCAAAGCGATGGCAGTAAGCCTTATTGGATGCCAGAAGTCGGCTTGGGTATTGGTGCAGAAAAGCAGATCTATGGCAGCAATCAGCGCGAGTGGCTTTATTGGTACGACGAGAATGATGTGAGGTATCCTACCCCGATGGAGAGGGCTGACGTTGAAGCTGCTGCGCGAACTGATGCTGAGCGATTGGCTGCTGCTGAATCAAAAAGAGCCAGCATTGAAGCTACTGCGCGATCGGCTGCTGAGCAATTGGCCGCTGCTGAATCCACTGCACGAACTGCTGCTGAGCAAAAAGCCGACACTGCCCAACAAGAAATCGAAGCCCTACGGCAACGGCTGCGGGAATTGGGGATAGATCCAGATTCGATCGCATAGATGATCGACAGCTAAGGTACGTCAAGCTCTAATGAATCCTTAGTATTCCGCCAATGCAGCAGCGAGATTCCCATCAAATCGCAGAGCCGCAAAGAACCCCACAGCCCCAATGGCTCACCAGTACTCCAAGCATGGCCGTAGTCCCCATCTATTTCTCGGTAATCCTCTGGCTCCCACGGTGCGCTATCGGATTCCGTGCTGTCGTTGATTACTTTGAGTGGCGCTGGGGTTTTTGGAGACTTGGGCGATCGGGAGTTATCATTACGATTCCCAAGGGACACTTGGTGATCGATCACTGCCGATGGAGCAATGGAGTTATTTGGGGTGTCCATGTTTTCGAGTCACAGTCAATTTAGTTAGAATTTAGTTCTAAATATCGGCAATCTATCGCGCCTCACCCATGATGGTAAATGCAGCCCAATCGCTAGGTTTATCGTATGTTTTCATCACCTTCAACATTGCCTTGCGCATTGCCTGAGCCTTATCCATCCTCTGCTCATACCAGTTTTGATAGAATTCTACCATCAGTTCCTTCGTCGCCTCATCATCTACCTTCCAGAGCGATACAGCGACGCTCGGTACTCCGGCTACTGCGAATGCACGAGATAGTCCAATTACACCATCACCAGTGAGATCTCCTCTTCCGGTATCGCAAGCACTCAGTACGACTAGATCGGATTTGAGTTTGAGATCGAAGATCTCATTAGATGTTAATAAACCATTCGTTAAAGCTATCGCCCCAGGAATATCACCATTTACTTTATCGAGTAAGCCATGAGTAGCAAGGTGAACGATCGAAGCCGATCGCATTTTGTCAATCACTACTTTTTTATCGGCTTGCGCTCCAATCAATGGTGTGGTTTTGAGAATACTACTGACAGAAATTGCTTCCTTTTCTGAGCCATCTAATTGTTGTAATTGTTCACCATCGGGAGCGAGTGGCATAATTGGATTACCGATAACGAGTGCAGCCCCCCTGGTTGACGGACAAAAGTTTAGCAAGCCCAGTTTAAATCATGAACAACAAACTGAATTCGATAAGCCTTTTGCTCATGCTGGAGATGGGAAGCTTTGGCTGGGTCTAAATCTTGATTGTTTTTAAAAGAAACGGCTGAAATTATTGGCCATCCTCTATTCAAAGCCATTTTAATCCAGTTCCAACCGATTTTAAAATAGCTAGAGCCACGAAACCAGTGTGGATCTACTCGGCGACGTTCACCAGCAGTAACGACCTCAACACCTTGTGCCGTCAGAAATAAAGTGGTCATTGCCAATACTAAACATAATCTCGATAGTGCTGGAGCTGAGCGCAGACAAGAGCTTTCTAGCTCAAACCCATTAGATTTATCGTCCAAGAAGTTCTCTTCAATACTAAAACGCAATCCATATTCCCGAAAGGTTTGGAGAGTTGTAGCTTCCGTACTCAGAATGTACCATCGCTGCTTCGATGTTTCCTCCCAAGCAATCGCTACACAGACATCCGTGAGGGACGCCTTTTTATGAATCCAAACATTCTGAATTAACTTCGCTTCACCTTTATCTAATGGAACTTGACTTGCTCTCTGCCAGCCTTTACGCGGGTGACGCAACCAAAAATTCCCTTTGATTCGTATTCGGCAGTGCCATCCTAATTCCCGGACTAGATATACTAGAGCCGGATTAGCAAAGCCTCTATCGGCTAGGAGAATGACTTTCACATTGGTCGGTAGCACTTTAGAGGCTCGTCTGAGTAAATCTTTGTAGGTATTGAATTGGACACTACTGCTGGGGTGTTTCAGAACTCTCCACCCAATGGGGATGGCTCTACCCAGATGTACTACATGCGAATGATACAAAATTCATCCCACAGCATACTGGTATCAAAAGTCAGGAATATTTCTGGGTCTTGCCAATTGGCGAATACGGCTTTTACTACTGGGCTATAGAGCTTACTCCCTTCCCACTCAAGAAATAGATGCTGGAACTAAAGCGAAAATGTGTTTTAAGGTTTTTAAGATCTGGTCTGAATTCA
>CAXTSX010000031.1:0-43175 GCA_964247085.1 uncultured bacterium
CGCCCCAAGGATTAGAAGGGCTAAACCTGTGAACGAGCGGAAAGTAAATACCCAATGCGGACGGCAGTTCGACTCTGCCCAGCTCCACTACTATTCCTAGACAAATATCAGCGACCAGCAAAATTACTATATTTTGCTGGTCGCTGTTCTACAGATGCTTATTTGTTGGTATTATTACGCCTGAAGCTGAGTTGTGCCATCGGTTGGCGAACGGGGAATGTAACACATGGGTAAGTCTATTGATTTCAACGGTCGCCCGATCCATTTTATTGGGGTCGGGGGAATTGGTATGTCGGCGTTGGCCTATGTGCTCGCACGCCGCAATCTACCAGTTTCTGGCTCTGATTTGCGGCGTACCAACATTGTCGATCGACTAGAATCTGTCGGAGTCAAAGTATTTTTAGAGCAAACCGCCGCTAACATCGCATCCTTTGGTGACCAGCTGCCCCAGGTAATTTGCTCTACTGCCATTAATAAAAGTAATGCCGAGTTAGCCGCTGCTCTGGCCAAGGGCTGTGAAATTTGGCATCGATCGGATGTGCTAGCTGCATTGATTGCCGAATCTAATAGCATTGCCGTCGCGGGGACTCATGGCAAAACCACCACCAGTAGTATGGTGGGCTGCATTTTGGTAGAAGCTGGGCTAGATCCCACCATTATTGTGGGTGGTGAAGTCAGCACCTGGGATGGCAACGCCCGTGCTGGTCAAAGTGATTATTTAGTCGCGGAAGCGGATGAGTCGGATGGTTCTTTGACCAAACACAAACCACAAATTGGGGTAATTACTAATATTGAACTAGATCATGCCGATCACTACGGTAGTTTAGAAGCAGTAATTAAGACCTTTCAAACTTTTGCTAGTCAATGTAAAACAGTCATTGGATCGATCGATTGCCCATTAGTCACTACCGAAATTAAGCCCCAAATTAGTTATGGTCTGAATGCTGGTAGTAAAGCTGATTATATTGCTACCGATATTAAATATCATGCCCACGGTACTACTGCTCAAATTTATGAACGGGGCACTTTACTAGGAACCTTAGAGTTACGAGTATTAGGTGAACACAATTTGAGTAACGCCTTAGGGGCGATCGCCGCTGCCCGCTTGTTGAACGTAGAATTTATGGCGATCGGGGAAGCACTGAGTAAGTTTACCGGCGCCAAAAGGCGGTTTGAATTGCGTGGTACCCACCAAAACATCAAGTTTATTGATGACTATGCCCATCACCCCAGTGAGATATCAGTAACGTTAACGGCAGCCAAGCTCCAAATAAAAGCTCCTCAGCGCGTTATTGCCGCTTTTCAGCCCCATCGCTATAGTCGAACCCTCACCTTCTTGTCAGAGTTTGCCGAGTGCTTTGCCGATGCTGATTTGGTGATTATCACCGATATCTATAGTGCTGGGGAACCAAATAATGGTCAAATTACTGGCGAACAAGTAGTGGCAGCCATCAAAGAATTCAATCCCAATGTTTGTTATTGTGCGACTCTCCCCGAAGTCACTCAGTTCATGACAGACAATTTGCAACCGGGTGATATGGCACTGTTCTTAGGAGCAGGCAATCTGAACCAGACTATTCCTGACGTGATGAAATTCTATCAATAACTTCCGCCATGACCCTTCCACAGACTTTCGGTGTTAGTGCAGTGACTCCTCTCAATATCCGTCCGCAAGTTTCGTTGGCCAACTTTACTACCTGGAAAGTGGGTGGTAATGCCGAATGGCTAATTGAACCGGTCACGTTACCTGAAGCTCAAGCGGCGATCGCCTGGGCAAAAAATCAGGGTTTACCCATTACTTTTTTGGGGGCTGGTTCTAACTTGCTAATTAGCGATCGAGGTTTGCCTGGTTTAATCATTGCTACCCGCCATTTACGGTGGCTCGAAACCGAATTTGATAGTGAGACCTACCAAATCAAAGTTGGGGCTGGCAAAATGATTGGCAGCCTAGCCTGGCAGGCTGCTCGCAAAGGCTGGACGGGTTTAGAGTGGGCGGCTGGCATTCCGGGCACCGTGGGCGGCGCAGTGGTAATGAATGCTGGTGCCCACGGCAGCAGCACCCAAGATGTATTAGTGCGTACTCAACTTTTGACTCGTGCTGGCGAGATAGTTGACTTACTATCAGCAGCCTTGGAATACAGGTATCGGCACTCTAATCTGCAAGATGGCGACCAGTTGGTTATTTCTGCTACCTTACAGCTGCAAGCAGCGGAGAATGCGGCAGCCGTAATTAGCAAAACCCAAAAAGACTTAGAGCGGCGGCATACCAGCCAGCCCTACGACCAACCTAGTTGTGGCAGTGTTTTTCGCAACCCACTACCGCAATACTCGGCCAAACTAATTGAGGATCTGGGATTGAAGGGTTATCGGATTGGTGGGGCGGAGGTTTCGGAACTCCATGCCAACTTTATTTTGAATCGCGGTGGTGCCACGGCCACGGATATTTTTAATTTGATTAATTATGTCCGCGATCGAGTGCGAGCGCACCATGCAGTCGAGCTAGAGGCCGAAGTAAAAATGCTGGGTGAGTTTCCCGCACATTAGAGGTACTCTAGGGTGGGGTCGAACTCCTGTAAGATCAATTAAAGATTTCAACTGAGTAGATATATGACACAAGGTAAAGGGTTTGGTGGCGGTTTCGGTTTAGGCAAAATGAAAGAGTTAGCCGATGCCTTCAAAAAAGCGCAACAGGTGCAAGAAGACGCCAAAAAGTTGCAAGAAGAACTAGAACAGATGGAAATTTCGTCTGCTGACGGCTTGGTCGTGGTAACCCTCAGCGGCAACCAAGAGCCGCGTAGCATTGTCATCAAGCCCGAGGCGATGAGTAAGAGCGCCGATGAACTCTCGGCCTTGGTAATGGCCGCCATGACTGATGCTTACGAGCAATCTACTGAAACTATGCGGGAACGGATGGAGTCCTTGACGGCTGGTCTGAATATTCCTGGCTTGTCTTAGATCCTCTAAGTCTTGAGCATTTGTTCATGATGTGGTGGGCGACTGGCTAATTCAATGCTTGAACGTCCATTTTTGTATTGGAAAGAAATATGGCAACGAAGCTATTGTTTGTCTGCTTGGGAAATATTTGTCGATCGCCTGCTGCGGAAAATATCATGAATTATTTGGTGGCAGCGGAGGGACTTCCGGTAGGTGAAATCGTCTGTGAGTCGGCTGGGACTAACAGTTATCACATTGGGAACTCTCCCGATCGACGCATGCATGCGGCGGGAAAAGAGCGAGGAATTCCAATGGTGGGTACAGCCAGGGCTTTCACTGCGGCGGATTTTGAGAAGTTTGATTTGATTTTGGCAATGGACAAGGAAAACTATCGAGATATTCGATCGCTAGATCCGTACGGGAAATATGTGGAGAAGGTGAAAATGATGTGTACCTATGCTACTCAGCATTCTGACAGCGAGGTGCCCGATCCTTACTACGGTAGAGATGACGGCTTTACCTATGTCATTGATCTGCTATTGGATGCCTGTGGCGGTCTATTGGCTACGATTAAAAAATAGTTGCCAAGAAGCTTCGTATTTGGCCTTAGCCATGCTAAGATTGTAAATCGTGGATGACACGGGTCGATGGCCGAGTGGTTAAAGGCGGCAGACTGTAAATCTGCTCGGGTTCCCGTACGTTGGTTCAAATCCAACTCGGCCCATTCACGAAAGAGTAAGTGGTGCGTCTTAGGTTCGCCTAAGACGCTTCTATTTCGCCCTTGTAGCTCAGTGGTAGAGCACTTCATTGGTAATGAAGAGGTCATGAGTTCAATCCTCATCAAAGGCTTAGTCCGTGGAAAGACTGCTATAGAAGCTTTTTGGGAATCAAACCGATTCTTAAACAGCTGACTTTTGCTGTAGATATACGTTTCAGCATGGCTGTTACGGTTGGTTTGGGTAAGTACAACGACCCATGATCCGACCCATACTTTTATGAACGTCGAAAAGACTGGCAATTCCTTAAGATTGCGTTGGTGGTATGAGGGGAAAAGATATAGCCTTAGCCTTCAACTTAAAAACACCCCGATAAGTCGCGCCTATGCCAAGCATATAGCGGCTCAGATTGAACGAGATATGCAGGCTGGATACTTCGATCTGACGCTGCTGAAGTATCGATCGCACCAGCTGGGGAACAATGCTAGCCACAGAAACATATCTCCCATGAATTAGTGAACAGACTATTTAATATTGCTCACCTTAAGTGCCTCCGCAACTAGGTCGCAAGTGGGCTTTGCTGGATTAGGAGTCTTGATAAAAGTCTTCAAGCAAGTAACATTAGCCTCAATTAATTTTGCCTGCTCTCCAGTTAGGGGAGTATTGATACGACGACTGAACTCAGCGGCAGTTTTATAGCCATCAACGGCCATCTGAAAGGTTCTCAGCCTCGTCTCTAATGTTTTTTTAGGATCATTTGTCTTCACGTCAGACCTAGCTTGTGCAGAAGCATAGGCTATCAATGCTTCGTTAGTAGGCATAAATAAAGCTGATTCAGCAAAGAATTTTGTGGCTGCGCCCCATTCTCCACGTGCTTCTGCTTTGCTCGCTAAGTCATATAAAGACTTAGATTTCTTTTTTAATTCAGGGTTAGTCTTCTTCGATTGCTCCGAAAGACCATCGACGTTGGTCAAACCACCTTGATATGGTGTAGCCGCTTTGTCTGGATTATTATTGTTAGAGGTGCTTGGTGTGGAAGGCTGACTTTCAGATTGAACAGGAGTAGTCGTTTTGTTAGATACAGTACAGGCACCAAGAGCGACTAAAAGACTGAGCGCTATCGAACTACCAAGGCTCTGAAGTTTGGAAAATGCTCTAGTCATAGTAACGATTGAATGTAATTGTTCCGACGCTCAAACCATCACCCTTGCGGTGATTGAATAAATAGCTGTAAATCTTATTCCAGTAAGGAATATCTTTAACGGTTGTACAGCCATCCGACGCACTACCACAGTGAAGGTATCGCGTGTCAATCGTGTTGTTTCCGCCTTTACGAATACGAAACCAACACAATGCATACGATGAATCGCTAAGGTATCCAGCTCAACCTGCGTGCGGAGCATCTGGAATCTCTAAATCATAAGTACCATCTGGCAGATCTGGGTTCGGAGTGAAAACCGCCCAAACAGGTCCAACTTGGTTTGAACCAGTACCATACCAAAGATGAGTTGTTTTTGGATTGTAAATTACTGTTGCAGCAGGTAAATGTGTTCCATCAACTAGGTAAGATGACCCATCCGGTTTACGAGTCACGTTAAAGCCTTTGTCTTTAAAATCCAATCCTTCGTAGGGAATAAAGTAGTCTCTCCCGTTATCTGTTTTGATATAGTTCACTTTCAGATAATGAGGTAGAGAAACCTCTGCGCCAGTCGTGTCTCGCTTTACCTTAATCCAGCCCTTGCCATCTGCTTGAGTTATGTACTTAACAGCCATGATTCAACCTTTTACTCTGATAACATAGTGCCTATTTTTCTAACGCTAGCATAAATTGCTTATAGAGATGGAAACTTTACACCCCTAAAGGTCTGAACTGTAGTAACGACACAGTAGACCTCCGGCGAAAGTATTTTGTAGATCTTTCAACAGTAACCATTTCAGCCATTATTAACTAAATAATAAGAGATTGGCCAGATATGAATTAATAGTTCTGCCGATCAGGTGAGGACTTTCACCGGAGGTCTAGTGAAAATAGCGGCTGATATGCTGGCCAGCTTCGCCGAATTTGATGAACCAGAACGAAAAGTCTTTAGCCGTGTGGGGAAGCTGGGCGATAAGTACTACCTAGATTTAGGTACTCCCGATTGGAGTGCGATCGAGTATTCCGCTGAGGGCTGGCGAGTGGTAGCAGTTCCCCCTGTGCGATTCGAGCGGTCTTTGAAAGCTTCACCCCTACCGTTGCCAGTGGCCGGGGGTAACTTGCACGAATTATTCAGCTTCATTAATGCTGAGGCCGAAGACTATCCCCTACTGACTGGGTTCTTAATGAAGTGCTTGATTCCCGATGGCACCGAGCCGATTTTGATATTGCACGGGGAACAGGGTTCCGGGAAATCTTCCGCCGCCGAAGTACTGAAGCGCATGGTCGATCCATCAACCCCCAACATGCTAAAAAGCGTTTCGGACGTGCGAACGGTGGCCATTTATGCCCAGAAGACGCGGGTCTTGCTTTATGACAACCTCAGCCATCTTTCCCCAGAGACTTCCGATCTGATGTGTTCGATGGCGACTGGCGGCGGCCATGTGGAAAGGTCACTGTATACCAATGACGAGCTAACCACCTGGTCATTCAAGCGGCCTCAAATCATGACGGGTATTGATGAGATTGCTAACCGTGGGGACTTACTCGATCGATCACTAATGGTGGAGCTGCTCCCAATTCTGGGCGGTCACTATCGCGCTGAATCTGACTACTGGGAAGAATTCCACTCCATTCACCCCCAGCTATTAGGAGCGCTGCTCGATGCTGTCTGTATGGCGTTAGGGGTGAAGGGGAAGACCCCCAGGCCGGTGGGCTATCGGATGGTGGAATTTGCTCATCTGGCTTCCGCTGCTGATGTCCATCTGGGATATGAAGCCGGGGCTTTTATGGCCAGACTCTCCGAGAACAAGGAACGGGGGCACGAGGTCGCAATGGAGTCTAGCCCGGTGGCAATGGCGATCAGTCGATTGGTGAATGATAGCCCTGGTCAACAGTGGTCTGGTAATGGTGCGGCCTTGCTCACAGAACTGAATAGCCATGTTGACGAAAGAACTAAGCGGAAGAGATGGCCGACAACTACCAAGCAGCTGGGGATGGAAGTTACTCGCTTATCCCCCAGCTTGCGAGAACTGGGAATAGATGTCGATCGACCGCGCGATAAGAAAGAACGCTTGTACTTTTTCTCTAAACAATAGGAAAACAGTCTTGATATTTAGTAGTAAATCAGCTTTATTATTTATTGTAGTTGGTGGTTGGACTTCTTCCCCCAGGAGTTAGAAAAAGGTTGTCATGGTTGTCATCACAAAAACTCTTTGCCAACAACAGTTTCAGGCATTTGATGACAACAATGACAACGATGACAACCTTTTTCTAACTCCTGGGGGAAGAAGTCCAACCACCATAAATTTTTTTATATTGATTATCTTATTACCTAGATGTTTGGGTTTGAGTGCCATCGAGATCCCGCTGTCTTAGAATATCTATCTAGTCAATTCAAGCTGATTGATTAGTCAAAATTCCACGAAAATATCTATTGCTCAAAAGCTCAAAAGCAGGTGTTCAAAATCTCAAAAGCAAGCCCTAATAGTTAAGGTCTGAAATATTTGCTGTAGGTGCGTCGTGCTGCCCGTGACTTAACCAACGGCATCGTGCAGGCTCCGTAAGCGTCTCATACGTTTAGCTCGCAGAAATCACACAATCATGACGCAGTTGCGGGGACATCTCAGCGGTTGCACCATAGAATAGAAACAGCCCCAACCAGTGAAGGTCAGGGCTGTTTCTATCGAAAGACTGTTATCAGCAGCGCGATCGAAGCAAAATAATAACTTATCTGAGGATAACATCATGACCGATGACGAATTAAGAACATTAGTAGCTGGTTTGGCCACAGCAACAGCCAGTCTACAGGCCAGTGCTGAAAGTCAATCCCGAAGTATCGAGACGATGCGAGAAAGCATGAGCTTTAACATTGAGACAGTAGCAAGCTCTCTAGAATTGGCCTCAGAAGCGCTCAAACTATCAGCTAGCACTTCTAGAGCAATCGATCGCTCAGAGCAAAACATTACCCGTCTAGAACAGATGGTCGAAATCATCATTAAGGATAACCAAGCCGACCGAGCAAGGATTACTGGGTTAGAAGGACAAGGTTAGTCCACATACTAAATCGCAACCCAAAAGAGCTGATTTAGTATAGTTTTGCCCCCGATCCGCCCCCCTGTATTTTCACTAACCCCCACAAGCTTTACTCTGTAATCTTTCTAGTCCTCAACAGCACTTCATTGGTAATGAAGAGGTCATGAGTTCAATCCTCATCAAAGGCTTGGTTAAGAAACGCTCTGCTGGCAAGGCTTCTACAGATTAAACTATGCTGTAGTGGCTATTTTTGCTATGTATTTTTAGCTAATTTAGGTGCTGTTTTTGCTGGTTTGGTCTGTCTGTAGACCACCTTATAGACCACCTCTAAAATGAAAGTTTGGTACGAGACAAAGAAGAGCGGCTTACTACTCATCAGGTTCAGGTATGAGGGGAAGCGATACACTCTCACAACTGGATTACACGATTCAGAATTCAATCGATCACAGAGAAAACGATCTCTCGGATAAAACCGATGTTGGTGCTGGTTATTTTGACCACACTCTACTGAAGTACAAGCCGCAAAAATTGGGAGCTAAGCCCACTAATATTACGGCTGTGGAACAGCTATTCCTTAACCAGAATTGGTGTTAAATAATTTCTGGCTCTAAATAGTTGACCTATGCCATAAAGTTATTAAACTAATATAGCAACTAATAGATAAATGTTATGGTAAGTATCCCAAAACAATCAGGTTTTGTCGTTGTTGGAGCGGCTTCAGGTCAAATTTTTGCTAGCCAAGTGGGTACCATTGGATTAGTTGGCAGTTTTGGAGGGATTGCATTAGGGACACCAGTGATTGTTGTCAGTGGAATATTAGCTGGGGCAGCAATCCAAGGAATTATTGAGGGGATTGAAAATGGTGATGTTGCTGTCCTAGGGGTGACAACAGTTGGATCTGTATTGGGAGCTGGTTGCGCTGCTGCTATTGGTAACGTAGGTGTTGGGGTGGCAGGAACTGCTTTTGGAATAGGGGTAGGAACTATGGCTGTAGCAGGAGGTGTTTTTGCATTGGGAGTCTATCAGTTAATTCAAATATTTGGAAAAGACAGTCAAGCTGAATCATACGAAGAGATATTTTCCCGGATGCAGGATAAAATTTCTGATCGAGAATTCTATATAGAAGCATTGCTAGAGTTAGATTCTTTATCACGAGACCTGAAATGGCATAAAAGTTTTTCTGACTTGGAAATAGATGAAGAGCTTAGGCAATTGAAGCAAACTCTGGGAATAAACCATATAACAGAATCCCCTGGAAAGTATGATTGGGAAACACTAGAAAGCCAAGAGAAACTAAATCAGCTTAAAGAACAGTTGGAAGAATTGTTCAGAAATAATCAATTTCAAGAAAATTCTTTTTATAGCTACCCACCTACATCAGAAAATAACAATCAGATAATTACTATAAATCTTTCAAGGTCTGTTTGGCAGTCAAAAATATTGAAAACCATTGAAAACAATGATTTTTCTTCTTTGACCATTACTTCTGATAGTAAATATTTATTTGCAGGCAATGTTAACGGAACGATTTTTCAGTGGGATTTAACTACTTGTCAGCATTTGTTTACTTTTACTAGCGGACGATCTGAAATAATGGCAACAGAGGTTAGTCCAGATCAAAAGAGATTGTTAGCTGCTGGATTTGATCGTCGTATTAGCGAATGGAATATTCAGTCAAAAGGAATATTTATAGGTTTTCATGATTTACCTTCTTCTTATAGCCATGATGGAGTTATTTACAGTTTATCGTGTAGCCCTGATGGAAAAATAATTGCTAGTAGCGGTTCTGATGCAATAATTAAAATCTGGAATGGCATAACTGGACACTGGAATCGGAACTTAATTGGACATACAGCCTGTGTCCGAGCCATTATTTTTAGTGCTAACAGTCAAAGTCTAATTAGTGCAAGTGAAGATAAAACTATTCGGCTATGGCAAGTAAATAGTTGGGGAAATTCAAGTATCTTAGGTGAACATCCAACAATAGTTATAGGGTTAGATTTACTTAAAGACGAGCAATTATTGATCAGTGCAAGCTTTGATGGTACCGTCAAAATATGGGATCTTGATCGAAAATCATGTTTGAAATCTTTTCAGACTAATCAAAAAAGACTCTTGGATATTTCCGTCAACCCAATCACAAAAATTATTGCAACAGCTAGTACGACCGAAGTCAAACTATGGGACTGGAAAACACAACAGTGCTTGCAGACTTTAGACGGTTGTTGTTTTCCGATCCAATTTAGCCCTAATGGTCAGTTATTAGTGACTTGTAATCCTTTACCCAGGCAGGGTTTAAAGGTTTGGTATTTACAGACAGATCAATCTAATGTAAATCAATTTGACGATTTTGGGTTTGATTTATTACTCGAATGGTGGGAAGTGTTAGGAGTTTCATTTGATGCCGATCAAAAAACAGTGAAAGCTGCTTACTATTCCCTGGCTAAAAAATATCATCCAGATCAAAACAAGCAAAATGCTTACGCTGTTGCCATGCAAAAAATCAACCATGCTTACGATAAGTTTTGTAGTCAGCAGGAGACACTCTGATCCAAGCTATTTCTTCAAACTGATCTAATGGCTTGACCTTGACTGAAAAGTGGGGAATCAACTATTTGTTAATATTTAGGAATTACTATCTCAGCTGAATACAGTCTAATATTTGATTGTTTTGTTCACACATTTAACGATCGATCTCGATTACTTAAGCATCGAAACACCGACTAGCGATCGGGGTATACTAATTACACAGAAAACCATAAAGCAAGCTATTTCAACTATAATAAAAGGATTAAATCAATGCTGCAATCTGAAGCAGATCAAGCTATCCAAGAATCGAACGATCGTATTTCCAATACTCCTACTCCTACTCCTAATGGTGTTGTGACAAGCGAAGTTACATGGGGAGATGTCTTGAAGTCTCCAGACTTACCAAAAGCGTTAGGCGGCTTTTTATTTTTTATTGTTCTTCCAATCGTGCTCATTAGCAAAATTCCAGCAAGCAATATAACAATTCAGAAGATGGATTGCAGACAAGATGCTATTGCCAGGGCTGGTGGAAATGCCTTTACGTTGAGTCTTCATCCTGTGCAATATGAAGAATACAAAAATTGCGATCGACTTCCCACCAAGTAGTTCGATCGCTTTAGAGGGTTAATAGTCGGACTATAAAGATATTTCGATTATTTTGCTTATTGCGTTTATATTAAAAGTGTGGGTATGATCATAGAACAAAGAATTCATTATTCGATAAGGTGAGAATATGTCTCCAAATTCTACCGCTTTGCTATCCACACCGAGCGATGCTGAAAAAGCCTTAGCTATAGAGAGTAGTCGCCAACTTGCAGCATTGATTCACAATGAGCGTCCCAGCACTAGTATCAGTATTGTAGAAGATAAGTTAGGGCAAAAAATAGTTGTACCTAATGTTGCCATTAGTTTACTTTTGGAGATTCTAACCCAAATGGCACAGGGCAATGCTGTTACTCTCATGCCTTATCATGCAGAGCTTACAACTCAGCAAGCAGCAGACTTACTGAATGTTTCCCGTCCTTTTTTAGTAAAACTATTAGAGTCAGGAGAACTAGCACATCGGATGGTTGGTAAACATCGACGGGTGTTGCTTCAAGATGTGATGAAATACAAGGAGAATATCGATCGAGCCAGAAATGAAACTCTTAATGAATTAGTCGCACAGGCACAGGAATTAAATATGGGTTATGAGTAAACGTGTCAAATTTCACCGCCGTTTATGATGCTTGTGTTCTCTATCCTGCACCGCTTCGGGATTTGTTGATGGAATTGGCTTTGACCGATTTGTTTCGCGCTCGTTGGTCAGAAAAAATCCACCAGGAATGGATTCGTAACGTTCTTAAAAATCGCCCCGATCTAGAAGAAAGTCAACTGCTCAAAACTAAAGCATTCATGGATGCTAACGTCCGCGATGCTTTAGTTACTGGCTTTGAATCTTTAATCCCGTCACTGACCTTACCCGACTCTGAAGATCGTCATGTTTTGGCAGCGGCGATTAGGTGCCAATCTGATGTAATAGTAACTTTCAATCTTAAAGACTTTCCATCAAACTACCTATCGTCCTTTGATGTTGAAGCACAACACCCCGATGAATTTATTTTGTATTTGCTGGATCTTTACCCTGTTCAAGTTTGTAGTGCTGCGGAGAAAGTCAGGCAGAGGTTGAGAACCCCAAGAATGGATCAAGGTAAATATTTATCAAATCTGCTCAAGCAGAGTTTGCCGCAAACAGTGTCTCGCATGAAAGAGCTGGGTTATTTGGAAGGTTTCCCCTTTAGGTAAAACATCGAAATAATTTTCATATTGTGCTTACTTGTCTAAATACTCTATTTTGATAGTTTTGCTATCATAGATTTTCCACCTTCCCTGGTGCTTTTTCAGAGTATGGACACCAACCAGGCGATTGTTCCGAAACTCTGGCCCAGAAATCTTCTTGGTAATCTGAGTGAATCGCACTTTAGCTGTATCGGCGGTAATGGATTCCAGCGCTACATTTTGGAGCGTAAATCGCAGCTTGTAATTTTTAAAGATGACCTCTCCAAATTCCTTGGTTGGCTGGAACATCGGGCTAGAGGGGTGTATATTATCCATCGAAGCGTTCAAATTTTGGCGGTTTAAAGCATCTACTTGAGCACGCACCACTGCCACTGGTGATAAGACCGGGACTTTGGCGTATATTGCCATGCTCTTAACTGTCTCGGCTGATAAGCTATCTGTTTTAGCCATCGCCAAGTGCTGCTGGCTACCACCGAGTATGGCAATCGTCATCATCGAATAGATTTGGAGTAGGTGTTTATTCATAACGTTCGATCGATTCCCCAACTTAACTAATGATCTGATGGAATTAATATACCCATGAATCTCTAGTCGATCGCCTGACAGATCGATCTCGAATCATCCCAATTGCCCTGAGTGATGCATAAATATTCTTAACAGCCACCAACACCGCGATCACCTATCCGCATCATTACAGCAGACTGTTGTCATTAAATAGTTGATATCATAAGAACGACATATAGCCAAAGATTTTTGTGGCCACCGATACATTAAAACAGTCTTATCCATGACTACGATAAAGCATTACTTGTCTAAACCCATCCAATATTGAGTTAAATATGACTGATCAATTAAAGAATGATCCCATGCGCATCTTGATGTGTGCTCCGCATTATTACGAAGTTGATTATGTGATTAATCCTTGGATGGAAGGTAATATTCATCGCTCATCACCAGAGCAGGCGCTTGTCCAGTGGAATCAGCTTTACCAAGTATTAAAAAGCTATGCCCAAGTTGATTTAGTCGAGCCACAACCAGGCTGGCCGGATATGGTTTTCACAGCCAACGCTGGCTTGATTTTAGGCAACACAGTAGTTTTGAGTCGTTTTTTTCATTCAGAACGACGGGGAGAGGAACAATATTTTCAGCAATGGTTTACAGATCAGGGGTATAAAGTTCATCTATTGCCCCCCAGTTTATCTTTTGAGGGTGCTGGTGATGCCCTGATCGATCGATCTGGTGGTTGGCTGTGGGCTGGTTATGGATTTAGGTCAGAACTAGATGCTCATCCTTATTTAGCCCAATGGTTGGAGGTGGAAGTATTATCGCTACGGCTAGTCGATCCAAGATTTTATCATCTGGACACCTGTTTTTGCCCCCTCACTGATGGATACTTGTTGTATTATCCACCGGCCTTTGATACCTATTCTAATCGACTCATTGAATTGCGAGTTCCACCAGAGAAACAAATCGCGATCGATGAAGTTGATGCGATTAATTTTGCCTGTAACACGGTGAATATCGAGGCTCTGTGTGGTGGCAACACCGAGCAAATTGTAGTAATGAACAAAGCCAGTGATGGTTTGAAAAAATTGTTGATCGATCGAGGATTTAAAGTATTAGAAACACCGCTTCCGGAATTTTTAAAAGCTGGAGGTGCCGCTAAGTGCTTAACTCTGAAGGTGTCGGAAGCACCACAAAAATCATTACAATTATCTACGATTCAAAGCCGAGCCATTCATCTAGAAGGCCATCTATTGGATTCTGGGCTGGTAAATCAGGTTCTAGATACGATCACGACTGGGGGTGGAAGTTTTCAAGTGATAGACTTTCACCTTGGCCACCAACGCCAAGATACATCCCACGCCGAAGTCAAGGTGTCAGCTCCAGATGAAGCAGTGATGGCCGATATCATGGGTCAATTGATCGACCTCGGGGTGGTCAGTTCGGAGCAGGAAACTGCAGCAGCTAATTTAACTACAGTCACGCAAACCGGGGTAGCGGCTGACGATTTCTATGCAACTACTATTTATCCCACCGAAGTCTTAATTGACGATCGATGGATTAAAGTACAAGGACAACGGATGGATGGAGCGATTGCTGTAACTCGCACAGCTGAAGGAATATTTGCTCATTGCAAGCTACTGCGTGATTTGCAGATTGGGGAAGAAGTAGTAGTCGGCAATGCAGGCATTCGCACTAAACGCCATCCCACCACTTTGAAAAAAAAGTCATCAGAAGAATTTAGCTTTATGGGAGCGGGAGTTTCCAGTGAGCGCCGAGTGGAATTAGTTGTAGAACAAATTGCCTGGGATTTACGCCAAATTCGCGATCGAAGTGGCAAGGTGGTTGTTACCGCTGGCCCGGTGGTAATCCATACTGGCGGCAGTGAACATTTAAATCAACTGATTCGGGAAGGCTACGTTCAGGTTTTGTTGGGAGGCAATGCGATCGCTGTCCATGATATTGAGCAATCACTGATGGGTACTTCTTTGGGTATGGATATGCAGCGAGGTGTATCGGTACATGGTGGGCACCGTCACCATCTACAAGCCATTAATACTATTCGCCGCTGTGGCGGCATTGCCCAGGCCGTAGAACAAGGGGTGCTGCGCAGCGGGGTAATGTACGAATGTGTCAAACACCATATTCCTTTTTCTCTGGCTGGTTCAATTCGAGATGATGGACCACTACCAGATACTAAAATGAATCTGATCGAAGCTCAGGCCGATTATGCTCGCCTCATCGAAGGAGCCGATCTCATTTTGATGTTGTCCAGTATGCTGCATTCGATCGGCGTGGGCAATATGACTCCTGCTGGGGTCAAGATGGTTTGTATTGATATTAACCCGGCGGTGGTGACAAAATTGAGTGATCGGGGTTCGATCGAATCTATTGGTGTTGTCACTGATGTGGGACTGTTTCTGAGCTTGCTGGTGCGACAACTCAACAAACTAACCGGACAATACCAGCACGAATAATGATCCGATCGCTATTTTCAAACTAGCGAAAGTTTCTGGTATTTCAGGCCGCAAACTACAGCAAAATCAAAAATTTATTTTCTAAAGTTGACTTTTCCGAAATCACCGTGAGAGCAATTGTATTAATAAGTTAGTAATTTAATTTTTGTCATTCACTATGAAGACCAAATTCTTTTTGACTTTGCTGGCAATTAATAGCCTATTTCTAGGTGGAAATAGTGCGTTGGCAGCTACCACCTCTCCCACAGCAACCAATCAAAATATTTCTAATCTCAGTCATACAATTTCTACATTAGTTGATCTTGAGCAGGATTCTCATAGTTTAGTAGAATCTGCCATTAACCGTGCCTTACTGGCTAAAACTCCTGCTAATACTGAGGGATCTGCGCCGGGGCAGCCAATTGTTAATGGCATAATTGCGAATCCTCATCCTCAAACTCCACCACCATTCATTAATGGTAGAATTGCCAATCCTCATCCTCAGACTTTGCTACCGTTTATTAACGGTAGAATTGCCAATCCTCACCCTCAAACTCCACCACCAATTATCAATGGTGTGATTGGTAATCCTAATTCTACACCCAGCCCTCACAAGCCTATTCCTTTGATTGATGAACTGAATTCACCGATCGATCGAAAGTAAATTTTTGACCGATTTAGTTTGTACTCATATATTAATCGAGGTTAATAATCATGTCTGATTCTCCATCCAATCTTGTGCCTATTGTACCCCAGAAAAAATCGCCTAAATCTCTGATGTGTCCTAGTGCTGATGCTGAGATGTCTGGTAGCGTAATTTTTGGGGTAGTGGTAGGTACTCCGGCAGAACCCCATGTAATTCATCTCGATCGAGTCAAACAAATTCCTCAAGAATTATTAGATTTAGATTCACCCGTCAAACCTGCAGAAATTTTTCGCATTGCGGCCACCTGTATTGAAAATGGTTGTGTACATTTTGATGGTAGTAAATGTCGTCTGACAGCGCGCATCGTAGATGGCTTGGATACTGTGACCGATCAAATTCCCGCTTGTGCGATTCGGGCTAATTGCCGATGGTGGTATCAAGAGGGAAAATCTGCTTGCTGGCGTTGTCAGCAAGTAGTGCGTGATAATTATGTGGCCTCTGAGCAATTAATTCAGGCGATCGATCCCGCTATTTACGGTCAGAACAACAAATCGAAAACCTAACCTAAGAATTGCTCGTAGCCTTTCTGAAACTTTTCTTTAGCATTTTGTCCGACAATGCTACCATGTGCCATCACGACTCGATCAAAGTCCCATTTTAAAACCTGTTCCACCGACTTTCGCACTTGCTCTTTGTCTGTTGTGGCCAGCCGCTCTAATAAAGATGGACTTAAGTTTTTATAACCGCCCAGGATTCTGGCGGCAAATTGGGTGAGCGGTGAAAAGCTTTCGTCAAAATGGAAAGCCGTGTCAGTCAAGATCAGAGTGCGACTGGCTGTATGAAAAAAAACACATTCATTAAGGGCATCGAAACCCCTCAGACCAAGGGTTCTGAATCCCGCAAAAAATATTGATTCTAGACCATCCCAGATCATCTGGCCATCAGTTTGGATGGTGCGATCGATCGATAAATCTGGCTTTTTAGCTGTTAGACCGGGAGCTGCCCAAAACAATGCATTGGGATAGAGAGTTTTAAAATTGGCGGCAAATAGGTAGTGATAAAGATTGGGTGCAATAATGTGCTGGACTGTGCCCAGTTCATTGAGCTGCTGCACCATAACAATATCAACTTCGATCGGTGAGATAACGACTAGTTCCCGATTAGCTAGACGTACTATTGTCATCCTGGTACCGACGCTTAGTCCAAAATAACGTAGTGGTTGTTCGGCTACCCAAATATCTCTATCGATTTCTCTGAGCATGACAAAATTATCAACAATGAATCTGCTACAGTTGCATTATATCCTTCTAACCTGATTGATAAATGAGTAACTACTAAAATAAAAATTAGGGTGAGCCTTGGGCACCGATCTAAAGTTTTTATAGAGTAAACGTTTACAGTTGTTTTTGCTGGCGATCGACATCCAACCAAGCGATCAAATCACTCATCTGATCAAAATCAAACAGAGCCTCACCTAAAGACTCAATCTTCTCTATGGGAAGACTGTTTATCCGTACAACAAAGTCAGAGCTAAGATTCCCTAATTTTCGAGTCAATTGCCTTAATACCAACGCTTTTTCCTGCTGAAGCCCACGCTCCAAACCTCGAATCTCACCAATAGACTCTCCCTCAGCTCGACCCTCAGTTCTACCTTCCGCTCTAGCATCTTGATAGACCCGTGTTTCTTGCAATTCAATACCTAGCATTGCATCCACCTCATCTCTGCTTAAATTATTAAACTTGTAGACCATAATCGTTGAGACTAAATCAATTATGACACGTCGTTCCTGAAGTGTAATTGATCGCTGAATGAGATACCGAGCTTTCTCGATCGCAATCTCACCCTCCAACGTTGTCAACACCATCAGATCTAAGCCAGTAGGCAATTCTGCTCCACGGCCTAACTCATTTAGGTAAATTGGCGTAATTCTGCCACTATCCAACATCTCCATCACAATTTCCTTACTGGACTGCTCCATACTGCGTGATGGATAAATGGCCACTGCTCGCCAATCCAAGAACAAATTGCGGTGACGATAGGTGAAAATTGAAATTTCACTGAGCATCCGTTCATAGAGCAAATCATCAAGCTGGAACTGGACTTCACAAAAATAGGCAATTCCTGATGAATCTGGTGGAATAAACACCCCATCAATCCGAAACGAAGTTTCCTTAACCTCCACCGAATCAAAACTGTACTCATCAGCTCGTTCTGGTGGCTGTGGTAGCAGTTCAAATAAAAGGGTCGGCAACTGCTGAAATAATTGAAAAAAGATTGTGTCTCGACGCATGAAAAGTCAGTCAGAATGCAGATTTTCATTATCTCATCAATATCCACCGAGACCAATATGACAGACTAAATCGCCAAACAGCGATCTTGAGGCCAATAGTATTCGTACTCAACATACTAGACCTCCTGCGAAAGTCCTCACCCGATCGACAGAACCTATAATTACCAGTATATCTGGCCAATTTTTTATTATTAGTTAATAATGGCTGAAATGGTTACTGCTAAAGGATCGATAAAATACTTTCGCAGGAGATCTACTGAATACGATGTAGAATTACATACAAAAATGGGTTAATCCTTAAATGTAAGGATTAACCCATCTGATGAGAACTAACCACTATTTTTGTAAAACCACCGAGACATTAGCATTGTTCAAACCGCGCTGTTTTACTTCAGTAAGCGTTTTATTAATCGCGTACTTTTGGTTAATCGAATTGATCAACTCAGTTTGGTTGTGCTTTTTAGCAACACCCCAAAGATCAGCAATTAAATCAAAGGAACCATCAGCGTTGCGAGACCAACCCAGATCATAGTCACCTTCTAGAACAGCAACAATGTCAGCCCGGATTTTTTGGCCTTGATAACCGCGCAAGTCGGCCTCAGTTTTAACGGTGATCCCTAAGTCGCGCAGAGAGCCAGTAAGAACTGCGGCATCGGAAATTTTAGTACGGAGAGTGCTGAAGTGAGACATAGTCAATTTCCTCCAAGGAAAAGTGAAAATACAATTTACTTGAGCCTGTGCCACCCGACATAATGATTGCCTTGAAAAGTGGCGACCTTAAAACAAACTAACTACCGGCAATAGTCACCATGAGCTAGTCTTTCTCCCTGCTAATTGCAGAGAAAACCTGTTAGAACTCCATGCGCTGATATTCAGCGACCGAGGCGGCGGCGGGACGCGCTCGCTGTCTTGCCCAATCGCGCAGAGCAGCCACCTGCTCATGCATCGTCCGCGATAGAGGCAGAGTACATTTAATAGCGGAGATGATGTCCAGTTGCGAAAATTCTCGGTTCTGGGCAAAGGCATCGTACATCGCTGCTACTAAAGCTTGTTCTATTTCCGCACCCGAGAAGCCTTCAGCCACCTTGGCCAACTCCTCACAGTCGAAGCGTTCCACATCCCGCTGCCGCTTGCGGATATGAATTCTAAACACCGCTTCTCGTTCCGCTTGGGTTGGTAAATCGACGAAGAAAATCTCATCGAAACGACCTTTGCGCAGGAACTCACTGGGTAGTCTTTCCACCCGGTTGGCAGTGGCCATCACAAACACCGGTGAGCTTTTTTCTTGCATCCAAGTTAAGAAGGAACCAAAGATCCGGCTAGACGTACCAGCATCAGAATCCGCTGAGCCACCTGCCCCGGAGAAGGCTTTTTCTAGCTCATCAATGAGCAAGACGCAAGGAGAAATCGACTCGGCAGTCTTCAGAGCAGCGCGCAGATTAGCTTCCGATCGACCGACAGTAGAACCATCGTAGATCCGACCCATATCCAGCCGCAGTAGAGGTAAGCCCCACATTTCAGCGGTGGTTTTGGCGATCAGAGACTTTCCGCAACCGGGCACGCCTAGAATGAGCATCCCCTTGGGCTGCGGTAGACCGTAGGCCCTGGCTCGTTCGCTGAAAGCTTCCGATCGTTGGGTGAGCCAACGTTTCAGTTCACCTAAGCCGCCTACTTCCTCCATCGTTTCATCGTTAGCGATGAATTCTAGGATGCCGTTACGACGAATAAGCTGTTTCTTTTCAGCCAGTACGATATCTACTTCTTCACCCGTTAGTCTGTCGCGCTGAATGTAAGCTTTACGAAAGACTTTTTCAGCTTCATCTTTGGTCAGCCCTAGAGCAGCCGTCAGAATCCGCTCCCGGTCTTCGTCACTCATGCCCCGCTGGCTGGTATGCTCTAGCTGATGCGAGAGAACTTCGCCCAACTCTTGCCGGGTGGGCAGATCGAAATCTACCACTACAATTTCAGTTTCTAGTTCGATCGGAATTTGCTGCACCGGCGACATCAAAATGATCGTCTTGTAGGTGCCTTTAAAACCAGATACAGCGTCGCGTAGCCATCTAGTCACGTCTGCTGAATCCTTGAAAGGGTGCAAATCCTTAAAGATATAGATTCCGGGATCTTTTTGGCGCATTGTCCATTCGATCGCCATCTGTGGTGAGGCCGTCCCATGCTGAACTGCTTTGGTTTGGCCAAACTCGACCATACCCTGGGTTAGCGTCCAGACATAGACCTTGCGGCTACTGGATGGTTGATGGGCAAGTGACAAAATCTCTCGCTCAGCTCGCTCTTCCTCGGAGGTCACGAGGTAGATCAGAGGATATTGCGCTTGAATTAGAGTACGAAGCTCTTCTTTCATGACTTTCCTACCTATCTAGAACGGCTGTGGCAATTGATGCGAATGTTCTGAAAAACGTATGGGAGAGAGCTAACTCATCAGCACCGAATCTCTTTTAGTTGATGAATCACCAACTACTAGTTCATCGGCTAGAATTCCGGTTTGCTCAATAATGGAGACCATTTCACCATTTCTGATGACGGCTGGATGACTACATTCTGGGCAGTTATATACCTGATGATTTCCACATTGGCGGCTAGCAACTAGTTCTACCAATTCAGGGTGCTGAAGATAGATTTCTAGGGCTTTTTCGGCAATGGTGGACATCGGCTCCAAATCTACGGCAGCTTTGATTTTGAGCTGTCGATGTAATTTGGGGGGCAGGTACAAAGTGACCTTTTGCTTATCTTCCATGACTACTTGACTTTCCCGGGTGGCTTGTTTTCAATCTAACGATATTTTCTCAAGCCGTCAAGCAGTTTTGCATCTATGACAGCAAAGTCGTAACTTATCTTAATAATTATCAATATTTTCAGCGCAGCCTTCCAGCTACGATCCTTAGTTAGCAAGGAATTAGCTCTGAATGTAAGCTATGATACTTTCGCCCCAATGGTTGACAACTTGTTCAAACTGAAATTGTTAAAATAGCTATACTCGCTGTTGACTTCGATCGTTATGACTTCTCTTGCTCTGCCATCATCTAAATCTACTGCTCATCATTTTCGGATCTGCCTAGCCCCGATCGCCATCGAAGATGTCTATGAACTCGCCGATGATGGAGCTAATGGGGCGATCGTACTAATGAGTGGCATGGTGCGCAATCAAACCGCTGGTCAGCCGGTGGAATACTTAGAGTATCAAGCTTATGAACCAATGGCGTTGCAGGTATTTGAGCAAATTGCTACCGAGATTAAAGCCCAGTGGCCGATCGTTACTCATGTGGTGATTCACCATCGCATTGGCAAGTTAAAAGTAGGAGAAATTAGCGTATTGCTGGCTGTGGGCGCACCTCATCGCGGTGAGGCTTTTGCCGCTTGTCAGTATGCGATCGATACCCTCAAGCATAATGCCCCCATTTGGAAAAAAGAGCATTGGGCAGATGGAGCCAGTAGCTGGGTTAGTATTGGCGCTTGTGAAGTAAATTGCTAATGGTTATTACTGTTTCATTAGCCAAACAGCTGATTACAGAATGGCAAGAAAACAAATCTAGCAGTTTCAAGTTAATCTGTAAGGTAGTGATGGAGAGGAGCACATGCTAACTCGGCTCAAAATATCTGGTTTCAAGAATTTAGTAGATGTAGATGTTCATTTTGGACCTTTTACCTGCGTGGCCGGAGCTAATGGCACGGGCAAATCCAACTTATTTGATGCTATTGGTTTTTTAAGTGCTCTGGCTGATCAATCTTTACATGAAGCCTCTCTATTGTTGAGGGTAGCCGGTAGCGATATTCGGAGCTTGTTTCACCGCGTGGGAGACAGCTATGTCGATAAAATATCCTTTGAAGCGGAAATGATTGTGCCTTCAGAGTCGATCGATGATCTGGGGCAAAAAATAACGCCCACCTCTACGACCTTACGCTACTCCCTAACTTTGCAATATCGCCCGGATGGCCGCTTAGAAGTCAGTAACGAACAGCTAGACAGCCTAGAAGAAATGATGCCCTTTTTTGTGGCTAAAAACCGTTTGTCAGCTCTCCAGACCTTAGAAATTAACCCAGATGGACTAGAGGGTCGAAGTTGCAAGTTTAGTATCCACGAATCAGGCCAAACTTGTATTTCTCGGATTTATGACGCGGTGCGTTATCCCACCATTTTTGTGGCCCGGCAAGAAATTCGCTCTTGGCAAGTGTTGCAGCTCAACCCCGCCAGCCTGCGCCAAACAGACGACAGATACACTACACCTTTTCTCCAGTCCAATACTTTTCGTCTAACCGCTACCATCTACGCCCTAGCCCACGCTCATAAGCCAGGCGCTCGACCAGATCCGGCCACAATCTATGCTCAAATTACCGAGCGACTAGCTCAGCTCAACCCGGAAGTGGAGAGTGTCTCAGTGGATTATGATCCCAAACAAGCCAAACTGACTCTCCAGGTAGCTGATATCCACAGCGCGGTGCATCCGGCTCACGAGCTGTCTGATAATACGCTGCGGTTATTGTCCTTGGTGGTGCTAGAACTAATGCCCCATAGCGGCCTGATCTGTTGGGAATCACCAGAGAATGGCATGCATCCCAGCAGTATTGCTCTGATCTTGCAGATTCTCCAGCAAATGGCGATCGATCCGGAACAGCCGGTCACCGTCACAAACCCTTTACGGCAAATTATTATTAGTACTAATTCACCATTGGTGGTACAACAAGTACCAGCCGATAGTTTAGTAATTGCGGAGTTAACCGATACCCAGCGCGATCATCAATATTTTCAACGCGCTAATTTTACTTATCTGCCCCATACCTGGCGACATATCACTGACCGTAATCCAGAAAAGAATATTGTGGCGCAAGATTCACTGCTAAGCTACCTCAATCCGGTCGTTAGCAATCCCAGTCCGGTTGTGGAGAAAACCTCTCCCCGGGTGATCGATCGACCAGATTTACAACCGCATATTCCTGGCGCTGTATAGTAGCTATGGAAAGATAGCCACCGCTCACTT
Source organism: uncultured bacterium (assembly GCA_964247085.1). Classification (GTDB taxonomy): domain Bacteria; phylum Cyanobacteriota; class Cyanobacteriia; order Cyanobacteriales; family Chamaesiphonaceae; genus JAAFHZ01. The sequence goes on from CAXTSX010000031.1 coordinate 23,018, forward strand.
TACGACTCTGCCATGAAACTTGCCTTCATCATCGACCCGATCGCCAAACTGGATCCGACCCACGATAGCAGTGTGGCCATGATGGAGGCTGCTTGCCAAATGGGGCATCACGTTTATATTACGACTGCTGAACAACTGAGCGTAATTGATGGTCAGGCCGCCGCTCATCTCCAAGCAGTCCAGATTCATCCAGTGAAACTAGAGGGTGAGCGATGGGTTGCGCCTAGCCGTTGGTATGAGCTTAGCCAGTCGGAATTCATGAATTTACATGACATGAATGCGGTCTTTATGCGCACCGATCCACCGGTAGATGTGCCTTATCTCTACACCACTTTCATTCTGGATTATGTTGACCCAGCGAAGACCTTAGTAGTAAACCATCCTAATGGTTTACGCGCTGCTAACGAAAAAATGTTTGCGATGCAGTTTGCGGAGTGGATGACCGATACGATCGTTTCCCGCAGCAAAGATGTAATTCGGGAATTCGTAGAAAAGCATCAAGCGGCGGTGATGAAGCCCTTAGGTGGCAAGGCTGGGGAAGGAATTCTATTTTTGGAACCAAACGATCGGAATTTCAATTCCCTGGTAGAAATCAGCACCCAGTGGGGTAAATATCCGATGATGATCCAAAAATTCTTACCGGCAGCCAAAGACGGCGACAAAAGAATTATTGTGCTAGATGGTCAACCCTTGGGAGCGATCAATCGCATTCCTACTGGTAAAGAATTTCGAGGCAATATGGCCGTCGGCGGACGGGTGGCCAAGGCCGAAATCACCGATCACGAGCTAAAAATGTGCGCGGCCTTAGCCCCTAAACTAAAAGAATATGGCTTATATTTTGTGGGAATTGATGTAATCGGTGGCTACCTGACCGAGGTCAATGTCACTAGTCCGACGGGGATTCGGGAGATCGATCGACTAAACAATACCTCCATCGGTGCAGCGGTGATTAATTGGCTAGCTGCAAAGATTGGTTAGGCAAGCTATGATGGTGTTGAAATTATCGGCGCAAATGTCTAAAAAATAAGCGCTGCGATCCATGAAACCCCATCAATCTCTCATCATTATTCCTCATCTTTTTACCTCGGCCTGCTGCGCGTTGCAGGCTGATTGGTGGCGATTTAGCAGCTATCAAACTTTACTAAGTTTCTAATCACGATCGCTCTCCGCTCTGCCAGTATCCCAGGTTTTCTTAACCTGTTGAAAGCTTTAAGCAATTTAATCATTACCACCCGCCATCTCCTATGGAAGACAAAATTTCTGATGCCTGCATTGGCAAATCTCAGGTGCTCATGCCCCCGAGCGAGCTCAAAACCAATCTGCCCCTCACCCCAGAGCTAGAAAAGAATATTCTTAGCTACCGATCGCAGATTAAGAATATTCTGGATTTTCAAGACCGGCGCAAGTTCATTGTGGTGGGTCCTTGTTCGATCCATGACACCAAGGCGGCGATCGAATATGCCCATCGCCTTAAGGATTTGTCCGATCGAGTGTCGGACAAATTGTTACTAATCATGCGCGTCTACTTCGAGAAACCCCGCACCACCGTCGGCTGGAAAGGTTTAATTAATGACCCAGACTTGGATGATTCCTTCGATGTCGAAAAAGGAATGCAGGTCGGTCGGCAATTGTTGCTAGATATCACGAAAATTGGTTTACCCACAGCCACCGAAGCCCTTGATCCGATCGTCCCTCAATACATTGGCGATCTAATTTCTTGGGCGGCGATCGGCGCTCGTACCACCGAGTCTCAAACCCACCGGGAAATGGCCAGTGGTCTTTCCATGCCCGTGGGGTTTAAAAATGGCACCGATGGCAGCATTAAAGTCGCTCTCAATGCTTTGCAATCGGCGATGCAACCCCACAATTTCCTGGGTATCAATCAACAGGGTCAGGTCAGCGTTTTTCAAACTACGGGTAATGCCTATGGCCATGTGATTTTACGCGGCGGTGAAGGTAAGCCCAACTACGACCCGGTAAGTGTTGGCGAAGTAGAAACAGCGCTGAAAAAAGCGGGGATGAAGCCGCGCATTGTGATTGACTGTAGCCACGGCAATTCTAATAAGGATTATCGGTTGCAGCCGATCGTCATGGAAAGTGTGATTCAGCAAATTGTGAATGGCAATACTTCGACGGTGGGTTTAATGTTGGAGTCGCACTTATCGGAAGGGAGTCAATCGATCCCGACGGATCTGAGCCATTTGCAGTATGGGGTCTCGGTGACGGATAAATGCATCAACTGGGCGGAAACTGAACGGATTATTATGGCGGCGTTCGATCGACTGTAAACTATCACTCTAAATGTGAGGATGAACCGATGACTCAAACTTTAGAATAGGGGTTTAAGGCTTCTGTATCGCGAAAATTGCAACGGCAGAATGTAGGTGTTAGGGCATAGACAATTTGTGGCTACAATGTAATTACTGTTAACGGTGCATCTATGGCCACGTCAATTAAGGGGCGAGTAATTAAGATAGGAAATTCTCATGGGATTAGAATTTCCAAGCTTTTGTTAGAACAAAGCGGTATTCAGGAAAATGTGGAAATTGAGGTGCGCGATCATCAACTGATTATCACGGCTGCTCCAGGGACAAGGGTGGGGTGGGCTGAAGCGTTTGCTGAAATGGTCAATAATCAAGATGATTTGTTACTGGATGAGATGACGGGTAATGCCTGGGATGAGAAAGAGTGGGAATGGTAGTAGCTCGATTTGATATTTTTTTGGTGGTGCTTGATCCAACAGTTGGGAGTGAAATTCAGAAAACTCGTCCATGTATTGTGATTTCACCAGATGAAATGAATTTGTATCTGGCAACTGTGCTGATTGCGCCAATGACAACGAAAGGAAAGCTTTACCCCAGCCGTATTCCGATTCATTTTGAGGATAAAGATGGGCACATTGTTTTAGATCAGATTCGTACTGTTGATAAAACTAGGTTGATCAAAAAATTGGGTTCGATCGATACGAATGAACAGAAAGCTGTATTAAGCGCATTAGCCGAGATGTTTGCCGAAGATTAGAGATGTTTTCTGGTGAGATCAACTCCCTGCTGGGCAATTAAAGCAGTGCCATAAGCAGCATCCTGATGGGTAGCATTCAGCATCGGTACTTTTAACTGGCGTTGGCGAATTTCTTGCCAGACCAAATTCTTAGCACCACCACCGGCTGTATAGACAGCCGTCAAAGCATCCGCCCCCAGTTGCTGTAATAGTTGATAGCCCCGTACCTCCACGCTAGCAATCCCCGTCAGCAAACCCTGCAGAAATGCTGAGTCTTGGGGTGGCCTAGGCGTTAAACACGGCAATAACTCTGGATCGTTAATGGGAAAACGCTCTCCCGATCGCAACAGCGGATAGTAATCTAAATCGGTGGTCTGCTGGGGGTTAATCGATCGACTCAGATCAGCTAGCTCTCGATCGCTAAAAAAGTGCCGCAAAACTGCACCCCCTGTATTCGATGCCCCGCCCACCAGCCATAAGTCTCCCCAGCGGTGGCTATAGATGCCATACTGGGTGCGATCGATCGGCTGTTTACTTAACAACTTCAACACCAGCGTCGAACCCAACGAAGTCACCGCCTGACCCGGTTGGTCAACGCCAGCAGCCGCAAAGGCGGCAATGCTATCGGTAGTACCCGCACAGACCAGACAATCTGCGGATAAACCCAATTGCCGAGACACCTTTGGTAACAATGTGGCGATCGGCTGACCGGGAGTCAGAACCTGCGGCAACAGGGGAAAGAAGCTGGTTGCACTCAGCCAGTCGGGATATTGTAAATTAACTACGTCGTAGCCCAATTTCAGAGCGTTGTGGTAATCGCTAACACCCAGTTGGCCATGCAGCAATGCGGCTAGCCAATCGGCTTGGTGCAGAAGATAATGGGCTGTCGAAAAGTAAGATTGCTGAGAGTACCATATTAATTTGGTAAAGCTAGAAGTCGCACTAATCACCGAATGCCTGGGAGGGGCGATCGCCCGGATCTGCTCTAGCCAAACCTTGCCCCGGTCGTCGTTGTAGAGTAATGGTTCGCCCAGAACTTGACCAGCTTTATCACAGAGCAGCACCGTGGAAGAAGTGCCATCGATCGCGATGCGGCCAATATTATTTTTGATTTCCGGCGGGATTCGATCGATCAACTGCCATAAGGTTTGCTTCCAAACCTGATCTAATGACGGAGCAGATACTACAAATGGCTGATTATTTAACCAGCAGATATTACAATCATTATCAATAACAGCCGATCGAGCGCCAGATGTGCCAAAATCTATTCCCAGAGATAATTTCATCAATTTGAGTATCTCAATTATGTATCTAAAGTTACAAAAATATCGCTAGTAAGAGTGTTAAAAATCTGTTACTAGCTAACAAATAAAAATTTTAAGACCTTATTGGTAATTACCGAGGAATCCCACCATCATGAGAAAAATCGAGGCAATTATTCGTCCCTTCAAATTAGACGAAGTAAAAATTGCGTTAGTAAACGCCGGTATTATCGGGATGACAGTATCTGAAGTCCGGGGTTTTGGTCGGCAAAAAGGCCAGACGGAGAGATATCGAGGATCGGAATACACTGTTGAATTCCTTCAAAAACTCAAAGTAGAAATCGTTGTCGAAGATAATCAGGTCGATATGGTGATTGATAAAATCATTGCAGCAGCACGTACTGGTGAAATCGGTGATGGCAAAATCTTTGTCAGTTCGATCGATCAAGTGGTGCGGATTCGTACCGGCGAGAAGAATATCGAGGCTGTCTAGTCCATGCTCCAGTAATGAACTTGGAAATAGAAACTAAGAGAGGCCTGGTTGCAAGACCGGGCTTTTTGCTACTGTTTAGTTTAATCACCTAACGAATGAGCTTGTCATATTCTGCATGAGAGCCAATCCAGACCCAGGAGATGCCTTTTTGGGTTTCTACTCCTAAAGCTCTATATCCTCTACCAGCTCTAACCGACCAGTATTCTCCGACTTTTTTGAAGTGCAATGATGGGTGTGAGGGGTCGGCTTTCAGTAATTCATAGCTTTGATCGGCTACTTGCTGAATTGCCTCTGGTAAAGAGTCGTAGCACTTCCAAAATCTCTTGGTTGTGTAATGCATTAGATCATTCGGCAGTTGCCGCTTTCTAGTTCTGCAAATGCTTCTTGAGCAAGGAAATCTAGTTTGCCTGCGCTGATATCACTTTCTATTTGTTTATCCCAGTGTTGCTCGTCTAAATCTAAAACCCAGTCTGTAAGCTGGATTAATTCTTGCGGCGAGAGCTTCAGAATTGCGGATTCTATTTGTTCGACGGCTATAGACATTATTTAGCAGAAATTATTTTTGATTTTCTCTATTTTACAGGGGATTTAATGAGAATTGCTGATGTTTAAATCCTGGAACTCCATATCAGCCCCAGCTTGCCTCAACTATAATTTACTTGATCCTACGATGGTAAAATAGTCGCCTAGCCTAGCTTTTCCGGCTGTTAGCATCCTGCTCGTCCACTTTATTTACTAGCCAATGACTAATTACCGCCGCGAACAAGACTCTATGGGAGAGCGCGATCTACCAGTTGATGCCTACTACGGCATCCAGACGCTGCGCGCGATCGAGAACTTTCCGATCAGCGGCCTCCGTCCTCTGCCGTCCTATGTCGATGCTTGTCTGCTGATCAAAAAGGCTACCGCGATCGTTAATGGCGAATTGGGCTGCATTAGTAAAGAATTGAGTGAGTCGATCGCCGCCGCCGCTGATGAAATTTTGGCGGGTCAATACCGCAATCAATTTGTGGTGGATGTTTATCAGGCCGGGGCGGGGACTTCCCACCATATGAACGTCAACGAGGTACTAGCCAACCGCGCCTTAGAAATTCTGGGTGACCAAAAGGGCAACTACCAAAGAGTGAGTCCTAACGACCATGTGAACTATGGTCAGTCCACCAATGATGTGATTCCGACCGCGATTCGGGTAGGCGGGCTGCTGGCCTTAGAGCATACCTTGTATCCGGCCTTGGATCGATCGATCGCCGCCACTACTGCTAAAGCCCAAGAATTTAGCCAAATTGTTAAATCTGGCCGTACCCATTTGCAGGATGCCGTACCGGTTAGACTCGGCGACAGTTTTGGAGCCTTTGCCCAAATTTTAACCGACCATCAACGCCGGATTAAGTCCGCCGCCCAAGACTTGATGACCCTGGGTCTAGGAGGCAGTGCCGCTGGCACCGGGATGAACACTCATCCCCTTTATCGAGAACGGGTGGCAGTAGTTTTGGGAGAGCTTATCGGTCAACCTTTAACCCCCGCCCCCCATTTGATGGCGGCCATGCAAAGCATGTCTCCCTTTGTGGCCGTGTCTGGTGCTGTCCGGAACCTAGCTCAAGATCTAGTCAAAATTTCCCACGATTTACGCTTGATGGATTCCGGGCCAAAAACTGGCTTTAAAGAAATCCAGTTGCCCCCAGTGCAGCCCGGCTCTTCGATTATGCCCGGCAAATACAACCCGGTCATGGCCGAGATGATTTCGATGGTGTGCTTTCAGGTGATGGGTTACGACCAATCGATCGCGCTTGCGGCTCAAGCTGGTCAACTGGAGCTGAATGTGATGATGCCCTTAATTGCTCATAACCTAATCCATAGTATTGAGATTTTAGGCAATGCTCTACAAGCTCTAACTGAACAGTGTATTCAAGGAATTACCGCTGACGAAGCTCGTTGTCGGTCTTATGCCGAAGGCAGTTTAGCGTTAGTAACAGCCTTAAACACTCACATTGGCTATCTGAATGCGGCAGCAGTGGCCAAAGAATCACTAACGACCGGCCAATCATTGCGCGAGATTGTTTTGGCTAAAAAATTAATGGAACCAGAATTGTTAGCTCAAGTCCTAGATCTAGAGCAGATGAGTCAGCTACCTTAGCAGTTAGTCACCACGCATCAAAATCAACTTTCCAATATACATGCTAAAAACCAGCCGAATCTATTATTCATCCGGAGCAAGCTGCGACTTTGAACGGCGAAAAACAACCGATCGGTCAATGTGTAGTGTTAACAAAGTAAGATAAAGTTTCATAGATCTTAACATTTAGGTATCCTATGGTATTACCGATTTCCCTGCCAGCAACGATCACGACCCCCTCAGCAGTACCACTAAATCAAATAGTGCTACCCACTGACAAGCTGGCTCAGAAGCCCAGTAATAAAAAATCTAATATTAAAAAAACTACTAATCAACAACCTAAAAAAACAATCGCGCCGCCACCACCGACTTCAAATCAGCCTGCTCCCAATGTCTCCTATGGTACTTTGCGCCAAGTATCAGTCAAAACTATCCAAGGTGATAAACCGAGCGTACTACCGGCGGCGGAAATTGATGCCATTTTTCGCTCTCAGTACGGCCAACCCCTAAATCCGGCGATCGTCAAAGAATCTATTAGCAAGCTGAATGCTCTCTACAAAGAAAAAGGCTACGAGCTAGCCCAAATCGTTAGCGCTGAAAATCCGACTCCAGATGGCAAGCTAGTATTGATCGCCTCCGAAGGGATTATTGAAGATATCCAAATACGTTTTTTGGATAAAAACCGTAAGCCGGTAGATAAAGATGGCAAGCCAATTACAGGAAATACGCGGGACTATATCATTACCCGGGAAGCCGAACTAAAGCCAGGGCAAATTTACAATCGTAAAACGCTCGAAAAAGACGTGCGGCGGATCTATCGGCTCGGGTTGTTTGAAGACATGGCGTTCTCCCTCGCTCCCGGCACCAAAGATCCTAATAAAGTTATTGTCCAAATTGGGGTGGTAGAGTCCCAACGCAACAATAGATTTTTTGCTGGGGGTACGATCGGCGGCAATAATGGTCTAGCTGGTCAATTAGGCTATACCCAAACCAATTTGGGTGGTAACAATCAGAGTCTGGGCGGTGAATTTCAAGTCGGGCGAGATATCTTGTTTGATTTGAGCTATGGCGATCCTTGGATTGGCGGTGACCCTAATCGTACTTCGTATCGGATTAATGCTTTCTCTAGTCGATCGTCATCCCTGATTTTTGAGGGTGGCCCGACTCCGATATTTTTACCGGGTGGAACCGAATCGCCCCGGATTAATCGTACGGGTGGTGGGGTCACTTTTGCTCGTCCGCTCAGTGGTAATCCCTATGAAGATGGTGGCTGGCAGGCTTCCTTAGGTCTGAATTATCAAAAGGTAGATGTAACAAATGTCGATGGGCAAAGAGCACCAGTAGATGCTAAAGATAAACCACTGAGCCTCAGTGGTACTGGTCAAGATGACTTGTTCAAAGCTCAATTAAATTTAAGCAAAGATACCCGGGATAATCCTCGGCAACCTAGCGATGGTTCGTTGATCAGGCTGGGAGTCGATCAGGCCATTCCGATCGGACTAGGAAACATCAGTACAACTAAACTCACTGCTGGCTATACTCAGTTCATCCCCGTAAGCCTCTTGAATTTTGATAAAGGACCGCAGTCCCTGTCATTTAACATTCAAGGTGGTACAGCTCTAGGCAATCTGGCTCCCTATGAAGCTTTTTCCTTAGGTGGTGTTTCATCGGTGCGTGGTTACGAAGAAGGCGGCGTTGGTGCGGGCAAGAGTTTTCTCCGTGCTAGTGCGGAGTATCAATTCCCGATCATCTCCTTCCTGGGTGGAGCATTCTTTGCCGATTATGGAACCGACCTAGGGACAAGTTCAGAGGTGCCTGGCAACCCGGCAGGTAGTAGAGGAAAACCAGGGAGCGGATTTGGCTACGGTGCCGGACTACGCATTAATGCCTTGGGTTTACCACTACAGCTTAACTATGGTTTAAACGATCGCGGCGAACAACGGATCCAGTTTGGACTTAGTTCTCAGTAGCGTTTTCACTACGTTTTACAGAAATACTCCCTTAGCCCTTGTTCCCAGTTGGAAATATGGGCTGAGGGTTGGTTCTTTAAATCGCTCTTAGTTGATCAAGATATTTTGACGTTTACAGCAACTTTTGAGCTAGTCTTAGGGAATATATTTATTTGATTTTAAAAATATGCGTACTTGGTGGCAGCGACTTATCGCCGGAATTTGTCTAGTGGCCTTACTCTTAGTGGCTCAACCGAATCCGGCTGGGGCGTTAGCTCACGACAAACAAACCCTAGTCAATGCCGACTTTTCCCACCAAGACCTCCGCGACTCCGACTTTAGCCAAAGCAATATGCGCGATAGCAACTTCCGGGACTCCGATCTACGCGGTTCCCGGTTTTTTGGTACTAATCTCACTCGTGCGGACATGACCAACATTGATCTGACGGGTGGTGCTCTGGATACCGCTCGGCTGACCAAGACCAACCTCACCAATGCCATTTTGGTAGGAGTCTTTATGACCAATACCAAATTTGAAGGGGCAATCGTCGATGGCGCTGATTTCACTGATGTACTGCTGCGCCGCGATCAGCAACTGACCCTTTGCAAAGTAGCCAAAGGTACCAACCCCAAAACAGGACGCAATACCCGCGAAACGCTGGATTGCCCTTAAATTATTTGAGTAATTAATCAGCCGATCGAACGGTAACCACACCATAGGCTGTCGGGGAAAGATGCGTCCGCACCGACTCTTGAATCGCGGCGGCACTGATCGATCGAACATGTTTGGGATAGTCAATCCCGGCTTGGTAATTACCAGCCACCGCTTGATAGTAACCATACAATCCACTCCGGGCACTGGGAGTTTCGTTGGCGAAAATATGGCGATTGGCCACCTGACGGCGCACTCGATCGATCTCTGCTGTACTAATCTCTTGGTGATGCAAAGTTTCCACATGAGCCATCACTCGCTGTTCCACTTCGGCCAAGTTGGCAGTCGGTAACTGTATGCTAATCGTAAACATTCCTTGCCAGGCATAGCTGCTATTACTTACCCCAATCCCGGTCACCAACTGTCGCTCTTCGCGCAGATCTCTCACCAACCGGGAGGTACGCCCTTGGCCCAACACCGCTGCCACAATATCCAACGGATAGGTAGCATCTAGGTCGGTCATCCCCGGCACTCGCCAGATGAAAATCAGTCGGGTTTGTTGAATTGCTGGATCGATCGAATCATGCCGCACAATCCTATTAAAAGGCGCTTCTGGCTGGGGCAACTTATTGGCTCCAGCAAACTGCGGCGAAGAATCATCATGATGGCTATGCGCCATAAAGCCATCGGTCACCACATCAATCAGTTCTTTCACCGGCAAATTTCCCACCGCCACTGCCGTCATTGATCGCGGTTGGTAATTAGTCGCATGGAAAAAGCGCATTTGCTGATCTGTCAATGCTTCTACCACCGCCGTGGTGCCTAATACTGGTCGCCGATAGGGCAACCGCTGAAACACTGCTTCGATCGATTTTTGATAGATGCGATGTTGAGTATTGTCAGCCGATCGATTAATTTCTTCCAAGATTACCGATTTTTCCTGGTTAAAATCGGCCTCTGTAATACTGGGATTCAGCACCACATCCATTTGGAGCGGGGCTAACTCCGCAAAATCACGCGGCGCAGTAGTAATATAGTACTGGGTATAGTCTTGGCTAGTAGCCGCATTAGTCATCGCTCCCCGTTCTTCTACTCGCCGCTCAAATTCGCCAATTTGGAGTCGAGGGGTACCCTTAAACACCATATGCTCCAAAAAATGAGCCATGCCATTGATGCTATCAGCTTCCAGCCGTGAACCCACGCTTAACCACAGGCTGAGGTTGACCGCTTCCACGGGCAATTGCTCGGCAATAATGGTGAGACCATTGGACAAAGTATGGCAAGTTGGCTCATTGAGAGAAGTTGTCGCAAACATAAGTTAGGGGGTGAGGGTTGTCCAAGCGCCGTGGCGACGCTCGTAGTAATTTAAAATTTCGGCAACTTGGGCCTGGTCAGTGATGGTGACGGCTCGACAAAGAATCAGAGGGCAGTCTACCCATCATAAACCGCTGCTATAAAAAAAAGACATACCGAAGTATGTCTAAAGGTGTTGTAATTTTTGGTGTGCTTATTTAGGTGTTTCCAAAGATGCTGGAGCTTCTTTGTTAGCAATCATCGGCTTTTCACCGACTCGCCGTAAAACCTCAATCCCAGCTTCTTCTAGTACAACGATCGGAGTGATCGCTGTCGGGTCTTGAACGCGCTTAATCAGCACTTTGCCATTAAGCACCTTCTCCCCAACTGAGATATAGCGACTAAATGATTCACCAGGTAATTTTACAATAACCTGGGTTTGACCATTGATCACGGAGACTCCAGAAACTTGAATGGCTGGAGCTAATTCTGGCACAATTGCTGGTTTAGCCGCAGGTGGAGTCAACAGCGCCGTTTTGACGGGCACCAATGGTGTGATGGCCGGAATACTACCGACTACCGTTTTGCTAGCCATGGTTTTAGAAGTCGTCACTGCCTTACCATTAGATTTTGTTGATTTTTTGCTCACCATGTCAGCAATACTGGCAACACCTACATTAGAACCCAACTTATTATTATTAGTAGTAGTGCCCAAATTGTTGTCGGCTCTAACACCAGAGTTAAAGGCTACTGCGGGTGGAGTTGTTGGTTGAGATGTCAGCCGATTTCCAGCTGGCACCACAACTCGCTGGAGCACCGGTTGGGCAATGACTGCCGAAAAAGGATCAACTCGTCCTTTCGAGACAGACTTCGTGACAGTTTCAGTGTCTGAGGCTGGAATCAGACCTGCCGCAATATCACCACTAAAAGTAGACTGGGCACCAGTGAGTTTCGTATCGCCAGCGGGAGCAATGAGCGATGCTGCTGGGCTCGCTGCCGGTGCTGGTGTAACAGGTACTGGAACGATCGCACTGGCCGTAGGACTAGGAGAAGCACTATTACTAGGTTTAGGTGCATCACCACCACAACCCGAAACTAACAATGAAAGACAGCCAAAAATAATAAAATAAGAGAGAGAGTTGGGTGACACTTGCTACCGCCTTCTAGTTATAGTTGCTAATCAATGATGCAATTCACCATTGAAAGAGAGTCCGAGAAAAACCGATTTATTAAAATATAATTCGCATTCTACGTAGCGGTGTTTTAGATAAAACTAGCCGTTAGAGTTATTCTGCCCATTTTGGACTCCATAATTATCGTTGCTATTAATTGTTTTCATTAAAGAAAGACTGGAGCAAACCCACCCCTTTTTTGACATGTCGAGAGACAGTGATGACGCTGATGTCCATCTTTTCAGCCACTTGTTTCTGGGTCAGGTCATAGAAGAAAACAAATTCGATAATTTGCCGGGTGTGTTGTTCGAGGGTCACCAATCCTTGCTTCAAGCGTTGTTGGTCATCTTCCGGTAGCTGAAAGCTGCGATATTGTTGATCTGGCAGAATATCCAGCATACAACAGCCTTCTTCGTTGCCCACCGGGCAGTCTAAGCTGACGGGCTGCCGGTTTTGCTGAGCCATCCGCACTTCTTGCCATTCTGTGACCGAAATATCTAGAGCTTGAGCAAGTTCTTGCTCTGAAGGTGGTCGTTGGTGTTGAACTAGAAAACTTTGATTAACAGTACTAGCTTTTTGTAAAAGCTCCGACCAACGCCGGGGTACCCGGACGATCGAACTCTTGTCCCGCAGATAATGCTGAATTTCACCCCGAATATAGGGCATGGCAAAAGTGCTAAAAGCATATCCCTTGGCCAAATCAAACTTGTCGATCGCCGCAATTAGTCCGATCGAGCCAACTTGCAACAGGTCTTCATAACTTTCTTGGCACTGACCCGCCCAGTAATGGGCTTCTTTCCTGGCCAGACCCAGATTCAGCCGCACAATCTTTTCTCGCAAAGACGAGCGGCCAGACTGACGGTAGGCATTTAGTAGTTCTAGTGTTTGTTGTTTAAGTTCCCCAGAAGATTCTGCTTTCGATTCTTTGACCAGCGATCGTTCGAGGCCAGTTGTCGCCAAGCGAACTGGTTGCTTTTCTAACAAAGAAGTCGCACCAATGGTGTCTGGATACGCCAGTGTATTGATCATTAACGGCTCACAATCCCTAAATTAATTGAGATATTTCAATATCTCGATAGTTAAAATTCCAATTCACGAAAATCATCTAAAAAATCTTGGCGGCACCTGTTTATAAACATTCCCAAGTCCTGATTGATAATCAAATATTGATTAATGAAACTGCCATTGTTCAGTGGATTTACTGACAATCAGGCGACTGGTAATCACCTGGCATTGACCATATTGTCGGGCTTGCACAAAAAAACGGCGGTGATAGCCGCCGAGTGTTTTCAATGATTCTGATCACTGACTTTTAGATTTTGGGATATTTCTAAGTGTTAATACCCAAGGCTACTAGCACCGCCGTAATACTGCGCTGATCTTTCACCATCCAGGGATGAATAGCGACTGGTAGTTGAACTTCTTTTCCGATGCTTAGCTGTGAACTAGCCGGCGGTAGAATAATTAGATCAAAAGGAGTCCAAATCGAGGTGAATTTGACTTGAGCCAGCATTTGCACATCTTGCTGCAGATCTTGAATAAAAGCGCTATCTGGACGCATCTGGACACAACCAGGTCTGGGGGTGAAGTAAGCCGCTAGCGTTCCTTGATGGGGAGCGGCAATGGTGACGTAATGTTCGACTCGATCGATCCCACCTAAACGTTGTATATAGTATCGGGTCACCAGCCCGCCCATACTGAAACCAACCAGATCAAATTTTTGGGGAGCTGGAATATGATCATCAATAAAATTTTGGAGCTGGCTAGCTGACACTTCTAGCCGGGCGCTACCATCATTAGGATTCAGATCAATGCCGTAGACTGGTCGGCCTAAACTACGTAGACAGTTGGCGATCGATCGAAGTTTAGCACTGGTATCATTGATGCCATGCACCAAAACAACCGGATTAATAACGTTAGACATTGTGCAAGAGCCTAGTCAGTACCTGAAATGAAATCATAGATCGATCGAACGCCATTCTTAGAAGAACTACTTTCATTATGAACTTTTGTAAAAGTTTAGGAGAGCAACTTGCCACCTACTCCCAGCGCCACTGATAATTCAGTTGCATAAGGATGACTCAGCCACCTAATCTAAAATTAATTAATATGCTTAAAAAATTATTCGGTAAATTTGGTAAAAAGAATGATGGCTTCTACATGCAAGCTGATGAGTCTAAAGCTCCAGCTCCGGTAGAAAAAGCAGCCCCAACAGCAGAAAAAAAAGTAGAAAAAGCAGCAATAGCCGCAGCAACTCCCGTAGAAACAAAAACTTCGCCTGCTGTCGAAAAAGTGGAAACAGTGGCTGAAGAATCGCCAAAAGCCGCCAAAACATCCATTAAAGATAAAAAGAAAGACAAAAAGAAAGCTAAAGGTGAAGCAACTCCAGCTGTTGAGCCTGTATCGATCGCCACTGCAGCAGCAGCGGAGCCAGCCATTACCAACTTTGCTACCGACTATTTAATCCAGCCATCTAGCATCAGCAGCCGACGGCGACCAGGAGCCAACATGAAGCAGTTCATGGATATGGCTAGACAGGTCGAAACTAAGAAAAGTCCTGGTCAACGTGCCAAAGTCAAATAGCTCAAGCTAGTTGGAACCATTACCTAACTCTTCCTTCACAAAAATCAAACTACTGTACATCTGAAAAGCTTGATCCCACAAGCTGTGATTCCGCCTTATTAACGGCACATGTGCAGTAATTTTTTGGAGCATTTCCGGATAAGCCAACGCTGTCTCCGCAAAAGGAGTAAAGTCACTCCAAAGCTTGGCATGGCTTGTTTTTTGATGAATCTGGCTCAGTAGATGCTGCCAATTTTCTCGACTAGTGAGAGACCCTAATCCATCACCAACATCTTGCTGAAAAGAATAATTTTGGTTACAGAAGCGCAAAATTAAATTTTTACTGGGGACATGCAGATCGCAAATTTGCACATAATCTAGGATTTTTGATTTGTGGCGGACATTAGTATGAGTGGTGCTGGCAGTAACTTCCGTGATTTCTTCAAAAATCGGTAGCAAACCAGTCACAATTTGTTTAACTTCTGACCAGGCACAACCCATCTGCAATTTTTCACCATGTTCACTAACGCAATTGAAGATCGCCTGGGGATTAAACTCTTCAATTAGTTTGACACTGACCACGGTCATTTTTTGCAATGAGTGAAGTGGTGCGCAAAAACCAGGAATCTGAGCTTGTTGCAATTGCTGATGATAAAAATTTAATTCGCCCATACTACCCAGACGATATAGTCGCCAACCGCGACTGGGCAAATGAAGACGAGCCGTATAAGCATCCAGCTGCATAATTATGGCTAGTTGTTTAGCCATGACCGGTTTGTCCTCAGCACTGACTGGCTCCAATATCAGTAAACCTGGTTCATCGCCACCAGCTATTTGTAGTGACTGATCTAGAGCTGTTTGCCTTTGAGTTTGAAGTACTGTTTGAATCCGCTGGATACCAGTCCTGGCATCGCTTACTATTTTAGAATTGACGGACTCAACCATTAGCCACTTATAAATCTTGGTGGCATTGTCAAAATGCTCAGTTGCTTCTTGCAGCTGAGCCGCATAAAGATGCACCAAATCATTGTGCGGCTGATTGTGCACCAGGGTCTTGATCAAATTTCTAGCGGTCCGGTAATCCTGGCGGTTTAGAGCACTTTCTACTTGTTCAAACATAGATGGTCATCATAATACAGCCTTACAAATCAATATTTCCCTAAAACTATTTACGACTAACTCTCCGCCAAAAAAATTGTGTTAGCATCAGGCGGAATCGTCATCAATTGGAGGTTGCTACCCTTTTATGAGTAAGGTTTTAGTATTAAATGCTTCCTATGAACCATTAAATATTACTAGCTGGCGGCGAGCAGTAGTTTTGATGCTGAAGGATAAGGCCGAAGGATTAGAACATCATGGTAAGTATTTACTAGCGGACTTGCCTCTCCCGACGGTAATTAGGCTTCGTCACTATGTCAATATTCCGTATCAAGAAATTCCCCTCTCCCGTAAAAATATTTTGAGTCGCGATCGACATCGTTGTCAGTATTGCCAATACAGCGGAGCCGCCCTGACGATCGATCACATTATTCCCCGGTCGCGGGGTGGTCTAGACAGTTGGGATAACTTGACGACGGCTTGTATGCGTTGTAATGTCCGCAAGGGTAGCCGCACCCCCCGCGAAGCGGGCATGGAACTGCTGACCTCTCCCCGTCAGCCAGCTAATAGCCTACATTTTGAACTTACCAAGCAAATTGAAAATGGCAGACACTTAGAATGGCAAAAATATGTGATCGGAGCTTAACAAAAAGCGCAAGTATTGAAAATAATTTAGGGTACTTTTCCGTATTTATGGGGATTGCGAATTGATAAACATTTAGGTAGCATGGACGCAGATAAATTAATCGCCGTTACGAATAATATTTAACTAATGATAAGGTATTCTATCGTAATGTCCGAACTGTGTGGCCATCGCAATCAATTAACGAACTTGATAAAATATGAGTACCGTTAGATGTTGATTGGTTAAGAGCACCAGAAAATCTCAAAATTCACTTTGTATTTACTCCTGTGGCTGAAAATAGTAGCTCCAGAGTACCTCACATAGCAAAACACCTTGGATAAAATGTCATTAAATTCAGTTCATTCCACGTATGGCGTCTCAGCTATTGCTGATCCGCTTCCTCTGGGTAACCTGTCAGAATTACATGAACTGGCTGGCAAGGATCCGGCTACCCCTCTCAACTCCGAAGCAACTGACAGCGAAGTTGCCGTATTAACAACCCTCAAGCAGACTACAGAGCCATCTCTGATTGAGGTGATGGATAGTCGAATTGCTGGCTTCCGTGCTTGTTTAGAAAAGCATCGTGGTGAGAGACAACTGGTATTGCTCCAAGATTTCCCTGATCCTGACGCTTTGTCTGGGTCTTGGGCTTACCAATTAATTGCCAAACAATACAATATCCAGTGCGACTTGGTCTATGCTGGCACCCTCAGTCATCAAGAAAACATTGCGCTAGTCAAACTGACTGGTTTGCCGGCTAAGCGCTGGCCACTTAGTAGCATCAAAGAAAAAGACCTATCTGTCTATCAAGGTTGCGTTTTGATTGACAATCAGGGCACCACCTGCCAGCTTTTGGAACTCATTCAACAAGCTGGTATTCCTATTACGGTAATTATCGATCATCACAGTCAGCAGGATGAGTTATCGGCAGAGTTTTCTGATATTCGGCCTTCTACCCGTGCCACAGCAACAATTCTTACTCAGTATCTACAGGCCGGTCTGCTCAAGCTCGATAGCAGTGTCAGCGATCATGTGAAATGTGCAACTGCCTTGATGCATGGGTTGCGATCGGACACCAACCGATTAATGCAAGCCCAAGAAGAGGACTTTCTGGCCGCAGGTTATCTAAGTCGCTTCTATGATGCCCAGTTACTCAATGCGGTGCTGCAAGTCTACCGTTCCAAGCGGGTCATGGACGTAATTCAAAAATCACTTACCAATCGAGTCTTACAAAATAACTTCTCGATCGCTGGTGTAGGTTATCTCCGTTATGACGATCGGGATGCTATCCCTCAAGCTGCCGACTTTTTAGTCACAGAAGAAAATGTGCATACCGCCGTAGTTTATGGCATTGTCCACGACGATGAGGGCGAAATGGAAATCATCATTGGTTCCCTGCGCACATCGAAGCTCACCCTCGATCCGGACGAATTTATTAAAGAAGCCTTTGGCCGCGATTGCCAAGGTCGATTCTTTGGTGGTGGTCGGTTTACGGCCGGGGGCTTTGAAATACCCGCTGGTTTCTTGGGTGGCTTTAACGAAAACTCCGATTTTGCCAGAATGAAGTGGGAAGTTTTTGATAACCAAGTCAAGCAAAAATTGGGCAAACTGGTGAACCCCACCGATCATATTTAAAACACATGGAAATATATCTGATTCGTCACGGGATTGCCGTCGAAGCGGAGGCTACAGACAATGATGAAGATCGCTGGTTGACAAAGCGGGGAGCGAAAAAAGTGCGTCGGGTGGCATCAAATCTGCGCAGCCTGGATTTAGAGATTGATATCATTCTCTCTAGCCCGCTAGTGCGCGCTCAACAAACCGCCGAGTTACTCGTTAGTAAGGGATTAAGTGAAACTTTAGAGATTCATCCTGATCTAGCTCCAGCAGGTAACCTGGAGCATTGTATCCAGTGGCTTCAGGGTTACCAATTTCGGCATCCCCTGGCACAAAGTGTAGTCTTGGTTGGCCACGAGCCAGATTTAAGTAATTTGGCGGAAATGTTGTTATTCAATCAGGTCTTCCAGCGTATTCAAATCAAAAAGGCTGGAATAATTGCCCTGCATTGGCCCGTAACAACTTCACCGCTTGGCAACTGTCAGCTCAGTTGGCTGATGCCGCCTAAACTCTGGCTTTAGGGCTATAATTTTTCCATCATGGATGTGGAGAGCAAACTTATGGTTGGTAGCGATTACAAACCTGGATTAGAAGGGGTAGCAGTTGCTCAGTCGAGCGTCAGTTATGTCAACGGTCAAGAAGGTATTTTAGAGTATCGCGGCATTCCGATCAGTGAGCTTGCCCATCGTAGTACTTTTATTGAAACTGCCTACCTATTGATTTGGGGTCGGTTACCTAGCTCTTTGGAGTTAGCCGAGTTTGAGCAAGAAATTTATTCGCATCGGCGCATTAAATACCGGATTAAAGACATGATGAAATGTTTCCCTGAAACAGGTCATCCGATGGATGCACTGCAAGCTTCGGCAGCTGCCTTGGGGTTGTTCTATTCCCGGCGGGCTTTAACCGATCCAGTCTACATCTGGGAAGCTGTTACCCGTTTGCTGGCTAAAATTCCGACGATGGTGGCTGCTTTTCAGCTAATGCGGAAAGGGAATGATCCAGTTTTGCCCCGCGATGACTTTAGTTATGCTGCGAATTTTTTGTATATGCTCACCGAAAAAGAGCCAGACCCATTAGCAGCTAGAGTCTTGGATATTTGTCTGATTCTTCATGCCGAACACACCATCAATGCTTCTACATTTTCGGCGATGGTGACGGCTTCTACTTTGACCGACCCTTATGCGGTGATTGCTTCTGCTGTGGGGACTTTAGCTGGCCCCTTACATGGGGGAGCCAACGAAGATGTAATTGCTATGCTCGAGGAAATTGGCACGGTCGATCGAGTGCGTCCTTATGTAGAAGAATGTGTGGCTCAGAAGAAGAAAATTGTTGGTTTTGGTCACCGGGTTTATAAAGTGAAAGATCCCCGCGCCATTATTTTGCAAGACTTAGCTGAGCAGCTGTTTGAAAAATTCGGCCATGACAAATACTATGATATTGCCGTCGAGCTAGAAAGAGTTGTCGAAGAGTATTATGGCCAAAAGGGAATTTATCCCAATGTTGATTTTTATTCGGGTTTGGTCTATCGCAAGTTGGGCATTCCCGATGATTTGTTCACACCGGTCTTTGCGATCGCCCGGGTAGCAGGGTGGTTAGCTCACTGGAAAGAACAGCTGGGTGAAAATCGGATATTTAGACCTACTCAAATTTACACTGGCGGTCATGGACTGTCTTATCAATCGATCGAAGAGCGGTAGCTCTTGCCGAGACGCAACAGGTTATGCTATCCTTACAAAGGTGCGCTAAGAAATAGTTCATCCCAAGTTTGGAGAGGTGGCTGAGTGGTCGAAAGCGGCCGATTGCTAATCTGTTATACGGTGTAAGCCGTATCGAGGGTTCGAATCCCTCCCTCTCCGCTTAAATAGAACCCTGGCTACAAAGTCAGGGTTTTGTGTTGGGAGAGTCTTGAAGCAAAATTTGATAATTTTCTACATCAATTCACCACTTTTGAGGCAGGTTCGCTTAAATTAGGGGTATATTCCTATAGATTTTGCAGTGCCATCCGATCGAGGAACTAGTATGGATCATGAAAACCCGCCCAACCGCCCCTCTAGTAGTGATTTAGTACACCAGGTGCCCATGAAACGAGAGAATGAAGTAGATGAAATCAAGCAAGCTACCAAAAAACTAATGGGTGCTCTTGGTCGGCTGGCTCAAAATAAGGCGCGTTCCGCCCGAGATCTTTCCCAAGATGCTTACCAAGAACTGGAGCATTCGGTACAAATCGCCAAAACCAAAGCCGACCAAAAGCTTAAAACCGTCAAAAAAGAAGTCGGCACCACCGACAATCGTTTTAGCAAGGCGGCTAAAGCCGCTTGGGAC
>CAXTSX010000032.1:0-37354 GCA_964247085.1 uncultured bacterium
ATACTGTTTTCATAGACTAGAAATGCTATCAGACTTAACGGGAAAAGTCAGGTCATGCTTATTGCGACGATCAATACCAAGCGGTGGATAATCTGAGATGGAATTTTGCGTGCAAAACGGGCAATAAAATATCCACCCACAGAACCGCCTACAGCCATGAGCATTGCTTGCGGCCAAGTGATCAAACCAGCAAAAATAAATACCACAACCGAAATGCCATTAAGACAAGTTCCCAAAAATGCTTTGAGAGCATTCATGTTGCTCATTCCTTCAAATCCAAAAAAAGTTAACATGGCTAACATCAAAATTCCCGCTCCAGCTCCAAAAAAACCTCCATATATAGCAATCACCAATTGAGCAATTACTAAATACAAGAGTCTGGGTGGCTGAGGGTTAGTAGTTTTGGTTAACGATCGCAACCATTGCTTGAGAGATTCCCC
Source organism: uncultured bacterium (assembly GCA_964247085.1). Lineage (GTDB taxonomy): Bacteria > Cyanobacteriota > Cyanobacteriia > Cyanobacteriales > Chamaesiphonaceae > JAAFHZ01. Next base: position 441 of record CAXTSX010000032.1, read on the forward strand.
AAATACAAATACCCCAGTTGCCAGTAATAACAAATAGGGAATCAACTGTTTGAAAATATCGGGAGAAATATATAACAGGGCGATCGATCCCAATCCGCCTCCCACTAAACTGGTGATACTCAAAATTATCAGCACCCGCCTTTCCACCGTAAAATCTCGCCGATAGGCTCCCACACTAGCGAAAGAAGCTACCCACATCGCGGTAGTATTGGTGGCATTTGCCACGATTGGTGATACTCCAGTAAAAATCAGAGCCGGAAAGGAAATGAAGCTGCCACCACCAGCCACCGCATTGAGTCCACCAGCGATGAATGATGTAGTAAAAAGTAAAAGACCATTGAAGTAAGTAAGTGCTGGTGGCACAGTTTGATTCATATTGTTACCAATGCTGATACCACAACACTTTCAATATTTTATTCTAAAATAAGCCCAGGGTTAAAGTAGCCATAATCAATGCTGGAGCTGCCGTTGCTGACCAATTCCCTTCAGCTTTACGAGCACTACTTAACAATAACCTTAAGCTATAACTATGTGGATAACCAGAAACCTGTAACCACAGCAGATCACTTTCTGCTTCACAATCAATTTTCTCTTCGGCCATTAACTCATCTTTCAGCTGGGACATGGTATGAGCTAGCTGTTGCACTAAACGGCAAAAATCAGCCATTTCTATCGCCGTCAGTTCCAGTGCCCAATCATCACTACCCACCAAACCAGGATAATCGGGGGTGGCTGGCCGCCATCCTAAACGCCAGCCAGCCCCCGATTTTAGAATCTTCTCCACAGTCAACTAGTGCCTATTCACCCAGGATTTCTGGTTGAGTCAATTCATCAGCCATTTCAATAATGGCGCGCAGCACTGGCTTCAGCATTGGATCATCAGTATTTTCAGTTTCGTAGCGATGGCGTTTTTTGGCACGACTGGCTACTTGCACCGTAATTCGATAGCGGTTGGAAGCAGCTTTAACCAATTCTTCGGCGCGTAAAGATACGTGATTGGAGTCGAACTGCGGGCGTTTGGACAACATGAGCGCATAGAAAACAGAGGGCTTTCATATCTTAACAGGCCATAGACGGAAGATCTCTCGATCGATTGACAAAAAATCCTAAAAAATCACTGTGGGCTTGGGTGAAGCAGTTGGTTGGTTAGGTGCAGTCGGCGATGCCGTAATTGATGGTGAGGGTGAAGAACTGTTAGTGGATGGGTTAAGAGGAGACGGTTCAACAGTGCTTGCGGAGGGGCTGGGGGAGAGCGGCATATTGGTGGGAATGATGGCTGGATCGTTGGGTAATGGTGAGCTGGAGCTATCCGGATCAGTTAATAAATCGTCCAGACTACTGCCGGATGGGGAAGGTGTGGGTGCTAATGTTTTTTTGACAGCATTAGGTGATTTGGAAACCTGAGGTTTGGGCTTAGATGATGACGAGGGGGAACTTGATGGGATTAGTTCTGGGGATGGAGATGCGGATGGCACAACCGCATTACAGCCCCGAATCTGATCGTTGAAAACCCAACCTTGATCACCATTGCGTTGTTCTATCTGGATAAACTCAGCCTTACTGGAGACAAACAAGATTTTTTCGCCCTGAGCAAGCTTGGTCTTAATAACTGCATCGCGATCGGGCACATTCCGCACTTTGGTCACAGAATTTGCATTTTTGCTCGGAGCGGCGATTCGGCAGCGATCGGTTGTGGATACTAAGGTATCAAATTGATCAGCCATGACCAATGGACGCACTAAAAAATAACCTAAGCCAGCCGAGCCAGACAAGAGCAGCAAACTAGCCAACCATTTTTGGCTTGGGCTGTATCGACGGGGTTCATCAGGACGGATCGCACTGACCGGAAAATTTAGATTTTTCGAGCGTGCCGTAGGGGATGGAGGGGGTTGAGCTGCTGGGGGGGAGACGACCCATGTAGCTGCAGTGAATTCAGGGGTGGGCGAGTTAGAGACAGGAATGCCGTTAGCTGAGACAGGATAGTTGGCCGGTTGCGGATAGGTCACTCCGGGATTCAATTGCTGAAGCGCTTGCAGAGCCTCGTGAGCGGTAACGTAACGATCTTTAAAGTGGTAGCTAGTGATTTTAGTAAGAAAGGCTAAGAGTGGTGGGTTAATTGTTACCAGGTGCTGCCATTGCAGCTCACCAGTAGCATCATCTTCTGCTAGTTCGGTGGGATGCTGACCGGTGAGAGCCTGAATACAAATCATGCCTAGGGCATAGAGATCGCTACTGGAGCGCGGGGTTCCCCCAGCCTGTTCTAAGGGCATGTAGCCTGGGGTACCGATCGATATTGTTTTAGTAACTTCTCCCAATTGAGGATACTGCTGGGTGCGAACTTGTTTAATAGCACCGAAGTCAATTAATACTAATTTGCCATCAGCATCGCGCCGCATAATGTTATCGGGCTTCACGTCGCGGTGGATGACCCCTTGACCATGGACGAATTCTAGAATAGTCAAAACTTCTCGTAAAAGTCTGTGGACGGCAGACTCCGTCCACTTTTGGCTAGTGCCTAACTCAGCCGTAAGCGTATGGCCAACAATATATTCTTGAACCAGAAAAAATTCACGATTTTCTTCAAAAAAGGCCAGCAAACGGGGAATTTGTTCGTGGCTGCCCAGCTGTTGTAAGGTTTCAGCTTCTTTTTGGAAGAGCTTCCGGGCAATTTCCAACACGGCGGGGCTAGTACTAGCTGGTTTGAGATGTTTTAGTACACATTTAGGTTGACCAGGTAAGTGTAAATCTTCGGTGATGTAGGTTTGACCGAATCCTCCAGCACCTAAAACTTGCAATACCTGATAACGTCCGGCTAGTAACTGGCCAATCATAAAAAAAATTTACAGCGATTACTTTAACTTTACCATTCCCGATCGGACGGAAATTATAGACACTTTGAATTTAAGTAAGATGGAGTAAGTTCGATTCAGCAACTTGCCATGACTAATTCTTCGACCAGTCATCAGCTGCATCTAGTCAATCACTACGAGCAGCTGCACCTTCATCCTTCGGCCTCAGCAATCGAGATTCGGCAAGCCTATCGCCTGCTCAGCAAAAAGTACCATCCAGACACCACTAATTTACCAGTAATTGAGGCACAGAATAAGTTTCAGGAACTGAATCAAGCCTATGCCATTTTGACTAACCCCACTCGTCGGTTGTTATATGACCAAGAAATCGGTTATTCTCGCGTGCGGGTGATGCAGGCTCCGGTTGTTCATCACTCTGATTATCAATCTAATTCTGCTTATCTTGACCCGATCGATCGACCGCTTTCTGCGGGAGAAATATTTGTGTTGCTATTGCTGAGTGGTACGTTTTTGATCTGTATTGGCCTAGTATTAATAGTGGCAATTAGTCGGGGCGAATTAGTTTATTAAATTGATTTATATGGTAAAAGTTGTGCTCAAAAGTTTTTTTTGTTTACTGATCGTCTGCTCTATGGCTGTTACAACACCGTCGATGTTCTCCCCCCGGACTAGTTGGTCAGCGATCGCCGCTACAACTTCCCCAAATCAACTTCCAGGCCAAAATGTGATCGTTAAAGGCAAAGTAAAACTCATTAATGTAGAAGGTGGCTGTTATCAACTAATCACCACTGACAATACTCACTATGAGTTGCAGGGTGAATTTCCTAAACAAGACGGTCTGATTGTGAAGGTCAGGGGGACTTTGGCCACTGACTTAGTGACTGCTTGCCAAGTGGGGCGGCCTTTGCAGGTTAAAAATATCCAGATCTTAAGAAATCACTAAATTCTATGGCCAACATTGATAGTGCGGCTATTAAGGCTCAGGCTCAGGCCGTGGGCTTCCATTTGGTCGGTGTAGCTGCCATCGATAGTGCCGCCATTGATACTACGGCGGAGCGATTAGAGCAGTGGCTAGCTTTAGGTTACCAAGCCGAAATGAACTGGATGACCAATCCCCGCCGCCGCGACCCCCGCCTGGTTTTGCCTGGCGTTCGATCGATCATTGCGGTGGCACTCAATTACTATCAGCCCCAATCGCGACCAACGGGCGAGCAATATGCCAAAATTTCCCGTTACGCTTGGGGCAAAGACTATCACAAAGTCTTAGAAAAAAAACTCAAACAATTAACCCAGTGGTTGCAAACCTCCTCCCCCACTTCCACTTTTAAGTTCTATACCGACACCGGTCCCATTGGCGATAAAGTCTGGGCCGAAGCTGCCGGGCTGGGCTGGATCGGTAAAAATGGGAATTTAATTACCCGCCAGTATGGGTCTTGGGTATTTTTGGGGGAAATTTTAACTGATTTAGAACTTACTGCCGATCGATCCCATACTCAACACTGTGGCACCTGTACTCAATGTTTGACAGCCTGTCCCACCCAGGCGATCGTTGCTCCCTTTGTGGTGGATGCGAACCATTGCATTGCCTACCATACGATCGAGAACCGCGCCGCACAATTACCAACCACCATTGCTAACAACTTAGCGGGTTGGGTAGCAGGTTGTGACATTTGCCAAGATGTCTGTCCCTGGAATCAGCGCTTTTCCCAACCCACTAATGTGATCGATTTCACTGCGGATAATACCCGTATTCAGGTAACATTATCAGACTTGGCGGAACTCACCGATGCCGAATGGCAACAGCGCTTCACCGGGTCAGCCCTGAAGCGGATCAAGCCCCCCATGTTTCGACGTAACGCCCAAGCTAACCTGGATGGTCTGGCTAATGACTAAAACCGTTATTTTTGATTTTGATGGTACTTTGGCCGATACATTTGCAGTTCTCATTGAAATTACCAACGAATTAGCACCAGAATTTGGCTATCGGCCAGTGGATGAGCAGCAAATTGCCCAATTACAAGGACTCAGCTCTCGCGAAATTGTCAAGATGGCCGGAATTTGCCGCTGGCAAATTCCCTTTTTACTCTTGCGTTTTAAAAAAGATTTTCGCCAAAAAACTAATCAGGTCAAGCTTTTTCCGCAGATAACTCATATGTTGCGGACGCTGAAATATGCAGGCTATAAAATCGGGATCATCAGTTCCAATTCTGTCGAAAATATTGAGACTGTGCTAGATCGATACCAAATTAAGAATCTTTTTAGTTTTGTTTATTCCTGCTCAATTTTTGGCAAAAGTCGCGCTATTAATTCGGCCTTGCTAGCTAACTATATTAATATTGCTGAGGCCATCTACGTTGGCGACGAGATCCGAGATATTGACGCTGCTAGGCGCAGTAAAATCCCGGTAATTGCCGTCACCTGGGGTTTCAATAGTGTAGAAATTCTAACGAAACGTCGGCCAGACTATTTAGTCAATAAGCCGCAAGAGATTATTAAACTGCTGGTCAAGGAAGAAATTAAAAATGTCGATCGATCCTAATTTACGACTGCCGATCGCCATTAGTTTTGGGGCAATTGCCGGATCTTTAGGCCGGTATTATCTAAACATAGCGATCGATAATTGGTGGGGCACCAGTTTTCCTTGGGGTATTTTCGTGATCAATATCACCGGTTGCTGGCTGATCGGATTACTATATGGCCTAGTGAACATGCGGGTAATTCATATATCATCTGAATTAAATATCATGCTCACAACTGGTTTTTTGGGAGCTTATACCACTTTTTCTACCTATGGCTTAGGTGTAATCAAATTACTGGAAGAAAGTTGGATACTGGGCATGTCCTATGCCATAGGAAGTGCTTTTTTGGGCATCAGTAGTGTCCGATTAGGGATTATAATGGCTCATTGGTTCAGGAACTAACAAAATTTAGGGTCATGTTGCAATCTACCCCACCGCTGGAATATGCCGAATATGCTGCCACTGCTGCTGCCATATTTGGATTAATCATTGCTCTTTTTACTGGTAATTGGCCAATTGTGGTGGTTCCACTGGTGTTAGCTCTCAGCTTAAGTGTTTTTAATAGATATCAAAGCGATCAAATTTATCGCCGCCGCTTAGCGAAAGCAAATCATGACTTACAATTACAGTATGAACAACTACAACAAGAAATTGTCCAAAGTCGTAGTTTTTCCACAACTTTAGTAAAACAAACGCTGGCCAACCAAAAATTAGGACTACCGGCGGCGGCGGGTGAATCATTTAATTTTCAATTGTTAGAAAAGCGAGTGGTAGATCAACAACGTCTGATGACTTCTTTTCAAAACCACATTATTGGTGTCGAAGGCACGATTACTAATTTGGTAGAGGCTCTAGATGGAGCGGCTATTCCTGATCGAGTGGAATACTTAGAACAAGCAATCTTCAAACTATCCGAGATGGCTGGTGTGGATCCAGCCGAAATTTTGAATCCGATGATTAGCGGCTATCAACAAATGTCGCTGAGTGCAGCTGCGCAAGATTCGCCCCATAATTCCTCCAGTGCTGAGATATTTAGTCTCGATGATTTAGGTCTCGATGACCCTGAGCCATTGGATGCTTTTGATGATCAGCCGGAACCGACTAGACTGCAAGGAACTGATTCTGGATTTTTTATTACATCTAAAAATGCTGAACCAAGTATTGATACCATTGCTGCCGATCTGATGTCTGGTGATTTGTTAGGTGCTGATCCTGTTTCTGGAGATTTGCTATCTGGAGATTTGGGAAATGGTGATAATATATCAGCGCGGCCATCTTGGGAACTCCAAACAACTCTCAAGGCGCATACTGATTGGGTCCGTTGTTTAAGCTTTACGCCAGATACTCATACTTTAATTAGTGGTAGTTTTGACCAATCAATTAAATTTTGGAATTTAGACAATTACCAACTGATTCATGATTTACAAGATCATCACAAAGGTGTTTTTGCCTTAGCAGTAAGTACCGATGGAAGAACTTTAGCCAGTGGTAGTTGGGATGAAACAATTAAACTGTGGCATATCCAAACTGGTCAGCTGATTGCCAACTTAGCAGGGCATACGGCCTCGGTACGTTCGTTAGCGATGAGTCCGGATAATCAGCTGTTAATTAGTGGTAGCTTTGATAATAGCATTCGGGTTTGGCATCTAGATTCTGGTGATTTACTGACAACTATGTTGCAAAGTGAGCCGATCGCCGCTATTGCTCTTAATCATACGGGTCAGTTATTGGCTAGTACTGGCGATGATGGGTTGATCAAGCTATGGTCAATTAATACTGGCCAAGTTGTTGCTCAGCTTACAGGTAATCGTAATTGTATTTGTTCTTTGGCTATTAGCCCTACTTCCGATGCCATAGTGGCTGGAACAGTGAGTGGTTCGATCGTCATTTGGGCAATCAATCCCCAGGAGGTGAAAAGTAGTAATCCGCTGCAAAAGTTCAAGGCTCATTCCGGTCAGATCAATTCTTGTATTTTTCACCCAGATGGTCAGTCTTTAGTAACTGGCAGTGTGGATGGCAAGGCGCGGATTTGGGCGAAGGAGACGGGCAAGAATTTCCGAGAAAAACCCCGCAAAACCCTGCGCGGTGAGCCTGGTCGTTCGGTAATGTCTACGGCAATTAGTAGTGATGGTCAATCGATCGCGATTGGAGGAGCCGATGGCAGCATCGAAATATGGTGTAGTTAATAACTACACAACGGTTCCAAACCGTGATCGCTGGCCATCAGCTTAAAGGGATAGTGAAGTGAAATTCACTACCCTTGTTTTTGCCTCCCGATTCTGCCCAAATCTCACCGCCCCAACTCAAAACCGCTTGCCGACAAATCGCTAGCCCCAATCCAGTACCGCCAGTTGTCCGCCGCAGGGAACCTTCCTCTTGGTAGAACCTCTCAAAAACAGCTTGTAGTAAAGTTGGCTCGATACCTCGACCAGTATCAGCAATAATTACCTCTAGCATCGGGTGACGACTGTGGGCTTGAATAGTGATATTGCCCTTACTGGAGGTGAACTTGAAGGCGTTATCGAGGAGTTTACTTAAAACCTCCACCAGCCATTCACCATCCAATTTCACTAGAGGTAAATCGTCGGCAATATCGATGATGATTTGCGGCATATCATCCTGGTGATTGCGGGTTTTCATACCACTCATGGCCAGATCGACACATTCGCGCAGCGCCAGATTTTCTGGATGCCATTGAAAGCGACCACTTTCTAGTTGGGAAAGTGTAAGGAAATCTTGGATAAGTTTGCGCATCCGCTCACTATCCGACAAAGCAGTACTGAGCATCACCTGCCGCATCTCGATCGACATATCCGGATCGCTGGACAGACTTTCTAAGCAAATTTGAATGGTTGATAACGGAGTACGTAATTCGTGACCAGTAATTGCCACTAAGTTACCGCGAATGCGATCGAGCACCGCTAGCTGTTCGTTGAGATATTCTAGGTGGGTATAAGCTTCTGCTTGGATTAAGGCGCTGCCCACATGGGTCGCGACTGCTTCGACTAAGCTCATTTCTTCGGGTAACCACTGATGGGCAGTCGATTCACAGTGATGTAGTTCAATCATTCCCAACAGCCGATCTTGGGACAGTACGGGCACCAGCAGTAGGTCGACAATTTGATATTTCGCGACCAGTTCGGCCATGTGGGCATTGAGCTGGTCAGCCGCCCGCAGGGTGCTGGGGAGACGGGTACTAATCACTTCTTGGAGTAGGGGATGAGTAATGATTTGCCAACTATGACCAGCCAAAGAAACAATATCGGGCTGACTAATATATTCGTAATTGATAGTGGCAATATCGCTACCAGATTGATAACGATAGATCAAGCAGCGACTAGCTTGCATGGCTTCGCCTAGTTCTTTAACTGCTACTTGTAAAATCTCATCGGGTTTGACAGAACTCCGCAGGGCACTGGCAATTAAGTTGACTAGTCTTTCCCGATTTTCTTGGGCGGCGATCGATCGATAAGCCTTAATTAGTTTATATTGGCCAGCCTGCAGGTAGGTTACTAAACGCTGTACGAAAGCATCGGCACTGGCCGAACCAGTTTCGGTCGTAACTATGGGGGTGGCGGTTAGCTCGGTTTGAATTTTCTGGAGCTGTTTTCTGAGCTTCGGTCGGTATTTGGCAACTCTGCCCAGTAAAATTTGGGCAGCGTCAACAGCGATCTGCCGATCAAACGTCCAGATACCATCAAAACGTTGGGAAGATTCTAGTCCTTGGGCATTTGTCCATTCGCCAGTGCGTTCTTGGCAAATTAAGCAGGCGGCTGAGCTTTCGCCAATCACCACCAAGTTCCATTCTTGAGCTAGGCCATCATTGGGATCGATCGAAATCAGTACATAGTCAGTGGCAGGAAGCTTACTACTTTCCATGACGGACAAGACGTAAGCTCGGTCAGTTTGGGCGGCAATGCGTTGGTAGCGGTGCGCTTCTTGTCGGTAAAACCTTTCTTCTTGAAAGGTGGCAATTACCAATGGTCGATCGGCACCAGCCAAAACCAGGTCTTCCATAGCTCGCGACAGAGCAGTCAGTGAAGACTTGAAGTAAAGATGGGGGCGCAGGTGGGAATGTTGGCTTAGTAACTCTGTCAGGACAGAATCGGAGATGCTCATGAACCCGCCTTCAATAAGGCTCTGACGTTATCTATGCTTAATTTTAGCTTAGATGGTCATGTGGTTTGGATGTTGAGGATTAGATGGTTGTGAAAAGTTACAGTCTGAGATGTTTGTTGGTAATAATTTTAGACACCGCCTCTACCGCACCACTGCTCAAAATTATAAAGTGCCTGCAAAGACTTGAATGGATTAGGCAGGTTTTTACTGTATGGGGCATAGTATGTATTAAAAGCAACTGTCTGAACGGAAAAAGTGTTTTTGAGAGCTTTGAATGTTGCTTTAAAGTTAGAAAATCGCCGAATTGCTTCAAGTGGAAGGCCTGTTCCGGCTGTCATGCCCAGAGGTCGATCTGTTCTGGTTCGATAATACTCTCCCAAAATCGTACTAAGTTTTACGCTACTACCCTGAACCATCGACTCTCGCATGGCTTGACCATTAATAGTAGTGCAGAGCCAGTAACCCAGCATGAAACCATCAATATCACCATGAAGTTCAGCTGATGTTGCTTCGTTCCCGACTCCACCAAAAGAGCAAAAAACTTCGGTACATAGAGTGTTTGGTGGGGTGACGGTCTGTCCAAGATCTCCTGTAATAGTGGTCGCGTACAAAGGATCTAAACCAGCTCTTTCTTTTTTGATGTTGACATCTAGCAAGGGAAAACTGATGTCTCCGATATTTACATAAATAACCGGGAGAGGATGATGAATACCGGCTGAAATTCCAACGATGACATGCCCTAGGGCAACTTGTCGCCCAGTAGAATCGTCTAGACTAATACCAACTTCCTGACCGTCTTCAGTAGAATGACTGATGCTAAACTCTAGCTCTTTGATGTCTTTTTCCATTAAAGTTCCTTTGGGTTGAATGTAAATACCAGCTTGTGTACCTAATAGTTGCTGAAATAATCGATCATCGAGAGGTCCGGTATGACGGAGATTATCGATTAGCCTTGATGTTGTCCAATCAGGATAGGCAGCCTCCACTTTTTGAACAATAGCAATATAACGACTCACAGTTGACATAGAACTTTCTACTTTTAATATTACAGTTGTAATTGTATAATAAAAAAATAATAAAACGTTAGCTTGACGTAAAATACGGGTTGAATTATGAAATCACAAAAAGCCTTTCAAATGGCTCTGAAGCTTTTATCAATCATGTTTTTCATAGCTGCTTGTAGTATGCCAAGACCGACTTTCCAATCAGATGAACAAATAAAAACTAATTTTCAAAGTCATAAAGCAGAATTACTTATGCTAATGCAAAAATGCAAATCTGAGAAGAAGTCGCAAGGAGGAAAAAGATATGTTAGAGATGCCTTTAGTATTTGCAAAGTAAATCAGGCACAATTGAAAAAATTGAGTTTAGAAGAAATCGCAGTAGAATTTATATGGACTAAAACTTTCTCAAAAGAATTTAAAGGTTCTCGAATTTTATTCATAACAAATCAATATGTAGATGATCCAGCAGATACTTTTGTTGAAGAAAAAGGATATATGTTTTCGGCTACTCCAATCACAAAAGATCTTATTAGAGAAGGAAGCTTGGATCAGCTGTTAGGAAAAGACTTGTTTGAGAGAAAGGGTAGAAAGGAAATTTGGAAATACAAACAGATAGAGCCAAATTGGTATATTTATTATAGACAACATTTCTATCCATATCTTGGTTAACTGCGTGAAAAATATTTATCTAAACAAAAGAACGTGTCTAAAACCACATCGGTTTATGAAATTGCGAAGAATATTTCAAACGGTACTAAACCTCTTGCCAGTCATATTCATATTAACTGCTTGTAGTCAGCCGAAACCGATCTTCCAATCGGATGAATACATAACAAGTAAATTTCAAAATCATAAAAAAGAATTAACTATTCTTATACAAAAGTGCAAAAATGAGCAGAAAACACAAGGTTTTAAACGGCATACTTTTGCATCTTTTGGTATTTGCAAAATCGATCAAAAAAGAATGAAAGATTTAAGCATTCAAGAACTATCAACAGAATTCAAAGGATCTAGAGTTTTGTTCATAACAGATCAATATACAGATGATTATGCAAATACTTTAGTTGAAGAGAAAGGATATGTATTTTCAACTGCTCCAATCATACAAGATCTCATTAAAGATGGATTGTTAGACCAGTTTACAGGAAAGGAGTTATTTGAGAAGCGCGGTAGTAATGAAAAGTGGAGATATAAGCAAATAGAGCCTAATTGGTACATTTATTACAGACAATATTTTTATCCCTTCATGGGTTAGATTATGAAATTACAAGAAGCTTGTCAAACGGCTCTAAAACTTTTATCAGTCATGTTTTTTATAATTGCCTGTAGTCAGTCAAGACTAGCATTCCAATCGGATGAACAAATAAAAAATAACTTTCAAGGTCATAAGATAGAATTACTTAATCTAATGCAAAAATGCAAATCCGAGAAGAAGTCACAATTTCTATCTTTCTATCCATATCTCGGTTAATCATACCAAGTGAAAAACCTCCCACAGCCTAACTTTGCGACAAACGGTGCACCGCCTCTCTACCCAACGGTCGATCACCAGCCAAAACCAGGTCTTCCATCACTAGCGACAGAGCAGTTAGTGAAGACTTGAAGTGAAGATGAGAGCGCAGGTAGGAATATTGGCTTAGATGATTATGTGGCTTGGATGGTTGTGAAAAGTTACAGTCTTAATTAAGCAAATCGAATGAGGATAGCTGAAATTCTTAAACAGCTAAGAACTTTTGGACTACATCCTTGCTTAATTCTGCGGTGGAACCTGAGGCCACAATTCCTCCCTTTTGCATGGCATAGTACCAGTCGGCTTGGCGCACAAAGTGCAAATGCTGTTCTACCAGCAGCACCGAAATCCCGGTATCACGAACAATTTGTTTAACTGCCGCCTCAATTTCTAAAATAATAGAAGGTTGAATGCCTTCGGTGGGTTCATCTAAAACCAGCAACCGAGGATTTCCCATTAAAGCCCGAGCGATCGCTAGTTGCTGTTGCTGACCCCCACTGAGATCGCCACCCATCCGACCCAGCATTTGTTTCAACACTGGAAATAGCGTAAAAACACTGTCCGGTATAGCATCTTGGGGCTTGCGACCACCTGGACGAGCTTCCATACCCAGCAATAAATTTTCGGCCACTGTGAGACGGGGAATTACCTCTCGCCCTTGAGGAACATAGGCAATGCCCGATTTAGCCCGGCGATCGGTAGGCATTTTATTAATCAACTTACCAGAAAAATAAATCTCACCACTACGGGTTGGTAGCAAACCCATAATAGTTTTAAGCAGTGTGGTCTTACCCACCCCATTTCGACCAATTAAACAAATGATTTTGCCAGGAGCCACGCTTAGATCCACATCCCGCAAAATATGACTCTCCCCATAATAAACATTTAGATCGCGGACATCAAGAATTAGTGTGTCTTGAGGTATGGCAGATTCATTGTTGCTGTTGTCGTTATATATTTCAGACATTTATTACTCCTCGCTGCCTAAATATACTGCAATAACGCGGGGGTCTGTTTGCACGGTATCCATATCGCCCTCACAGAGCACTGTTCCTTCATGTAAAACTGTTACCTGCTGGGCAATCTGCCGGACAAATTCCATATCGTGTTCAATAACTATAACCGAATGTGTTTTCGCTAGCTGTAATAGCAAATCTCCCACTTCAGCAGTTTCTTCATCAGTTAAGCCAGCAACGGGCTCATCCACTAACAACAGTTCTGGTGACTGCGCTACCAGCATCCCAATTTCTAACCGTTGTTTTTCGCCGTGGGAAAGTAGCGCCGCCAAAAGATCGGATTTAGCAGCTAGTCCCACAGTATCGAGGAGCAGCACGATATCCCGTTGGGATTGGTTAGAGATTTTACCCCACAGGGTAGAGAAGAGATTTTTGTTGGGGTTACCCGCCAGCTCCAAGTTTTCGCGCACGGTCAATTGCTGATGGACGCGCGGGGTTTGGAACTTGCGCCCGATGCCCATCCGGGCAATTTGGTGCTCGGTATAGGAGCGCAGATTTTGGCCTTTGAACCGTACTTGACCGCTGGTGGGTTTAACTTTGCCGGTAATCGTATCCAAAAAAGTGGTTTTCCCGGCACCGTTCGGACCAATGATGACGCGCAGTTCGCCAGTTTGGAGACTGAAATTTAGATCACTTAAGGCTTTGAATCCGTCAAAACTGACCGTTACATTTTCGATTTCTAAGATATTTTCGGTCATTTACCGATCCTCCAGGGTTCGTTCACTTTGGAGTGATTCGTCTAAATCCACTTGGGGATAGGTGGACGATCGTCTTTTACCCGTGATCTTTTGCAATAATTCATAACCATCATGTCTGACCCAGCCCACAATGCCATCGGGCAAGGCTGTAACGACTAGTAAAAACAGCCCGCCCTGAAAAAATAGCCAAACTGCTGGGAACTGTTCGCTGAGAATACTTTTGGCAAAGTTGACAATAATGGTGCCGATAATTGCACCGATTAGGGTGCCTCGGCCACCCACGGCCACCCAAATTACCATCTCGATCGAAGCGGACACATCCATGGCCTTGGGGGTGATAATCCCGGACTGGACAGTGAACAGCGCCCCGGCCACTCCCGCTAAGGCAGCTGAAATGGCTAGCACCAATACTTTAAAACCGGTGGGATCATAACCAGAAAATCGAACGCGCGGTTCATCATCGCGGATTGCTACCAACAGGCGGCCAAACCGACCACCGGTTAGCCATCGACAGAGAATGTAGGCTCCCACCAAACCAAACAAGCTGAGCAGATAGAACATCCACTGAACTTCGATCGAACTAACGGGCAGACCAAAAATTTGGGTACTATCGGTTTTTAAGCCATTGGTGCCATTAATCCATTTTTGTTGGCTGTTGAAAATATTGAAAAAGATAATTAGTGCGGCTTGGGTCAAAATCGAAAAGTATACGCCCTTAATCCGGTTGCGAAAGACGAAGTAGCCCACGAGGGCGGCGATTAAGGCTGGAATGATTATCACAGCGGCGATCGTGATTGGTAATGAGCCAAAGGGCAGCCAAAACCAGGGTAGCTCCGTCACTCCATTGGCGTTGAAAAAATCGGGCAATGGATCGGTTTGCAATAACAAAAACATGGCAAAAGCGTAACCACCGAGGGCAAAGAAAATACCATGCCCCAGGCTGAGTAAGCCGGTATATCCCCAAATTAGATCAATACCTAAGGCAGCAATCCCCAGCGCCATAAAGCGCCCTAGTAATCCCACCCGAAATCCTTGTCCGATCGCATATAAAAATTGCGGGATTACAAAAATCAGCAAGGCCATACAGATAGCAATGATGGTGGCTTCTCGCCACCGCTGGTTTTTAAATAATTTAAGCAGCATGAACTTTTCTCCTAGTTATCCACCGTGCGTCCTTTTTGGGGAAATAACCCCGCTGGCCTGGCCTGTAGAAAGATGAAAATCGCGGCGAATACCATGACTTTAGCCATACTGGAGTTAGAAAAGAACTTGAAAAAGTCGGCTAAAGGTGGTGCCCAGCCCAGCAAGGGGGAAAAAGCATCGGCAGCAATTAAATAGTTAGCAATGCCCAGCGTCATTGCCGCGACGATCGCACCAATCAATTTACCGACCCCACCTACTACTACCACCATAAAAGCATCAATAATGTAGCCCATCCCGGTATTCGGGTCGGTGGAGCCCAGGAGCGTGACCGCCACCCCGGCGATGCCAGCTAATCCGGAACCAAGGGCAAAAGTGAGGGCATCCACTCGATCGGTGGGAATACCCAGGCAGGCACTCATTTCCCGGTTTTGAGTCACCGCCCGAATGCGCAGACCCCAAGTCGATTTATTTAAGAAAATATATACCGCTGCCACACAAATAATGGTCAGACCAATAATAAATAGGCGGGTCGCTGGTAAGCGGTCATTGCCAATATCAATGCCACCCAGTAACCAAGTAGGGGCAGTCAGATTCACGCCTTGAGCTCCAAACCATGGTCTGGCCAAAGGTCCAGTAATTAGGTTGCAGATGGTCATTGCCAAGGCTGCATAACCTATCGCTAAGATCGATCGACTTAACTTAGAGATGCCTACAAACCTTTGCAAGGCCGCATTGCCTCCCCAAAACAGCAGACAAAAAATTGCTAGACCGGCCATAAATTGCCAGCTGACACTCCGCACAAATTGCTGCAAAATTAAGCTTACTCCCCATGTAGCGAGCAGTGTTTCCAGTGGTCTACCATACAAATGCCTCACCACCAATCGTTCTAGCAGCAGTCCGAATAAGCCCACCACGAAAAAAGCGATGATCAGGGCCGGGAAAATATAGAAATCAGCGAATGGTGTTCCTTTACAGATATTTTGCACCACGAAAGTCGTGTAAGCTCCAATCATCATTAGTTCGCCGTGCGCCATATTAATAACGCCCATCAGCCCAAAGATGATTGCCAGTCCTAAGGCCGCAATCAGTAAGACTGAGCCCACGCTGATCCCCCCAAAGAGGTTACTAACAATGCCAGATAACAATTTTTTGCTCCTGTGAACGAGTAAAGGTGAAATGGATGATCCATCTCACCTTGTGGCAAATTTGACTGAAATTTAGCTAGGCTTTTTTGTATTTACCACCTTTCTTCGGATCGCTCCAATCACAGGCATAGCCTTTAGTGGCTGCTACATATTGGTTCCAAGGCACTGGCTCCACTGCTGTTGGAGTGGAGTTGACAATTTCAAATAAACCATCTTCCTTGACTTTACCAATCCGTACAATCTTAGAAATGTGGTGATTAGCATTCATGACCACTTTACCGTTGGGAGACTCAAAGGTTTGACCGATCGCCGCAGCGCGTACTTTTTCTAAGTCCTCATAGGTTTTAGCTTTTTCGACGGCCTGTTTCCAAAGATAAACCATGGTGTAAGCGGCTTCCATTGGGTCATTAACTACTCGTTCGGCACCATACTTAGCTTTAAAAGCATCTACAAACTTCTTACTGTTGGGGGTATCAACAGTTTGGAAGTAATTCCAAGCGGCGAAGTGTCCTTTCAGATACTGCGGTCCGATCGCCTGGACTTCTTCTTCGGCAATACTCACCGACATGCTGGGATACTTCTCGGGAGTCATCCCGGCACCTTGCAGCGCCTTAAAGAAAGCTACATTGGTGCTGCCATTGAGAGAATTGTAAATGATGCCGCCATTGGGCATAGCCGCTTTAATCTTGGAAATGACTGCGCTAACTTCGTTGTTGCCTAAATCAATGTATTCTTCGCCCACTGACTTGCCTTTTTTGGCAGCTAATTGTGCCTTGATAATGGAGTTGGCAGTTTGTGGGAATACATAGTTAGAACCAACTAGGAAGAATGGTTTGTCCGGAAAGGTTTTTAGCAACCAATCTACCGATGGTTCAATCTGTTGGTTGGGAGCGGCTCCAGTGTAAAAGACATTTTGTGAGCATTCTTGTCCTTCATACTGCACTGGGTACCAGAGCATGTGCTTCTTGCTCTGAAAAGTTTCGAGTACGGCTTTGCGGCTAGAGGATGTCCAACAGCCGAACACTGTAGCTACTTTATCTTGGTCGATCAGTTTTTTGGCTTTTTCATTGAAGGTTGGCCAATCTGATTTACCGTCTTCGACGATCGGGATAATTTGCTTGCCCAATACGCCACCTGCTTTGTTGATCTCTTCGATCGCTAGCTGTTCGGCATCTACTACACTTTTCTCGGAAATGGCCATGGTGCCACTCAAAGAATGCAAAATACCTACCTTAATACCATCGCCAGTGGGGGCGGCGGCGCTGGCACTGGGGGAAGCCGCGCTGGTGGTTGGTGAAGCACTGGGGGTGGTGGTGGTACTAGTGGGTGCACAGGCTTTGAGTAATACACTCCCAGCAGCAGTGGAACCCAGAATTAGAATCTCGCGCCGTCTAAATTTTCTAGCCATTAGTTGTTAGTCACTCCTCTAAAAGTTCGGATTGAATTTGATGTGGTTAAGCTTCTAGCTCTACAAGCTGTGAATCTTCAGTAACATTTTGGATCGGACAATGTTACAAGCGATACTAAGGGGAAGGAAAATTCATTTTTGTATACAATACTACATTCTATATAACTTGTATGATGCTACAAAAAAAATACAATAAAAGTTCAGTTATTTGTCTATATTTATTGATCAGTGGACTAGCAAATTGGCCTGTCGATCGATAAACATCAGCACTTCTCCCAAGCCTTCTGCTGTCTTTAGATTGGTAAATACATAAGGCTTTTCGCCACGCATCTTCAAAGCATCCCGATCCATTACCTTTAGGCTGGCACCAACGTAGGGTGCTAAGTCGATTTTGTTAATCACCAGCAAATCAGACTTAGTAATGCCCGGGCCACCCTTGCGCGGAATTTTATCGCCCCCGGCCACATCAATTACATAAATGGTGGCATCGACTAGCTCGGGGCTAAAGGTGGCGGCTAGATTATCGCCACCACTTTCTACAAAAATCAAATCGAGATTGTTAAAAGTTTTTTCGAGTTGTTCGATCGCTGCAATATTCATCGAAGCATCTTCTCGAATTGCGGTGTGCGGGCAGCCACCGGTTTCTACACCCAGGATCCGATTTTGGTCTAAGGCTCCGGCTCTGACCAAAAACTGGGCATCTTCTTGGGTATAGATATCATTAGTAACTACTGCTAATTGATATCGATCGCGCAATTGTTTACACAGAGCTTCTACCAAGGCTGTTTTTCCCGAGCCAACTGGTCCAGCTACGCCAATCCGAAAAGGTGAACTCATCGCAAACTCCATAAAATATAGTTGACATCGATGCTGGCTGACAGTGGCCATATAATAGCACTCAGCGCCATAATATCGGGTGGGAGAGCATCATGGGTAGCACAATCAAAAACTTCAGCCGGGGCATCATCGAAGGATTTTTTGGCCGACCCTGGAGTTGGCCAACCCGTCAAGCTTATGCCAGCTTCCTGAAACAAAATAATTATCAGTACTATATCTACGCCCCCAAAGCCGATCGATATCTGCGTCGTTGTTGGTCAGAGCCGTGGCCAGCTGTTGAATATGCTCACTTGCAACAGCTCAGCCAAGTCTACCAACAAGCTGAAGTGTCCTGGGGTATTGGTCTTACGCCTCTGGGAATTCATGAGAACTTCGATAACCAAGCTCCAGCTGGGCTAGATGCCAAGATTCGATCGATCAACCATCTTCAACCGGATATCCTGGCTATTTTGTTTGATGATATGCGTGGTGATTTTGGCCAGATCGCCCAAATCCAAGCCGATATCACCCATCGCATTATGGAGCAAAGCACCGCTAGCTCTTTCATCATGTGTCCTACCTATTACTCTACCGATCCAGTTTTAGATCAGGTCTTTGGCGATCGACCTCCTCTTTACTTAGAAACCCTCGGCCAACTGCTAGATCCTACTGTGGATATTTTTTGGACAGGTGAAAAAGTTTGTTCTACCGCTTATCCGGCAGCCCATTTACAAGAAATTACCGCCCAACTGGGTCGTAAACCCGTGATTTGGGACAATTACCCAGTGAATGATGGGGCGAAACTCTGTAAGTTTTTGAATTTACGACCGTTTGGTGAATCGGCGGAACACTTAGCTACTTGGACGGTGGGACAGGCGATTAATCCGATGAATCAAGCCTATTTGTCGCAGATTCCACTAATGACCTTGACGGCTAGTGAGCAGCCAGATTCTTTGTACTGGGCAGCTGCTAGTCTTGGCGGTGAGACCTTTGCTGAATATTTGGTTGCAGATATAGCAGCATTTCAAGATGAGGGTTTGGATCTGTTGAATGTTGAAAGGAAGAAAGGGTTGATCGATCGATATGCATCTTTTCAGACTCCTTGCAGCCAAGAATTAGTAGATTGGCTCCAGGGTAAGTATCCTTTCGATCCAGCTTGTTTAACTGATTAGCATTAAGCTTAAAGTTTTGCTTTTTTTAAACTGCTTTGGCAGTATTTCAACTGCTGCGTTTATCATGGGAGTCTGTTGTTAGTCACTACACTGAAAATGAAAGCTGTAAAACGATTACCTGAATCCTTTCAGTTATTAATCGATCGACTAGGTCAGGCTTCATCTGCTGAAATTAAATCTGTTTTAGCGGCACGCGAACAAGTTGAACCAGAAGCAGAACTGAGTCCAGAAATTGTCGATCGTCTCCAAGAACAAATCCGGAAGCTGGCATAAACAAACAGTATAAAGCTTCAGTATTTCAAGAAATAAACTTTTCAATATATACATGTGAGAGGAGAAATCAATGGCAGGCCAATGGGTATGGGGAGAATACGTACTACAACATTTGAGAGCCTTGCTTACAGTGTGCCCGCCACTCATCGCCGACTATCGTTCGTCCCACAACACAAGCGGGCCTGCACTTGAGGGGGTTCTGGAATGGACACTTCCTCTTGGTTTTGATGATGGTGAGAGCAATGTACGCCTGACGCTCATTGATGTTTCGAGTGGATGGGGAGAACCCGCGAGATTACGTGTCGCGGTGGCAGCTGTGGCAAAGGCGTTCATATTTATGCAAGAGACGGTCGTAGATCTTCCTCGTTTTGTCGTGGACGAGGCCGACGAGTTGGTCGCCACCAAGGAATCTGTAGATTTAGGGAGTACAAATTCAGATTCGTATGACATGGCTACTTACTTGTTAACTCACGTCAATGGTGATGCCGACTCTCTTCGTGCGGAAGCAAATGGTTGCTGGAGTTTTAGCGTAATCGTAGCCGAGCCGTATAAGTATGATCTGTCTTAGTTAATTCTCTGGTGGATGCTGTCCGGCCATTTTTAAAACCTGCCGTAAATTAACCACCCCTTCTCGATTTAGTTTCAATAGAATGACCGTCACCCGACCAGTTGCTGTTAAACCGATCGCCAGAGTAGCATCTTCGCTCCAAGCAAAATGCTCATGCCAATTCATGAGACGGGGATGGTAAATCACCACTGACTCTTCCGAAACCGGATCGATCCCCTTAATTCGGCTCTGTTTATAATTGTTACAACCATGGCAAGCTAAGGCTAAATTCTCCGCTGCTATACCACCACCCAAGCTAGATGGAACGATATGTTCAATTTCCATTGACTCCAAAGCAAATCGCCCTGGACTGCGACAATATTCACAATATCCCTGGGCACGCTCCGTTACAAGTTTTCTCAGGTCTTTAGAAATGTAGTCTCTAGGCATGACTAGGAGCTTGAATTCCCAAATCATCCATCAACTGCATCAGATTTACCTGCCGCAATTCAGCTAATTTGAGCAGCGCTGCTGCTCTTTGTGCTGCCAAAACTTCAATTCGATCGCTCAAGTCTAAAAGTACTTGGTATTCTTCTTCCGTTAGTGTTTCTGCATTTCTTTTCTCTACTAAAGTCTGGTATCGCTGGTGTAAATCAGGGGGAATCCCTTCATTAATCACCAGTAATAACTCTGTCTCTGTTGGAGATAAAGTAGAAGATTTACGTTTCGCTCGCAAGACCACCACTCGCTCGAATAACTGGTCTAAATCTGCTTCATTCAGTTGATTAGCTGCTTTCACAAGTTCATCAATACTCATGATCTAGATCGGGATAGTATTGAGTTCATTATAAGTCAAGCTTTATGGTCGTAGCTCAATTAGAAATTCATATGTATGAGCTGAAGTTATTCGTAGTCAGACATCGCTGGACAACTACAGACTAAATTCCGATCGCCATAAGCTTGATCAATCCGTCCCACCGTCGGCCAGAACTTATTATTCTTCAACCCAGGCATTGGAAACACCGCTTCTTCCCGACTGTAGGCTCTGTCCCAATTGGCATCCACCAAATCAGCTAAGGTGTGGGGTGCTTGCTTGAGTAAGTTGTTGTCTCGATCGATCTCACCAGATTCGATCGCCGCAATTTCTTGGCGAATAGCTAGCAACGCATCACAAAACCGATCCAACTCCGCCAACGATTCACTCTCGGTGGGTTCCACCATCACCGTTCCGGCCACCGGCCAAGACACAGTCGGTGGATGAAAACCATAATCAATCAGCCGCTTGGCAATGTCATCCACATCAATATTGGCGGTTTTCTTAAAGTCCCGCAGATCTAAGATACATTCATGCGCCACCAAACCACTCTTGCCAGCGTAAAGCACTGGATACTTGCCCTCTAAGCGCTGGGCAACATAGTTAGCACTCAAAATCGCCACCTGGGTAGCCAGCTTCAAACCCGCGCCGCCCATCATTACAATATACATCCACGAAATGGGCAGAATACTGGTGCTGCCCCAAGGAGCCGCTGCCACAGCGCTAATGCCCTGCTCTCCGCCAACTTTGACCAAGGGGTGAGAAGGCAAGTAGGGAGCCAAATGAGCAGCTACACCGATCGGACCGACCCCCGGACCACCGCCACCGTGGGGAATACAAAAAGTCTTATGGAGATTCAGGTGACAAACATCCGCGCCAAAATCGCCAGGGCGGCACAAACCCACTTGGGCATTCATGTTGGCACCATCCATATAAACCTGACCGCCGTGGCTATGAATGATTTGGCAAATCTCCACGATCGCCGTCTCAAACACACCATGAGTCGAGGGATAGGTGACAATTAAGGCCGCTAGACCATCTTGATGTTGGGTGGCTTTAGTTTGTAAATCGGCCACATCGATATTGCCTTGATCATCACATTTCACCGCCACTACTTGCATCCCAGCCATGACAGCGCTGGCTGGATTGGTACCATGAGCTGATTGGGGAATCAGGCAGATATTGCGGTGACTATCGCCTCGTTGGCGGTGGTATTCGCGAATCACTAAGAGTCCAGCATATTCCCCTTGGGAGCCAGCATTGGGTTGTAACGAAATCGCGGCAAAGCCAGTGATTTCGGCTAGCCACTGTTCCAGATCATGGCAGAGGGTCTGATAGCCCTGGGTTTGAGCTAGAGGCGCAAAGGGATGAATTTGACCAAATTCTGGCCAGGTCACCGGAATCATTTCCGCTGTGGCATTCAGTTTCATTGTGCAAGAGCCCAGCGGAATCATGGCTTGTGCCAGGGATAAATCCTTGGCCTGCAGGCGGGTCATGTAGCGGAGCAGCTCTGTTTCGGAGTGATAGTTATTAAAAACGGGGTGGGTTAGGTAGTCTGTCGTCCGCGCTAAGCCCGGATGAGGCCGGGTGGAGATGTTTAAGGAATCAGTGATTTCGGTAAAGGTGAAACCGACTTCGCCAGCCAACACTGTCCACAGATCGATGATGTCTTGCTTAGTGCTGGTTTCGTCTAGGGAAATACCTACTGTTTGAGAATTAATTTGATGCAGATTCAGCTGGTGAGCCAGCGCTCTTTGCTGGACGACTGAGGCATCAGGAACTGCTACCGTCAAGGTATCAAAGAAGTGGGTGTTTTGTATCTTCAATCCCAACTTCTGACAGCCAGCTGCCAAAATCTGAGTCAGACTATGTACGCGGCTAGCGATCGATCTCAAGCCAGCTGGGCCATGATAAACAGCATACATGCTGGCCATAATTGCTAATAACACCTGGGCGGTACAGATATTGCTGGTGGCTTTATCCCGGCGAATATGTTGTTCGCGGGTTTGCAGAGCCAAGCGCAAAGCCATCTGGCCGTGTTTATCCTTAGAAACACCCACCAGCCGACCGGGTAACTGCCTTTTATAAGCATCAGTGGTGGCAAAGTAGGCGGCGTGAGGGCCGCCGTAGCCCATCGGCACCCCAAATCTTTGGGTACTGCCCACCACAATATTGGCTCCCAGGTCACCGGGAGATTCCAACAGAGTCAAACTGAGCAAGTCAGCAGCCATAGTCACAATCACGCTGTGGTCTTTGGCCTGGGTGATAGTTGCTCGATAGTCATGGACTGCGCCATCGGCAGCGGGATATTGCAGCAACATGCCAAAATAGCCCTGGTTCCAGTCGATCTGTTGCCAGTCGCCCACCACAATTTCAATACCCAGGGGTTGAGCGCGGGTTTTCAGAATCTCGATCGTCTGGGGAAAGCAATCGGCGGATACCCAGAAACGGTTTAAATCTTTCTTGGTTTGGAGACCATAGCTCATGGTCATTGCTTCGGCGGCGGCGGTACCTTCATCCAGTAACGAGGCATTGGCGATCGCCATCCCCGTCAGATCCATAATCATGGTTTGAAAATTCAGCAAAGCCTCTAGCCGACCCTGGGAAATCTCTGGCTGGTAGGGAGTGTATTGGGTGTACCAGCCGGGATTTTCTAAAATATTCCGTTGAATAGCCGCTGGGGTGATGCAGTTGTAGTAACCCAGGCCAATGAACGAGCGAAAAATTTGGTTATGGCTAGCGATTTCCTTCAGCTTGTCTAAAGCCAGTTGCTCGGTAATGCCCGGATCGATCGCTAAGGGGTTTTGCAATTGAATATCTGTAGGCACCGCTTGAGCAGTCAACTCATCTAAACTGTCATAACCCAGTACTGCCAGCATTTTTTGAATATCAGCAGCTTGCGGGCCAATATGTCTACCAATAAATTCTGCTCCAGTTTGCCAAGAACTCTGGGAAGTGGGTTGGGAAGTCTGGGCGGTAATTTTGGGTAAAGACTGCGTCATAAAACTTTGTAAAATGCTGGTTATTCTTAATAGGTTAATCTTAAATGTCAAAAAAGTACCGTGTTTTTGGTAACTTTACAGTAAATAATTCAGGCCAAAGGCTAGTAACGCCGTGCCGATCGGCAGAGTCAGGTTATCAATTCCCCACTGAGAAATAGATTCTAAGCCCACAGCGGCGATCGCTACGGGGATACCCACTAACCAAGTTCCGGGTGAGCTACCCGGCACGGCATACAAAATCACCGTGGTGAGTACATAACTGACCAGTATCAGAACAGTCGTGCCTTCGACACTTTTTTGGTTACCCCATACTTGGTAAAGGTGCTTACCGAATTTTTGACCGATGATCGCAGCTAAACCATCTCCCCAGGCCATAATCAAAATACCAATTACTGCATACTCAGGCTGCTGAATAGGCCAGAATATTGCGGTCAGGAGGCCAATACTCACTGCATAAAAGAAGGTGCCCAAACTTTTGCGACCAACGCTATTCACCCCTGGCAGAATTGGCAGCTGATAGGAAATTAAAGTAGCGATACTCGCGAGTATCGCTGAAGTAATCCCCACCCAAGCTGGTAATTGAAGCAACCAAGCAATCAAAATGACATGGCCAGTGCCGATGTGCACAATCTTGCGGGTGGGCTCTGGGGGCAACCAGCCTTGTCGGTGACTGAGTTCCGCTGCAAAAACAATCATACCCACATAGATCGGAACGACGGCGATGCGTCCCCAAATCGGAATATTGGTCAACCAATCGGTAGAAGATAACACTAAGCAAGTTTCGCTAGACTGAGATCAAATCTAAAACGATTTGGCTTGTTTTAAGTGAAAAAACCATTAATTAAAATAGTGCGTGGGTATCAAATTTTCATCTCGCCCTATTTGCGACCAGCTTGTCGCTATCAACCGACCTGTTCCAATTATGCGATCGAAGCCCTCGATCGATTTGGTCCAGTGCAAGGTAGTTGGTTAGCTATCAAACGAATCTGCCGCTGTCATCCCGGCTATCCTGGTGGATATGACCCGGTTCCCCCCAGTAACCACCAACCGTGAGTGTCCTCTTTGTCAAAAACTAGGTATTTTCTGGGAATTCTAAAGAAATATATCCGTAGTCTTGAACAATGAAAAAGATTTTTGGGGCAGTAGTGCTACTTATTTCTATTGGTATGCAAGTGCCAGCCCAGGCTCAATCAGTATTTGCACCGACCATTACCTTCGATAGTGGCAATACCATTTGGGGGATCGAAAACCGCACATCTTTGTCCGATCGGATGTCATTACGCTCTTTTGTAAGCTTCGCCAATAGTTCGTCTAGTGCTAGCACTAGGTATGGCACATCACTCAATTATAATTTTGACTTAGGAGATGAAGAAAAAAAATTCAGTCCTTTTCTGGGTATTGGTTATACCACCTCATCTGGTGTCAGCAATAGTGCCGCTGGCTTTGCTCAAGCTGGAGTTGATATGTATTTTGAAAACCTACTTTTAACTGGGTCAGTTGCCATGCCCTTCAGTGGCGGTTCTAGTATGAACACTTCTTTTGGCCTGGGCTTTAAATTTTAATTATTATCAACATTCTGACAAAAAAGCCCTTTAATTAAAGGGCTTTCTTGTGATGATTAAATATTCTGTAACAATTAAATTGGTTGGGTTATCTAGTAATTTTTTACCAGATCAAGCTGATCAGTATTAATGTATTTGTCTAAAACTGCAAATATTTTTTGGTGGCTGAAGGGTTTATAAATATATTCATTGGGATGAGAACTTCGATCGATGCTCCAGCTTGTTTTTGTTCGATCGTTAGTCAGAAAGATTATGGGTGTGTCTTTGAATTTAGTGGTACGCCGTAATTGAGAACAAAGACTGTAAGAATTAATATTACGGGTAGTATTGTCAACTAAGATAAGTGCTGGTTGATATTTCAATAACGTCAGGAAAACCTGAGAAGCTTCCTGCAGATTAATATAGCCATGGCCAGCATTTTCGACAATTGTCTGAATTGTTTTGATTTCCAATTCGTTGTTACTAATATGAGCAATTAAAATATTGTTTTCTAATGATTTCACATCTCCAAATATCGAAGATTCTTTTTTAGTGGTGATAGCAGTTACTAATTTCTTTTTTGTGATATCAATGTCAGCCATGAGTTGTAAATATACAACCTGTAATTCCTGATATCTAATGACTGTTTTCATGATTGCTTCTAAATCTTCACCGATTTTTACTGCAATATCTCTGAGGGTCTGTTCATTGTCTAGTAAACAGGCAATTTTCTGGTAAGTTCTAACTGGTAATAATTTCTGTAATTTTGGATAACTTGGAATATAAGGAGTTAGATTAGGTGAATACTTAATAAAACCGTTATCGCACCAATCCTGAAATATCAATGCTACCTTTTGGGAGATTGCTTTGGGTTGAATGAGTATCTCGGGCACCAAATCGTCTTCATTTTCACTAGCTTGTAAAATATAAACAGGTAGGGATTTTTTTTGAATTTTTTCTTTTTCTTCAATGTGTAAAATATCAAATAATACTTCTAGTAAGCTACCTTCAATAATTTGTTCAGCTTGCTCGCGATCGATATAATTATCTGTTAGTAATTTCTTGATAGAAAAGTAGTTGGGTTCTTGCAGTTCCTGCTCACTAAAAAAAGAATCCCCACTGGATCCTGGTAAATCAACTTGCTGTTGGGAAAGTTGTCGGCGTAAACGCCGAATTGGATGAATTCCCGCGCTATCACCAACTAGGCGGCCACGATAAAAATAAATATTCCAAGAATTACCCTCAAAGTCATTAATGTTATTGCCATCAAAACTGGTAACACAGAGTTTACCGGTGAATCTCTTTTCGCTACAGAAATTGATTTGTTGTAAAAGGGTCATGGCAAATGTGAAATTTGGGATGCTAACTCTGGCAAGTTTGGGCTGAATTTGAATCTAAAACTTAATTAATATGGATTGATCTCAATCGCAATTACGATCAACTGTTTAGACAGTTAATTACTATCTACTATTTGGAAATTAGTTTATTTGGAAATTCAGTCTAGCTTGACTCCATTTTTAACATTTGTAATAGTTCACCAACATCCGAGAAACTACGGAAGCCTCAGCAAAAACACGGAAGTGCGATCGATCAAAATTCCCCTAAACTTCTTTGGTGTAGAGAGATGTGCTGGGCGGGATCTGCCAGACTACAATATAGGGTAGTCAAAATTCTTAGCCTTCTTGTATGTTTAATCCCTCTCCGCGCCCTGCGATTCCTACTCAAAGCTGGAGTCGGCCATTGCATCAGGGCTGGGATCATCCCTACACGGTTCGTTATGCCAGCAACATTGACGATGGACCGTTTCATGGGATGCCGCTAGGGGGCTTTGGGGCTGGTTGTCTAGGTCGATCACACCAGGGTGAATTTAATCTTTGGCACTTGGATGGTGGAGAGCATACCTTTGGTCAATTGCCCGCCTGTCAATTCAGCATTTTTGAACAAACAGGCGATCGATCGATCGCTTATGCCATGTCTACAGTGCCGCCCATTGATGGCAGTTTGAGTCAGTGGCAATGGTATCCCGGTATTGCAAACGGTGAATCTACTGGTATTTATCAGGCTTTATATCCGCGTAGTTGGTATAGCTATTCTGGTGTTTTTGCCACTGAGTTGACCTGCGAACAACTTTCGCCCGTGTGGGCGCACAGCTATCAAGAAAGTTCTTATCCGGTGGCTGTTTTTGAATGGACGGCGCATAATCCTACTGATCAGCCGATTACCTTGAGTATTATGTTGACCTGGCAAAATATTGCCGGTTGGTTTACTAATACTGTAGCCACGGATGAAATTCGGGTACGCGATGATGGTAGCCCGGTTTACGACTACCAGTCGCGGTGGGGCGATAGTGCTGGCAATCGTAATATGTGGATTGCTGATAATTTTCGGGTGGGCTGTCTGCTGGATATGATGCGCTCAGACGATGAACAACCTCGTGAAGGGGAAGGTCAATGGGCGATCGCCACGGTGACGAGTCCGGCTCTGGAGGTATTTTATGACACTCGTTGGCAGCCGACAGGCGATGGGAGCGATATCTGGGATATGTTTGCGGCCAATGGTTCTTTGATCGATCGGTCTGATGAAACAGTCGCTGAACCGGGTGAGCAACTTGCCGCTGCCTTGGCGGTGCGCTTTACGCTGAAGCCGGGACAAACCAAAAAGATTCCCTTTATTTTGGCTTGGGACTTGCCAGTGACAGAATTTGCTAAGGGGGTTAATTACTATCGGCGCTATACCGATTTCTTTGGTCGCAACGGTAAAAATGTTTGGTCGATCGTCCGCGATGCCTTGAAGCATTACGATAGCTGGCAAGCCGAAATTGTCCAGTGGCAACAGCCAATTTTAGACAGAACTGACCTGCCGGACTGGCTAAAAATGGCCATGTTTAACGAGCTGTATTTGATGACCGATGGTGGCACCCTCTGGACAGCGGCTGATGAAGACAATCCAGTCGGTCACTTTGGCATTTTAGAATGCTTGGATTACCGCTGGTACGAAAGCCTGGATGTGCGCCTCTACGGTGGCTTTGCACCGCTGTTGCTGTGGCCAAAATTGGAAAAAGCCATTCTATTAGACTTTGCCCGAGCCATTCCCACCAGTGACGATCGACTGCGCTTAATTGGTTACTATGTCCAGACCGCCTTTGGTTATGCCGATCGACCAAAAGTGACTGACCCCAAAGAAATGTCGGCACCGCGCAAACTAGCTAATGCCACCCCTCACGATTTGGGTGCTCCTAATGAACATCCCTGGGTCAAGACCAATTACACCTGTTATCAAGACTGCAATCTCTGGAAAGACCTGAGCAGCGATTTTGTCTTGCAAGTCTATCGGGCTTATGTGTTTACGGGTCAAGAAGATGTGGGATTTTTGGCGGAATGCTGGCCAGCTGTCGTTGCTGCTCTGGAATATCTCAAACAATTTGACCTGGATGGGGATAATATTCCCGAAAACAGCGGTGCCCCCGACCAAACCTTCGATGACTGGCGGTTGCAAGGAATTAGCGCTTACTGTGGCGGTTTGTGGTTAGCGGCCTTAGAAGCTGGCATGGCGATCGGTCAAGTTTTAATCGACAGATCCAACCTCATTCCTCAGCCTCTCCCGATCATTAATACCTATCAGACCTGGCTTACTGCCGCTCAGCCTTTATATCAAGAGTCTCTATGGAATGGCAGCTATTACCGCATTGACACCGGTAGCGGCTCCGCTGTGGTGATGGCCGATCAACTCTGTGGCCAGTTTTATGCCAGACTTTTGGGCTTACCAGATATTGTGCCGATCGACTGCGCTCAAACTGCTCTCCAAACCATCTATCAAGCTTGTTTTTTAAAGTTTAATGATGGCCAACTGGGAGCCGCCAATGGCTTAAAACCTGATGGTTCAGCTGTAAATCCCCAAGATACCCACCCCTTAGAAGTCTGGATTGGTATTAACTTTGGCCTCGCCGCTTTTTTGATTCAAATGGGAATGAAAGAAGAGGGTTTGAAACTAACGGCGACAGTGGTTAATCAGGTATATACCAAAGGTCTCCAGTTCCGTACCCCCGAAGCGATCACGGCCAATAATACATTCCGAGCCAGTCATTATCTAAGAGCCATGGCAATTTGGGGCGTGTATTTAATGCTAGATTCTTCCCACCCAGAAACATGAAAAATACCCAAAATTCTTTGTTGAGCAGATTTGAAGGCGCATTAGTGGGTCTATCGGCGGCCCAACAAGCGCGGCTCAGCCAAACCAATGCCGTTGATGCCTTGAGAAGCACTTTTAAAAACTATGTGTTGCTCACTGGTGCCAGCATCGAAAGTATTATTCACTGTCGAGCCGTTAAACTTGATGACTGGCAATTGACCACCAATCGGTTAATTAGTGATGATCAGATCATGGTGGCAATTTTGCCGATCGCCCTCTATCTCCATGAAGATATTCCCCGTTTGCAGGCCACTGTGCAACAGATTGGTAATCTCTATCAACTAGATTTCGAAACCATCGCCAGCATGACATTTTTGGTGACAGGAATTGCCTACCTATTAACTGAACGCTGTTCAACCAGCGATTTTATTCCGCAGATACTGTCCGCTGCAATCTCTCCAGATACTTTGGTTTACCAACAAATGCAGCTGATTCATGACCAAGTCATTGTCAATCCAGCTCCTCCGAATATTACCCAACTAATTGGCGCAATTACCTTGGCTAAGCAGCCCTATTTGATGCCGATCGCCATGGCCACCTATTGTTTTCTCTGCAATTCCACCAGTCTACGCCTCGCTACTCAACGTGCTGCCCATATTCCCCAGCAGCCACCCCTCACCTTGGCTCTCACCGGGATGTTAGTTGGTACGGCTCAAGGTTTGAGTTCCATACCTCCTAGCTGGTGTATCAGTGATGGATCGGTCACCGAACTTTTAATCCAGTTATCCGGGCGACTATTAGCCGCTTGGGCCGGAGTTTACCCGACAGCCATGGGTATCGAGCATCATCAGGCGATCGCTGCTCCCCATGTGCTGCAAAAACGTTAACAGCAAAAATATATTTAAATAGTGAAAATTATATATTTGGCTGACATTGACTAGTATTTTGCAAATTTTTTTTAAGTATTGTTGCCGGTCAATGATACAATCAACCTTGGTCTGGCTCAAGGTAACGTTTAATCTACTGTGGAACCAACAGAAAGCGTGGCAATCAACGCAAGCTCTGAGGGTGATAAATCTGTAGCAGCGCAAGCAACTACAATTTCATCCGACGGCGCAATGACAGAGTATGTAAAGCTCAAACGCGAGTTGTACATTACGTTCGTAGTTATTGGTATTGTAGTATTTGTTTCGGTCTGGCTGGCTTACGAATTAAATGTTGCTCTCAACTATCTGTTGGGAGCTATTGTCGGGTTAGTGTATGTCAGGATGTTGGCGCGGGAAGTAGAAAAGTTAAGCTACGAAAAAAGAGGATTGAACAACAATCGTCTTGGTCTGTTTGCAGGAGTCATGATTTTGGCTATACGAGTACCTCAGTTGCAAGTATTGCCGGTTTTTTTGGGTTTTCTGACTTACAAACTAGTATTGCTAATCTACACCTTACGCACCGTCTTACTACATTCCGATCGACCATCTTCAAAATGATGAGCTATCGCTCATTTGACCCTCACTCTCTGGGGACCGCTCCTGAATGGAAATGTTAGGTGTTTTAAACAATATAAACCTTTTGCCCTTGGCCGCACTCGATGTCGGTAGTCATCTGTATTGGCAAATTGGTGGTTTGAAAGTACACGGACAGGTATTACTGACATCCTGGTTTGTAATGGCAATTCTTTTGGGCGTTGCTTTTTTGGGTACTCGTAATCTGCAGCGCATTCCTAGCGGTTTGCAAAATCTGCTGGAGTACGCCTTAGACTACATTCGAGATCTGGCCAAAGATCAAATCGGCGAAAAGGAATACCGTCCCTGGGTGCCATTCATCGGCACCTTATTTCTGTTCATCTTCGTGTCCAACTGGTCTGGTGCGCTGTTGCCTTGGAAGCTCATCCACTTACCATCTGGTGAGTTGGCTGCTCCTACTAGCGACATCAACACCACCGTGGCTTTGGCGCTGCTGACTTCTTTAGCTTATTTCTATGCTGGTTTTCGCAAACGCGGCATCGGGTATTTTGCTAAATATATTGAGCCCGCGCCTTATCTATTGCCCATCAATATCTTAGAGGATTTCACTAAGCCTCTGTCCCTCAGCTTCCGGTTATTCGGTAATATTTTGGCGGATGAATTGGTAGTAGCAGTATTGGTACTATTGGTTCCGCTATTTGTTCCTTTACCTGTAATGATGCTAGGGCTATTTACCAGTGCAATTCAAGCATTGGTGTTTGCCACCTTGGCAGCAGCCTACATCCATGAGGCACTAGAAGGTCACGGCGGACACGAAGAAGAACATTAAAATCCACTGCGTCTTACGCACTTTCTCTGTAAATTATTAACCGTTTTCTAAATTAAGGTAAAACAATCATGAATCCAACTGTTGCTGCTGCTTCCGTAATTGCTGCTGCTCTAGCTGTCGGCCTAGCTGCGATTGGTCCTGGTATTGGTCAAGGTACTGCTGCTAGTAGAGCGGTGGAAGGTATTGCCCGTCAGCCTGAGGCCGAAGGTCAAATCCGCGCTACTTTGCTTTTAAGTTTGGCGTTTATGGAATCTCTGACTATTTATGGTCTAGTGGTTGCATTGATCCTCTTGTTTGCTAACCCCTTCGCCTAAGTTTTTAACTTGTTGAAGTTGGATAACGGTTATAGGACTGCGAAATTCTCCAGTCCTGCCTTCTCCAAGTAGTTAATCTTATTCTTTAGGAAAGCATGATCATGATCACCCATACAATTTTGTTGGCTGCGGAAGCAGTTGCCAAAGAGGGCGGTTTGTTCGATTTCAATGCGACGCTGCCAGTGATGGCTATTCAGTTTATCGTTTTAGCCGCTTTGCTTAATGCCTTGTTTTACAAGCCTCTGGGCAAAATGATTGACGATCGCGATGAATACATCCGCAGTATTTCGCTGGGAGCTGATGATCGTTTGGATGAAGCTCAAAAGTTGACCAAGCAATTTGAAGCGGATTTAGCGGATACCCGGCGGCAGGCACAGGCAGTCATTGCCCAGTCTAGAGCCGATGCCCAAAAAATTGCCAGTGAAAAAATTGCTGTTGCTCAACAACAAGCGCAAGCTGAGCGAGAAAAAGCCTCCACCGAAATTGAGCAGCAAAAGCAAACAGCTTTTTCTTCTTTAGAACAAGAAGTTGATGCTTTGAGCCAACAAATTCTCACTAAACTATTGGGAGCCGAGTTAGTAAAATAACTTTTGCTCACATTAAAAAAAATAATGACGGACAGCGTTCGCGCTCGCCGTTAAGTCACAAATAGATTAAAGAAATATCATGGCAACTGGCTTATTCCTCGCCACAGAGGCGCATGGTGTTGGTCTAAATTTAAATTTATTTGAAACCAACATTCTTAATCTCGGCATTGCAATAACATTAGTGTTCGTTTTTGGCCGTAAGTTTTTAAACAAGGCTTTAGGTGAGAGACGGGCACGAATCGAAGCTGCAATTGCCGATGCTGAAAAACAGCAGAAGCAAGCGGCAACTGCCCTGGCAGATGCCAAAAAACAGCTGGCTCAAGCTCAAGTTCAAGCCGAGAAAATCAAGCAAGAAGCTGCTGCCGGTGCAGAAGTTGCCTATGCTGATATCTTGGCCAAGGCTGCTCAAGACGTGGCAACTCTCCAGCAGATTGCTAGTCAAGACACCAGTTCTGAGCAAGACAAAGCTATTGCTGAGCTAAGACAACGAGTGGTTAATCTGGCGATCGCCAAAGCTGAAGCCCAGCTACCAACCATGCTGAATGATGCCAAACAAACAACATTAGTTGAGCGCAGTATCAGTTTAGTAGGGGGTAAATAATGCAAGGCAATAACGTTGTCAGTAACACGTTCCTAAATCCTTATGCAGAAGCGATGATGTCTGTGGCACAGTCACAGAACTTGCTGGATAAATTTAATGATAATTGCAACACCGTGTTGCAGGTATTGAAAGATTCAGCTGATTTGCAGCAATTTGTAGAGAGCCCGATCGTGAAGGCTACTGACAAAAAAGCGGTGATTCAAAAGGTCTTTGGGGAAAATGTTGACCCCATGATGCTGAATCTGATTATGGTGTTAGTCGATCGTGGTCGCATTGCCTTTTTATCTGGTGTTTGCCAGCAATATCAGGTGATGTTACGTAAACTACGAGGCGATGTTTTAGCAGAGGTGACCACTGCCGTTGCTTTAACTGAAGCCCAGACTAGCTCCATCAAAGACCGCGTGAAGGCCATGACTGGCGCTAATAACGTGGATATTATGGCCAAAATCGAACCCAACATTGTGGGTGGGGTGATTATTAAGGTCGGCTCGCAAATTATTGACTCTAGTCTACGCAGCCAGCTGCGGCTCATTGGCATGAGTCTGGCCAGATAGACAGCGGGCAGCCCAGCGAATTGTTAAAGTTCTCCTTAGTGATTTAAGTATGATTAGTATTAGACCTGACGAAATTAGTAACATTATTCGCCAGCAAATCGAACAGTACAGCCAAGATACCAAAGCCTCTAACATTGGTACTGTACTGCAAGTTGGTGACGGGATTGCCCGGGTCTATGGCTTGGATAAAGTCATGGCCGGTGAGCTGGTCGAATTTGAAGACGGCACTGTCGGTATTGCTCTTAACCTAGAATCCGATAACGTCGGTGTGGTATTGATGGGTAATGGCCGCGATATTCAAGAAGGCAGTACTGTAAAAGCAACTGGCAAAATTGCTCAAATCCCTGTTGGGGAAGCGACTATTGGTCGAGTAGTAGATGCTTTAGCCCGTCCGATCGATGGTAAAGGTGACATTAACACCACCGAAACCCGTTTGATCGAATCGATGGCTCCAGGCATTATTGAACGGCGCTCGGTTTATGAACCCATGCAAACTGGGATTACATCGATCGATGCCATGATTCCGGTCGGTCGTGGTCAGCGGGAGTTGATCATTGGTGACAGACAAACTGGTAAAACTTCGATCGCTGTCGATACCATCATCAACCAGAAGGATTCTGATGTTGTTTGTGTGTATGTAGCGATCGGTCAAAAGGCTTCCACTGTAGCAAACGTCATCAACGTGCTCCAAGAAGCGGGCGCGATGGCCTACACCATTGTAGTAGCCGCCAACGCCAACGACCCCGCCACCCTGCAATACTTGGCGCCCTACACCGGTGCCGCTTTAGCTGAGTACTTTATGTACAAAGGCAAAGCCACTTTGATTATCTATGATGATTTATCGAAACAAGCGCAGGCTTATCGTCAAATGTCGCTACTACTGCGTCGTCCCCCCGGTCGGGAAGCCTATCCCGGCGACGTATTCTACATTCACTCTCGCTTGTTAGAAAGAGCGGCGAAACTGAGTACCGAGTTGGGTGAAGGCAGTATGACTGCGCTACCCATTATCGAAACTCAGGGTAGTGACGTATCGGCTTACATTCCTACCAACGTAATTTCGATTACTGACGGTCAGATCTTCTTGTCTTCTAACCTGTTCAACTCCGGTCTGCGACCTGCGGTAAACGCTGGTATCTCCGTATCCCGGGTAGGTTCAGCAGCGCAAACTAAGGCCATGAAGAAAGTCGCTGGTAAGCTGAAGCTAGAACTAGCTCAGTTTGACGATCTGCAAGCTTTTGCTCAGTTCGCTTCGGACTTAGATAAAGCTACTCAAGATCAGTTGGCGCGGGGTGCCCGTTTGCGGGAAATCCTGAAGCAGCGTCAATACTCACCGCTGTCCGTTCCTGAACAAGTGGCGGTAGTATATGCTGGTTTGAATGGCTACCTCGATGATATCGCTGTCAACCAAGTGGCTGATTTCACGATCGGTCTGCGGGACTATCTGAAGAGCAGTAAGCCTCAGTATGCTGAAAACATCAAGTCCAACAAAATGGCGTTGACTGATGATGGCGAAAACATGCTAAAGGAATCGATCAACGAATACAAGAAGACTTTCTTGGCTGCGGCATAGAGTCTGAGCGGGGGCTAGTCCCCCGCTTCCCTTAATAGAAATAAATAGATATAGATATTATGGCTAACTTGAAAGCTATTCGCGATCAAATTCAATCTGTTAAAAATACTAAAAAAATTACTGAAGCCATGCGCCTAGTGGCGGCAGCTAAGGTGCGCCGGGCACAGCAGCAAGTTATTGCTACTCGTCCTTTTGCCGATCGGTTGGCACAGGTTTTATATGGTTTGCAGAGTCGCCTCAGTTTTGAGGATGTGCAATTACCACTATTAGATGTGCGTGAAATTAAGTGCGTAGGTTTGTTGGTAGTTACTGGCGATCGCGGTCTTTGTGGTGGCTACAACAGCTCAATCATTAAAAAAGCTGAGTTGCGTGCTAAAGAACTGCAAGCACAGGGAATTAAATACAAATATATTTTAGTGGGTCGGAAGGCTACTCAATATTTTCAACGGCGACAAGAACCAATTGTGGAAACCTACATTGGTTTAGAGCAAATCCCCACAGCCGCTGAAGCTAGCAACATTGGCGAACAGTTGATATCGTCATTTGTCGGAGAGGAGTTCGATCGAGTGGAACTGGTTTATACCAAATTCGTTTCCTTGATTGCTTCGCGGCCAGTGATTCAAACCCTCTTACCTTTAACGCCTCAAGGTTTGGAAGTGCAAGACGATGAAGTTTTCCGCCTCACCACCAAGGGTGGAAACTTTGAGGTACAACGGGAGAAAATGGCTTCTAAGGTAGAAGCTTTTCCTCGCGACATGATTTTTGAACAAGATCCTACCCAAATCTTGGAATCTTTGCTGCCATTATATTTGAGCAATCAGCTTTTGCGAGCACTACAAGAGTCGGCCGCTAGTGAGCTAGCTGCGCGGATGACTGCTATGAATAATGCCAGTGATAATGCTAAATCATTGATTAGTACTTTAACTCTGACCTATAACAAAGCCAGACAAGCTGCTATTACCCAAGAAATTCTGGAAGTAGTGGGTGGTGCGGAAGCGCTACAAGGTTAAAATTTCAACTATCTAAGATTTCTTAATCGTAGCCCAGTAGCTTTTTAATAGCTACTGGGCTATTTATCTATATTGTCTTTAAGGATTTATGTTAATCTAAAATAATTGAGATTAATTATCAATTGTTTTCATGCCTAATCAGAGCAATGAAGGAAATAGCCGCTGGTCCAGGCGGCAGGTTTTGCAATGGGGAATAGGTGGTGGATTGGGGGCGATCGGTCTGGCTTACGGATGGCAGTCTATTAGTCGTCGCCCATCCTCTGTACCCGTCATGACCGGAATTACTGGCGAGTCGGCCAGCAGTGGTTTTGATCCGGTCAAATA
>CAXTSX010000033.1:0-37323 GCA_964247085.1 uncultured bacterium
GTTACACCGAGCAAGGTTGCTGCTTCTTGGGGAGTTAAACTAGACATATAGCCATTATATCAGATATTTTGTCTACTTATGTATAGCTTTGTCTTGATATTTAGATGCAGTTCACCTACCCCGATCGGCGGAGAAGGCATGAGCGTTCGTTACCCAATCGATCGACAGCAGCTAGCCCAAGACTTTCCCAAATATTAATAATCAATAGATTTTAGAGAAGTGGATGGTGTATGTATACTATCCACTTTTTTGTTTTTGTTAAAACGGCTACAACTTTCTCAAAAACTTTCTTGACATCCACGGAGATTCAAGCAATAATCGTAAATGTCTGAAAAATTGGGATTGTAGCTCAGTTGGTTAGAGCGCTGCCCTGTCACGGCAGAGGTCGCGGGTTCGAGTCCCGTCAATCCCGTAAATAAGTAAACAACCAAGACGCTAAATCAGCGTCTTTTGTTTTAGGTAGCTTCCGGATGGATCATCACGCAGTCGTCATCACCGGTATTGGTCTCCAGTCTGCTCTGGGCGATCGAGAAAATAGCTGGTCAAGACTATTACGGGCGGAGACGGGCATTAGAATGCAGCAAATCTTTGCCGAATGGCCAGCGCTACCCCTGGCTATGATCTATACCATCCCCCAAACACTTAACGGGCTAACCGCCCAGCTGGTGACGGCAGCTTTCGATGATGCTGGTTGGACAGTGCCGCTCATCAATTGTCCAGTGGTGATTGGTTCTAGTCGTTCCTATCAGCCACTCTGGGAGAAGTTTAATCACAGCGGTACCGACTTCCCCATTCTGGAATATTTACCGCATATGTTAGCGATTAAGGCAGCACAGCAAATTGGCTCCCAATCGGCGATTTTGGCACCGATGGCCGCTTGTTCTACTGGTATTTGGTCGATCGAACGGGGCTATCAATTAGTGGCTAGTGGTCAATACGAGCGGGCACTGGTGGGAGCAGTGGAAGCCCCGATCAGCCCATTGACCATTACTGGCTTTCAACAACTGGGGGTGTTGGCGACAACTGGCTGTTATCCGTTCGATCGACTGCGCCAAGGTTTAGTCCTGGGCGAAGGGGGAGCAATCTTCACCCTCGAATCACAGCACAGCGCCGAACGCCGGGGAGCTAAGATCTATGCCCAAATTCGCGGTGCTGGCCTCACCAACGATGCCTATCATCCCTGTACGATCGAACCCACCGGCACCAGCGCCCGAGCGGCTATTCAAAAATGTTTGAAAACAAGTCAACTCCAGCCCACTGATATTGACTACATTCATGTCCATGGCACCGCCACTCAGCTCAATGACCAGCAGGAAGCAGCGCTTATTCAGCAACTATGGCCACAGTCACCGCCAATTAGCGGTAGCAAAGGGGCGATCGGTCACACGCTGGGTGCCTCAGCAGCCATCGGAGTAGCTTTTGCTTGCTTGGCTCTCCGCGATCAAATTTTACCGCCCTCGGTGGGCTGCCGCGTCGCGGACTTTGATTATTTAGATATTATTAGCAGCGCTCGTTCGACGGTTCTACAAAACATTCTTTGTTGGAGTTTTGGATTTGGTGGTCAAAATGCCGTGTTAGCAATCAGTTCAGTATAATAAGGTACTAATTATCTCCGCGCTGCCCATTGACTGACTCTGCCCGCTCCGATGACTTGCCTGCTGGCTACGATGCGATCGTTGTAGGGGCTGGTGCTGCTGGTTTATATGCAGCTTTGTGTTTACCTGCGCACCTGCGCATCGCCATTATTAGCAAAGATCCGATCGAACTTACCGAATCACCCCCCTCCGCCAGCAACTGGGCACAGGGTGGGATTGCCGCTGTAGTTAGTCCGGAAGATTCGGTAGAACTACATATCGCCGACACCATGAAAGCTGGTGATGGTCTTTGTGACCTAGCGGCGGTGAGATTCCTGGTAGAAAATGCAGCGCAATGTGTTACCTCCTTGGTCCAGATGGGCGTAGATTTTGATAGTGTGGCAAGCAGCGATCAAGCTCCGGCCAAGCTAGCTATGACGTTAGAAGCCGCCCATTCCCGACCACGGGTTTTGCACGCCGCCGATACCACTGGCCGCACGGTCATGAAAACACTGCTGGCTCAAGTACAGTTACGTTCCAATATTGTCTTACTCGGTCCCGCTTTTGCCCTAGATTTGTGGATCGAAGATGGACATTGCCAAGGAATTAGCTTGGTTTACCAACAACAAATTAGCTGGTTGCGAGCCACCGCTGTGATCTTAGCCACGGGCGGCGGCGGTCAGGTCTATGCCCAAACCACTAATCCAGCTGTGAGTACTGGCGATGGGGTGGCGATGATCGATCGAGTCGGCGGACAACTGACCGACCTGGAATTCTTTCAGTTTCATCCCACCGCTTTGAAGGTAGCCGGAGCGCCCCGCTTTTTGATCAGTGAAGCGGTGCGGGGCGAAGGTGCTCATCTGATTGATGCCACTGGCGATCGTTTTTGTTTTAATTACCATCCGGACGGAGAGTTAGCCCCCCGCGACGTGGTCAGTCGCGCCATTTTTTCCCACCTCCAAAAAACCGCCCCCGATCCAGCCACGGCCAATGTTTGGCTAGATCTGCGCCCGATCCCTGCCACTCAGATCCAACATCGTTTTCCGAACATCATCAAAGTTTGTCAGAGCTGGGGCATTGATGTTTTTACCACCCCCATTCCAGTATCGCCAGCCGCCCACTATTGGATGGGCGGTATCACTACAGATTTACACAACCAAACTTCCATTCCTGGCGTTTATGCCGTGGGGGAAGTTAGTTGCACGGGCGTACATGGAGCCAATCGATTGGCCAGCAATTCGCTCCTGGAATGTTTGGTGTTTGGAGCCGAGTTTGCCAATCTGAAAATCCCCACTTTGGTGGTGCCGGAGTTCCAAGAGTTGGATTCGATCGATGACCAGCACCTCTGGCAAGATTGGCCCCAACAACAGCAAATCTGTCAGCAGATTCGGCAAGAATTACCCAAAGTAATGTGGCAGACCGCTGGCATTGCCAGGCAGGCCGATGAACTACAATCGGGCATTGCTCAAGTCAAAAAATGGCAACAGGAATTTGATCAATTACCAATTTCCCAGGCTATACATAATTTTCAGCCCCACCAAATGATCACCTGGCCCACCGCCGTCACCCAGGATGACCTAAGGACTTGGGCCGAAACTGGCAACTTGCTACATATTGGCCGCTTAATTTTAACGAGTGCTTTGCTGCGCACTGAAAGTCGCGGTGGACATTTCCGCACAGATTTCCCCCAAACCCTAGCGGATTGGCAAGTACATATCGCTGTTTCCGGTCAGACTTGGCAAAAATTTCCCTCCCTCTGATTTCTAGTAAAACCGTCATTTTGATAAAGTCATGTTCATCATGCAATGACAAGCTACGAGGGTGCTGATGGATTTTTTGGATGGGATGAGTCAGAATAGGCGAGTTGTATTTTATGATGGTTTTTGCTTGGATGCAGATCTACCTATATAAATGTTGAGAGCCTTCGGCTTCTAGCCGAGGGAGTACGTCAATGCATAGAACTCAGGTCAACGGTGACAACTTTTGATAGTCCACCTAGTTTAGCAAATTCTTAATAGATACCACCATCCAACGGCTTTGGGAATTCCATCTCTTCACTGGTACCAACATTTGCTGCAGTCAATTTCTGAACAGTACAGACGCTGGTATGCATTGAATGTAGAACGACCATCTACACCTCTACCATTCGAGGCTGAAATTGACCATACTCTTTGATCTTATTTCTTAAATATTCCACAAAAAGCTGATTCTTAATTTCCCCATAAATCTTGTCATTCAATTCCGCCTTAATAATTTCCTCCACCCACAACAACCGAAATCCCTGGGCACTGGCGATCGGCTTGATGATCTGGGGCGGATTTGTCACCGAGAACACTGAAAACATCTCGGGACTTAGCTCTTTACGCTGCCTTTCCCCTAAATAGCCCCCCTTGCGACGCAGATCCGCATCCTGGATATATTGACCAGCAATATCTGGGAATTTCATCTCCCCTTCCCGCACCGCATAGTACAACTCCATCGCCAATTCCTTGTTTTCTAAAATCACTTCAGACAAAGCCACCCGATCGAACTCCAACTGATGTTGATAAAAATATTTTTCCACCTGGTCGGCCAGCACGACATCTTTCAACTTGTTCCCCAGCAACTCCCATCGAATAATATTTTCAAACTCATCGAGAGAAAGCTGATTAATGCTCAGCCACATTTGAGTACTCTTCGCACTCGTCAATCCATTCCTGGTACGAAAATCATCCGCCGCCGCTTGTAATTCACTAACCCCTAACTTAATTTCTGCTTTTTCAGCTTCATCCTGAATAATCCGTCTCACTATAATCTGTTCGGTGAGTTCCGGGATTCTGCAAGATAGCTTAATTTGCTCCAGAATATCTGCATCAGTAACTTCAGTATTCATAGTCATCGTAAATTACTACTAGGTTTTGTTTAATTCAATTCACTAGATGTAGCAGCGCTTACTTCCCACCCTGCTGCAACTTCTTAAACGGATCAAGAATTAGATCGATCGTCCGTCGTTGCCGCACAATTACCTCCGCTGTTCCGGTCTGCCCCAAAGTCAAAGCAATTTTCTTGTCCTGTGACTGGATATAATCCCGATCCAACACCACATTCACCTCAAAAGCCTCAATTTTGCCAGTGCCCGCTTCCACCAATTTAGAATCGGGCGATACCCACTGCACCTTCCCTTCCACCACTCCATAATCCTGGAAAGGATAAGCATCAAACTTCACCTTCACCGGCATTCCCACCCGCAAAAATCCGGTGCTCTGACTCGGCATTTGCACCTTCAAAATGTTACTGGCTCCCTGGGGCGCAATCTGAGCCACTAACTGGCCAGTCTGCACAAAAGACTTTGGTTGCTTGAATGGCAACTGTAAAACAGTCCCACTGACTGGTGCCCGTACCACCTTTTGCTCTAGTTGCCGCTCCAGCTCAGCAATTTGCTGGCGCGTCTGAGCCGCTTCCGTATTTAGAGTACTGATCTGCGTTTGTAAATCTTTTAGTTGTTCTTCACTTTTCAAAATCGCCAGCTTGCCCCCTTCAGTCAAACTAGCCCGATTCCCCTGCTGCTCCTGCAACCGTGATTCTGTCTGCCGAATATCAGCTTGTAGCTGATGGATTACCTTATTGTAGTTACCCTCTTGTTCCTTAATCCCGGTCTCCGCTAATTGCACCTCGGCAGTAGCTTGCGCCATTAATCGTTCACTCTCCTTCGCTATGCTTTGAATTTCTACTAATTTCACTTCCGGTACCCCGCCTTGCCCTAGCAAATCTTGATAGCGTTTAACTTCTTTCAAGCTCTGTTGATACTTGCCTTGTATCAAAACCAACGCAGATTGAGCCGCTGCTAATTTTTGACGAGCTTGCTGAAGTTGAGCAGCTTTTTCAGTTTGTTGAATAAATAAATTGGCTTTACTATCCTTCGTCGCCTTGCTCGCTTGGTCAATTTGGGCAAATTTCTCCACAGCTTGCGCTTTATTTTGTTGCTGTTGCGTGGCAATCATAATGGTCACCTGATTTTTAGCAATACCAAACTGCGAAAGCCGATTCATTTGCCCTTCCAGTTTGGTTTTAGCTTGCTGAAGTTCGGCACGCACCGCATCCGATTCTAGCTCTAACAAAATTTGTCCCTGTTTAACGGACTGTCCTTCTTGCACCCGCACCGCAATCACCGCCCCAGAAGTTGCGGCTTCTAGTCGATTGGCGGCTCCTTTAGTTTCAATCCGACCACGTCCGGAGCCTGTTTCATCCACTTTTGATAACATCACCCAGGGCAGAATAATACTGGTAAAAATAACTAAAAAATAGAGTAAGCCGCGTGTCCACACCTGCGGTAAAGATTCCATCGCTTCTTTGGCAGTGTCTGACCAATCATCAGCGACCATCTCGATCGATTGATTGGCTACTGGTAGCGGGTTTTCTGCGGTGGGCTGATTGCTCTTGGCAGGTTCTGAAGGTATTGATCGATCGACTACTTGACCATTGAAAAATGCATCAGACATGACTATATCCTTAACTTAGGCTGGTTCTAATTGTTGCTGATTGAAATAGTAGTAATGACCACGTTTGCTCATTAGTTCGTGATGGCTACCTTGCTCCACCAAAATGCCGCGATCGATCACCAAGATTTGATCGGCATGACGAATGGTGGAGAGGCGATGGGCAATTACCAACGTGGTGCGTCCTTTTAAGATAGTGCTTAAATTTTGTTGAATAATCCTTTCCGATTCCGGATCTAGATGGGAAGTGGCTTCATCCATAATCAATAATGGTGGATTACCCATTAAGGCCCGAGCGATCGCAATTCGTTGCCGTTGACCACCGGATAATAAACCGCCACCTTCACCAATTTGGGTTTCGTAGCCCATCGGTAATTTGCGAATAAATTCATCAGCACCAGCCAATTCAGCAGCTTCGATGACGGCAGATTGGGGGGCACCGGGATGACTGAGGCTAATGTTTTCCCGAATAGTGCCCCCAAACATAAAGGTATCTTGATCTACCACCCCAGTTTGTTGCCGGAGGGAACGCAGCGATAAACTGGCTAAATCGTAGCCATCCACCAAAATCCTGCCATCAGTAGCCGGATACAGTCCCAGAGCCAACTTAGAAATAGTGGTTTTCCCAGAGCCACTTCGACCAATTAAAGCCACCATCTGACCAGGTTGAACTTCAAAGGACAGATTTTCCAAAACATTCTCATCACCTTCCGGATGATAACGAAAGGTCACGTTATCAAAACGAATATGCCCCTTCATCGGTGGCAGGGTTTGACGAGCCTGCAATTGCAAATCTTCCTCTGGCTCAGCATCCAATACATCATTGATCCGCTCCACCGCAATCACCACCTCTTGCAGTTGATTCCACAACACGGTCAAGCGCTGGAAAGGTTGAATGATGTTCCCCAGCAGCATATTGAACGCCACTAGTTGTCCGATCGTCAGTTGATTATGAATAACTTGATAAGCTCCAAAACACAGCATGGCACTGGTAATAGTGGCATTAATGGTATTGCTAAAAATTTGCAGACGATTACTAATCACCTGCCCAGAAAAGTTGGTCTTAATCGCCTTATGAAACAACTCTTCCCAATTCCAGCGCACGTTTTGTTCTACCGCCGTAGACTTCACGGTTTTAATCCCGGTCAAAGCTTGGATTAAATAGCTATTTTCTTCGGCATAGGCACTGAAAATCTCTCGCGAAATTCTTCGCAAAAAAGGAGTAGCAATAATTGGCAACAATAAAAAAGGTGGCACAATCAACAACGACAACAAGGCCATTTGCCAGCTATACCAAAACATCAGTCCGACATAAATAAAGACTGTTAGCAGATCCAACAAAATGGTAGTGGCTTCACCGGATAATAGCCGTTGAATCTTCTGATTTTCTTGGACGCGAGACATGATATCGCCCACATATCGCGATTCAAAAAAGCCTAGGGGCAGGCGCAT
Organism: uncultured bacterium; assembly: GCA_964247085.1. Classification (GTDB taxonomy): domain Bacteria; phylum Cyanobacteriota; class Cyanobacteriia; order Cyanobacteriales; family Chamaesiphonaceae; genus JAAFHZ01. Next base: position 7,502 of record CAXTSX010000033.1, read on the forward strand.
AGTATGTCGAATAAAGGCCACAATTAGCGCTAAATCCAACTTATTAGCCGTGTGATCGAGCAAGTACTGGCGCAAGCCCATCATCGCGACCCGAAACATACTGAAAATGAATAGCCCCAAACCCACGGTAAAAAGGGTTAGCTCTGATTTTTGCACCACTACTTGATCCAAAATCAGCTGAGTGAATAGAGGCGTAATCAAACCAAAGATTTGAATAAATAAAGAAGCCACGAAAATCTCAATCACCACCACACTATGGGGTTTGAGGAGTTCAAAGAACTGCCAAAATGGAGTCGTACTTTCCGCTGCATCCTTGAGTAAGGCCGTGGGTTGCAAGATTAGGGTATAACCCGTCCAATCTTTTTTGAATTCTGCATGACTAAGGGCGCGTTGCCCTAGCGCAGGGTCGGCCACGATGACCTGCTTAGCAGTCACCGCATATACCACAATGTAATGTTTACCTTCCCAATGAACGATCGCTGGCAAGGGCTGTTGAGCTAACCGATCGAGACTGATTTTAATCGGACGAGTGGTAAAACCGACGCTTTCAGCGGCTACCGATAAACCTTTGAGTGATGACCCATTGCGATCGACATGGGCAATTTCCCGCAGCCGATTCACACTGAACTTTTTACCCCAATAACGAGCCACCATCACCAAACAAGCCGCCCCACAATCGGAAGCACTCTGCTGCGCATAAAAAGGATAGCGGCGAGTAACCCTTTGCCACAGATGTCCAACCCGTTGTTGAGGATTGGGAAAGTAGGCTTTACTGATTTTTTTACTCGATCGATCGGGCGGCAACTCCAGTACTTTTAAATTAGCTAAAACTGATGAGTTGACAATAGACTGCATGGGGACAGAACGGCCAGGCTCACAACGTTTTCGGGCAGTGTCCCATAGCTGTTGGCGGATAATTGGATACTTGTCAATCAATGATGTCAGGACTGCCGGTGGCACCCAGCAGAGTTGCACATTCACCCCCGCTCTCGCTATATACAAGTCTAAGTTTTCCGCCGCAAAGAAAGTATATTCCCCAAAATACTGTCCGGCGGTGAGCGCCGCGATCATCTCATCGTCACTATCTAGTAACCGCATCTTGCCACTCAGGACAATATACAAACCGGTTTGAATGTCCTGAGCTGTCCATAATTGACCGACATCAGGACTAATTAGTTGAGATTTATTAAGACAATTTTTATACTCGGCAGGCGTAAGCGAAATATGAAAAATCTCTTCGAGCTGCTGGGAAGAAATAAGTTGTGAAAGGTGATGCTGAGCCATAAATTTGGTGATCTGTTCTAATTTGACGCAAATTGGATTCTGATAATTCGCTGTCCGATCGGTCGTCGCTGATGGATCTGTGATCATCGCCAAAAGTAGGACGTTGAATGTCGGAAACACGAGGCAAATCAGTAATAAAGATGCTTGCTCCAGCTTCGCTATACTTCTCTGGCTGAGATGGCAATATCTTTGGTGAACGTGTAGACAATCCTAAATCGCGCATCACCCGTTTCAGATGGCTCTCACTGACTTCGATGCCCATTTCTTTCGTGATATGTTTGCCTAGCCAACTCACGGTCCAGCTTCTAAATGGATAACCATAATCTCTAGGACTGTGCTGGAGCAGCTCCCGTAGCAGTTCAACATATTCATCGGTCACCAGTTTTGGCCGACCCACCGGACAATCTAAATAGTTATGAGCCAAGCCCGCTTTGGTTAACTGAATCCAACGACTAGCTGTCGATGTGCAACACCCAATAATGCGGCAGATTTCTGCTTGAGTTTTGCCATTATCAGTGAGCAGAATTATTTCCAATCGTTGTCGGTAAGAGTTGGGCAACTCTTTTTGGATATTTTCCTGTAACATTTGGCGCTGAAATGGTGTGAGGTAAATGCATTCAGAATTTTTTTCCATCTCTTTAGTATTATTTTTTTAGATAGTTTGTTATACCTACATGCTCGATATGCTAGTTTTCGTAAAAACTAACCTACTTGATTGATAAGTTTGTGCCATACCATACAACTCGCTTCAATAACAGTTTTGTAACTTAAGGAATGATGTAATACTGGGATAATAATGTTATGTCTTGTAATTTGTCAGTGAGAAAAAGTAAGTAATTCTCAGAATATTGTTTTTTTGGTGGTGGCTATGAGTACTGCACTAAATTTTTGACCAGCTGCTCCTCAGCTCATTTTTGTTTAGTGAATCTATTTTCGTAACTGCTCAGGCTTAAATTAAAAAAAATGAAGGTTTCGTAGAGATGCAGCAAGCACAAGATACTGTGGGAATCAGTTGCCTAAAATAACAAGTCAATAATTGTGAGTGAGAATAGCCCGAAGCAATTAATCAACCCAGAAGAAGCAGTTTTAATTATTTGAAAAAGCGAATATTTTGGCACCAAATTCACCCCGAAACAACGCTGCGGAATTGTTTCAGCCAAAATTCAAACCGCCGTTCAGCAAGGCCGGGTCTACATTGGTTCGGGCATCGATAAAGCCTCTGGAGCTGGTATCATTGGCGGAGTCGCCCAACCAACTGAAGTGTGCGATCGCAAAAACATGCTCCCGACCACCTACGCCATCAAAGAGTTGTTGAATTTTGATTCGCCTTGCGATCGGCTAAATCTAACAAAATTTGCTGGTGCCGTTCCTTGGTAATGGGGTAAAAGTAGGCACAGACTAAACCACCGATGAGAGACAACGTCGGAATTGGTCCGATCGACCAGCGGATTGCGTTTATAACTGCTGGTAGCTGCACCTGGGGCACATCGTTCACGGGCGGTTTATAACCAGTCCACTCCAAGCTTTGCAGCACCAGTGCGACAGCAATACCCAAACAAATTTTTTGGGTGAACACCATAAAACTATAGAAAAATCCTTCGCGCCGCTGACCAGTATTTAGCTCATCTAGCTCAATTACATCCGGCAACATTGACCAAGGAATTAAATATGCGGTAGATACTCCAATCCCAGCCATCACTGCCAATACATACATCCAGACAACTTGACCGGGTTGTAATAAAAACAGTCCCCCTTGCGCCACAATCCAGACAGTAGTGCCCAAAAAATACACCGTTTTTTTGCCCAGCTTTTGGCACAGTCTGCTCCACACCGACAACATGGCCAAAGCCGTACCCTGTACAGCTAGCGTGACCATTGGCCAGTCTTTGTCGGTTAACTGCATATAGTTCACTACAAAATAAGGAATCACTGCTGCCGTCAGTTGTAAGCTGAACCAGGAAGCCAAATAGATACCAATAACATACAAAAAAGGCTTATTAGCCCAAGTCAGTCGAATTTGTTCTCGCCAGCCGATGGGGGCTGTTGGGGCTGGTTCCTCGGCATTTAAAGTGGCTAAGTTGGCCTGCCGCCGAGTACCAAAGACTGCCCAAAACAATGGCAGCACCGCAATTACCGCGCAAATACTGCCTGCTAACAAATATTGTTGAGCAGCGGGAATTTTCACCTCGAAAGCAGCTTTGGCGATCAGTAACGCTAAAATGCTACCGCCGATCGAAAAGGTAAAGCGAAAGCTGCTAAGGCTGGTCCGTTCGTCGTAGTCCTTAGTCAATTCCGCTGTCAATGCGGTATAGGGCAGATTTACTACTGTAAAAAAAGTATTGAACAAAATGGAAATGAGCGTATAAAAAGCAAATAAGCCCCATTGATTTTCTACGCCGAAGGGAACTAGCCATTGTAAAAAGAAAAACAGACCAAAGGGAATGGCTCCCACCAACATCCAAGGGTAGCGTCTGCCCCAGCGCTGCTTAATTTTTTCACCAAACAAATTGCCCCGATCACTCATCATGCCGACAATTGGGTCATTAACCGCATCCCAAATTTTGCCGATGAGCTGACTTTGGCCAGCCAAGCCGGGCTGCAGATGCGCCACATTGGTTAAAAAAGGCGAAAGAGAGGACAATAACAACATCGCTGTAATCGCGGCTCCCATATCCCCAGCGCCGTAGGCCATTTTGGTGCCAAAAGTTAATTTAGGCGGAACAGAGGTGGGGGGTACTGCTGGGGGCATGATCTTAAAATATCGGATTATTAACCCTAATTATGCGGCCAATGCTTGACCATAATTCATTTGCCAATACAAAACCGACTAAAAATTCGTTCCAATACCGATTCTACTAATTCCTCACCGGTTACTTCACCCAACGCCTGAATAGCTGTACGTAAGTCGATCGTCCAAAAATCCCAGGGTAAATCATGAGCAATCGCCTCTTGCACTTGAGTTAAGGCTACTTGAGCGCGGGTCAAGACCTCGGCTTGTCGCTGGTTAATGGCCAAATCTAGATTAGCAGCTTGTAATTTGCCGGTTTGGACAATGGATAGAATGGCTGCTTCTAACTTGCCGATCCCCACCACTTGCACCGCTGCTGTTTCTACCATCCCTTGAAATTGAATATGAGACGGGATTGGGGGCGCTGTCGTCACCAAATCAATCTTATTAATCACCAAAATAATTGGCTTGCCATTTACTTGTTGATAAATATCTTCTTCCGCCGCTGTCCAACCCTGCTGGGCATCGATCGTCAGTAATACCAAATCAGCTTGTTGAGCAGCAGTTTTGGAACGAGCTACCCCAATTTGTTCCACCACATCGGTGGTTTCCCGAATGCCAGCGGTGTCTAGTACCTGGATCGGAATGCCCCCGACTACTAGATTAGACTCCACCACATCTCTGGTGGTACCGGGTAAGTCGGTGACGATCGCGCGATCGGACTGGCTCCAAGCATTCAATAAACTAGATTTGCCAACATTGGGATGACCAACGATCGCCACCTTCAGGCCCATCCGTAACATTTCGCCGCGATCGGTGGTCGCCACAATGGTCGCGACCCGCTGCTCTAGGGCCTGGATTTGCTGAATAACAGCGGCCACATCCAAGGGCGGTAAATCATCGGCAAAGTCAATCCGCGCCTCGATCTCCGCCAAAATATCTAAAGCCTGTTGGCGAATTTCTTGAATTGGCAATCGGAGCTTGCCTTGTAATCCGGCTAGCGCTGCTTGTGCTGCGGCTGGCGATTTGGAACCTACTAAATCGGCAATACTTTCCGCTTGGGTCAAGTCAATTCGGCCATTCAGAAATGCCCGCAAGGTGAATTCACCGGGCTGTGCTAGCTTGGCTCCAGCCTCAATACAGAGTTGTAAGACTTGCTGTACCGGCATCATGCCGCCATGACAATGGAATTCTATAACGTCTTCGCGGGTATAAGAACGGGGTGCTTCCATGATCAGCAGCAGGGATTCATCGACGATCGCCTGAGTCTGAGGATGACGAATATAGCCATAGAGAATCCGATGGCTGTCCCAAGTTTGTTGACCCGGAGCATCAAAAAGTTGACGAGCAATCTCGATAGCAGTTGCTCCTGACAAGCGAATAATGCCGACACTGCCCTGTTGGGGCACAATGGCGGTGGCGATCGCCGCAATGGTGGCCTGTTGTTGATTCATTTCTGTATTATCCATCACCGCCCCAAAACTCAGCGACGATCCGATCAAATGTTCGATCGGATCGTCGCTTAATGGTTTGCTGCTAATAGTTTTTTGTGAACAAGCTTAGAGAGCTTTCACAAAAGAGCTATCCACCAAGTCTTTACCAGCTAACACCTTAGTGATTTTGCCAGCTTTGACCAGTAATGGTGCTGCCGAATCAATACTGTTAATAGCATTGAGCGGATTTTTCTCATCAAAAACGATCGACTTATTCGCAGCCAGATTCATGATGCGCACCAGCGGAATTTGTGCTGACACCTCTTCCGGGGCAGCTGTTGTCCACTTAGCTAGCAATGCATTAGCCTCTTTAGGATTGGCTTCCGCAAATTTCATGCCCTTTTCGATCGCTCGCAAGTAAGCCATCACGTCGGCTTTGCGACTTTGCAGTACCGAGCTTTCGGCAGCTAAACCATTGGCAATCGTATTACTGCCCTTGGCGGTGTAGAGCACCTTGGAACCTGGTCTGCCCTTCAAAGCTTTAGTAATAAAGGGCTCGTAAATAGTCGCCGCGTCCACTTTACCCGCCACAAAAGCCGCATGGGCATCCGCAACGGCTAAAGACTCTATTTTCACATCTTTATCTGTTAACCCTACCGATGCTAAATACTTATTGGTAAATACCACTTCATAGGGAACGTCTTCTCGTGCCAGTTTTTTACCCTTCAGATCAGCTGGAGAATTAATGCCATTCCCGACGATCGCATCTACATCACCTGAATAGTCTGAAGCATAAATAAACTTGAGATCAGGAGCTTTGGCAGCTAATACCAGCAAATCTAGAGCCACCAACCAAGACATATCGATCTTCTTGGATAACAACGCCGTGTTCACTTCCGTGACGCTTTGAAAGGCTATGTGTTGAACTTCAATTCCTTCTTCTTTAAAAAATCCTTTGACTTCAGCTAGATGGGCACTACCCCAACCAATCCAAGGAATTAAAGCAATTTTTAAAGGTGTTTTCGAGGTAGTAGTTTTAGCTGTAGTAGGATTGGCCGCATCTTTGGGAGCGGTTTGTTGGCCACAGCTGCCCAAGACTGATGTAGAAACTGCACCGATAGTGAGGAAAGCAGAAGAACGGAGAATATCTCTTCGACGCATGTTTAATACTTGTGAATTTTTAATTATTGAGGACTAATTTAATACTAAATAGGTGCAAGCAGCTATTGAAATCTGGTTCTCTAGCAAGTTCAGGCTTTATTATGATCTGCCCAGGGAGTAAGCATAATGGTTAATCGATGAAAAATATAGTCCGTGACTAAGCCAATTAGCCCAATTAGCCCAATACAAAACAGTACTTTGTCAGTATTTACATATCTCTGAGATTGGATTACCCGAAATCCCAAACCAGATTGAGCCGCAATTAACTCCGCAAACACCAAAAAATTCCAAGCCCCAGCAATGTTCACTCGCAATGTATCCAAAATGCTTGGTAAAGATGCTGGTAAAATCACTTTCCATAAAATTTCGAAGCGATTGGCACCTAAGGTATAAGCTGAATTTAATAAGTCATTGCTGATGAATTTCACCGCATCGGCAATCATGATGGCATTGTAAAGGACAATGCCTAAAAAAATCATGATGATTTTCGCATTTTCGTCCAGCCCTACCCAGATCATCACTAGTGGCACAAAAGCATTAACCGGCATGTAGCGTACTGTACCTACCAGCGGTTTGAATAAACCATCGATACTCTGAAAAGTACCAGTGGCCAAACCCAAAGGAATGCCGATAATCGCCGCAGCTAAAAAACCACCCAGGACTCTCCCCGTACTGATCAAAACATCTGGTAGTAAAGTTCCTTCTTGCCACATTTTCCAGCCAGCGGCTAAAACAGCGGTGGGTGTAGGCAGGAAAGTGGCTGACGTGAAGCCGCCATAACTCAAAATCGACCAAAGCAGAAGCGGAACAGTTAAGCCAATAATCGGCATTAAAATTTTGAGCCGAGGAGGGAGTTCTTGCCGGATGCTCCAAAATGGGGAAGGCGGTAGATGTTTACGGCGAGAATCGACGGAAGAAGAAGGGGCTGCCATAATGCTGTTGCTAGTGGTGCTAATTTCTAAGGTTTCTAATAGTGACTAAATTATCGAGGGCTGAAACAGATGGTCATTTAGTGTCCCAGGGAGTGCACAACTTGCCGTTTAACTTGAATGAACTGTGGTTCCATTTTCAGCTCTAACTCACGCTGCTTCGGAAGTTCTACTTTGATTTCATCCTTAATGCAACCGGGATGACTACCCATCACATAAATGCGCTGGGAGAGGAAGATGGCTTCTTCCACGTCGTGGGTCACCATCAAAATAGTAATTTGGGTGCGTTCCCATAGCTCCTGCATAAATTTTTGCATCTGTTCTTTGGTTTGAGCATCTAGGGCACCAAAGGGTTCATCCATGAGTAGCACGGCGGGTTGATTAGCGAGGGCGCGGGCGATCGCTACCCGTTGTTTCATGCCGCCGGACAGTTGCTTGGGATAAGCGTCGGCAAACTTGGTCAGCCCTACCACTTCTAGGTAGTAGGCGATCTGTTGTTGCCGATCGATCTTCGACAAGCCTTGTAATTCCAAGCCAAAGCCAATATTCTCGGCTACAGATCGCCAAGGAAAGAGGGTGTAGTTTTGAAATATCATCCCTCGATCGGCACCAGGCCCTATTACTAGCTCATCTTCTAATAATACTTGTCCGGCGGAGGGCTGTTCTAAACCAGCAATGATTTTGAGTAAGGTGGACTTACCACATCCGGAAGCACCCACTAAACAGACAAACTCGTTGGCATTGAGATGAATGTTGATGTTGTCCAACACTTTCAGTTTTCTATTGCCAGTGAAGGCAAATGTTTTGTCCAGGTTACTTACCCGCAATTTGCAGGAATCGGCAACTTTATCAGCCTCTGGACTATTACCAGACAGAGGGGATCTCTGATCAAACATAAGTGCAAGGGTGATAATTTTAGATGAAGTTAGTATGAACTCAATATTAGTACAACGGGGTAGCTTTGATGGGTAGAATAGCAGCTAAAGCCTGTATCGTGACTGGGGCAGGGTCGGGAATTGGGAAGGCGATCGCCGAAAGATTGGCTTTGGAAGGTGGCAAGGTGCTGTGTGTTGATATTAATGAAACAGCTGTGGCTGCTACAGTACAAGGTATTCAGGCTGCTGGTGGGGAGGCGACGGCGGTAGTGGCAGATGTTAGCAACTCATCGACAGTAGATGGTTTTGTGCAGCGCTGCGTGGATTTATATGGTCGGATTGATGTGTTGGTAAATAATGCGGGGGTTAATCTGCCGGGAGTTTTTCATGAAGTGAGTGATGCGGTGATCGATCGAACTCTAAATATCAATGTCAAAGGCTATATCTATGGTAGCCGAGCGGCTATTCCCCATATGCTGCGGCAACAGGCTGGGGCGATCGTTAATATTTCCAGCGTGAATGGCTTGGTAGCCGAACCGTTTTTATCTATATACGCAGCTTCTAAAGGTGCGATCGTGATGCTCACCAAGGGGATTGCCTTAGATTATGCCAAACAGGGCATTCGCTGTAACTGTATTTGTCCGGGCTGGGTGGACACGCCGATTAATTATGCCCATGCCGAGATGATGGGTGGGCTAGAGAAAATTTATGCTTCGATCGATGGATTTCAGCCGATCGGTCGCCCCGGTGAACCGAGTGAAATTGCCAACCTAGCATTGTTTTTGGCCTCCGATGAAGCTTCTTTTATGACCGGCTCGATTATCACCGCTGATGGCGGCATGACTGCCCAGTAGTAAATCGGTATAAATTTATTATCAAATTGGTGAAAATTATGGATCGATTAACATCCTGCTATGATCTAAAAATTATTTCTACAAATTTCAGAACTAATCATAATTAATCATCAATTTTAGAGAGGGAGAATATCAATGACTAAAACCAAAATTGCCACCACGGCTGATGTCAGTTCTGGCAAAGTACTAAAGGCTAGCGCTAATGGCCAGTCTGTCTTAGTGGCCAAGGTGGGGGATAAATATTGTTCGATCGCGAATAAATGTCCGCATTTGGGTTTGCCGATGGCTAAAGGTAAATTTGAAAATGGCGTGATCACCTGCCCTTTTCATGGCTCTAAATTTGAAATCTGCACTGGTAAAAACACTGAGTGGGTAGATTCGGTAGTGGGTATTCCTTTACCAGGCTTCGCTCAGAAAATGATGGCGATGGGTAAAGCCCCGACCGATGTCGCCAACTTTGCGGTCACCCAAGAAGGGGAAGATTTGTTTATTGATGCTTAATCGATCGGCTCACCACTGAAGCCGAATTGATTTGGAGACCGCAGACTAAACCATCCAGCAGCACGCTGTAATTTAATTGATGGAGGGTCTGCTTTTTGATGGTGGTTGGTTAGGCTGTTAACTCGGCTGGTAATATAAACAAACCATCAGCTCCCGCTGCCAAAGCGAGCTCTTGTCCCACGGCATCAATATTCAACTCGCCGTAAATGTGTGGAAAGAGATTATTGGCATCCTCCCCTTCATAACGAATTTCAGACTGAGTGCGATCGATCTCAATCACTAAAATCACCAAGTCTGTTTGATTTTTGAAAAAACGATTTGCTGATCCAATTACTTGAGCTACGGTAGAACAGTGGATGAATCCTTCGCTGTCTAAGGTGTCACCCCGATAGCTACCCAGGGTCTTGGCCTTTTCCCATTGTGGGCGCTGGGTGATATGTAGGATGTTTTTCATGAACAAAATATATGCTTCTTAGATATTCCAGATGCATTATAATTCGTACTCTCCTCATTTTTTGAACTGAGAAATAAGGGTCGCAATAATCGAGTATCTTCAAAAATATATATTATGAATAAGCCGGAAGTATAGTTAATGGTTGAAATTTATGTAAGTACTGATATCGAATCCGATGGGCCGATTCCTGGGCCTCATTCAATGCTAAGCTTTGCCTCTGCCGCCTACACTGCCGATAAGCAATTGGTAGCAACCTTCTCTGCAAATTTAGAAACATTGCCTGGGGCCCAAGGGCATCCCGAAACCATGAAATGGTGGTCAGAACAGCCCATTGCCTGGGCAGCTAGCCGAGTCAACCCACAACCGCCGAGAGTGATTATGCAGAAATACCACGAGTGGCTGCAGGCGTTACCTGGTCAACCAATTTTTGTGGGTTACCCAGTGGCTTTTGACTTTATGTTTATCTACTGGTATCTCATGAACTTCGTTGGGAATAGTCCATTCGAGCACTCTGCATTAGATATTCGCTCCTATGCGATGGCCACCTTTAAACAGACCTATGGCAACTCTGGCAAGCAAAATCTACCCCAAGAATGGTTGGAGGGCTTGCCATTGTCACATGTTGCCTTAGATGATGCCATGCAGCAAGGGCAATTGTTTTGCAATCTGCTGCAAGCAAATCTGTCAGGGTTTAGTTAGCAATCTTAAATGTTAAATCCTATCACTGAAAACCCTCGATATAGGTTTTAATTGTCGGTACTGCCGTCATTTTTTCATAGAAGAAATTGTTAACTATTTTCATTACTTCGGCCTGTGCTACATTTACTTCGTCACGGAGAAGATTTCCTTTTTCTTGGCGGCACAGAATGCGGTATAAGCGTAGCAAATGACGAACAATTTCTACTTCTTCTTCCCCTTCTAATACCTTGATAACTGAGAAAATCAGGTCGTCAGTTTGATTGAGAATACTGTCAATATCAAAGACCGTACTCTTGTCAGTAGCTTCCTGGACAGTGCGCATGAGGGCATGAACTTGATAGAGCAAGGCCGCAGGTTCATCGAACAATTCACGCATAAAAGCTGCTTCTTCGTAACGTCCATTTAATCGAAAAATGTTGTAAAGACGTTTGGCGGCTTTGCCGTAGTTGATATTGTCGCCTTGAACACATTTTTTGACTTCGCCTTCTAAGCGCGCTACATAAACATCCATCGCATCAGTGGAAAACTGTTTTACCAGCTTGGAAAAGATGGGGGCTGATTCAGTATCCAAATAAATTTCTTGGAAGTAGCCGTCTAGATAGCCATCAAGTGATGTGATGACTCCATCTGGTGCTTCCCAGGTGACATCCAGGATATTACTGGCATTGGATAATTGACCACGCGCAGTGTCTGCGATCACCCAATCTAGTTTGCACCAACCGGGATCCTGTGCGACAGACTCCCAAGTGATGATGACAGGATTACCTTGGACATCGATCGCTTCAATCTGATTAGCACTAATATCACGGGGTAACCAGCTAATTGGTGAGCCAGTTCGCATGGTTTTTGCTTCCCTAATTACTTCTTGGGAATAACTACCAAACTTTACCTCCAGCAACTGATAATTACTTCCAGACAAGCTATTGAGCGACTTATCGCGGATTATTTTTGCTAGGATTTCACAGGCTGCGGTGCGGGTAGGGGCAATAATATTTACCCGCTCAAAGTAATCACAGTCGCCGGGGTAGGTTTGGATTTTGGATTGAGCTGCTGAACCAGAAAGTGCTAAGGCTGTCTCTACCACACCAGGAATATCTTCAAATTCTACGATTTTGCCAATGGCTCGGAACCTGGCTAGCTGCTGCGGATCGAAATCCAACATACTGACTTTATGCCCAAAAACACCCGTATCTTTATCCACAACGATATCATTACCGTCTGTTGTCTCAGTAATCGATTTCATCCACCGTTCTAATTCTTGTTCATTCATTTGTACTCCCAATCGATGGGCAGACTCTACCACTCGGTTGCGAATATCGATGGTTTGATCTTGTGGCTGTATCATCTTATCTAACCTATTTGAATGTGTCAGGTTTAACTTTATAAACTACTTAATAAAAGAAGTGGATGAATTACATAGTAATTTAACAATTGAGGCTGTGAAATCCTGACATAAAGGTTGTTTGCTAGAGGAAATTGCCCACCAGCCCCGCCATGATTTTGTGTATGATGAATGTTCATGACAATTTCGGACGATTACTTATGAGCAATGTCGAAAAAACCTCAGTTTCTGCCCTGGATATAGACCAAAAAGCTCCGGATCCGGCCTTTGGTTGGACTCAATATGCCGAACAAATCAATGGTCGGTTTGCCATGGCTGGTTTTGTGTTGCTGCTGGTTTTAGAATTTTTCACCAAGCAAGACCTGATTACTTGGTTGGGCTTGCGCTAGTCACTTTGGTACTCCGATGGCGCGGATTTTATAGCTACCTCCACCCTGGCGGCCACTAGCCGCCAAAACCACATAGTTGCCAGAGATTGGTAGCCGACCCTTGAGAGTAGCGACTGTGCGACCATCGCCACCAGTCTCGGCAATCAGTTTGCCTTTGGGGGAAAGCAAAATCAAGCCTGGTCTGATTTCTTGGCTAGCAATGTCAATGCGGATTAGCTGTCCAGCTACTCCCCGAAATACATAGAGATTGACATAACTATTGCTAGTGGGCAGCATCAGATCACCGCTGCCCAGACGCGCTGAAATCACCTGCCCGGTGAGGGGCAGCCGCTGCACCTTGATTTTTTGCTGAGGGCGGCGTTCACTACTATTTCCCTGAGCTAGAGTACTTTTGACATTGCCCTGTCGATAAGCGGTGAGGAAGGATTGCACTCGATCGATCGAAATAGCAAATCCAATCCCAATATTACCGGGGTTTTGACCACTGGCAAAGATCGCCGTATTCACCCCAATCAACTCACCATTACTATTGAGCAACGGCCCGCCAGAATTTCCGGGATTAATGGCAGCATCTGTTTGAATTAAACCCTCCTGGCGATCGATCCGACTGACAATACCGGTCGTGAAAGTACCCTGAAACTTCCCGAAAGGATTGCCGATCGCAAAAGCCCGTTGACCAACCCGAGCTTTCCCACTGGCAATTTTCATGCTGGGTAGCCCCTTGGCACCATCTAACTTAATCAGCGCCAAATCCAAGCCATCATTGGCAAAACCCACAACCTTACCCGTCAGCTGCCTTCGATCGGACAGGGTTACCTGTACCGGCTGTCCCTGCGCCCCTTCTACCACATGAGCATTAGTCAAAATTAAACCATCAGCGCTAATAACGCTGCCACTCCCCACCGCTCTACCCACCTGAATCGAAACGACCGCAGCAATCGCTTTGTCGTAGACCTGGATATTAGTTTTTTCCTCATCATCTGCTGCCTGCACTACTGGAGATATTAATGGCATCGCCCCCAGTGAAATACCAATCGCCAATGGCCAAACCAGAAAACGGTGCAGAGCAGATATTTTAGACATACCAGTGAGCAAAATACATTGAATTAATTGTAATTAATACTGATCGGGAAATTGGATGGGCTGTTCCCCATTCGCTGGTGCTGTTGGTTCAACTGGCTCATAATCCACGTAAGCACTAGACTTAGCCGCTGGTTCATCGGCAGAATCTTCAATACTGGAGCGTCGCCGATTTTTAGCTGGTGCTACTGGTTCGTCATTATTAGAGCGCCGACTTCGCCGGGATCTTTCCACTGGTGGACGTTCGGGGCTGTTAGCTTCACTGCGCCGACCATATTCACGCGGTGTCGGGGCTTCATAATCAGAATATTCATCTTGGCGACGGGGCAGATCATCTACCTGATTGGACCTGCGAAATTCAGGTAACATGCGGCCGTTATCCCGTCCGGACTGCTCAAAATCATCATCATAGTTGTTCCAACCATCTTGCCGATCGCTATTTAACCGGCGAGAAGAGTTCCTTACTGGTGGGGCATACTCGGGCTCTTCGTCAATTTTGGCTGAGTATCCAGAACGTCGCGCCGCTGGTTCTCTTTCTCGGCTACTATTCCGTCCGCCACTGCTGGCCCCACCTTTGAGTCGTTTATTTTCGGCTCTGACCTGCATATGTTGCCACATTAAAGTGATGACGCTACCAATCATTAGCATTTGTTGAAAGGCCATGCCAATCCCCAAATCTAGTTGTGTTAGTAACAGCAGACCACAAACAAAACCAATAATCGCATAGATATTATCTGATTCCTGGTGCAACTCGGGCTTGAATTTGCTAGTGAGAAAGAGACCTGCTGAGGCCACCACCAAGATTAGTCCGAATAATAAGGGAGCGGGAATGCCAAAATTCACAGTTAGATCCTCAGATAGTTAGCTTAGTTCCTAGAGCAGCTCGATGGCACCACCAAGTGGAACATCTTAGGCCAGGCTTGCCGGGCAAGTGCACTGGGTCAGATACAATTATTCCCATTTTAACACTGCTAATAGTCCGCTATCTGGTGATTAGGTAAATAAGTCGGCAGCAAAAAACCTTAGGGCATAACAGAACAACACCACTAAGGCCGAGACAAGTAATTATTTAGATCCTAAAAACGTTGCACTTTATCTTTTTGGCTGATGAAAACCAAGGCGATGGTCGCAGGCACTACCACGACTAATCCGCCTACGAGCAGGCTATAGAAAAAATTAGCTAAGGAGGGAGTCATAATTATATTAATCCTTAAAATATTCAGCGAAAACGATTTTTCTTAATTTTAGCTACTTACTAGATTTCCAGCAATGGCTAGAGCCATTATAGTGGAAGTTATTCCCAATCGCTGAACAATCTATATTTTATGATGACTGACCCTAACAATATTCTTAGTCTGGCCTTGGGCATTACGTTAGGCGGCTATATTCTGTTATTTATTGTGCGTATTGTCCTAACTTGGTATCCCCAAGTAGAAACGAACAAGTTTCCATTTAATTTAGCAGTTGTCCCCACGGAGTTTGTTTTAGTCCTGACTCGCAAAGTAATTCCGCCGATCGGTGGCGTAGATATAACCCCAATTGTCTGGGTCGCGATCGTTGCTTTTTTGCGGGAAGTACTGCTCGGTCAACAGGGTTTGCTTACCATGATGAGCAGACAATAAAAAAGGTGGGGTGAAATACCCCGCCTTTTTTAAATAACTTATCCAGAACTACCGATTAGCTGTCTTGAATTCACCAAAAGACATGTAAATATCTTCCGGGTCGTATAGATGACATTCTTCGGTGATTTCTTTCATTAGCTCCCAGTTAAAGGTTCTGGATTGGAGACCATAATGACCCCATTTTTCTCTAATAACCTCAGTAGCTGCGCGCAGGTTATAAGAAGGGATCGCCGTAGAAATATGGTGGGGTAAGTGCACATTGATGTCATGGCACAACACCTCTACCCATTTGGGATAGTCACAATGGACGGTGCCGGTTAATTGGGCGATCGCTTCGTTCCATTCGTCTGCTGGTGCAAAGGGGATATTACGAGCAGTATGATGTACTACGGTGAAAGTACTCATCCAGAAGTGATATACCAGCCAAGGCATTAACCAAAATTTCACTAAACCCCACCAACCAGTGGTCAGGGTTAAAGCCGTCAAACTAATGCCACCACCAATGATGACAAATAAAGTAGAGAAACGCATCTGCTGACGCTCTTTACCTTGACAACGAGTCCAGTCAAAGTTTACTAATGCCCAGTGAAAGATGGAACCAGTCCACCACAGCTTGCCGCGAATGGCGTGATAAACACCCTTCATACCGATATTCAGATCTTGGTAGACTGCTTGTTTCCAAGGTTGCCAAGCATTATCGATATCTAGCTTGTTGGTATGTTTGTGGTGCAGATTATGGCCAATGCGCCAGCCGTGGAAAGGATAAATTAACGGTAAAAAAGCCAGGTGACCCACTAGGTTGTTCACCCATTTTTTGTTGGAAAAAGACCGATGGCCGCAATCATGACCGAGCACAAAAAAACCGGTGAGCGCTGTACCGGTAAAGATCCAAGCAAATGGTAATAGATATAGGGGGGCGTAGGTGATAGCGAGGTAGCCCAAAGCCACCATTAGAATGCTTAAAGCCACTTGTGTCCAAGCTTTGCGACTATCTTTGAGAAATAATTCGCGCGGGAGAGTGTTCAGGATATCTCT
Source organism: uncultured bacterium (assembly GCA_964247085.1). Lineage (GTDB taxonomy): Bacteria > Cyanobacteriota > Cyanobacteriia > Cyanobacteriales > Chamaesiphonaceae > JAAFHZ01. Next base: position 23,888 of record CAXTSX010000033.1, read on the forward strand.
TAATTTTAGATCGGCGGCGGCGATCGTCTCTGGAGCCAACGGAGCTACCGAAGACTTGGAGGTGGCTTGCGGTTGATTGAGCGATAGAGTCATTGAATATGAGGGTTCTCCAAATTTTTTAAATTAGGGATCAATGCTGATCGGAAAAGTAAAATACTGCTATCGCCGCAATGGATCGCAGCCAGAACATTAAGTTTCTTAACAAGTATCACTTATAACTTTATCAGAAATGGCGAGAAAATGGCTGTAAATCTTTACTGAAAAGGCGGTCAGTATTACTGATCGCCTTTTCTTTTATATGAGAGAGTCTCTGTATACTAATTATTGGTCAATTTGTGCTGAGATTGTAGTTCTTCTAGCAAGTTCTCTACTTCAGCTTGTAAATTCAAAAATCTGGCTTGTTGATCGATCGAGTACAAAGCTTTATTTAAGCGGCTGATTAAAGTTGGATCAGCATTTACCGCTGGCTGCTCTAGGGTAGATGTGTTATTCAGCATATTTCAAGTAGTTATTTATACTTATTATCATATTCTATCTCGGGCTCTAGAGATAAAAGTATGGGATGTAACAGTTTACTGATTACTCGGAACTGTCACAGAGTTAGCGTGTACTTCAACTGGGACGTTCTAGTTGGTGGGTTAGTTCCTGTTTGATGCGGTTCATGATTGAGTCTTCATCGATGGTAGCTAAAATCTCTTTCACCACAGTCTTGGGACTATGCTCACTCCAGCTAGCTCCGCTGGCTAGGTAAGTTTTGGCGACCTGACCAATGCTGTAGGTCGCCACCCCGGCCATGGTAGCTTGGGCGACGGCTACTGCGGTGTAGGGCGCGATCGACAGCCCCCCAGTGATTGGCGCAGCGATACCCAACAATCCTTTTAGTCCGCTGAGCCCCAAGGTTACTAACACTTCACCGGTGGCAATGCCACCCATCCCGAGCAGAATAGTCTGGAAAAGCTTGGCGGCTCCCTGGTTGGTAAGAGGCAGGTCGTAGATCTTAGATAGATTCACAATCATGGCTACGTCGATCGCTGCTCCGGCCAATAAATCTAGGGCTGTCACTGGATTTAAGGCCACGGCTACCGACTTGGCCATGACCGCTTGCCAAATCCGATCGTTCGCAATTCGATCGCGTCCAGTCATTTTGCAGTTAATTACTTTTTCTTGGAGCCGATTGGCTGAAATCATCGAGTTCAAGGCTACCAAAGATTTTCCTTCTTGGTATAAAACTTGCAGAATTTTAGATTTAAGGGCGGCGATTTGGGGCTGGCCGCGCTCGGTAACGACCTGTTGCTGACCATCGGACTGGGTAATCAACTTGTCGATCAGCGGCGCAGCCGCGACCATCACCACTTCCTCGGCGCTCAGTAGCTCACGCACCCGCTCGTTACAGATTTTTTGATAAATGGCCTGGCGATCGATCTCCGAATATTGGTCAATTTTGTTGAAGACCAAGAGCATGGGTTTGCCCAATTCGCGCAGTTGTTGTACCACCGATCGTTCAATTTCAGTGACATCCCCAGATACTACAAACAGAATCAAGTCCGCTTGCCGAGCTACTTCCCAGGCAATGTTGGCATGTTGGGTGCCGCTGACTTCATCAATGCCGGGGGTATCAAAAAATTCGATCTGTTCATTCAATACTGTGGGCAGATCTAGACCCCATTCATCTTGCCATTCAGCGACTTGCCAGGTGACCCGGTCGGCTTTGGTGGTCACGCCATGAATGGCACCAGTGACAAAGGCATCTTGACCCAACAAGGCATTCAGAATTGAAGATTTACCGCGTCCGACCATGCCAAAGGCGGCAATTTGAATGGCATCGCGATCGAGTCGTCCTAGCCAGGTTTCCAGTTCTTCTAATTCTTCAGCTAGTTTGCTCCGTTCTCGCTGACTGAGGTCGTTGCGCTCCAGCATGGTGCGTAAGGTTTGCTGCGCTCGATCATGATTAAGTTGGGCTTGCATTCCGGCCAAGCCTTCCAGAGTTCGATCGAACTCATCCGGTAATTCTGGTGCTGAAGACATCGGATTTAGCAAAATATTCTATTACCATCATAGCAACCTACTCTACCTTCTCGCGCTGCTGCAAAGGCTTAATCACCCGACCTACAGCCTCCTTTAGAAACAACTTCACGAACTCATCCTGCTTGGCCAACTGAAACTGCTCCTCCACTACCGCCGTAATTCCGCCATCACCCCAATCTTGATTACGGCGAAAATACTCCACAAAACTCTTACCGGCAATCCGGGTCAGATAAGCCCCCGTCACCCCCTGAATCGCTTGGCTCAAGAGATATGTTGCTACTGTCATCTTCAAAGCTGTGGATACTAGTTTAATTGCCCCTTTCAAAATTCCTAACCCGGCGAGAGTTTTTCCTAAAGACAGCGCCAACTCCTTAGCGGTTTCTCGATCGATCTGACACCCATAAACCTGACCAATATCAATTACCATTTGGCCATTGATAGCCGCCGTTGAAATCATGTCTACAAAGGGCAAGGGGTTAATCGCGATCGTCCCGGCACTAATCCACTGATACTTGTCCACAATTTTATTGGCCTGCCGCAGCCGCTCGGCATCAATTAGCTCCTTGGCCGCCCCACTGAGCTGTTGGGACTGCTGCAAAATATTCGCGGCCACCAAATCCTCGCCTGTCGATCTCAAGATATCGGCCAAGCGTTGCAAAAAATCATTGAGCTCCGGTTTGGGCTGAAATTTTTGGCCATCAGCTAGGGACACTGCCCGAGGTTGAGACATGACTGCCACCACATCATCCGGTGGAATCACCCCGGCAACTCGCGATCGCAACTTATCTAGAATGGTCGATCGATCAGCAGCTGGATACAAGTCAGCCTTATTGAAAACTAAGATCGATCGCTTACCTACCTCGGCCAAGGTTAACAATGGTTCCAACTCCGAATCCCGCAAATCATTATCGACCACAAACACCACCATCGCGGCAGCAGCGGCCTCTTCCCGAGCCAACCGTCCCCGTTCCGTCCCGGCCAGACCCGCTTCCAAAATTCCCGGAGTATCGATTAACAAAATTTGTCGCTCCAAACCGCGCAGATTCAAAGCGTATTCCTGGGCTCCAGCGGTGGTACCCATTACGGCTCCTACTTCGCCGACAATTTGCCCGGTCAAAGCGTTGATCAAGGAAGTTTTACCTACTGAACCAGTGCCAAAAATAATGATCCGCACTGGCCCCCGCTTCATACTTTCGGCAATTTCAGCAGATCTAGCGAGCAGCGCTGTCCGGGCGACCTCATCTTGGATCTGTTGCACCTGTAGGTTAGTAGCATCCAGATTGACCTGCGCGGCGGACTGCCGATCGGCTGGTACTACTGGCTTGGATTTAGATTTTTGGCGTTTAAAGCCTTGATTAAAAACCCCGCCATAGTAAAGGAGGAGTCCGATCGATCCCAAAATCAATGCCACGATCGTCGCCAGTAAAATATTGGCTAACCAAGGTGCCGTTAAAGCTACTTGGCTGTACAAACCATAAATGGAGCTAACTAACCACAGACCGAGAATTAAAACGATCGCCAGTCCAATGACCCGGATCCAAAATGATGGCAAGCGCATAGATTGTAGTTCCGAAGCGAGATTGCTATCCTTAATGATAGGAAATATTGGGAGTTAGTTGCGTGGCACAGTACGAACGTTTAATTTTGCTAGCAGAAGATCAGTTGACCGAATACAGTAGCGATGCCCGAAAAATCGAAAAATTGCGCCAAAAATTTGGACTATCAGTATCTCGTAAGGAGCAGGCTGAAATTAAAAAACAACTGGAAGCAGAACTACCAAATGGCGGTATTGCTAAAATTGTAGAAGAGCAGCGTCAGGCGGTATCTTTACCTTTTTGGGGCATTGCTGGCTTGGGTTTATTGTTTGGAATTGCTGCCAACCAACCCCTGGATTACATCGGGGTAGTAGTTGGTGTGGCTGGGGCGATTGCTTTGCAAAAATGGGGCTGGCAATTGCAAGCTAAACGGCTGGTTCTCAGCACGCTCATAGATATTGAAGAACGGGTCAAAACCCCGGCTAATTAACCTCTTCTAGAGTGTTTGTAAAAACGTTCTCCACACTGCGGATTAGAACAATTAAATGGATAAAAACCAAATAGTGAGATTAGTTTTTCCCACCAGCCTTGGCGGCGAGAACGGAAGGCACCTTTTTGGCAACAAGCTCGATTTTTATAGTCAGTAAATGCTTTTGGTATCATAGACTACCTAGAAGATTTCACTTTATGCTGGTTTGAATCTAACATAAAATCAACTGCAGTTTTGATCCATAAAATCTATTCTAAGTATTACATTTTGACATTCAATTTGTAATTATTATTTCTCTCCAAAACATTATGTCTATTCCTAATATTAATCAACCCGCACCGCCGTTTCAATTGGCGAATCAATCGGAAGAAATAATTACTTTGTCAGATTTTCAGGGACAGTGGCTAATACTATATTTTTACCCGAAGGACAATACCCCAGGCTGCACCACCGAAGCTGTGGATTTTACGGCTCTGCTCCCGGAATTTACGAAACTGAGCGCTACAGTTGTGGGAATTAGCCCGGATTCTATTCCGTCACACAGCAAATTTGTTAGTAAGAAAAATCTGCACATTACTTTATTAAGTGATCCAGATCACCATGTGGCGGAAGCTTATGGGGTGTGGCAACTCAAAAAATTTATGGGCAGAGAATATATGGGGATTGTCCGATCGACCTTTGCGATAAGTCCCCAGGGCAATATCGCCTTTATCTGGACATCGGTGAAGGTCAAAGACCACGCGGCAGCTGTTTTAGAATGGTTAAAGCAGAAGACTGCTGGTTAATCGGCCATGATTTTGGGTACCCGGAAGAACTCGCCTTCGATCGCTGGGGCGGCGGCATAAATTCCGTCTAGGTTGGTATAACTGCTCTGGGCATCATGGCGGGTAATATTTTGCAGATCGATCGCCCGCAGGGTCGGCTCGACATTTTCGGTGTCTAGTTCGCTGAGTTGCTCGAAGTAGCCCAAAATGCTGCTCATTTGCTGGGCGTATTTTTCTTCTTCGGCCTCGGTGAGTTGGAGGCGGGCGAGTAGGGCAACTTTGTGTACTTGGTCGCGATCGAGCATGGGTTTGGGGAGAAGATATGTTTAATTTAGGGCGAGAGAATCCGCTAGAAGAAGACTTCGACGGTGGAGCGTCCGGTGGTTTTGAGCCAGTTTTGGGCTTCGATGTAATTGTTGGGGGCAATCTTCACTGCTTGCTTCCAATAGGATGCCGCCTGATTAAATAGTTCTTCGGCACCGTCCATGTCATTATCTTCTTGCGCTCTTTCGCCCTGGTAATGATAAATTACCGCGACATTATTAAGAGCCTGGCAAAGACGGGCATTGAGTTCGATCGATTGATGGTATAGCTCTAAAGCCTTGGCATGATCGCCATTACTGGCGTAGATCAGGCCCATATTGTAAAGAATGTAGCTTTGATCGTAGGGATTTTCTTCTAGGCGGAGGGCTTCTTCGTAGTTTTCCAAGGCTTCGGCATACTCACCATCGGCCTGGGCAGACATACCATCTCGATAGTAAACAAAGGCTTCCTTGGCCTTTTTATTGGTCGGCATCATCTTCAGGATCATGTCGGCCATTACCGTAAAGCTTTTATCGATAAAGTTATCGTTCTTCTGAGTTCTGGGCATGGTGCAAAGATGAGGTGTTAGATAATTTCCTCCCTAGGATAGCGCTAAAATCGTTAGACTTTGTTCAGATAGCATGTTGCAAATTATGAAGGTCAGGTGGTTATTTACCATTCACCAAAGAAAAATCCTTAAAATTGAAAATTAGAAAAAGCTAAAGAGGCATGAAGATTTCAGAGATGGCTACCGAGACCGCAACACTACAAAAGGCTTTGGTTGATGTTCAAGGGATGCAATGTGCCGGTTGTTCGGCGGCGGTGGAGAAACAGTTGTTGGCTATGCCCGGAGTGGCAACGGCGAGCGTTAATCTGCTAACGGCCATGGCAGTAGTAGAACATGGCCTGGAAGTCAGTCCGATCGATCTGGCCCAGCAATTAACGAATCAAGGCTTTCCCAGTCAGTTACGTACTGCTCAAAATTTCTTGCCCCAGGTTGATCCGCAGCGTAATCGGCAATTAATTGGTCGGCTATCGATCGCCATCACTTTGCTAGCTTTGTCGGTGATTGGTCACTTTGGACAGTCCGCCTTCTTACCCCATCAACACGCCATGAACTCCTGGGAGTCGGTGTGGTGGCATTGGGGCTTAGCTACTATTGCCTTAGCTTTTCCTGGTCGATTTATTTTGGTGGATGGCCTGCGCAGCCTAGCGGCGGGTCGTCCGAATATGCATACTCTCGTGGGTTTGGGTTCCGGCACTGCTTACTTAACCAGCATGGTGGCGTTGATTTGGCCACAGTTACAGTGGGAATGCTTTTTTGATGAGCCGGTGATGTTGGTGGGTGCCATGCTGTTGGGCAAAAGCCTAGAGCAATACGCTAAACAGGAAGCCGCCCGCGAGTTCAATCAGCTGCTGGCGTTGCAACCCCCCACCGCTCATTTAGTGATGGGTGAGGGGACGATCGAGATTCCGGTAGCTCAACTTAAAGTCGGCGAGCAAGTGCAGGTTTTCCCTGGTGAATGCATCCCGGTGGATGGCCAAATCCGCGCTGGTCAGAGTGCGATCGATGAAGCTTTGCTCACCGGTGAATCCTTGCCGGTAATTAAAAAAATAGGTGATCAGGTAACGGCTGGTACGATCAATCAGTCGGCTCCCCTGACGATCGAGACTCAGCAAATAGGAGCGGAAACAGTACTCGCCAAGATTGTGGAATTGGTGGCCAATGCCCAAGCCCGTAAAGCACCAATTCAAAAATTAGCTGATGTGGCGGCAGGCTATTTTACCTATGTGGTAATGAGTTTGGCCGCTTTGACGGGTTTGAGTTGGTACCTACTGGGTACTTACTGGATAAATTTGCCCACTGCACCAATCCTATTTAGCCTGAAAATGGCGATCGCCGTGTTGGTGATTGCTTGCCCTTGTGCTTTGGGCTTGGCCACTCCCACCGCCATCTTGGTCGGGACGGGGATTGGAGCGAAACAGGGTTTGCTAATTAAGGGTGGCGACATCTTAGAACAGATGAACAGCTTAAAAACAGTAGTGTTTGATAAAACCGGCACACTGACTCTGGGAAAACCGCAGGTAGTTAGCTGTCAAACTGATCTACCGTCCACTGAATTTTGGCCATTAGTGGCCATGGCCGCTGCGGCTACGACCCATCCCTTAGCAAAATCGATCGCCATTTATGCCGCCGCTCAAGGTTATGCCGCTCTTCCTCTCGATACTAGTGAAACTGTGCCCGGTTTGGGCGTAGTCGCCCAGAGCACTGCTGGTCAGAGAATTGTGATGGGTAATCTGGATTGGCTAGCGCAGCAGGGCATTGAAATTACTCCCCAGTGGCAATCACCAGTTACAGCTGCAGGGCAGGCTCCCCCAACTTTGGTATATGTAGCGATCGACCACCAGTTACTAGGCTTAATTGGCATCACTGATCAGCTACGCCCTGATGCCCTAGTAGCAGTGCAAGATCTTCAAAATCTGGGCTTAAACGTGGTATTACTGACTGGCGATCGAGAGGAAATTGCTGTTGATATTTCTCAAAAGTTAGGAATTAAGCAGATTCATGCCAACTGTCGCCCTGCCCAAAAAGCGGCGATCATCGCTCAACTACAAGCGGCTGGCGGAGTAGCAATGGTCGGTGATGGTTGGAATGATGCCCCCGCTTTAGCACAAGCCCAGGTCGGCATCGCTATTAATACTGGTACTGATGTGGCGATCGAAGCCGCCGATGTAATTTTAATGCGCGATCAACTCACGGGGGTCGGTCAAGCCATCCGGCTAGCTCAGGCCACTACCCGCAAAATTCAGCAGAATCTTTTCTGGGCGGTAATCTACAACTGTTTAGGTATTCCGATAGCCGCTGGTCTATTGTTTGCTTGGCAGATAACCCTCAGTCCAGCGGCAGCCGGGGCTTTGATGGCGATGAGTTCGATTAGTGTGGTGCTAAATTCTTTGAGTTTGCGCTGGGACAGTGCGGTAGAACATTTAAAATAATAGTAACTATGAGTTCTAGGTATTATTATGGCTCACCTTGCTCACCGGCGGTCTGAGAATACTGCTGGCGATCTTTATGTGGATTCTAGCTGCATCGATTGCGATACCTGTCGTTGGATGGCTCCCACTGTTTTTAATCGATCGGGTAGTCAATCGGCGGTTTATCATCAGCCCCAAGATGCTGCTGAACGCAGACAGGCGATGCAGGCTTTACTCTCTTGTCCGACAGCTTCGATCGGAACGGTGGAGAAGCCCACGGATATTACTGCCGCCCAAGCCAGTTTCCCGATTTTGATTGCCGACAATGTCTATCATTGTGGTTATCATTCCGAGCAGTCCTATGGGGCGGCTAGTTATTTGATTCAATTGCCGACGGGAAATATTTTGGTGGATTCGCCGCGTTTTACGCCACCACTGGTGAAGAGAATTGAAGCTCTGGGAGGTGTAAAGTATTTATATCTTACTCATCGTGACGATGTAGCTGATCATCAAAAATTTCACGATCATTTTGGTTGTACCAGAATCCTGCATCGTGATGATGTGTGTAGTGGTACGGAGGTGGTGGAGGAACAAATTATTGGTGCTGAGCCGATTTCACTGATTTCGGATATGCTGATTATTCCGGTGCCAGGACATACCCGTGGTCATACGGTGTTGTTGTACAACAACAAATTCCTGTTCACTGGTGATCATTTAGCCTATAGCGAAAAGTTACAGCATCTGTATGCTTTCCGGGATGCTTGCTGGTATTCGTGGGCGGAGCAGGTGGTTTCTTTAGCGAAGTTGAATAACTATCAATTTAGTTGGGTTTTACCTGGTCATGGTCATCGATTTTACGCTGATCCCTTAGCAATGCAAAAATCTCTCGATCGATGTCTGGCTTGGGCAAATACGAAGTGATGTTGTAGCAACTGTTTATTTATCGACTAATAATCTGGCCTTTCTCAACAAAAATCTTAGTACAGATTCTTCTTCGGTGACGATATCAACTCGCCCTTCCATGCCCAACTGTAGTGCACATTGATTTTTACCCTGACTGATCGCTTGACTGACTGGTAAGATAGTCACTTCGTAAAAAGCTGGGGACTTGCTGGCTCCAGCGAGGGGATTACTAGCCGGATCGTTAGCCGAAACTTTAGTCGTATCCTGAGAAATTTGACTGACAGCGCCTTTAAAAGTGCCATAATCGGTGTAAGAACAAGCTGAGAGGCGCATCTGTACGCTCTGGTCTTTTTTAATTTTCCCCATATCCGCAGGTGCTACAGCGGCCTTAATTTCTAAAGGTGTATTACTGGGAACGATTTGAGCAATTTCTTCTCGGGGTTGAACCGTTTGGTCGCTATTACGGAGGTTGAGTTGAGAAATAATTCCGTCAGCGGTGGCTGTAATCATGATTTGCTGCAGTTCGACTTTGATTTGTTGCAGTTCCAAGACATCTTGTTCAAACTGTTTTTTTGGCTTCCATTTGCTGTTGCATCAGGGCTTTCTTTTCGCGATCGAGATTAGCTAAAGTGGCGCGACCCGCATTCTGTTCTTGGTTAATCCGGCGATCGGCGATCGATACTTCGGCGGCATTGGGGTTCAGAGCAGCGCGTCCCCGTTGCACAGTGGCTTTGCTGGCCAAGAATTCTTGTTCTTGCTGCTTAAAAGCTAATTCGGCTTCAGCGACTTGGTTTTTGGAAATAGCACCGGCTTGTTTAGCTTCCCGATAGCGTTCTGCTTTTTCTTTAGCGGCCTGCAAAGCGGCGGCGGTCGATCTAAACTTCGCTTCCGCTTCGGCTAATTCAGTGACAGATTTAGTTTGTTTGTCTTGATAGTTGCGACGGGTTCCAGCTAGTTCCGCTTCGGCGGTGGTGATCATGGCCTGATTGCGAGCTTTCTCAGCAGTGATTTGACTATCAAAGGTGCTGATCTGAGCATTAAATTGAGTCAGCTGCAATCGTTGTTGCTTGATCCGGTTTTGGAGTTGATTTTGTTTGGTGAGCAAGCTCGAGTTATCGATAGTGGCAATCACCTGACCTTTTTTAACTGTTTGTCCCCGTTTTACCCGAATTGATTGAATCTTGCCCGCCGTGGATGCTTGGACGAGGCGCAGTTCTCCCGCCGGGCGCACGGTGGCTTGGGCTTGGACGGTGGTTTTATATTTTAGCAACGCCGAAACAGGAATCGCTACAGCTAGAGCGACCACTACAGCCAGACCGCCAAAAATCAACCAATTACTAACCGAGGGTAAAAATTCATTGACTGGCATCGCTGGCTGCATCGGACGTTCTGGTCGGAAAGCCTGGAGATTGGAACTATCTTCTGTTCGATCGATCTCCACTGAGGTCAAATCTACCTTAGAATTGGATTCAGATAGCATGACTATTCTCCTTAATTGCTGTGATTACTACCGAGTCATTCATAACAGGAATGACGGCATCCAGAAAATCTAAGTGTTCACCAGGTTGATGGCGCAATTCGGCGGGGGTACCGCTAGTTTTTAAGTGGCCTTTTTCTAGGAAGACTACCCAGTCGGCACGTTGAATGACTTTGGGGCGGTGACTGATTAGAATCGTGGTTTTACTCTGGCGGTGCTGCAGCAAACTATCGAGTACTTTGGCTTCGCTGACCGGATCGAGGGCACCAGTAGACTCATCTAAAATCAAAACTGGCGGATCAGAGACGATGGCACGGGCGATCGCTAAGCGTTGTCGTTGACCACCGGACAGGTTGGCACCAAATTCCCCTAGAACGGTTTGATATTGGTCGGGCAGTTCGCTGATAAAATCATCAGCCCCAGCAATCCGACAAGCTCTGACAATTTCTTCCAGGCCAATGCGCGGATAGCTAAAGCGAAAGTTATCGGCGATCGATCAACTCCAAAAATGCGGTTCTTGCGGTACTAATACTACCTGTTGACGCAAACATTCGAGAGAAATATCGTTTTGGTTGAAATCACCGTAGCGGATATTGCCAGACTGGGAGTTATAGAGACTTGCTAGCAATTTAGCGAGGGTACTTTTACCACAGCCCGATTGACCAATCAGCGCCGTGGCTTTACCACCGGGAATGGTCAGAGAGAAATCTTGGAGCAGGTCGATGCGGCCAGAGTGATGATAATTTAATTGATGACAGGTGATGTCGTGACTACCTTTGATTTGCACCCAAGATTTTTTAGTGTCGTTACTATCTTCGGCAGTGGTATCAATTACTTCATTGAGGCGCTGAATCACGATTTGGGCGGTGATAAATTCATCCACCAAACCAATTACTGATCCCAAAAAACCAAGGAAATTGCCACTCAGGCCACTGAAGGCCATCAGCTGCCCAATGCTCAAGGTTTTATCGATCACTAAATAACTACCTAGCCACAGCAGGGCAATATTGATGAAAGTAGAAATCGTGCCGGTAATGGTGCCGCTGAAGAGCTGGAGCTTCATAGTATCCCAGCCCAAATTCATCAGACGACCATAGTTGGCTTGGTACTCGTCCCAGGCTTGCAGCGTGGCTTGGGTGGTTTTCAGCACCTGTACACCACCAAAGGTTTCCACCAAAAAGCCTTGATTTTCGGTACCTAAGACAATCAGGCTACGAGTCTTGCGCCGCAAGGCCGGGAGAAACATGAGATTAATGAGCGTGATCACGACAAAAGCGAGTAAAGAGGCCAGGGTTAGTTGCCAACTATAGAAAAGCATCAAACCGAAGGAAATGATCGCGATGAAAAATTGACTGGGTAACCCCAGGACAATTTGCGAAATCAGACTGTTGATGGTGCTAACATCCCGGATTCGGCTGACTACTTCCCCGCTGCGCCGTCCTTCAAAGTAGGACAAAGGTAAGCGTAGTAGCTGTCGTCCATATTCAAAAATCAAGCCCAGTTGGAGGCGTTGACCAAAGTGGCCGATGATGAAGGATTGCACCAAGCCGATCGCTCGTTGAATTAAGTTTAAGGAGATTACCCCGATCGCTACAGTGGTGAGCAGTTGGGTATCACCACGCACTAATACGTCGTCGGTGAGGAGTTGCATCATAACTGGGGAGGCCAGGGAGAGCAGTCCGATCGCTACGTTAATAGAAATCGCCTGGGCGAGGAGCCACCGATAGGGCCAAACCCGTACCAGAAAGCGGCTAAAGCCTTCGATTTTGTCATCAGACTGTTGGTAGAAGCGGCTATCATCCTTATTTTGCAGCTGCTGATAAACCGGGTTTAAAGTTCCAAATTCCTAGTTCGGAATATTTCGATAAGCAGGGGACGGCTCATCCTTACTCTGGTAGTTTTGATTATGCAGCGGGGGAGATTGATATTGTGTTTAGCGATTTACAGCAGTCTCAGGTACAGGTAACCGAGGCCGGTGGCCAGACTATGACGATGGACTGGACTTACCCCCATGGTCATGTGGTATTTTGGACGGTGCCGGAGAAGGATTTCTATTGTATTGAGCCGTGGACGGCGCGACGCAATGCGATGAATACGGAAGCCGATCTAATTCAGGTGGCGAATGGGGAAACTTGGACTCATTCAGTGGATTTTGTGTTGAGCTAAATTAAAAAAGCTATAGCTCTTAAGACTATAGAGCTATAGCGATCGCTATTTTTTGTTGAGTTGTTCGACGAACTCTTGCATGTCCACTGCATTACGGCCAGAGCTTTGAGCGATCGGATTTTCAATTTTGCCTGATTGAATGGATCTAATTTGACCGATCACCTCTACGGCATCAGCACCGCTATTGAGAGTAAACAACATATTGGAATCGTTGCACTGGGTTTTGGTGCTACTGCCACAAATAATTCCTTGGTTATTCGAATTAGTACCAGCTGTTAGATAATTGAGCCGCTGACTTTGCCAGGCTTGTTGTAATTTGGGTGAGACGATCGCACAACGATTTTTGGGAGTAAATTTTTTACCAAAGGCTTTGGATTTCCACTGAATAAAAGCCACTGGCTCGCGGCGAGCGGAGGTTGCAATTAAAGTAGCGAGAATAATTTTATTGCTATCAGGATCAAAGCTTTGACCACAGTAGAACTTGACTACTAGTTTTTGGGAAGCACTAGTTGCACTTGAAAATAGCGCAAAGTTGCTTGTTAAACAACAGAGGATGGCGAGAGTCCGTAAAGTTTGTTTCATGAGCTGGTTGTTTTTTTGAATAATGTGGTTATGCTGATACTTTGGGCGAGGTTTATTGTTTAATGCGCAGATCTGGAGAATTGCACAAGCCTATGCTATTTATTACCTAGTTCTGTCTTTAAGATATCAATCATGTTGATTGCGCCTTGATATAGCGTAGTATGTTCTGCTGGCGACTTACCAGGCTCAAGGCGATCCAAGGTTGCTGTTATTGG